>CACYPS010000014.1 GCA_902776305.1 uncultured Lachnospiraceae bacterium | reverse complement strand
TCTATCATATGGGTTGGAAGTTGACCGTATTCATGACGATATGAATCTGGAGCTTGCGAGGCTGCAAAATGAGGAGAGTAATCTGCAGGGGCTGATTGGAAGCCTTGCGAGTAGGATAAATGTTCTTTGCGCACGGATAGAGAACTTCTTTAATTAAACCACGGAACATTCCGGAGCAGGGTCGAGGCATCTTGGAATTGTCGTGATAGATATATACAAGGAGTGATGGGTATGGGTGGTATTGATAATACGAGAAAAGCATTTTTGCTTATGATGTCAACAGTTATGCTCGCATCATCGGGATGCGGAAGCGGCGAAGTCGGCAAGAGCAAGGCAGAGAAGATTGTCATACAGAATCTGGAAGAGAAGTATGGTGGTGACTTTGAGATTCGTTCTGTTGAAAGCAAAAACCTTGGCAGTGATATTTTCAGGGATCATATATATGAGATGACGGTGTTTTCAAGTGCAATGCAGGAGGAATTCACAGTAAAAATCTTCAGAGATGGGACCAACATGGCAGATAATTATGAAAACCTTTTTTATGAAGATCAGGTTAGAAACGAACTTAACGATATTTCTATGAATGAAGAAGGCTGGCAGCTTGTTAGCTTTGAGACAGACTATAGCTTTTATCAAAATCAGCAAAAAAGCGATGATTTTGAAGAATATAAAAGAGCTGAGGATAAGCTTGTAATTGAAATCGCAATAAAGGTTAACGATATGGATAATGAGCGCCTTGGCGAATCTATTTTTAATTATATTAATGAATTGCAGAGCCTTGGATATAGAATATCAGCTGATATTCAGTATAAAGACAGAGTAGAAACAATTACGGTGCTTGATCATGGTGCAGCCGCGGAAATTGAAGATGTCATAAAAGCGCTTGACAATCTGGAGAAATAAAAAATGGCCGGAGCAGATGGAAATATTATAACATACATAAAGAAAAACACAAACCAGCTCAGCACAGAGAATTACAATGAAGTAGACGGGCTTGTGTTCTCTCAATTATCTTACATGCGTTACGAAGATGTAGAGTGGCCGGAAGGTGAAGTATCAGTAAGTGAATTTGCCAAAAAATTAAGTGAGAATTCATCAGAGAAGGATAATAATACCAGGTTCTTAAAGGCGCTAGCCCAGAATCCCAGATACAAGAATTGCATCATAACGGATATGGCCGCATTAAACGGCCGCAAATACTGGCAAAACGGGGAGGAGAAATTTCAATTTGGTGATGGCCAGTGGGCGGCACTGACCATCAAGATTGGAAGCGATACATCAGTCGTCGCCATGCGGGGAACGAATGGTACGCAGCTAGGCTGGGATGAAGACTTTGAATTGGCCTATACGAAAAATGGAACGACTGCGCAGAAAATGTCCAGGGATTATCTGGAAAATACAACTGTAGAAAACATTTATCTTGCGGGACACTCAAAAGCTGCAAATGATGTAACATCTGCATATGTCATGTCGGATATTTCTACGCGGGACCGTGTGAAACGGATAGATGCCTATGATGGACCCGCAAATAATGATGATTTTAAAAAGAAATATGCAGCAGGCTATCTGGATATCGAAAAAAAACTATATAACCACTATCCGAAGGATTCCATTATAGGCATGTTGCTTGGAGGCAGTCCCGGACTTCGAGATTTTTGTAAGGCCGATGTAGAGGGTCATCAGATGGAAGGGAGCGTTATTGGTCAGCATGATCCGTATGCGTGGCGAATTAGTGAAGATTTAGACTCTTTTGACGGCACGGATCAATCGGACTTTTCAAGAAACCTGAATTATACATTGGACGGAATAGTGGAAAATTATGACGGAATAGGTCGGTACAGGCTCGGTACGCTCCTGACTCAGTTGGGCGTTTCCTCTCTTCTGGACGAAAGTTATGGAACCGGAAGAAAAGCTTTTTCTGTACTTTCGGGAATAGGTTCACTTACGATTGTTGATATGTTCTTCATTAGTAACCTGATGGGAAATTCGATGATAGAACTAAAGAAAGAACCATTGCAGGCAGGTGTTGAAGCAATGAGACGTTGCGGGGATAACATTCTTTCGATAAGGACCAATATACCAAGCCTGACAGGAAATTCAGAAGTGCTTGAAAGCTATAAAGAGTGTTTTGAAAAGTTACAAAGTGTGATGGAATCATATGCTTCACTACTGAAAAGTGACGGCAACCGATTTTTGAGTGCGGGCGAGGCATTGATACAGGAAGATGAATCGGTTCTGAAATAAAGGTGATTGTACACATGGGATATGAAATAAAAATGTCTGAAATTATAGCCATGAGAAGAACTATTGAGGAGATTGGCGCTTCTTATGCGAACGAGATTGAAAATGCAAGAGTTGCAATAGCAAGGGTGACGGAATCCGACGGATTGAAGGGAAAAACAGCGGACGCAATTCGATATTATATCAGTGAGGTATATGGGGAGACAGAACGAGCCATCAAACAGGCTGTTATAGAACTAAGAGACAAAATTATGGTTTATGAGAGCGGGTATATAGATATAGATGGTTCTGACTCAGCGCACATAACGCAGGAAACATTGGAGACGACGGTTCCAGCCAGGTTAAACGCGAACAAAGATCAATTTGCCGACTATGCGTCTTGCCTGAATGGCATCCTTTCCTGTGTGAGTGATATTTATTCGGCTTCGTTGCCGGAAACCGGGAATATTTCAGGATATTATGAAACTGCCCGTGTCATGACGACCGATCTGAATGAAAAAGTCGGATCGTATGAAAATCAACATGCAGAAGACTGCACAAATGTCAATAGCATTCTTGACAGTGTACAGGCGATTATCAATGCACAAGATAAAGGCACTATTGAGGCATGTACCTATACCGTTGGCAAGATTTCAGAGATGCAAGAGGCTCAAGCCCTTCAGAAGTCGCTTGAAACGAGTGAGCAGTTTAGTTCCAGCAGCAATGTCACGAGTGCACACAAGACCATTTCCTCGAAAAGTAAGGAAAAAAACGCTAATAAGAAAGAGCAGAGTTTTGTCAGCCTGGTGGGGAAAAAAGCGATTGGAGCGGCTACGATTATTTGTACAGGAGGAGTGGCAAGCCCCATTTTGGTGATCAAGATGGGAAAAGGATTCCGTAAAATGAACGGCTCCATACTATCCGGACTGAGCATGAGTGCCATGTTTGCAGGAGAATGAATTGAGAGCATGACGGGTATCAGTTCACAATGTGAACTTTAGTGATAAGGGGGTAGCTTGTAAAAAGGAGACGTATATGGAAATGGAAAAAGTAGAATTTCTTCCGCTTGGTTCACTCGTCCTTTTAAACGGCGGGAAGAAAAGAATCATGATTATTTCGAGGGCGATCGCCATGAAGCTGGATGGAAAAAATGTGTATTTTGAATATGGTGGATGTACGTATCCGGAAGGTCTGCTGGGGGATGCCGTTGCTTATTTTAATAACGAAGATGTTGCGGAAGTGCTTGTGAGGGGATATGCGGACGAGGAAGAAGAGACAATGGTGAATAATCTTAATCTGGCGATTTCCGCAGGCAGGTTTCGGAAGATAACGCCGGCTGAGTGGAACGAAGCGAAAAAGTAAGGGGGAATCATTTTGAATCCGGATGGAAGGGAGATGCATTAAATGATTAAGCTGAATGAAGAGCAGCTGAGAAGCGGGACGCAGGCGATGAAGGGCTGCGGAGATGCCCTTGCAGCAGTTAAATGTGAAAATGTGAACATAACAGGCAATTCGGAAGTCCTTAAGAATTATAAAGAGTGTTTCGAGAAATTGCAGAATACAATGAACGCATATGCGGCTCTCTTGCAGAGGGACAGCGACAAGATTATGAGCGCCGGCGAGGCGCTTATTAAGGAAGACCGGGATGTGCTGAAAGTGACGCTCGAATAATGATGACCGGAGAGATGCCTTTATGTGGCATGTGGAAACGGTTTCACCGCCAAGCGGCAGGAGAAGGTGGGTGCATATGGGATATGAAATAAAGATGCCGGAGGTAATTGGTATGAGGAAGGCAGTCATGATGGCTGCTTCTTCTTATTCAGACGGGCTTAGCGGTGTTGTTCCTGCCGTGGAGAGCTTTTGCGCCACGGACGGCTTCGAGGGGCAGACTGCGGACGCGGTGAGCTCATATGTCAGCGAAGTGCACGGTATACTCGTGGCGTCGCTGGGACAGGCCATATCGGAACTTGCCGACAGGGCTGCGGTCTATGAAAGCGGATTTGCGGAAATTGACGGCTCAGATGAAGCGCATATTTCTCAGGATGCCCTTGAGGGGGCGCAGAATCGAATCACGGCGAGCATGGAGACATTTGCAGACAAAGTGTCCGCATTAAGCGGAATCCTTGGATCGGTAAGCGATCTTTATCCTGCAGCGGTTCCGGAAACCGGTGACGTCTCGAACCATTACGACGCTTCCCGGCAAGTAATGTACAACCTTGACGAGACGGCTGGCTCTTATGAGGCGGCACACCTGGGGGATTGTGCCAATGTAAACGGGATCCTTGACAGCGTTCTTTCTGTTATAAATTTCCAGGCTGGCGGCGTGATCAACGTCAACAGTTACACAGCCGGCAAGGTTTATGAACTTGATGCGTTCCGGACGCTCGCCGGAGCTTATGAGAACAGCCGGCGATACCAGAAAGAAAATGTACAGGTGATAGAGAAGGCTCAGGCGAACATAACCGCTAAAATAGAAGCAGAAGCAGCGGCGGAGCGGGCAAAAAAAGGATTCTGGGATGCAGTTGCGGCCATCGGAACAATGGCAATCGGTGCAGCTGCGATTATCTGTACCGGTGGTGCGGCAACGCCGCTTGTGGTTGCTGCAGGAGTAAGTGCCATGGCATATGGGGCAAGTAATCTGGTCGAAGCCGGGCATGATATCTATTATGGATTGAATGGGGATGCGGCAACAAGAGCGTTTAACCCAGTCCGAGATACCCTTTTTATGGGAAATCAGACAGCATATGATATCTGGGGATCAGCAAGTACTGCGATGAGTCTTGGCTTTGCTTTTGCAGGTGCTGGGGCACAGGCGTCGGTTGCAGCCGGGGAAGCCAATCCTCTAACGATATCAAGTATGGTGGGATCTGTTAAGACAGGAGCAACAACGTTTTTTAAAAGCGGTTTGGTTAATATGACCAAGACCGGTGCAACGGCTGCCGCTAAAACAGCAGTTGTAGGTGGAACCGGGGCAGTTGTTGAGAAAATTGTGACGCCCTATACGTCGGAGGATTTCGGACGGTTGTCAGGCATACTTGCAGCAAGTTTAACTGCCCGTAAATTATATTCCGGGAATAATTCAAGTAATGCAAAAAAAGAGATCAATACCGGAGATCAGAAAGTAATCGAGGTAAGAGATGCGAAAACTGCGAATCAGGAGTGGCTTGACAGAGGGTATGATAAGCCACCCTATGATCCTTCATATGAGACGCGAATCGTAGAAGCTGGAAATGAACATTATGTAAGAACGTATACTTATAATGAAGATGGAACTTCAAATAAGCTTGGTGGATGGTTGATGCGTGAAAAAGATGTCGCAGGTCTCTCAAGTGCGGAAATAGCTGATAAGTACGCCCTGCCCAAGACTCCAACGCATATCTGTGATGTTAAAGTAGATTCGAAAGCACACCTTAATGCAGGTATAGCAAACAGTGTAGAGGGATGGGGAACCGGTGGCGGCTTGCAGTATGATACAATGGGTAAGAGACTACCTGCGAGTAATTTTACAAATGAAAGATTAATAGGAAAGTGAAACGGATGGAAAATAAAAAGATAGTCTTTCTTAAGGGTGGAAAACAATACGAATACAATATAGACACTGTGATAAAACTTGACGATTTACGAGTTTTTATGTATATGGATGACGATGAAGTGCCAGACAATAATGTTATAGCGGTGGACGAAAAAGGAAATCTTGTGTGGAGTATAGAAGATATTATTTCATTCAAGTATCCTGAAGCGTATGTTGCAATGTCAAAAGTAAATGAGCGCGTTATAAGCATAATTTCCTACAATGGAGTTCGTTTTAGTGTTGATGTTTTTGAAAGGATAGTAGTAGGAAAGCAGATAACTAAGTAGTGTGTAAATCTTTTCTATTGTGGCAGATTATGATTATCGGGTCTGCGAAGCGGTTCCGATAAGATATCTTATCGCTTGGGGGAAAATGATTCTGTTATAAAAATAGCGTGCAATGCTTCACTGGAGTGGGGGATGTGCGGTGAAGAAGATAGGAATCGATAAACAGCCGGCTGCAGGACAGCCTAATGGACGAATCCGGAGCATACTTGAAGGAAATATGTGAGGATACGGGTGTCGGGGTGGCTGAGAAATGAAGAAAGTAGCGAGGTGAGCATATGTCTAATGGTGATATAAACATTAATGAATGTACTACAGCGGAATATGCAGATAGTATTATAAGTGCAGGCCGTTTTGAAAAAGGTATATTGACTCCGGGCATTGGGAGCAGCACCCTTACGGCAGACAACGAGTGTGAGGCTGCATTTAACAGCGAACAGACGGCGTTTGTCTGTTTAGGGGATGCGCTTAATAATGATGGGGAGAATATTCGCAGTGTGGGACATTCATTTGGTGTGTTAGATGCCACGATGGCACAACTTGTGGATTCCGGGGCATGGAATGAAAAATGAGACTGTGGGAGAACGGTCATGGATAGAATAGATACTGTCAGAGATGAAATGAAAGCTGTCACGTCTCGATATGATGAGATTGAACGGGCTGAAAACTCACTAAAAGTGGAAGAACAAAGATTTCAGCAGATTATAGAAGATGAATATAAATACATTGTCGGCAGACGGGATGTGTACAGAGTTGAAGATAAAGATCTTCTTGCAACGCTTGAAGATCTGGAAAAGCGATATCTGGAGATGAGGGGCGTAGGAGAGGAGCAGCTAAGCCAGATTCAGGATAATCTTAGAATTGAAAAAGAACGAGCAGAAGAAAGACTAAAATCCCTGAGAATTGAACTGGTGCATTTAAAAGAGGAGGGCGATTGATATGGGATATTATCTTGATCCTGCATTGACCAAAAGACGTTGTGATTCTTATAGATCGCATTTAGAAAAAGACAATCAATCCATTACGACTGTAAGAAATGCTGTGAATAGTTTTCTGGATGAGGGAATCTTAAAATCGGTGTCTATTAGCGGTATCAAAGAACATATGCTTGACTATAAGGCCGTATTGGACGCATTGGAGTATGCAAATGATGCGGATATATCTGACTGTGAATCCTTGAAATCTATTGTAAGTGCAACGAGTAAGATTCTTGATTCAAACGAAATTGATCATGGGAAGGAAGAGAGCAAAAAAAATAAGGAAGAGGCAGATGCCAAAGCTGAAGATTACTTAAATCGCTCACTCGGTTTTTCTTTTGAGGCGATTCTCTTGGGTAACTATTACCGAAATATGTATAGCTACTATACGATAAAGTCTTATTGGCATCAAAAAGAGTATGATCACTGGGAAAAAGAAGAAAGGACATATTATGAGATTGAGTCTGGATCAGAGAGCCTTTTTTCAAAAGGAATGGCAATTAGAGGATCTGCTCAAAAAGGTCTGAATGTAATTTCCTGCTCCTTCTCTGGCGATGGGTTTCACAGCGATGGTGAATCATGGCGGATGGGGATTGTTTCTGTCGATACTGAACTTGCAGCGGTTTATTTGTTCAAAAAAAACATAAAAGAACAGTTCGGGTTTGATGATAGAACATGCGAAATAATGCTTAAAGTATATGCAAAATTGAAAGAGAATAACCCAAATGCACCTCAGTCGGAGTTGGATTGGCTATTTGTCAGATTGATGGGAGGTTTGTATTATGATGATGATCCCCAAAAGATATTGATTATAAGTATAGATTCCAAAACTTTTTGGGATGATGTTAGCGGAATTGCATTTGATGGAAAGACTGAGGAAGAATACTATGTTGATATCTTGGGGATTGGTAAAGAAGAATATGGTTGGTTACGATATAAAGTGAGGGTTCAGCATGTCATTGCGGGCGCTCCGGATAATTATTGGTTACCAAGTTCCGTAGATGAGATCAAGGATTCCGGCAGGTATGGGGATTTTCAAAGATGGAAAAAAACGTTTGATAAACAAACGAGGCATCAATATAAAAGCGTAGATGGAACGGAGACTGAAGAAGAAAAAGTAAAAAAAGAGGAGGAAGAGTTTCTTCGCATATGGAATAATCAATACGGAGATTTTCTTGATAAAGGTGATTTTGCACATCAGCAAATCACAACAAGTGCTATTATGGCATCAGAACCATCTTTTCATAGAGATGGAATTGGATCGAATATTTTTCTTCACACAGATGACGAAGGCGTTGCTGATTATGCAGGTTGGTTGGGGGATGCAACGCTTATGCCACCTCCATCATTTGGGGGGGATGATTATATTTCCGATTTAGATGCGGAAAATATTACAAGCCGTATGAAAAATAAAAAAATATCATACTTTGAGGCTGTAAATTACTATTATGATGAGTTGGCAAATGGTAGTTCAAGAGCAACACTTTTTTTGAAAGATACTGGGTTAGATGTAGTTAAAAAGAAAATATACTCGGAGTTAGTGTATCCTGAACTGTACCGTCAGATAAATGTTGCTTCAAGCACTCGTGATTTAGAAGAGATAAAACGACTTTCAGGGCTGCTTCAGGATGATAATTATGCTATGGAATGTTTAAAAAGAGAAGCGCCAGACACATTTAGATTTATTAAGAATCTTGAGGCAGAATCTCCTACACTGGAGGATATTAAGTGAAAAAAAGTATTGCTATTATAATCGGGATAGTTCTCATAACTCTATTTAGTTCTTTTATTTATATGAATTTTATTCGAGAGAAAAATGTGTTTGACCAGATGTACTATTCAAGAGTACATGAACGTTTTGAATTGAGTAGTATCGGAAAAGTTAAGGGATTATTTTCTAATATGAGACAATTAGATAATCGTGGAAGAGATAATGAGGGCTATTATATTAATGAAGGGCAATATTATGAACGTTATAAAGATGAATATTGTGAAGAGGGAGCTGAACTAAGAATTAGCTTCTATACTGATACGAAGGAGATGGATGTTTATTATAGAGTTAACAAGCAAGAAGAGAATTCAGAATGGTATTGTTATAAATATAGCGTAAAAAATAAGAAATTAATATATTCGTCAAATGATTCTAATAATACAAAGAAAAACTTTCTATATGAAATATTTCTCAGAGACTGGTTTGAGGCAAATCCAAGTTTAAGATATTCTATTGACAACTTAGGTCAATTCAAAACGGGAGATGTATGAAAGATATCACACGAGAAATTGAAACATATGAACGGCTGCTACAAGAATACGATGATGCCTGTCAGGAGAAGGAGATTGCCGAAGTGCGACTCATGAACATCTTTGACGAACTGCTCCCGACGCTAAGAGAGGACCCTGAAGAGCACGCCCGCGCCGAAGAAGCCCGCCGCTATGTGGAAATCCTGCATGCGATGAGCAGCAGTGTCATAGAGGAAGAAGAGGGTCGCCTGTATGCATTATTGGAAAACCTCAAGGATGAAGCCGAGCGAAACCGGAACAGGCGTAATTACGAGAAGGCAGATGCCATCTGGGATTAAGGAGGGGTAGAGAAATGAGTGAACTTGATGCATTAGTGAATGAGAGGTCTGCTGCCTACAGAGAGAAATACTCTTATGAGAACCAGTTAATGGCAGTTGGAGACAAAATACAGAGGCTGCGATATGCGGTCAAGCAGGTTGATGGGGTCAAGGATGGCCTCGTTGCAATGTCCACTAGGACAATCAATCTTGCAACCGTGGAAAATTGGAAGGGAAACAAGTTCACGGAATATCAGGCAGAGATCTCCGAGCTTTCAGCCGCTATTCTATCATATGGGTTGGAAGTTGACCTCTATCATATGGGTTGGAAGTTGACCGTATTCATGACGATATGAATCTGGAGCTTGCGAGGCTGCAAAATGAGGAGAGTAATCTGCAGGGGCTGATTGGGAGTCTTGCGAGTAGGATTAATGTTCTTTGCGCACGAATAGAGAACTTTATCAATTAAACGACAAATTGTTTCGGTGGGGAGGAGCTTAATTGATGGAAATAGAAAATGTAGAATTTCTTCCGGTTGGTTCATTCGTCCTTTTAAACGGCGGGAAGAAAAGAATCATGATTATTTCGAGGGCGATCGCCATGAAGTTGGATGGCGAGAATGTGTATTTTGAGTACGGTGGATGCACGTATCCGGAAGGCTTTCTGGGGGATGCCGTTGCTATTTTAATAACGAAGATGTCGCGGAAGTGCTTGTAAGAGGATATGCTGACGAGGAAGAAGAGACAATGGTGAACAATCTTAATCTGGCGATTTCCGCAGGCGGGTTTCGGAAGATAACGCCGGCTGAGTGGAACGAAGCGAAAAAGTAAGGTGGAATCATTCTCAATCCGGATGGAAGGGAGATACGTTAAATGATTAATGTGAACTTTGCAAAAAAGTTACACTAAATGCTGTCAGGGATTCAGAAACGTCATGATTTCAGCAAAACTTTTGCTGCTTCTCAGGTAAGCGTCCATTATGGTGTCGGTCTCAATCCGACGTTTCTGTCCTTCCAGGTTCTTGAGCCTGTCTGCCAGTTTGTTATACCTGTCCTGCAGTTTTGACATATCAGACTTTATTTTTGTGATCTCGGCATCAATTGATTCAGTTGATTTCTTCCTCGCCATCGTCCGGCTCCTCCCTGACCGCGTGGTCCAGCTTATAGCGCCCGCCATTCCGGCGGACCATCTCGATCTTCTCAAGCTCCCGGATCGCTGCGGGGACGGTCATGTATTTCTGCTTCGATTCCATCCGGATCATCTGCTCTTTAAGGAGGTTGTAGATCCGGTTGCGGACGATCAGAGCCACAAATTCGATAAATATCTTGGATGACATACTGCGTGATGACTGTATCCGCTCGCTCCGGGAACCTATGAAGGTCTTGTCGCTGCGGAAGAGCTTCTCGGAGATATCCCGCCCCTTATACTGGATCAGTGCCTGTGAAGCCGTCATCTTTTCCGATGTGATGATGCAGAAATAACCGCACAGCCGCAGCTGTTCCTCTATTACATCGGCCCGCTCATCGGCTCCAAGGAAGACCCCCTTCCTGCTGTAATGAAGATGGAAGTAGTCCTGGTAGGCTTTGCCGAACTTTTCTTCCTTCCCTACGCGCTTGTCCATGAACTGGCGGAGCTTTTCAATCCTCTGCTCCAGGAGCTCCCGCTCGCCGGCCTGCTTGGACGGGTTGTAGTAGATATGGAAATATCTGTCCTTCGTGTCATCCTCATAAAGCCTTGCCATGACCGTGGTACCGTAGACTTTATAGGCGCGGATCGCTGCATCCCGCTTTGTTTCAAAAGACCCCTGATTGTCCAGGACCAGCGAGGACACAAGCGACCTGCGGCCCTTGCACATGATGATGAAAGTATAATCATTCTCATCAATGTACCGGATGTTATCCTTGCTGAAGTATCCACGGTCGAGGATGAAGCCGATCTTCTTATAGTTATACTCAATGACCTTATCGACCATGAAGGTGAACTGGGACACGTCGGTGACAGAACCGGGGTATTCCTCGTAAAAGAGGGGGACGCGGTTCGTCTTGTCCATCGCAATAGAAAGGTTGAATACGGGGAGGCCTTTGTCGTCCTTAGCTTTCCCATACTCGACGATATCGATATCCCCGGCGTCACAGTTCTTGTTGGTAGAGTCATAAGAGATGTAGATCCGGCTCCTGTGGTCACGGTTCTTGTTCCAATCATCCAGGAAGCTTATGCACTGGTCCTTGCTGATCGAGTTCAGGAGCCTGCTCACTTTGGAATCACTGTAGATCGTCATTTTCTCAGAAAAGAGGGGGTGGGTGAAGGCAAAGTCCGGATAATACTGGCCTGCGTTTTCCTCTTCAATGATCAGGTACGCTATGAGGTCAAGGATGAGCCCTGTGTCATCGCCGAACAGCTTTTTAAGCATCTGCTGCAGCCTGTATTCATCGAGTACTTTCCGGATGATGACGCATGTGCCGATCTTGAGACAGCAGCTCCGGTAAGCAAATGGGAGTTCGTCGGGGAGCTCGACATCCGGGAAATAGATCTGGAACTTTTCATTTGGAATCATCAGGGATGGATCGTCCTCGGATTTCTTCCCCACTATGACCCTCAATGGGACAGCGTATTTTCTTTCACTTTTGTACTCGCTGCCATACTGATACTGCACATAGGTGGTCCCGCTCTTTTTCTTGAAGATGATCTTCCCTTTGATTTCAGGGATTTTCACTGTGGTATTGAGGTACATACACCCTCCTATATTTAGTGTAACTGTTACGCTAAATATACCACTTGCAGCAGGTGAAGGCAAGAGAAAAATGTGTTCATATTTCACATATTTTCAGTGATTTCAAGGCTGAATCGGGTTGATAAATTGGGCACTATCAACAAACATCCCATATATTCATGACACCCATGGAACTTTTAGTAGAACTTTGTTGCAAAGTTCTCATTTATGTAAATGAAGTGCATGGCACTCTTGTGGGAGTGATTGGACAGGCAGTTTCAGAACTGGCTGACCGGGCAATGGTCTACGAGAGCGGATTTACGGAAATTGATGGCTCTGATGACGCCCATATCACACAGGAATCTTTGGAAGAGGTTCAAAAACGGGTAGAGGGAAATATGGAAGCCTTTGCCGGAGAAGTCGGCTCCTTATCAGATATATTGTATTCTGTCAGTGACCTGTTTGCTTCGGCACTACCGTCTACTGAAAGTGTCTCGAACAATTATGACGCTATTCGGGAAACAACAACGAACCTTAATCAGAGTACCGGCTCATATGAGGCGTCACATCTCGGAGATTGCGCTAATATCAATGGAATGCTGGAAAGTGTGCTGTCCATAATAAGTGCGCAAAGCGCCGGCACAATCAGTGTTAACAATTACTCAGCCGGAAAAATAGCAAATCTGGATGCGTTCAGGACTCTTCAAGAGTCTTACGGAGCCAGTGTACAGTATTATTCAGATAACATGCAGCAGATTGCAGATGCACATGAGAATATTGCGTCTAAAATAGAGGCAGAGATTGCTGCGGCGGAAAAAGCTGCGGCTGAGGAACGTGCAAGAAAAGGCTTCTGGGATGCAGCAGCTGCAATAGGAACGATGGCGATTGGTGCAGCTGCAATTATTTGTACCGGAGGGGCAGCAACACCGCTTGTGGTTGCGGCGGGTGTAAGCGCCGTGGCATATGGAGCCAGCAATCTCGGAGAAGCGGGGCAGGATATCTATTATGGGTTAAAGGGGGATGCACAGACAAAATCCTTTAACCTTCTGCGGGATACTGTCTTTATGGGAAACCAGACAGTATATGACATTTGGGGTTCTGCCAGTACAGCCATGAGTTTGGGGTTCGCATTCGCAGGAGCTGGGACTCAGGCAGCGGTACAAGCCGGTTCAGTCAATCCCCTGTCTGGAAAAGGAATAACTCTGGCGCTGAAAGGTAATGCCAAGGCTTTGCTGCATAGTAGTGTGCCTGACATAATCAAGGGGGCAGCGAAATTTACTGGGAAAACAATCCTTACCGTAGGGACCGGTGTTGTTACAGAAAAAATAATAACGCCGTTTACATCGGAAGATTTTGGTCGCCTTGCCGGGATTATTGCTGCCGGCGAGGTTGCAAATAAAACATTTACCTCAAAGATAAGTAAATGGGATGATTGTAATAAACCTCGATATGATCAATATATGGAGCATAAGGCGGTATATGACAATCCAAAGTATTATAATCAAAATACAGGTGAAACAATATGGCCTCCGAACGATGGTGCTGCCGGCGAGGTGACAACAACAGTGCTTCCGGAAGGCACACGCATTGACCGATATGGATCTGATTTTGGTACATACACGTCACCTGAAGGTACCCCGTATGAAATGAGGTCGGTTGCACCGGGAACTGATCAGAAACCCTATAGTGTGTTTGAAGTGCAGTCACCTTTAGAAGTACAGTCAAGCGAAGTGGCGCCCTGGTTCGATCAGCCCGGAGGCGGTATTCAGTATAAGCTTCCGGAGTCAGTGGATGATTTACTGGAAGCGGGAATAATAAGGAGGGTGAAGTAGATGACAATAGATGAATTAAAAAGAGACTTGGAGAAATATAGTATTTCGAATGATCTATATGCCATTATGAACAAAACTCTTCCGAATGAAAAGTTGTGTTTAACAGAGGAAGAAGGCAAATGGGAAGTGTATTACAGTGAACGTGGGCATAAAACCGGTCTCAAGACTTTCGATACGGAGTCGGAGGCTTGCGAATACTTTCGGAGAAAGATAATCAGGTATTCGGAGCGTTTGAATACTTTGTAGATTGTAACTATAAGAATATGGATAGCACTTAAAGGATGCATTATATATTGGATTGTATACCCGGTACAAAGTGAGTAGATAGCTTTGTATGGGAACATAAACTTAAAGCAATCAGGAACAAAATTCTCACGCTTGGAAAGAGGTGATTTGGCTTGAAGAGAATTGTAACTGTGTGTCTGGTTGTTTGCGTAGTATTATTGATTGGATGCGTTAAGAATAATTACGATTCCTTCGCCGAGGTCTACGAGAGAGGAACGGTCACGCAACAATTGGAGTATGCTGTAAAGAATGAGCTGCTTGAAGACATTGGATTTAATTCGGTTGAGTACAATGGCGGGAGTGTTGGATGGGAGATTCGTGATCTTGAGAAAGAAGTGTCTGTTGTATATCATATTAATCATGAGAAAGAAATTGTTGGGACGATAAAACGTGAGATTGATGATAATGAATTAAAAATAGATGTCAATGACGAAAGGTATGATATCTGGCTGACAGGAAATACGTTTTCATATATGTGTCCTTTATCTGTTGAAGATTTATCTCTGGTAGATGATAAAGAGTATGCAAAGGACTACGCCATGATTTTTAAAATGAACAGTATATCACTGGAAGATATTAAAGGCTTGCTAAATGTGTATTCTGAATTGAGTCAAAAATATATGAAGAAATTGTATAATTCTGAAATATCGCAATAGATAATACTACGATGTGGAATTGTTATTTAGAAAGTTTGTGAGTTAGCGGTCAGGACCTTCACGCCCGTTGTCTTCGATAATGGTATTTATAGGTCGCGGGATACTTCGAATATAGTCCGGAACTGATATAAAATCACATCTATATACAGTACTATTATACAGTATTCAATACTATATGTCTGGGTTTTCTGACCTCTTTTTTCAAAAATCCAAGATGCCAGTAAAAATGACAGAATTTGCTGAAAATAGGCACATTTTCAAGGCAGATGCGCCAAATACAGAGTGTTTAACTACAAAATCAGGTTATTATCGCCCACTTTATTAAGTACTGCGAAAGGGGAGTATTATTTAACCTGACAATACAATGAGTCTGGGGTCTGTATTTGATGGTGCACAGTAGAAAGGTCGATTGTATGGTCAAGAATATAAAAATTTAGTTATTGCAGAGGCGGATGGATAATGACAGGCAATAAATTCATTGATGAATAGATGTAAAGGTCGTTGTCATTATATATAGCTGACGCCCTTGTGTTTACATCGGCAAATAAACATATTCCGATAGTCGTATATTGAGCGTCTTTCAACATTTGCATATTATATAAAGCAGAGTAATATGCGGAAGCGAAGCAAAAAGAGTTAGTTGTGTCGGGAAATTGCCTTAATTGGCACAAATGTTCACAAAAAACACACGAAAAGTGTAAATCACTTAGATGACATTCTATATTTCCTGTGCTATAATTTGATTATCTATCTAAGTGTCGTAATATGCCCATACGATACTTACCGACAGGAGTATATTCAAGTCAGGGGAGGTACGAAGCTTGAACAGGAGGAGAAAACAGATAACAAGCGTTGTCATGGCGGGCGTTATGACAATAGCTCTCCTGAATCCGGTTCAGACCTGGTCTGATTCATTTGTGGGGGATGTTCCGGTAAGCGAAGAGCCGCTTATTTACGGAACGACAAGTCCGGATGCCGCAGTTGGTTCGGATGAACAGTTCAATAATGCTGTGAGCGTGCCGGATAATGAGACACAAGCTGGAAACGAGCAGGGTAATGACGAGGGAGAAAATGCACCTGCTGCCAATTCCGAAGAAGGGAGCGGAGGAGGCACGTCAGATGCCACCAGCGATGAACAGCCGGATTCTTCAACACCTAAAGAAACTGGGACGACGGATGGTTCAGGACAGACTGATCCGGATAGCAGTCAGGATACGACAAGCAGTGACAGTGGTCAGGATTCGTCTACGGTAGATGATAGTTCAGATACAAGCCAGGAAACGACAACAACACCTACGCCGGCGGACGAATCGATGACAGATTCTTCTGTTGCTCCCGAAGTGACGGAATCAATCACACCGAGCGGTACTGTTACACCGACGATCTCCGGAGAACCGACAGTTTCACCTACGGTTACGCCTACAGGTAAACCTAAGGTAACGGACAAGCCTACAGCTACACCAAAACCAACGGACGCTGCGGACAAGAAAGAGTACACGCTAAGAATCGAATATGTTAACATGAACGGCGATCGCGTGGCGGATATTTACTACCAGTCACTTCGCTATGGTGAGCCCTTCAATATTCAATCACCGACGATTAACGGTTACACAGCAGGACTTACTGCTATCACCGGAACGATTACAGGCGATGTAGTCTACAGAGTAACGTATACAGTTGATGCAGCTCCGGTTCCCACACCTCGCGCTACATATACCGTGAGAACTACAGGCCAGGCTTACAATGCGGCATCAACATACACACAGAAGATGGTCAACCCTGAGTTGGCGGGCTTCGCGAAAATCAGCAAGAAATATGCACTTGCAAAGTGTGATTCGTTCCTGAATGTTCGTGAAGGTAAGGGATATAAAAACAGAATCGTCGGCGTTCTCTATCCGAACAATCTCTGTTATATTATCGAGGATACGGACTCCAAGTGGGTCTACATAGAGTCCGGAACAGTGCGCGGATTCGTAGACAAGCAGTATCTGCTTACAGGGAAAAAGGCCAATGCTTATGTTAAGAAGCAGGGAGAGAATAAGCTCACGCTTGCAAAACAGATCATTGCACCGTCCAGTAATACGGCATTTCGCTATGTACTGAAGACTGTTCGTGAGATTCCGACGAGTGTAAGTTATCGCTCGGCAAGCACGACTGCCGACAGGCAGGCGATGATCTCGTTCTCGGAACAGTTCCTCGGCAATCCGTACGTCTGGGGCGGTGAGTCGCTGACAGAGGGTTGCGACTGCTCTGGTTTTACTATGCTGATATACCGCCAGTTCGGTATTGAGTTGCCGAGATGTTCTTATGAGCAGGCAGAGGTGGGAACGAAGATTGCGGCACAGGATGCTCTTCCGGGAGACCTTCTCTTCTACGCGAGAGACGGTGCTGTGTACCATGTACTTATGTACATCGGCAACGGACAGGCGATCAACGCATCCTCCTCAACGACCGGTATCATCATTTCAAATGTTGACTATAATAAGACCTGCTGGGGCGTAAGAGTGATTGAGGATACACCTTCTTCTTCCACACAGGCAAGTTCGCTTGTTGAAATCGGACAGAGAGCATATAACGGTGACGAATCTGCACAGCAGCAGATCATCGAAGCGCTCGCAACAGCTACGCAGGAAGAATGGACTCAGTACGGAATGCTTCCGTCGGTTGTCATCGCACAGGTCATCCAGGAATCGGGATGGTTATCCTTCAGCGGAGCGGCGAACGGCGGAATCCAGCCGGAAGACAATAACATCCTCGGTATGAATGAGGAACTGCTGAATGATAGGTGGGAGAGCCCGTGGCGGGGAACATCGGCCATGAGAAACGTTCCGCAGTGGGACGGCGAGAAGGATGTCTACGGCGAAGAATCCATGAGGACATATGAGGACATCGAGGCATGCCTTTCCGATTACGCCGCATTTAAGACCGGCATACATCCGGAGATCGCAAATGAGACGGATGTGAATACAGTCATCGATATCGGACTGGAAGGGTACGCAACGGATCCGACATACGAGGAGTCGATCGGAAACATCATCGATAAGTACAACCTTACGAGATATGATACGATAGCTCAGGTAGGCGCTTCTCCGACAGACCCGTCGAACTACACGCAGGAAGAGCTCGAGCTCATCTGGGCGATCGTAGCGCAGGAGGATGATACGGGTTACGAAGGTGCTCTGGCGGTCATCAGTTCAGCTATGAACCGTGCCGACGCGAACTACGGAGGATACGGAACAACAGCACTTGAACAGCTCACAGCGGATGGTCAGTACTGCTACTCACCGAAGGTCTCAGACCCGTCACTGTATCAGAGAAGACTCGGCGGAAACGTAGATGACTTCGTTATCCAGGCTGTTACAGATTGCCTTACAAAGGGTGTGAGAAACAACACGTATCTGAACTTCAGGAGTTCCAACAGGACTGGCGAGTACGTTCAGATCGGGGGAAACTGGTATTTCTAAAGAATTTTAAAGATTTTTAAAGACTGCCGCACATTGGTGCGGCGGTCTTTTTTGCCTGTTTTCCCCAATATCTGGTATAGGATATCCTTTCAATAAACTACATACAATAAGGAAGAAATCCCGCCTTTGTCGAATTGGCGAGGCGCAACCGCGCCGGTGCAAACACGTGACTTGACAATTTTCCCTCTTGCCTTTTATAATGGGACTTTGTATAGGGCTAAACCTGACGAGAAAAGGAGCCAAAAGCATGTATAAGAAAGTAGAAACAGACCTGAATTTTGTTGAGCGGGAGAAAGAAACCGCCAAATTCTGGAAAGAAAATGACATTTTCCAGAAGAGCATCGACCAGCGCAAAGACTGTCCGACCTATATGTTCTTTGACGGGCCGCCTACAGCGAACGGAAAGCCGCACATCGGCCACGTTCTGACCCGAGTCATCAAGGACATGATTCCGAGATACCACGCCATGAAGGGCGAACTGGTTCCGAGAAAAGCCGGCTGGGACACACACGGACTGCCTGTAGAGATTGAGGTCGAAAAGATCATCGGTATCGAAGGCAAGGAAGCAATTGAAGAGTACGGAGTAGAGCCCTTCATCGAGAAGTGCAAGGAATCCGTCTGGAAGTACGAAGGTATGTGGAGAGAATTCTCTGATATCGTCGGATTCTGGGCAGATATGGATCATCCGTACGTCACCTATCATGATGATTTTATCGAATCCGAATGGTGGGCCCTCAAGCAGATTTTTGACAAAGACCTGCTCTACAAGGGATACAAGGTAGTTCCGTACTGCCCGAGCTGCGGAACACCGCTTTCCAGCCATGAGGTAGCTCAGGGATATAAGACGCTCAAAGAGAAGTCTGCCGTTGTTCGCTTCAAGGCCAAGGACGGTGATTTCTATTACCTCGCATGGACGACCACTCCGTGGACACTGCCGTCCAACTGTGCACTCTGCGTGAATCCGGGCGAGACCTATGTGATGGTCAAGGACGGGGAGGATAAGTATATCCTGGCAGAGGCCCTGATTTCAAAGGTCTTCGGCGAGAACGCCGAAGTCGAAATCCTGGAGAAATATGTCGGTAAGGATCTTGAAGGCAGGGAATATGAGCCGCTTTATGAGTGTGCCGGCAAGGTTGCGGAGCAGCAGGGCAAGAAGGCTCACTTTGTGACCTGTGACGATTATGTAACCATGACAGACGGTACAGGAATCGTACATATTGCTCCTGCATTCGGTGAAGACGATGCCAGAATAGGCCGCAACTATGATCTGCCGCTCATCAAGTTCGTCGATGAGCAGGGCAAGATGACGGAGGAGACGCCGTTCGCCGGCATGCGCTGCAAACCGACCGAGAAGGAAATGAAGGAAGGCGCGATCAGCGCAGATCCGGAAGTTCTGAAAGATCTCCGCGCAAGAGGACTTCTGGTCGCTGCTCCGAAGTTCGAGCACGACTATCCGCACTGCTGGAGATGCGGCACACCGCTCATCTATTATGCACGCGAGTCCTGGTTCATCCGCATGACGGCAGTCAAAGATGAACTTGTAGCCAATAATAAGAAGATTAACTGGATCCCGAAGAGCATCGGCGAAGGCCGTTTCGGCGACTGGCTTGAAAATATCCAGGACTGGGCTCTCTCCCGCGATCGCTACTGGGGCACTCCGCTTCCGGTATGGATCTGCGACGACTGCGGTCATCAGCACGCAATCGGATCCAAGGCCGAGCTGAAGGAAATGAGCGACAACTGCCCGGACGATATCGAGCTGCATAAGCCGTTTATCGACAGAGTCACTCTGAAGTGCCCGCACTGCGGCGGAACAATGCACCGTGTACCGGAAGTTATTGACTGCTGGTTCGACTCCGGCTCCATGCCGTTCGCACAGCATCATTATCCGTTCGAGAATCAGGAGCTCTTTAAGGCACAGTTCCCGGCAAGCTTCATTTCCGAGGCTGTCGACCAGACACGCGGATGGTTCTATTCGCTGCATGCGATCTCGACGCTCATTTTCCATGAGCCGTGCTTCAAGAACGTTATCGTTCTCGGCCTCGTACAGGATGAGAACGGCCAGAAGATGAGCAAGTCCAAGGGCAATGCCGTCGATCCGATGGAAGCCCTGGCTAAGTACGGCGCCGACGCGATCCGCTGGTATTTCATCGTCAATTCCGCTCCTTGGCTGCCGAGCCGCTTCTATGGCAAGGCCGTTGTGGAAGGACAGAGAAGATTCCTCGGCACGCTTTGGAACACCTATGCGTTCTACGTGCTGTATGCAAATATTGACAACTTTAACCCGAATGACTACAAGCTTGAGTACGATAAGCTTGCGGTTATTGACAAATGGATCCTTTCCCGCCTGAACTCTACCATCAAAGAGGTGGATGCGGATATGTCAGGCTACAAGATTCCGGAATCCGGCAAGGCTCTGCAGGCATTTGTTGACGACCTGTCCAACTGGTATGTCCGCCGCAGCCGCAGCCGCTTCTGGGCAGAGGGCATGGAACAGGACAAGATCAATGCGTACATGACGCTGTACACATGCCTTGTCACACTTTCCAAGCTCGCGGCTCCGATGATTCCGTTCATGACGGAAGAAATTTATCAGAATATCGTAGCGGGTATTGATCCGAATGCACCGGAGAGCATTCATCTGTGCGATTATCCGGTCTGCGACGAGTCCATGATCGATCCGGAACTTGAGGCAAATATGGACCATGTTCTCAAGATCGTCGTACTCGGCCGTGCAGCCCGCAACGAGAGCGGTATCAAGAACCGTCAGCCGATCGCTAAAATGATGGTCAAGGCTCCGTTCGACATTCCGGAGTTCTTCCAGAAGATCATCGTTGATGAGCTGAACATCAAGAAGGTCGAGCTGACAGAGGATGCCGATAACTTCATTAATTACACCTTTAAGCCGCAGCTCAAGACTGTCGGACCGAAGTTCGGTAAACTCCTTGGCGGTATTCGCAAGGCTCTTTCCGAGATCGACGGCAAGGCTGCGATGAAGGAACTGAAGGCTGAGGGAGAAATCAAGCTCGACATTAACGGTAACGAGGTCGCACTGGCTGAGGAAGATCTTCTGATCGACATGGCTCAGACGGAAGGCTTCGAGACCCAGTCCGACGGTAGAAATACAGTCGTTCTCGACAAGACTCTTACACCGGAACTTCTTGAGGAAGGTTTCGTGCGCGAGCTGATCAGCAAGATCCAGACTATGCGTAAAGAAGCCGGATTCGAGGTCATGGACAGAATCAAAGTCTATGCTTCCGGAAATGAAAAGATTCAGCAGATCATGCTGGACAACAAGGAAACGATTGCCCATGATGTTCTGGCCGATGAATTCATCTTTGGTGAGACAGCCGGCTATACAAAGAACTGGAAGATCAATTCCGAGCCGGTAACACTCGGCGTCGAGAAGCAGTAAAAGGAAAAAGGAAAGGACGGAAAGAAATTTGGCAAAGAAGAATACCGGCCTTATGAAAGGCGGCAGATTTGATAAAAAGAAATTCAAGGACCTGGTAAGAGCATCCGTTAAGATGCTTTACAGAAAAGACCTTGAGTATGCATCGCAGCAGGAGCTTTATCAGGCTGTAGCCAACGTTATCGAGACAGATATCATCGAGAACTGGATGCAGTCCTGCCGGAGATTTGAAGCAAACAACACCAAGATCGTATATTACCTCTCCATGGAGTTCCTGGTTGGCCGTGCCCTCGGCAACAACCTGCTCAATCTCGGCGAGTATGCAGGCGTTAAGGATGCGCTTGCCGATATCGGTCTCGATCTCAACGCACTGGAAGATCAGGAACCGGATCCGGCACTCGGAAACGGCGGTCTGGGAAGACTGGCAGCCTGCTTCATGGACTCCCTTGCTACGGGCGGCTACCATGCATACGGCTGCGGCATCCGTTACCACTATGGTATGTTCAAGCAGAAGATCGTGAACGGTTTCCAGGAGGAAGCCCCGGATAACTGGTTGAAACACGGCTATCCGTTCGAATTGAAGCGTCAGGAGCATGCTCATGAAGTTCGTTTCGGCGGCAACACCCGTGTAGAGTTCAACCCGAAGAAGGGCAAGAACGATTACATTTATGAGAATTATTCTTCCGTTCGCGCAGTACCTTACGACATTCCGATTCTCGGTTTCCAGAACGGCGTTGTAGATACACTTCGAATCTGGGATTCCGAGGCGATCGTCGACTTCGAGCTGTCCTCATTTGATAAAGGCCATTATGACAAGGCTGTCGAGCAGCAGAATCTTGCCCGCACGATCACAGAGGTCCTTTACCCGAACGACAACCACTATGCAGGTAAGGAGCTTCGTCTGAAGCAGCAGTACTTCTTCGTATCTGCATCTCTTCAGGAAGCGCTCGCAAAGCATATGAGACATTACGGCACGCTTAAGAACCTGCCGGAGAAGGCTGCTTTCCAGATGAACGACACGCATCCGACGGTAGCTGTACCTGAGCTTATGCGTCTTCTTATGGACGAGTACGGCATGGAGTGGGACGAAGCATGGGATATCACCACGAGAAGCTGTGCTTACACGAACCACACAATCATGGCAGAAGCTCTTGAGAAATGGCCAATCGACCTCTTCTCACGCCTGCTTCCGCGTGTATATCAGATCACAGAGGAGATCAACCGCAGATTTGAAAACCAGATCCGCGAGAAATATCCGAATGACGTACACAACAAGATCCGCAATATGGGTATCATCTACGACGGACAGATCCGCATGGCATACCTTGCCATTGTCGGCGGTCACTCCGTAAACGGCGTTGCTGCGCTTCATACACAGATCCTGAAGACAGACGTACTGAAAGACTTTTATGAGATGATGCCGGAGAAGTTCAATAATAAGACAAACGGCATCACCCAGAGACGTTTCCTCCTCCACGGCAATCCGCTTCTCGCAGACTGGGTAACGGAGCATGCAGGAGAAGAGTGGATGACAGATCTGTCTACGATCTCCGCTCTGAAGCTTTATGTGGATGACGAGAGAGCTCAGCAGGAGTTCCTCCGCATCAAGTTCCGCAATAAGCAGCGTCTCGCCGAGTACATTCAGGAGCATAACGGCATCGATGTTGACCCGTATTCGATTTTCGATGTACAGGTAAAGCGTCTGCATGAGTACAAGAGACAGCTTCTCAACATTCTGCATGTTATGTACCTGCGTAACAGACTGCTCGAGAATCCGAATATGGAGTTCTATCCGAGAACATTCATCTTCGGTGCGAAGGCTTCCGCGGGTTACAAGGTTGCCAAGCTGATCATCAAGCTGATCAACTCCGTAGCGGATTCTGTCAATAATGATCCGGCACTTCAGAACAAGCTGAAGGTCGTCTTCATTGAGGACTATAAGGTTTCCAACGGCGAGATCATCTTCGCTGCGGCAGATGTTTCCGAGCAGATTTCCACGGCTTCCAAGGAAGCTTCCGGAACAGGTAACATGAAGTTCATGCTGAACGGCGCACCGACAATCGGTACAATGGACGGCGCAAATGTCGAGATCGTTGAGGAAGTCGGCGAAGAGAACGCATTCATCTTCGGTCTGTCCTCCGATCAGGTCATCAACTTTGAGCATAACGGCGGTTACAACCCGAATGACATTTTCAATAATGATCATGAGATCCGTCAGGTGCTTGTACAGCTGGTGAACGGTACATTTGACAAGGATACAGAGCTCTTCCGCCCGATCTACGATTCTCTTCTGACGAATCGTTTCGGCCCGGCAGACAGATACTTCATCCTTGCTGACTTCCGCTCCTATGCGGAGGCGCAGACGAGAGTGGAGAAGGCTTATCGCGACAGAAAGGGCTGGGCTAGAATGGCCATGATGAACACAGCCTGCGCAGGTAAGTTCTCATCCGATCGTACAATTAAGGAATATGTTGACGAAATCTGGCATCTGGATTCCGTTAACGGCAAATAAACAGATTGCCTCCCGTACATTGCTTTATTCGCAATCAGAGCATGCGGGAAGTATAATAGATCAATAAGAGCTAAAAGAGAGCTGTCGTCTGTGGCAGCTCTCTTACTGCGTATGGGGAGAGGGACCTTCAGGCGCGTCCGGAATACCGATCGGGAATACCGAAGCAGCGGCCAAACCTGCATATACTTCGGTAAATGCAGGGTGAGGCAGGCCTGCAGTAGGCTCGGGAATACCGAAGCAGCGGCCGGACCTGCATATACTTCGGTAATTGCGGGGCGAGGCAGGCCTGCAGTCGGCTCCGGAATACCGAAGCAGCAGGCAAACCTGCTTATACTTCGGTAAATGCGGGTGTAGGCAGGCCTGCAGCCGGCTCGGGAATACCGAAGCAGCGGCCAAACCTGCATATACTTCGGTAAATGCAGGGAGAGGCAGGCCTGCAGCCGGCTCGGGAATACCGAAGCAGCGGCCAAACCTGCATATACTTCGGTAAATGCAGGGAGAGTCAGGCCTGCAGCTATCTCGGGAATACCGAAGCAGCGGCCCAACCTGCATATACTTCGGTAATTGCAGGACGAGGCAGGCCTGCAGTCGGCTCCGGAATACCGAAGCAGCGGCCCAACCTGCATATACTTCGGTAATTGCAGGGCGAGGCAGGCCTGCAGCCGCGTCGGTTTACGGAAGGATGAGACGCTGTACTGGACAGAGAAAAAGCAGTATGTTAAGATAGTCATAATTATGGGGATTTGTGCCCATTAACATTTATCTTTCCGGAGCATTGGGGAGACGTGCCGGATAAATTAAGAGGTGAAACGAGTGGATAAGGCTGAATACAGAATTAAACTGGAACAGATCAACAGTCTGGCAGAAGCCGGCGATTTCAAGGGAGCCGCTGCTGTGGTCGATACGATCGACTGGAGACATGTCAAGAGTGTGAGGACACTCTGTATGGTCGGTGAAATTTATGAGGCAAATAAGCGCTACGAGGACAGTAAGCGCGTTCTTCAGTATGCCTACAAACGCTCATCCATCAGTAAAACAGTGCTTTACAGGCTTGCGGAGATCAATATCCGCACAGGTGATTATGATGAGGCCAAGCGCTATTATCATGAGTTTGAGCAGCTGTCACCTCATGATACTTCCAGATATATTCTGAAGTATAAGCTCCTTAAGGCGGAAGGGGCTGCTCTTGATGACCAGATTGCGGTCCTCAAAGAGTATAAGGAGCGTGAGTATACGGAGCGGTGGGCTTATGAGCTCGCAAAGCTCTATATGAAAAACGGACAGAAACAGAAGTGCATCGAAGAGTGCGATGAGATGATCCTGTGGTTCGCGGAAGGCAAGTATGTCACGCGCGCCATGGAGCTGAAAATGAAGCTCCGTTCGCTCTCCGATTCACAGAAGAAGAAATATAATGAGAGGTATGCGGCTGAAGAGAAGGAGAGTGCGGAAGAAGCTATTATGGAGGAATCCATGACTGCTGACGAACGCATTTCCAAAGCGGCAGATCTTGCTGTGGATGAGGAAGAAGCCGCAGCGCAGGAAGCCGACAAAGGCAGGAAGATCTCCGCAGCGGAGATGATTCATAAGATGGATATCGCAGCGGATGAGACTGTCAGTTCCGCTTTGAGCGATGACCGCACAGCACCGAAACCGGTCAAAGTGCCCGAAGAAGTCGAGCCTGTCAGGGTAATTGAGGAGACTGCGGCCACGGAAGCTGCCGAGGAGAAAGCCTGGGAGGCTATGAAGAGTGCGCAGCAGACGGTCGAAAATGAAGCTGTTGCTACCGCAGAAGAGACCGAGGAAGCTGCCGAAGAGATTGCAGCATTCGCAGAAGAGACTGCCGAATCTGTCGGTGAGGCTGCTGCAACCGCAGAAGAGGCTGTTGAAGCTGCCGATAAGTCTGCAGGAGCCGCAGAAGAGGTCAAGGAAGCTGCCGATGAGCCTGCAGGAGCCGCAGAAGAGGCCGTTGAAGTTGCCAATGAGCCTGCAGGAGCCGCAGAAGAGGTCAAGGAAGTTGCCGATGAGGTTGCTGCATCCGAAGAACAGACCGCTGAATCAGTCGACGAGGTTGTTGCCGAAGCTGCCGATGAGCCTGCAAGAGCCGCAGAAGAGGCCGTTGAAGTTGCCAATGAGCCTGCAAAAGCCGCAGAAGAGACCGTCGAAGCTGCCGATAAGCCTGTAGGAGCCGCCGAAGAGGTGGTCGGAGCTGCCGCTGGCGCATCTGCCGCTAAGGCTGCCGCACTCGCACGGGAATTTGCAGCGCAGGCAGGTGAGGATGCTGCCGAGGAAGCTGCATGGAAGGCGCAGGCAGAGAGGACATCCGGTATTGCGGAAAGAAAGATTTCAGCAGTGCAGGAGACAGAAGGAGCAGCGCTGGCTGACGCTGAGGAGGAAGCTGCATGGAAGGCAGCTGTAGCAAGAGAAGCGACACAAGTTGCAGCTGAGACAGCTGACGGTACAGACAAGATTGCTGAGAAAGCCGCGAAAGCAGCTACAACGACGGCAGCAGAGGTTTCAGAGACTGAGAAAACCGCTGAGGAAGCGGCAGCAGAAGCCGCAGAGACTGAGAAAGCCGCTGAAGAAGCGGCAGCAGAAGCCGCAGAGACTGAGAAAGCCGCTGAAGAAGCCGCAATGACGGCAGCAGAGGTTTCAGAGACTGAGAAAACCGCTGAGGAAGCGGCAGCAGAAGCCGCAGAAGCTGAGACGACCGCTGAGGAAGAGGTCGAAACAGTAGAAATTGACTGGGATATCGTCGACGAAGATTCTGAGGACGACGCCGAAACAGAAGAGGAAATCCCGGAAGATATAGAAGAAGCCGATGCAGTAGAAGAAGATGAGCCGGAAGAAGAACCGGTTCCGCTCACTCCCGAAGAGCTGGCGAAGAATGCCGATGAGGAAGCTGAACGCGCTCTGCAGGAGATGATGGCGTCATTCCTGAATGAGTTTGCCGTATCCGGCAGCGAGTACAAGATGACAACGGATATTATTCCCGACGAGGATGATGCTCAGGGAGAAGTTGTACCGGTAAAGCAGAGCAGGGACGACAGAGAGCAGATGCTCGGAAAAGAGACGGACGAGTCTCTCGGTCTCACACGCACAGAGAGTTTCCAGGAACAGCTGAAGAAGGCTCTGGAAGAAGGAGGTAACTTCGAGGAGGCAAGCCAGATCGTCATTTCCGAAGAGTTCGAGAGTCCGGAAGCCGCTGCAAAACGCACGGTCATGACGGCTCACGGCCTTGAATATGATCCGACTGCAGAGCTTGAAGACGAAACGGATGAGGAAGAGGCCGCGGAGGACGAGGAGAAGCCGGACGAAGAGGTATCCGAGGAGTCGGCTGACGACGAAGAACTGATCGGCGAAGAGGAAGATAACGACACGGGTGATAGTGAAGAAACGACTTCTGACGAAGATGAACCTGGGGATGAGTCGGAGGATGAGAGCGGGGAGCCATTTGCAGAAGATGATGACTCCGATGATGACTCCGATGAGACCGAGGGCGGTTCTGAAGATGAAGCTGATGAGACCGAAACGGCTGAAGAGGAGCCTGAGGAAGAACCCGAACCGGAACCGGTCGCTCCCGCACCGAAGATTCTTGAGCGCGTCGAAGTTATTCCGAGAAAGTTCACCGAGGAAGAAGAGATTCTTTTCTCTTACTTTACAGATATACCCGGAATCAGCCAGCAGGCTACACTGGCACTTGCGGATATTCACAATAATGCGGGAGATAAGACGTCCAAATCCGGCAATGTCCTCATTATGGGAAGACAGCTTTCCGGCAAGACACGTCTTGCAGACGCACTGATTTGCGCGGCCTGCATGGATCTGAATATCGAGGCGGCGAAGGTCGCCAAGGTGATCGGTGAAGATCTGAATGACAAGGATGCGGCTGAGATCGTTAATCATATGGCGGGTGGTTTCCTGCTTATCGAGGGCGCCGGAAGCCTCAGCGATGAGTTCGTCGAGAATCTTAACAAGGCGATGGAATTCCGCACGGATAGCCTTGTTGTCATTCTCGAGGATGAGAAGGCAGACCTCATGGCTATGCTGGGGAAACATGAGGACTTTGCAAAGAAATTCACATCTACGATCATCATACCGGTATTTACGAATGATGAGCTGGTGACATTTGCGAGAACATATGCAAATGAACAGGGTTACAAGCTCGACGAGATGGGCACGCTTGCCCTGTACACCATGATCGGTGAAAATCAGAAAGATAACGAGCCGGTCGTCGTCGGTAAGGTCAAGAAGATGGTAGACCAGGCAATCGAGCGCTCAAAAGGTCCGAAGATTGCGTCCCTCTTCCGGAAGAATGCGACGGCGGAGGATGGCAGGATCTGGCTGAGAGAGAAGGATTTCAGATTCTAAAGAAAGATTTTACCTGTAACAGGAAGGCGTTTCGCATTTAGCGAGGCGCGGAGAGAACTCATAGGTGTTCCTGATCCTTACGGGTACTGTATAATACCGGTTTTCATGTGCTTTTTTGCAGTGAAGACCGGTATTCTTTAACATGATAAAACAAGAATTCTCCCGTCTAAGCGTTAGCGTAAGTGTCGGGAGTATGTCACACAACATCAAATAAGGAAACGCTTCCCGAATTTGAGCAGAAGAATTTGGCAAGGAGGATATAATTATGCCGACCCCCTATCTGGGAAACCGCGCGCGCTGCACCGAGGTGCTGAAGAAATACGGTTTCTCTTTCCGTAAGAAATATGGGCAGAATTTTCTGATAGATGAGTCCGTGCTGGAGGGAATCATTGACACGGCTGAGATCACGAAGGATGACTTTGTGCTGGAGATCGGACCGGGAATCGGCACGCTGACACAGTATCTGGCAACTTACGCCGGCAGAGTGTGCGCTGTGGAGATCGACCGAGCACTGCTCCCGATTCTGGAGGATACTCTGAGCGGGTGGGACAACGTCACGGTCCTGAATGCGGACATTTTGAAAACGGATATCCGGGCGATCGCTGAGAAGGAAAATAGCGGAGCGCCTCTCAAGTTATGCGCAAATCTTCCGTATTATATCACGACTCCCATATTGATGGGTTTGTTTGAGAGTGGAGCGCCGT
This sequence comes from uncultured Lachnospiraceae bacterium, assembly GCA_902776305.1. GTDB lineage: Bacteria > Bacillota > Clostridia > Lachnospirales > Lachnospiraceae > Chordicoccus. Next base: position 37,348 of record CACYPS010000014.1, on the reverse strand, counting down.
TTTCACAGCTGACGGTCATGGTGCAGAAAGAGGTCGCGGAGCGTATGATCGCGGAGCCCGGAAGCAAGACCTACGGTGCGCTTTCGCTGGCCGTCCGCTATTACACGAATCCGGAGATTTCTTTCATCGTGGAGCCGGAATCTTTCATGCCGAGGCCGAAGGTGGAGAGCGCTATCGTCCACATGAAACGGCACAGCACGCCGCCGGTCAGTGTAAAGGATGAGAAGATGCTGTTCGACGTCATCCGCGCGTCCTTTAACGAGAGGAGGAAGACTCTTCAGAACGGGATTGCAAATTATGCGGGGTTCTCCTATTCCAAAGAACAGGTGGGGGAAGCTCTTGACAAATGCGGCCTTGAGCGCACGGTGCGCGGCGAGAAGCTCTCGCTTGAGGAATTTGCACGCCTTGCGGATGTGCTTTCCGAGATGTGAATGTACCCGCATGTCGGCTGTGCAGCCCGGTCTGCGTTCTCAACGTTTTCGTGCTTTCTGAAATGTGAAATGAACAGGCATGCCGGAATGCCTCTCTTTCCAAAATACGGGTCAGTGCAGATCACTCCGGACAGATGAAGATGATGGCTGCGGTGTTCACAGATATTTCAGAGATTTCTGCTATCATGAAAACGATTTACGACATTCAGTCATGAACGTTTTTCGGGACTCTTAACCGGAAAGAGTTTACCTGTGAGCCAGGATCGGAAAGGAGAATTGTATGAATTTAAAAAGAATAGCCGCCCTGTCGGTGGCGTTTGTCACGGCGGCGGGTGCACTTATGCAGCCTGTGTCGACAATTGCAGCTACGAAACCCTATGTTGCTCTCGGAGCGGATCTCGATGCCGGCCAGAGAGCGACCGTTCTTCAGCTTCTCGGTGTGACCGAGGCGGATCTTGCGGGTGATACGGTCGTTACGGTGACAAATGCCGAAGAACATGAATATCTCGACGCGTATGTCGCGTCCAGCGTGATCGGCACCAACGCCCTCTCATCATGCAAGGTCGTTGTGGAACCGTCCGGTCATGGCATCTCGGTCGAGACCCACAACATTACCTACTGCACGCCGTCCATGTATGAAAACGCGCTTGCCACCGCAGGCATGAAGAACGCTTCCGTAACGGTTGCCGGTCCGTCGCCGATTTCGGGAACGGCCGCGCTGGTAGGAGCTATGAAGGCTTACTCAAAGATTTACGGAAAGGTCATTGACCCGCAATATATTGACGGAGCGACGGACGAGCTCGTCACGACCGGATCCATAGCGGAAGCACTCGGAGATCCGGAGAAGGCAGCACAGCTGATTGCCGCTGTTAAAGAGATCATTGTTGTGCAGAACATCACGAATGAGGGAGATATTTACGTGACGATCAATAATGTCTCCGAGCAGATGGGAATAGAGCTGACGGAAGAACAGAAACAGCAGATTATCTCTCTGATGCAGAAGATTGCAGCGCTTGATATTGACGCCGCCACTCTGACGGAACAGGCAAAGGGAATTTATGAGGATCTGAAATCGAGCGGTCTCGATCTTTCACAGTACGGGATCACGGACGAGGAGGTGAACGGATTCTGGGCGCTTCTTAAGAGTCTGCTGGAACGGATCCTGAGCATATTCAGAGGAGAAGGCTGAGGTCGGGAATCCGGTCAGGATTATGTCGGATAGCGCTGACTTAAATTCCGCCCAAAGCCGCGTGAGTGAGGTTTGGTTCGTGAAAGTGCATAAAAATTTCGGATTGATTTCGTATAGTTTGTGAAAATCAACGATAAAAGTCCGGAAGTTCATAATTTGTTCATATTTATCTGATAGTATAACAATATCAAATACGAAGACCAAGTGAGTAAACCTCACAACAATTTTTCATAATAATTGCCCCGGTGGTTCTCCACCGGGGCACTCCTCTTTTATAGGGATATTCGATTAATAGTTCTCAGCTCTTCTCTCAAAGTAAGCCTTCGGATGTGCACATACCGGGCATACTTCCGGCGGCTCCTTGCCTTCGAAGATGGCGCCGCAGTTCCTGCACTTCCAGAGAGTTCCCTCTTCGTTGCTCTCGAAGGTAGCTCCTTCTTTGAGATGATTCAGGACCTGGTTGTAGCGCTCCTCGTGTCTCTTCTCAACATCTGCGACCAGGAGGAATTTCGCTGCCAGTTCATCGAAGCCCTCTTCCTTGGCTTCATTTGCCATGCGGACATACATGTCTGTCCACTCTTCGTTCTCACCTGCTGCCGCTGCGGTCAGGTTGGCTTCAAGATCACCGATTCCCTCGAGCTCTTTGAACCAGATTTTTGCATGCTCTTTTTCCTGATCAGCTGTCTCAAGGAAGATCGCTGCGATCTGTTCGTAACCGGCTTTCTTTGCCTGGGATGCAAAATAGGTGTATTTGTTGCGTGCCTGAGATTCGCCTGCAAAAGCTTCCCAGAGATTCTTTTCTGTTTTTGTTCCTGCGTATTTGTTTGCCATATTGGACTCCTTTCTATTACTTGCCCGGCACCGAGAGGATGTGCAGGGATCCGGTTTGAAATTACGTCAGCTGACACTGAACCTTAAGTCCTGCGTGAAGTCTCGCGAGCGGGGCTTAAATTGTCGTATGCACTGCAGATTCATGACACGGATTTCAGCGAATGCAAGGGGAGCATGTCTGCTCCCCTGCTGATATCATGATCTGTAGATGTAACGATGCTGATGCAACGTGAACTGTTCTTTAGCCGAAGTATCTGTCAAGCAGACCCTTGAAAGCTTTGCCGTGACGAGCCTCGTCGCGAGCCATCTCATGTACTGTGTCATGGATTGCATCGAGGTTGAGGGCTTTTGCTCTCTTTGCGAGATCTGTCTTGCCGGCTGTTGCGCCGTTCTCGGCATCTACGCGAAGCTGAAGGTTCTTCTTTGTGCTGTCTGTGATGACTTCGCCGAGAAGCTCAGCGAATTTAGCAGCATGTTCTGCTTCTTCAAATGCAGCCTTCTCATAGTAGAGACCGACTTCCGGATAGCCTTCGCGGAAAGCGACGCGAGCCATTGCAAGGTACATACCGACTTCAGAGCACTCGCCTTCGAAATTAGAACGGAGATCTGCTTTGATGTCTTCCGGAACATCCGATGCAACGCCGACTACATGCTCTGATGCCCATGTCATTTCTTCGCTCTGCTTAACGAACTTCTCAGCCGGAACCTTACATACCGGGCACTTTTCCGGAGGAGTGTCACCTTCATGAACATAACCACATACTGAACATACCCATTTTGCCATAGCTCTTTCTCCTTACTTTATTAAAATTAAGACAAATGCCTTTGTCTCTCGATGTGCCGCTTCGATTCCGTTGTTTTTATTAAAATGGTGTGTCAACAGACCGAATGACACATTGATTTCTGATTACATGTACACGATATCACAAAATGCAAGAATAGCCAATGCTAACTGAGATTGAATCTCATGTTTTGTTTCCTTGATACATACAAAGAAAAAAGGTATACTGTATTGATAACCGGCGAAAAAAGGATTCGTATGGATGAAGCCGGCAAGCCTTCGGCGGATCGCAGACGTGCGCAGAGGAAGGTGCCTTGGCGCCGCGCAAGTCGCGGCAAGAACGCTGAGGCGTTCTTGAAGATGATATAATTTTCAGAAAGAAGGTATATCAGTGAGTATAATTGTCTGGTGGTTATTTACAGCAGCTCTCGGTCTGGGCTTTATGCCTCTCACGGGACTTATATTTCGAAGGTTCGAGGACCGGGGCTGGATATTTTCTAAATCTATAGCGATTCTGATTTCGTCTATGGTGTTTTTCTGGCTGAACAGTATGCACATACTGAAATTCGTTCAGCTCAACATGCTGATCGTCACCGTTGTGCTGTTTGCCCTGAATATTGCGCTGTTCTTCAAGCTGAAGATGGAGACACTGTTCAGTGAGGCCAATTATGTTCTGATCGCAGTTGAGGAAGTCCTGTTCCTCTTTATTTACCTTATATGGGTGTGGATCATCGGCTTTAAGCCGGAAGCCTACGGTACGGAGAAATTCATGGATTATGGTTTCCTGACGTCCATGATGAGATCACTCTGGCTGCCGTTCGAGGATATGTGGTATTCCGGTGAACCGATCAACTATTATTATGGAGGACAGTATGTTACGGCCTGGATGATCAAGCTGACAGGCATCAATGTCGGCGTCGGGTACAATGTTATGCGCGCGCTGGTTACGACATTTTCTTTCTGCGCTCCGTTTTCCCTGGTTTGGCAGCTGATGCGGGATCGTTTCGGAAAGTTAGGGAAGGAAGCTCCGTGGGTATCAGCGACGATTGCCGGATGGGCAGTCGCATTCTGCGGAAATTTTCATTACGTTATCTACGGTATTATCAAACCGCTCATCTACAGCGCGAGGGGGGATGAGTACGCTTACTGGTTCCCGGATTCCACGCGTTATATAGGATATGATCCGGATCTTCCGGATAAGACGATTCATGAATATCCCGCTTACTCCACGGTTCTCGGTGACCTGCATGCGCACTATCTTGATATTCTCTTTGTGGTCGCAGTCACGGCTATCGCTTATGCGTATGCGCAGAAGGTTCTTGCGGAGACGGATCCTTCCCGCAAGCCGAAGCGGCTCACCACAAAGACTCTGCTTATTGAGATCCTTGCACAGCCGGAGATTATTTTGATCGGTTTCTTCACGGGAATTTTCCGTTTTACAAATTTCTGGGATTTTCCGATTTATTTCGTTGTCTGCGGCTCTATAGTATTCTTTATGAATCTATGGAAGTATCAGAAAGATCTTGTCCGATTTGCGGTCGTCATGGCGGGTCAGGCGGCGGAGGCATTTGTCATTGGGTATATCGCATGCCTTCCCTTCACAATGAACTTTGACCAGATTTCTTCGGAAATCGGTCTGTGTACAACGCACACGGTGCCCTACCAGTTCCTGGTTTTGTGGGGACTTCCGATGGCGGTGCTCGCCGGATTCATCCTCATGATCGTCCTTGAGCAAAGAAACCATTTTGCGGAAATGCGTGCATCGTCCGCTGTGCGCAATGCAGCGGCAGACAGTGCAAACGGTTCGGTCGAAGCCGCAGCTGATGCTGACGGCAAGGATGACCGGATATCAGCCGCGGGTGCAGCTAAAAATCAGGAACTCATGACGGAAGCGGTATCGGCCGGCGAGAATTCGGAGGCGGAAGAGGCTGAAGACGATGAGAAGCCTGCAGAGCTGTTTGAGGAAAAGCCGGCGATGAGTGACGCTGAGGAGGCGGAGCAGGAGAGAAAGACGGCTGCGAGAGCATTTGCCCGGCTGAAATTCCGGAAAAATGCCACGGACGAGGAGAAGAAACAGGCGCTCGATGAGGGACCTATGATCGAGGATTCTTCGGACGACGGCAGAGTGCTGTTCGGCTTGTATCTGCCGGATCTTGTGGTGATTCTGATCGGTCTTTGTGCGCTGGGACTCATCCTCATGCCGGAGGTCATCTATGTGAAGGATATTTACGGCGGAGAACATTACCGCGCCAATACGATGTTCAAGCTGACATATCAGGCCTTCATCCTGTTCGGCATGATGATGGGATATGTGATCGAGAGATGCTACCTTCGCGGCAGAAGAGCCGGAAGGATCTTTTCGATTATCGCACTGGTGCTGGTCGTGTTCACGGCGGGATATATCTTTAAGAGTATTGACTCGTGGTTCGGGAATGTCTTCAAGAGCAATAACCGGATCAGCACAGACGCATCGGTCTTTGTGGACGAGTCGATGAGCACGGACTTTGACGCCATCAGCTGGCTCAATAATAAGGTCACCGGACGGCCCGTGGTATTGGAGGCACCGGGCGACAGCTATACGGATTATCAGCGTGTTTCCGTTGCGACGGGACTTCCTACGGTACTGGGCTGGTACGTCCATGAATGGCTGTGGAGAAACGATACGGATTCGCTGAACGTCAGGGCTGCAGATTGCCAGACGATTTACACGTCGCAGGACGAGGAGACGGTGCGGCAGCTGATCGATAAGTATAATATTTCATATATTTATATCGGGCAGCTGGAGCGGCAGAAGTACCCGGATCTCAATGATTCCCTGCTCCAGAGTCTTGGGCAGGTGGCGTATTCGGACGGCGAGACTACGTATATCATGAGAACCGCTCCGCGAACCTCATGATCGAATTTCGGGCGATTTCATCGCCCTTTTGCCGGGAGTTCCTTACGGAACTTCCGACAAGGCCTATCATGAGAACCGCTCCGCGAACCTCATGATCGAATTTCGGGCGATTCCATCGCCTTGCGCAATAGCTCAAAAGAGAGTATGATTGTAACGATACCCGGGAATTCCAGGTATTTTGCAAAAAGAGGAGGAGTGCAGAATGAAGGACAGAGGAAAATACTACATCACGACGGCCATCGCCTACACATCAGGCAAGCCGCATATCGGAAATACGTATGAGATCATTCTGGCCGATGCTATCGCCCGTTTTAAGCGTCAGGAAGGATACGATGTCTTCTTCCAGACCGGTACGGATGAGCATGGTCAGAAGATTGAAAATAAAGCAAATGAAGCCGGCGTTTCCCCGAAAGCCTACGTCGACAAGACGGCAGGGGAAGTCCGCAGGATCTGGGATCTCATGAATACTTCTTATGATAAGTTCATCCGTACAACGGACGAAGATCATGAGAGACAGGTACAGAAAATGTTCCGCAAGATGTACGAGAAGGGTGACATCTACAAGGGTTCCTATGAGGGAATGTACTGTACCGCCTGCGAGTCCTTCTATACAGAGTCACAGCTCGTGGACGGCAAGTGCCCGGACTGCGGAGGAGAAGTCTCTCCGGCATCCGAGGAAGCTTATTTCTTTAAGATGAGCAAATACGCAGACCGCCTGATCGAGCACATCAACACGCATCCCGAATTCATTCAGCCGGAATCCCGCAAGAATGAGATGATGAACAACTTCCTTCTCCCGGGTCTGCAGGATCTGTGTGTTTCCAGAACATCCTTTACATGGGGTATCCCGGTCGATTTCGATCCGAAGCATGTCACCTATGTATGGCTGGATGCGCTGACAAACTACATCACGGGTATCGGATATGATGCGGACGGCAACCATACTGACCGTTTCAAGAAGTATTGGCCGGCGGATCTCCATCTGATCGGTAAGGATATTATTCGCTTCCATACTATTTACTGGCCGATCTTCCTTATGTCTCTGGATGTTCCGCTTCCGAAGCAGGTCTTCGGTCATCCGTGGCTGCTCCAGAGCGGCGGCAAGATGAGCAAGTCCAAGGGCAATGTAATCTACGCGGACGATCTGGCAGGAATATTCGGCGTCGACGCGGTACGTTATTTCGTGCTTCACGAGATGCCGTTTGAAAATGACGGCGTCATCTCCTGGGAGCTGATGGTCGAGCGCATGAACTCCGAGCTTGCCAATACAATGGGCAATCTCGTGAACCGTACAATCGCCATGAGCAACAAATATTTCGGAGGCGTTGCCGAGAACCGGGGCATTTGCGACGATCAGGGCATCGATGATGACCTTCACGCTCATATGACAGCTGCTGTCGGCAAGGTCGAGGGGCACATGGAAAGACTTCATGTTGCGGATGCGCTGACAGAGATATTCAATCTCTTCAAGAGATGCAACAAGTATATCGATGAGACAGAGCCGTGGAAGCTTGCAAAGGATGAGGCTGCGCAGGACAGACTGGCGACAGTGCTTTACAACCTGCTTGACGGTATCACGACCGGTGCGTCTCTTCTTCAGGCCTTCATGCCGGAAACAGTCGAGAAGATTTTCGCGCAGATCAACGCTTCTGTTGTGGACCTCGAAGATCTCACACACGTCGGAAACTATCCGTCAGGCAATAAGGTAACGGATAAACCGGAGATCCTGTTCGCAAGAATGAAGGTCGAGGATGTTCTGAAGCAGGTCGAGGTGATTGAGGAAGCCCAGAAGGCTGCACTTGCACCGAAGACGGAGGAGAAAGCGGAAGAAAAGGCTGAGGAGAAAGCTGAGGCCGAGGCTGCTCCGATAGAGCACAAGGAGATCTGCACATACGACGATTTTGCGAAATGCGAATTCCGCGTCGGTGAAATCATTAAATGCGAAGCTGTAAAGAAATCAAAGAAGCTTCTCTGCTCTCAGGTCAAAATCGGACCGAATGAGACGGTTCAGATCTGCTCCGGACTTCGTCCGAAGTACACACCGGAAGACATGGTGGGCAAGAAGGTCATGGTCATCGTGAATCTTGCGCCGCGGAAGATGGCAGGGCTTGAGAGCCAGGGCATGATCCTCTGCGCTGAGGATGCGGAGGGCAATCTTTCCCTGATGACGCCGGAGAAGGGTGAGTTCCCGGCGGGATCGGAGATTTGTTAAAGCTAATTATGTGATAGCAATTGAAACTACGGAAGTAAGGACAAAACTGCTCCTTACTTCCGTAAATTTTACTTGTTGCAGAAATCAAGAATAATGCGTAGAAGCATTGGCAGAATGAGGAAGGCATATGATAATAGATACACACGTACACTATGACGACGAGGCCTTTGATGCGGATCGGGAGGAGCTCATCGGGTCACTGCAGGAGAATAATATCGGTCTTGTGCTGGACATCGGATCCACGAAGGAGAGCCTGCCGAAGATCCGCAGCCTGATGGATCGCTATGACTTTGTCTATGGTGCCATGGGTCTACATCCGGATGAAATCGGAGATCTCACAGATGAGCTGCTCGGGGAAATTCGTGAGGACATGAAGAATCCGAAGGTCCTTGCCGTTGGCGAGATCGGGCTCGATTATTACTGGAACAAAGAGGAGCAGGAGCTTCAGAAGGCGGCTTTCCGAAAGCAGATCAATCTGGCACTGGAGTGCGGTAAACCGGTCGTTATTCACTCGAGGGAAGCAGCGGCGGATACGCTGGAGATTCTTCGGGAAATGTACGGAAAGGGTTCTCTGTGGGAAGCCCTGCACGGGTCGGCTGCGCCGGGCGCGAGCAGCGGCCCGACTGAGCGAAAAGGCGTCATGCACTGCTATTCTTATTCGGCGGAACAGGCTCGGATCTATACACGGGAACTCGGGTTTTATCTGGGAATCGGCGGTGTCGTAACATTTAAAAATGCCAAAAAGATCAAGGAAGTCGTGGCGGACACGCCGCTTGAGTACATAATACTTGAGACGGACTGCCCGTATCTTGCTCCGGTGCCTTACCGGGGAAAGCGAAATTGTTCGCTGTATCTGCCGTATGTGGTGCAGGCGATCGCTGAGCTGAAGGGCGTGAGCCCTGAGGAGGTCGAGCGGATTACTGAGGAAAATGCGCGTCGGCTGTTCCTGTTTCCCTGACTCCTGAGAGTCTGCCGGCACATTTCCGATAAGGTCGCTAAAAGTCGATTACGGATTGTTCCGTGCTTACTCACTCCCACAATCCTGTCCTACATTCGCAATTCGTGGGGTCCTTCCCTCACTTCTTGCTCATGTAGGATGTGCCCAAGTATCATAACATTACACAAAAGATATGGTAAAATTGCCGAATTATACAAATTGAATATCAATTTCACGAAATGGGGTGCATAAAATTTATTTACATGCACCCCATTTAAGTTTATAATAATACATATAATGTCCCCGTGTATCTGGGGGGATTTCGGCATAATGCACTAAATAAAGGAGAAGCAGCTTCTGCTGCGAAAGAAGAGGTAATCCTATGGAAAATGAATATCTGTTTTCAGAACTGGATCAGTATCTTTTCGGTCATGCTACGCACTACGATCTTTATAAGAAGCTCGGTGCGCACCCCACCACCATCGACGGAGTAGACGGAACTTACTTCGCAGTGTGGGCTCCGAATGCACAGCGTGTATCTGTCATCGGTGAGTTCAATGACTGGGATACTGAGGCTAACATCATCACAAATGAAGATGACATCGGCGTATGGCAGGGGTTCATTCCCAATGCGAAAGCCGGCCAGATGTACAAGTACTTTATCATCGGTTACCAGGGCGAGCACCTTTACAAAGCCGATCCGTTCGGAAATCAGGCTGAGCTCCGTCCGGGCACAGCATCCGTTATTGCAGATCTCCGCAATCTGAAATGGACGGATTCCGCATGGATGAAGAAACGCCAGAAATTTGATATAAAGAGTGATCCGATGATCATCTATGAATGCCATATCGGCTCCTGGATGAAGCATCCCGAATCAGCCGGAAGAGGCAAGGAAGGCTTCTACAATTATCGTGAGTTTGCTGAGAAAGCAGCCGATTACTGCAAGGACATGGGCTACACTCATATCGAGCTGATGGGTATTGCCGAGCATCCGTTTGACGGATCCTGGGGATATCAGGTAACGGGCTACTATGCACCGACATCCCGCTACGGAACTCCGAACGACTTCCAGTACATGGTCAACTATTTCCATAAGAAGGGAATCGGCGTCATCCTTGACTGGGTACCGGCTCACTTCCCGAAAGACGCCGCAGGTCTTGCATGCTTCGACGGAACAGAGCTCTATGAGCACAAGGATCCTCGCCAGGGCGAGCATCCGGAGTGGGGAACCAAGATTTATAATTACGGTCGTCCGGAAGTCAAGAACTTCCTTATGGCCAATGCCCTTTACTGGGTAGAATTCTTCCATGTTGACGGTCTGCGCGTAGACGCTGTCGCTTCCATGCTGTATCTGGATTACGGCAAGAAAGACGGCGAGTGGGTCGCAAACAAGTATGGTGAGAATAAGAACCTCGAAGCAATCGAGTTCTTTAAACATATGAATTCCTGCCTGCTCGGCAGAAATAAGGGCGCTGTCATGATCGCTGAGGAATCCACCGCATGGCCGAAGGTCACAGCCAAGGTCGAGGAAGACGGACTCGGATTCTCCATGAAGTGGAACATGGGCTGGATGAATGACTTCCTTGAGTATATGAAGCTCGACCCGCTGTTCCGCAAGGGCAACCATTATAAGATGACATTCTCCACATCTTATGCATACAGCGAGAATTATATTCTTGTTCTCTCACACGATGAGGTCGTTCATCTGAAGTGCTCCATGTGGAGCAAGATGCCGGGCATCTATGAGGACAAGTTCCACAACCTGCGTGCAGGCTATACTTATATGATGGGTCACCCGGGCAAGAAGCTTCTCTTCATGGGCCAGGAATTCGGTCAGCAGAGAGAGTGGAGCGAGGAGCGTGAGATCGACTGGTTCCTGCTCGAGACGGATCTGAATAAGCAGCTGCAGGATTATGTACGCGATCTGTGGAAGATGTATGCGAAGTATCAGTGCCTCCATGGCACAGACTACGATCCGCTCGGATTCGAATGGATCAATGCTGATGACGCTGACCGCAGTATCTACAGCTTCATGCGTAAGTCCTCCGACGGCAAGAAGAGTCTTCTGTTCGTCCTGAATATGACTCCGATGGCTCGTCCGGATTACAGATGCGGTGTTCCGGTTCTCGGCAACTACAAGCTGGTCCTTAACTCCATGGATCCGAAGTATGGCGGAACAGAGGAGAGAGCGAAGAAGACCTACAAGGCTACCGAGGGCGAGTGCGATAACAGACCGTACGCAATCGCTTATGATCTTCCGGCATACGGATGTGCGGTATTCGAGTTCGATTATGTGACAGACGAACCGAAGAAGACAGCGAGAAAGAAAGCTGTCAAGAAGGCTGCTGCTGAGATCGGCGATAAAGCTGCAGAAGCAGGCGAGAAGGTCGTAGAAGAGGTTAAGAAGACAACCAGAAAGAGAGCTACGAAGAAGAAAGCTGCTGAAGAATAATCGGTTAGAACTGCCCACAGGTCATTTTCATGATTGTGACAGTGATCTACGTATGGAGTGGGGATATCAGTAATTGCTTTATAACCGGCTGGGTAACACCAGCCGGTTTTTTAATCGTAAGATACCCCTGCCATATACAAATGACCCCTGTTGTATATCGACAAGCATACGGGCAGCAGGATACTCTAAAAACAGTTAGTAAGAGCAAGTTTGAAAGTAAACTTTCAAACTTTGATTGGCGGGTCAGATGACCATGCAAGCATGGCCGCCTGACCCTGGAGGAACAAATTATGGATTTTCAGAAGTTTTACAACGGTAAGGAATTTAAGGCGTATGACTTTTTGGGAGCACATCTGCTGCCGGGCGGCGGAGTGGTCTTCAGGACATTTGCTCTGAATGCAATGAAAGTAGCACTGATCGGCGAGTTCAACAACTGGACGGAGGCACCGATGTCCGATGCCAACAGGAAGGGATTTTTCGAGCTCACCGTGCCGGACGCCAAAGTCGGACAGATGTACAAGTATGTCATCTACAGCAAGCTCGGACGCATAGAGCACTGCGACCCGTATGGGTTCGGAATGGAGCTGCGGCCGGCATTTGCATCGATCATAAGAGATCTTGACGAGTACACGTTCACAGATGAGGCGTGGATGAAGTCAAGAACGCTTAACTATGACAAGCCGCTCAGCATTTTTGAAATGCATGTGGGTTCCTGGAAGCGCAATGAAAACGATCCGAACGGCTGGTACAAGTATGATGAGATCGCGGACGACCTGATTGAGTACTGCAAGGGCCTCGGCTTCACGCACGTCGAGTTTATGCCGCTTGCGGAGCATCCGTTCGACGGATCCTGGGGCTATCAGCAGACCGGATTCTACGCCCCGACATCACGCTACGGGACAGCGACGCAGCTGAAAAAGCTGGTTGATAAGCTGCATAACGCGGGAATCGGTGCGATCGTTGACTTCGTCCCAGCGCATTTTGCAAATGATTACTATGCTCTCAAAGAGTATGACGGAACGGAGCTCTACGAATATCCTGCAAGCGACGTCTCTGACAGCGAATGGGGTACACGCAACTTTATCTATGCGCGGCGCGAGGTCATGTCGTTCATGCAGTCTGCGGCAAATTACTGGCTGTCGGAGTATCATTTCGACGGTCTGCGTATGGATGCGATCAGCCGTGTCATTTACTGGATGGGCGATGAGAGACGCGGAGTGAATGAGACAGCGGTTGAATTCCTGAAGAACATGAATGAGGGAATTCATGTCCTGCACCCGACAGCTATGCTGATCGCAGAGGATTCGACGTCTTATCCGGGCTGCACGAAGCCGGCATGGGCAGGCGGTCTGGGATTTGACTACAAGTGGGATCTCGGATGGATGAACGATACGCTCGACTATTTTATGAAACAGTCCGATGAGAGAAAGGATCTACCGGGCAAGCTGACATTTTCCATGCACTATTTCTACAATGAACGGCATATGCTTCCGCTGTCCCACGATGAGGTCGTTCACGGAAAGAAGACGATTATTGACAAGATCTTCGGCGAGTATGAGATGAAGTTCCCGCAGGCTCGCGCGCTCTATATGTATATGCTGGTGCACCCGGGCAAGACCCTGAACTTTATGGGAAATGAGATCGCGATGTTCCGCGAGTGGGATGAGACGAAGGAACCGGATTACTTCCTTCTCCAGTACCCGATGCACGATTCTTTCCGGCACTATTTTGCGGAGCTCGGGAAGGTGTACAGCGCGACTCCGGCACTCTATGAGATGGACTATGAGCCCGAGGGCTTCCGCTGGGTCACAATCAATGATAACGGGCGGAATATATACGGTATCCAGCGCTATGCGAAAAATAAGAATAAGGACAGTGTGATTGCGCTGTTCAATTTCTCGAACCGCGATCAGGTCTACTGGATGCATCCGGAGAAATCCTGTGCATTGGAGGAGATTCTGAACACCGACTGGGAGAGGTTCAGCGGAAGGACGAAGGAAGTGCGCGGCAGGTTTGTGCGTGCGTCGTCGATGAACGGGGTACCCATTCAGCTGCCGGCGTTCTCGGCGGTGCTGTATAAGGTAAGGTAACTAAAACTTCCCACTTGCAGTCCTGTAGCAGTCTCATCATAAAAAAATGCATCGTCGGGACGCTCTCGCTCGGTCTCGCTGGCAGCGGTACTAATAAAAATTCATCGCTAAAGCTCGAATTTTTAAAGTACCGGCCGCTCGACGACGCCGCTCCGATTGCATTTTTAATGATTTCGACTGAAATCTATGTATGAAGTGGGAAGTTTGAGTTGTGCAAGCAATTAGTTCAGAAAAAAACGGAAGCAGCGGTAGCTGCTTCCGTTTTTTTATCTCCGAATTCTATCCCTGAAAGACGCCTCACGCCTCTCCTGCTCCCTGTACAGCCGGATCATGAGCTTGTTGGTAAGCCTCGAGTACCAGTAGATCATCATCATGACCAGCAGCATGAGCGGAATGAGAAGCAGCGACCACCACATGAAGATCGAATGCATGTCATAGAAGCTCGGCAGCAGGAGCACCGCACCGAGGAAGATCGCAATACAGAGATATACGATGAACTGACGATACTGATGTCCTTTAAGCGGGTGGCACACCTCCGCGACGACCAGCAGGGCAACGAGACCGCCGAGCATAAGGTTGAACGTCGAGAAGACATCCACGTCCCACGGGAACAGGAAGTTCAGGAACTGCACGATCAGGACCGCCGAAACCATCGTCATCGCTGACGGAAGAGCGACCTTCAGCACGTGGCGCATGAACCCTTCCGATGTGACATTCTCCTGTTTCTCCAGCGTGAGCAGGAAACTCGGGAGTCCGATAGCACACAGATTGATGAGACCCATCTGCAGAGTCGTGAACGGATAGGGCGACCTCAGGAAGATGAACAGGATGCTTAGGATGCACGAATAAATCGTCTTGGTGAGGTACAGAGAGCTGACGCGCTCGATATTTGCAATAATCGTCCTGCCCTCGCTCACGATATCCTTCATGGAGGAGAAATCGGAATTGAGGAGCACGATGTGAGCTGCCTGTTTTGCCGCCTCGGAACCTGCCGCCATGGCGATACCGCAGTCGGAATCCTTGATAGCCAGAACATCGTTCACGCCGTCGCCGACCATAGCGACGGTCTTGCCGTTGGCCTGCCATGCCTTCACAAATGCCTGTTTCTGCTCCGGCCTCACGCGTCCGAATACGCTGTATTTTGAGATCTCCTGTGCGAGTGCAATCGGGTCGGTCGGCAGCTTGGAAGCGTCGACATAATTCTCGGCACCTATGACGCCGGCTTTTTGAGCGACGGTGGATACCGTGACCGGGTTGTCTCCGGAGAGGACCTTTACGGCGACATGAGCTTTCGCAAAGTATTGGAATACTTCCCTCGCGTCCTCCTTGATTATGTCGGATATAATGATTGCGGCCAGCGGCGTTATAGTGCCCTTGTCACCCTGCTCTGCACTTATTCCGGTGGACCTGCCGAGGAGAAGGACACGGTAGCCCTGCTTCGAATACCGGTTGATTCGATCCAGAAGCTCTTTGTCTTCGGGAATCAGGAACTCCGGTGCACCGACGACAAAGTCACCGGCATCGGAGAAGGAGACTGCCTTGTATTTGCGGGCCGATGAGAACGGTATCGTTTCGCGTATCGCCCAGTCATTTTTCTTTCCGAAGTATTGATCGACGGCGGTCTGCGTGGCATTTGCATCATCAAATGCTCCGTTGAGGCGCGCCATGATCTCTTTCACTGTATCGATCGTCGCATCGCCGAAGGGGAGAATCTCTTCCACCCTGAGTTCACCGGTCGTGATAGTGCCGGTCTTATCTGTGCAAATGATATCTGCTCTCGCCAGCGACTCAATCGCCGCCATTTCCTGGACAAGCGCCTGTTTTCGGGCAAGTCGACCTACGCCTATGATGAAGGATACGGAAGTAAGAAGGACCAGTCCTTCCGGGATCATTCCGATCACTCCGGAGACGGTGCGGATGATGGCCGCGTTGGTGTCGCCGCCGTTCGCGACAAGCTGGCTGCGGAACAGCAGGATTCCGATCGGAATCAGAGCAACAGAGACCACTTTGATGATGCGGCCGATGGACCGCTGCATCTCGGACTGGGCCCGTTTCTTGTGGGCTGCCTTGCTGACGAGCTGGGCTGCGTAACAATCCTGGCCGACTTTTTCGACCTGCATGATAGCTGTGCCGGCGGAGATAAAACTTCCCGAGAGGATCGGATCCCCCTCCGCCTTCTTCACAGGTTTGGATTCGCCGGTCAGCATGGATTCATTGACTTCGAGTCCCCGGCAACTGTAAACAGAACCGTCCGTCACGACCTGATCTCCGGGTTCGAGATATACAATATCGTCCAGGACAATATCGTTTACGGAGATCTCATTTTTTGTTCCGCCCCGAAGGACCATTACTCTGGTCGTTGTGATGACGCTCAGCTGGTCGATCAGGCTCTTGACCTTCAGCTCCTGAATGATACCGATCAGAGTATTGGAGATCGCGGTGCCGAGGAAGAGAACATTCTTGATCTGCCCCGTCATTATTACGAGAACGCCGAGGAGACCGTTCAGAAGGTTGAAGTATGTGAATACGTGGGAGGCGACGATCTGGCCTACGGATTTTTGTCCCTTGCGGGGCATCTGGTTCGTCAGACCTTCCTGAGTGCGCCAGGCAACCTCGTCTTCCGTGAGTCCGGAAGCTATGATTTCTTCGCGCTGACGGGCATTGGGTTCGTCAATGCGGATGACTTCCGTAGGCTCGGACTTTTTGTCCTTTCTATGCAGAAAGTTAAAAAGGTCGGACTTGCTCTTTTCGACCGGTGCGGGAGCGTACGCAAGGTCGTCTTCTTCCTCAAAGTAGTCTATGGCTTCTTCTGCAGCCATCTTTTCGGGGACACCGATTGCAGTTTCGTGTGCTTTCCTGCTCGCTTCCGCGGAGAAACTTTTTGCAGAGTTATGAACGCTATTATTCAATTCTCCGGAGATTTTTCCTTCGGCGTCACTGTAGTCAGGGCTCACTTCTTCATAAGAGTCGATTTCGCCGTCCCCGTCATAATCCTCGTCGTATTCCGTGAAATCTTCGTAGTCAGGGAGTTTAGTGTTTATATTGTTGTTTTGTGTTTCTTGTTCTTTCATATTTGAGTTATTTCACATTGTAACGGTTCATTGCCGTATCGATTCCGTCTGTCACGATTGTCTCAATCGCCTCCGCGGCACGCACGATGGCGTCGTTGACTTCAGCCCGCTCATCCTTTGAAAAACGGGAGAGGACCCAGTCAGCCAGATCCCAGTCCTGCGGTTTTGCGCCGGTACCGACACGCACGCGGATGAAATCCTGCGTTCCGAGGCACTGTATGATGTGCTTCAGACCGTTCTGTCCGCCGGCGGAGCCCTTTTTGCGGATGCGGATCCGTCCGGGTTCAAGATCAATGTCATCGCTGATTACGATGAGCTCCCGGGAGGGATCGATTTTGTAGAAGTCTGTGAGCTCGCGCACGCTGGTGCCGCTCAGATTCATAAATGTGATCGGCTTTGCGAGAACTACCTTCTCTCCCCCGATCATGCCGGTCCCGTAGACGGCGTGGAATTTTCTTCCGGCCTGCGGAATCCGGTTATTTTCTATAAGGCGGTCGATGACATCAAATCCCATGTTGTGCCGGGTGCCTTCATAACGGCTGCCCGGGTTGCCGAGTCCTACTATAATATACATGCTATTTCCTTATCTGTTTGTTAAAGTTTTGTGTTTGCACAGTATTTATTTAATATATACGATCGATGACGGGCGGAAAGCAGCCAGGATCCGATGCGCGCCCGCATGAAACAGACCGACCGAGTACACAATCTCGAAGATTTCCCCTTTGTTCAGGAAAATCAGGCACACGATCGCACTCAGGAATTCCACACTCCCGTAGAACATCTGGTGGATCCATCTTCCTGACTGCATCCTTTTGGCTTCTATTGCATGGATGATGGCTGTTATGCCTGAAAAAGCCATCGTTGCAATCAGATAGAGCATGCCGTATTGTTCGGGTACCTCACCCAGGGCCACAGCGAAGAGCCCCGCATCAAGCAGAAGAATTCCTTTATAGAAGATATAAATCCCACCGACCATATTTCTGGCCATGGTGAAATAATAAACCAACTGTTGTATTCCGCTGATCATCAGAGCTGTCTCCAGAATCCAAAGTATTGCCACATAAGCGTTTGAGTCGTTTGAATTAGATATGTTGTATCGTTGCCAAACTAACACGAGTACACCGAACAGGATCATAAAAAATCCCGACATGAAAGAAATGAATTTCTGAGATAAGCTCATGATTCATCCTCCTGTTCTTTTACGGAATTGATAAAGTCATTTACGGCGTCGATGTTTTTGGCCGCGTGTTTTTCAAGTTCCTGCTCCTTCTCGTCCGCAAGGCTGTAAATTGAGTCAAGGTCAATGGAGGAGGTCTGCTCAATCTCTTTGCGCTTGGCACGCGCCAGACGTCTGAAATCTGCGATGCCCCGGAAACCGTGTTTTTCAAAGTCGACGGAATAGCCGGCGAGACGGTTGCCGGACTTGAATATTTTATTTGTCACAAGGCTTTTCTGTGCAAGAGCGGCGAGGAAGAATTTGCCCAGGAAGGTATCGTCTTTGTGTTCCTTATCGGCTTCAAGATATTCTGTCTCATATTTGGAAACATTGAAATCTTCAATTTCCTGTCCGGACAGTTTTTCGCCAAATGCTTTCCAGTCTGCGCTCGCCGACAGCTGCCTCTTTTCAAGGATTCCCATGATTTTGTCTTTGTATACAGCCAATGCATCCCAGTCGTAAAAATCTGTCCGGAAGTTAACATAAACTCCGCGCAGATACTTCATTGCATAGACCATCTGACAGAATGCGTGATAATAGTCGGACGGATTATCCTTGTAAATGTAATTATATTCGCCCCATGCCGGCATGAACTTGTAGCGCGCAAAACTGTAATCAGGCAGATGGCCTGCGCGCCCGTGCCCGAGATTCATAATACTGTTTTCGCCACTGACGTAGATACTTCTGGTGTATCTGTGCTCATCGAGATCGTCGGCGTTTATGGGGTTGTGGTTAAAGGTGATTGTCTTTTCGACCGGCACCCCGTTTTCCGTGCAGATTTCGAAAAAGTCAGTAGCGTTGTTTATGACAAATGACGGCGTTCCCGCAAAGTATCTGTGCGCCCATGTGTCAGCGAGGACATGCATTGCGAGACCGCGTGCCTGGAGGCTGGCGCCTTTTGCAAGAATGACCGTGTCACACAGGAGCTCACTGTTGGTGTCACAGATGAGACGGTACTTGCGGAGCCATTTTTTAAAACGGAATTTAGGATATTTTTCCGTCAGCTTAGCAGGCAGAAAATGATAAGAAGCCCAGATTCGGGTGATATCCTGCAGACCGAGCAGGTCGGTCCTTGCGTTTGCCAGTTCCCCCTGTGCCTGCGTCGTGGCAGCCGCATCAGGTCCTTTGACCCCGTCAAGCAGCGAGCGTGAGCAGCAATCGACGAACTGGGCAGAGTATGCAATTGTCAGACTTTCCGCGTGAGTGTGGCCGGCAAGATATGCGGCACAGTATGTTGCATAATAATGAAAATCTTCCTGCATGGCTATTCTCCAAAGTTTACTTCCGGTTTTTGTTTTTCGAGTTTTTTCCGCAATATTCTGATTCTGACTCCGGACGAGATGAGCAGGAACAGCGCAATATTGGCCGTCACTTCGATAAAAACAATCGTTGCACTCTGCTCGGGGAGGATGAGTTCACTCGGGTCTAAAGTGCCGTTCAAAAGACGTACTGCAGTTGAGGTACCCATCACAACATTAACGCAGAACACAATGAAGGCAAAAATCAGATAAATAAATGTCTTTTTTTTGCCTGCTGCCTCCTGCATGGCGGAGAGGCAAAGGTAAATACGGAACAAAATGCCAATCAGCAGAGCAAAACCAACAACTAAATTGCCATAAATGTTTACTAAGTCGGGAAAATCTCTGGCGAACAGGGTTTGTTCCACCTCCAATGACCAGTCTGTCGGGTGGAGGCTATAGCTGATGATGATCTTCAGAGTATACCAGATGTCAAAAATAAGGACTTGAATACCGCTGTAGAAAAGGATATATTGCTGATGTCGTACTTGTGCTTCCATAATGACAACCTCCGTATTGGGCAGGATGCAGTGCATCTCAGAACAGGACGTATGACGCGCCTGTCACGACGAGCCCGAGGAGCCCTCCAGCTATGACCTGCAGTTTCGTGTGGCCGACAAATTCTTTGAGCTTCTGTTCCGGTGTCTTGACGTCTTCCGTAAGATCGGATAAAAGGATAAATATGTCATTGATTGCCTTGGCCTGTTTTCCGGTCTCGAGACGTACGCCTGAAGCGTCGTGCATGGTTATAAAGGCAAAGAACGCAGACAGGGCGAAAAGCGGTGAGGCCAATCCGCACTCGAACGCGATTGCAACAGCGACGCTGACCACGGTCGATGAGTGGGCACTGGGCATACCGCCATCGCCGACAAGCCGGGTAAGATCGAGTTTACGATTGACGAGTGCATAAATGATTGTCTTCAGGATTTGAGCGGAGGCCCATCCGATAAGTCCGGATAATATGATTCGGTTTGACAGTAATTCGGTCAACATACATTTTCTCCTTCTTTATAACTCTTTATTATACATGTTTATCGACGGTTCTTAAACATCGAAAATTTCGAATGTAGTACATCAAATACAAGTTTTGTGGTATCTTATATATATAAAAGACGGCAAAACTATGATGGACGGAGAAGACGCACATGCTGAACGGAAGAATAAAATTTGCAGGTACCGGAAATATGAGATCATTTGACCTCGGAAATTCCTCTATGCTGGTCAGAATGTCCTTCGGTAATGTGCTTGTAGACTGTGGTTACGCGAATTACGAAAGAATGATAAAAAGCAAGCTGATCGATGAGGTGGAGTATCTGATGATCACCCATCTTCACGGGGATCACGCGGGATCTATTCATCCGCTGCTCCTTTATCTTCGCTATCAGAAGAACGTCAGATGCAAAATCATTGTTCCGGATAACAACTTTAAGAAATATCTGATCGAGTATTTTTCGTTTTTTATGTCGGATTATACCAAGTATGTGGAGTTCGTTGACTTGAAGCATGCCCCCGGCGTCGGGTTTTTTGAGACCACGGGACTTCACTCGAACAGGATCGTCTCATATGCGTACACGTTCCGGATCGGCCGGCGATTTGTCTACTATTCGGGAGATCTGGGAGACATCACCGCTACTGAGCGATTCCTTCAGTGGGTGTTGAATTACAATCCCGGGATGCAGATATCGGACTTCCTGGTCCTGCATGAGACGTCGTTTATCGAGAGATCCGGGCATACATATTATAAGGACTTAATGAGACTGGCGGAGAAGTATGAAGTGTATGCTTACCACTGTGACCACAGGCGGGCACCGAAGGACTGTACGCTGAAGTTTGTGGCGGATGCGGATAAGTGAGAGACTACGTGACAGAGTATCGGCAGGACTCTGATCTGTAAGGAGGAAAATAAAGCAGGAAAGCGGATCTGAAAGGGGATGCGCGTTCCTGCTTTTATTATACTCGGGCATCAATAATAGTACGTAAAGGCAGTACTGCTTTTCTCTTTAGCAAATACGGTCAGGTTCATGCAGCACAGTCCCAGCCCCGGCGCGAATTTCCGTTTGCCGATACCGGCACAGCCAAGATCGATGTTCACGATATTGTTTTTTAGATCGACAAATGCCTCGCAGGGACTCGGATTTTCATCGAGGTACTGAACAGGGACATGGCCGATCACATGTATCCGATTGTCCGTTTTGTATTTCTTCTTGGGGACATGCTCCCATGCCCGCCACGGGGAATTCCAGACAGTACCCGTAGCGACATGGTATGAGACGTCTTTGAAGAGAACGCTGTTCTTATCCGCGATGAAGTCAGAGTGGCTTAGCAGGAAATGTTCACTTTCGACAGTCAGATCGATCTGCAGAGCCATGTTGCCGATGAAATTCAGGATTTTTTCCTGTTCTGCGGTGGACAGTTTTTCGAAGTCGGCGCGCGTCACGGTGCCGCCGTTGGCGCTATAGAGCCAGGAGTTGTCCTTTTCCGGATATCTGTAGTTGGTATACATCATGAACTCATGGTTTCCGAGCAGGCACATGACGTTGTCCCGCTGCATAATGTCCTGCAGCATGGGGATGCTCTCGGGGCCTCGGTCTATGATGTCGCCCAGGATGTAAAGGAGATCGTCGTCACTGAAGCGGATGTCTTTGAGCATTTTTTTGAACAGGCGGTATTGCCCGTGAATGTCGCTGCAAGCATAAATGTTCATACTTAACCTCCGAATTGTAACAGGCGGGAGGGAGTTGCCGCATAAAGGCGATGTAGTTTCGCGCTTTAATTCGACAGCCCCGGTTGACTTGCCACTTCCTTGCGTAGAGTTTTTGATGGAAAAATTATAACACAGCGTGGTGCGGGGAGGTAACCCTTGTCAGAAACAAGTCTCATTTTGTATGTACATCATTGACACGCTTCATGAGAATACTGCGTCAGAGATCAAAAATGGAGTATGCATTTTTCAATCCGCCGAATTGCCGCAGGTGATTTTTTACCCTATAATGAGATACAGAAGTATCACACCAGGGAGGACTTATGATAGGAAAAGTACTTGCTATATGCATAAGCGAAAAAAAAGGGACACAAAAGCATGAGATCGGGGAGGCTCACCTGATTCCGAACTGGGGGATCGAGGGTGACGCGCATGCGGGAAAATGGCATCGCCAGGTCAGCCTTCTCTCCCTTGAGAAGATCGAAGAGTTTCGCGAAAAGGGAGCAAATGTCGATTTCGGTGCTTTCGGCGAAAATCTCGTCGTGGAAGGTTTTGATCTCCGGGTGATCCCCGTCGGTACGAAGATTCGTGTAGGCAGCGCGCTGCTCCGCCTCACGCAGATCGGAAAGGAGTGTCACAGCCATTGCGCTATCTACCACCAGGTGGGTGACTGCATCATGCCGCGCGAGGGAGTTTTCGCGGAGGTCCTCGAGGAGGGAGTGATCCATCCGGGTGACGAGGTTCAGCTTCTTCCGCTTGAAGCAAATCGTCCCTTCACCGCAGCCGTCATAACACTTTCCGACCGCGCGTACTTGAAAGAATATAAGGACAAGAGCGGCCCGCTTATGGTAGACATCCTGAAGAATAACGGGTATGAGGTCATCGAATACATCCTTCTGCCGGACGACAAGAGCAAGCTCAAGAAGGAACTTATACGTCTTAGCGATCAAAGACAGGTAAATGCGATATTTACGACGGGCGGAACAGGATTCTCGGAGCGTGATATTACGCCGGAAGCAACTCTTGAAGTGTGCGACCGTCAGGCTCCGGGTATCGCGGAGGCCATGCGCTGGTATTCGTTACAGATCACTCCGAAGGCTATGTTGAGCCGCCAGGCATCGGGCATTCGCAAGAAGACGCTGATCATCAACATGCCCGGCAGTCCGAAGGCGGTGCGAGAGGATCTTGATTTCATTTTAAAGCCTCTGGAACATGGGCTCGGGATTTTGCGGGGGACGGATACGGACTGAACTATTGATGCGGCAGAGCTGCATGTGAGAAGGAAACTTTTCTCTGATGCGGCAGAGCTGTATATGAAAATGATGCATTTTCTGGTGTGGATAGGGATGCATGTGAAAAATGAAGTTTTTTATGACACAGACAAGGAAATCAAAATGAAAAAGAAATGTATGGCAATTCTGACAGCGCTCACAGTGGCATGTTCTCTTGCAGCATGTGGCGGATCATCCGCATCGACGGCGCCTGCCGAAGAGACTGAAATTCAGGTCTTTATCGCAGCATCTCTCAACAATGTTATGCAGGAAGTGGCAGCCGCTTACAATAAGCAGCATCCGGAAGTGAAGATTACTTACAATGCGGACAGCTCCGGCACCCTTCTCACACAGATCGAGGAGGGCTATGCCTGCGATGTGTTCTTCTCTGCGGCGCAGAAGCAGATGGACAAGCTTGAAAAGGAGGATAACCTCGTTGTTGAGGGCACCCGTGCAAATGTCGTCAACAATCAGGTCGTTGTCGTCTCCCGCAAGGATTCGGGCACGAAGGTCACCGGTCTTGCCGATATTGCAAATGCCTCCGGCATCGCCCTCGCCGACGGCTCCGTGCCGGTCGGACGTTACACGCGCGTTGCCATGATCAATTCAGGCCTTCTCCAGGGATATGATGTGGATGCGGCTGCCGACATCACGACGCAGCAGGTATCTGATGCGCTCGGCGGCGTCGAGATTTCCGAGCAGGGCAACGTGTCCAAGGTGCTTGCAGCGGTCGTGGAGGCTTCCTGCGAGGTAGGTACGACATATTTTTCCGATACATACGGATATGAAGACGAGCTCGATGTGCTTGAGACAATCAGCTACGATCTTACCGGCGATGTCATCTATCCGATCGCGCAGGTAGTGAATGAGGAGGCTGACGATGCGGAGAAGGCAGCGGCGGCGGACTTCGTGAAGTTTGTTGCGGGCGATGAGGCGAAGGCGATATTTGAAGCATATTACTTCGATACAAATGTCGAATGAGACATTTGCCGAATTTCGGTATAGGCATGTGTAATTCAACAGAGACGGAGGCGAAATGGAAGAGCTCGGTATCATCCTGCAAAATTTAGACTGGAGTCCTTTGTGGATTTCACTCAAGACGGGCGTGGTCGCTACATTTTTCTGCTTCTTTCTGGGATTTTTTGCCGCGAGCAAGATTATGAGAGCGGGAAGCGGTCTGAAGGCGGTCATTGACGGCATATTGACACTGCCTATGGTGCTGCCGCCGACGGTCGCGGGCTTTTTTCTTCTTCTGCTTTTCTCGAAGAGAAGGCCGATGGGCATGTTTCTGTATGACCAGTTCGGAATAAAGGTTGTGCAGAGCTGGCTCGGTTGTATTATCGCCGCGACGGTCATTGCGTTTCCGCTTATGTACAGGAATGCGAGAGCGGCGTTTGAGCAGGTCGATATCAACCTGATTTACGCAGGGCGAACGCTCGGCATGTCGGACATGAAGATTTTTTGGCGGATCGTAGTCCCAAATGCCGGTCCCGGCATTGCGTCCGGCACAATTTTGACATTTGCGCGCGCTCTCGGCGAATATGGTGCGACGTCCATGCTCGCCGGGAACATACCCGGCAAGACTGCGACGATATCTCAGCGGATCGCGATGGTCATCCAGGATCAGAACTACCTCACTGCGGGGGTGTGGGTGGCGATTGTGCTGCTGATTGCCTTTGCGGCGATTGTCCTTATCAATGTGATTTCATCGAGATCTATGAAGAATGTGGAGCGGTGGTGAGGCTTGAAGTAGAACATCACCGAGCAACGAAAGGATCAGACCGGAAACATGAGCTTGTCAGTCAACATAAAAAAACAATACAGGAGCTTTACCCTGGATATGAATTTCGAGCTCGACGGACGGCGGGTCGGCATCCTGGGTGCTTCGGGCTCAGGCAAGTCCATGACATTACGATCCATAGCGGGTATTCTTACGCCTGACGAGGGGCATATTGTGCTGGGTGACCGTGTACTTTTTGACTCTTCCGGGCACATCAACCTGCGACCGCAGGTGCGCAACGTCGGATATCTTTTCCAGAACTATGCCCTCTTTCCGAATATGACCGTGCGCGAGAACATCATGGTCGGATTGGAGACACAGCGACGCAGCGTAGGCTCCTTGAAAGAAAATAATAAATCAGCCGGTGGTCTCTTTTCCCGCCGCAAAGTTTTCAAAGAAGAGAAGAACCGGCGAGCCGATGAGATGATAGAAAAATTCAAGCTGACCGGTCTCGAAGATCGGCTCCCACGCCAGATTTCCGGCGGCCAGCAGCAACGCGTTGCGCTCGCACGCATAATGGCCTACAGTCCGGATGTTATCCTGTTGGATGAACCCTTTTCGGCACTCGACTGGTTCCTGAAAGATCGCATGCAGCTTGAACTGACAGAGATGCTGAAGGATTATGAGGGAATGGTCATAATGGTCTCACATGACCGCGATGAAATATATCGCTTTTCAGAGGAACTTCTCATAGTGGATGAAGGGAAGGTCGTGAAGAGAGGAGAGACGAGGTCTGTATTTGCCGATCCGGGAACGCGCGCGGCAGCGGCGCTCACCGGCTGCAAGAATTTCAGTCGGGCGGAGAGGCTTGATGACCACCACGTGAAGGCACTGGATTGGGGAATTACGATAGAGACGGAGAGGGTGCTGCCGGGGAAGTTCAATCATTTGGGCTTCCGTGCGCACCAGTTTCAGCCGGTGTATCTTCGGGACGAGACGGGTGAAGTACAGGGGAAGGATGTTTTGGGACAAACCAGCGCTACACGCCCCGGAAATTCTATCCGATGTAACGTGATTTCCGAAGCCCGCCTGCAGTTTGAACGCAACTACTATATCAAGCCGGAGACGGAGAGCGCTGACGGAACGCTTCTGACCTGGCTGGTTCAGCGGGAGCTTTGGCCGGAGATTGATGAGAGAGGTCTGCCGGATTATCTCGTGTTGCCGGAGAAAGATTTGTTGTACCTGTTGTGAATTAAGCCTGAGCTAAAGTAATCAAGTCAGGCTTCGGAAGCGGGATCATAAGAAAAAGAAAGGCATGGAACACATATGGAATTCACACACTTCGATGACAATGGCAACGCTTTTATGGTCGACGTCTCCGAGAAAGCACCTACCCACCGCGAAGCTGTCGCTTGCGGCAGCATTCTCGTAAGCCGCGAGGTCTACGAGGCAATCATCGGGCACAAGGTCAAGAAGGGAGATGTCCTGACTGTTGCGCAGGTGGCCGGTATCATGGGTGCAAAGAAAACAGCCGAGCTTATCCCGATGTGCCATATATTGAATCTGACAAATGCCAAAATAACCTTTGAATTGGATGATTTCAATCAGGCAGAAGAGCCGGCGGATGAAGCACACTCTTCTGCTGCAAGGCAACTGCCTCAGAAACATGACATTGATCAAGCTAACGGAACAGCGAGTGACACCGTGACCATCAAAGCATATTGCCGCGTCAAGGTCGACGGCAAGACCGGCGTCGAGATGGAAGCGCTGACCGGCGTATCCGTCGCACTTCTTACAATCTATGACATGTGCAAGGCAATCGATAAACGAATGGTCATTTCTGACATTCATTTGCTTGAAAAAAGCGGTGGAAAGAGCGGTGACTTCAGATTTGATTAATCGAATTCTGAGTCAGGCATGAGGTGAGTTCACACTTTTTTTGTTTGTATTATTTGCCAAAGTATACTACAGTAGATATTGTGCAGAAATTTTTTGTTCTTCGTTTTGAGTACAATCCCGCGATGAAGAATAAAAGCCTCCGCTACAAATGCGCCTCCGGAGCATTGTTACGCATGCTTAGGCACGGCGGATCGCAAACATGCGCAGTGGAATGCGCTTACGCACACCGCATGTCGCGGCAGGGATGCCGGGGTGTTCCGGAATCTCGAGCCATCTATCGCGGCATCAAAAAACGGTATACGAAAGGATTAATATATGAAAAAAATAATTGCTATTCCGCTCACGGTTTTTCTGCTTCTCGCAGCGGCAGGAGCGGGCGGTACTTTCTATCTGTACTCACAGGGAGTACAAAGCAGGTACGCGACGGCTCTCGTTGCGACATCCGCAGCAGACAGGGCTATCACCTGGTACAAGGAGGGATTTGAAAAATACAACGGCGTCTTCCTCCCGGGCACGACCATCAACGGAACAGATGCTTCGGGCATGACTCCGGAAGAATTTACGGAATTTACGATCGCCGATAACCGGAAAGGCAACTTCACCGTATTTGGTTTAAACAAGGTGAGAGAGGCCATCAAGTTCAATGACATTGTCCAGGACGTTACGCTTGAAAAAGATCCGGCGGAGTTCCTCGACAAGGAAGCGCTCAAGATGTGGCCTGCCGCTATCAGTCAGGACAGGGCATACGAGGATAAAGTTACGGTCACATATAATCCCGATAAGATCAACGAAGCCGTGAATAACCTCAAGCTCGTCAGCGGAGATCAGGTCGTGGAACCGCAGAATGCGTACTTTACAAGGACGGAGGACGGATTTGCAATCGTTCCGGAAGTCACCGGCAACAAGCTAGATCCGGCGAAGGTCGCAGAAACCATCACAAATGCCCTTGCCAAAGAAAAGACTGCCGTAAATCTGGTAAAATTTGACTGCTATGTCAAGCCTGATATTAAGATTGATGACCCGTCGCTCACATCTCTGATGGAGCAGTCCGAACAGATTCGCAACACGGTCGTCACCATCGATCTCACTGCAGCAGAGGAGACGGTGGACTGGAATACTTTCGGACCATGGCTGGGCTGGGACGGAGCACAGTTCACATGGGATGAAGATGCCATTACGCAGTACGTTGATGAGATGGGCAAAAAGTATGAGACATATCAGATGCACAGGCAATTTGTCAATCACAACGGGGAGACCATCACGGTCGGCGGCAGTGAACGCGACACCTACGGATTCTGGATTAACACCGGGGACACGGTAATCCGTCTGGAAAATGCAATCATGTCCGGGGAGTCTCAGACGATCGCCGCAAAATGGCGCGTCAACGCGCTCACGAGAAATCAGGAAAATGGTGATATCGGCGGGACCTACATGGAAGTCAGTATCGCTGAGCAGCATATGTGGTTCTTTAAGGATTACAATCTGGTATTCGACTCTGATGTAGTAACCGGTCTGGCTTCCGATCCGGACAGGCAGACGCCCACCGGCGTTTTCTGTATCCTGAGCAAGCTCCGTGACCACACCATGAGCGGCAGTTACGGGTCACAGACCTGCAGTTATTTCATGGCGTTTGACTGGACGGGCTGCGCGATCCACGATGCGTGGTGGCGCGACGCATTCGGAGGAAGCATTTATCTGGATGACGGCTCTCACGGCTGCGTTAATACGCCGCCGGCGAAGATGGAGGAGCTCTGGGATCAGATCAACACGGCGACTCCGGTCATAATATATTGATGTATACTTTTGACAGTTAATAAATTTGTAATTTGCTCATCCGGGGTCAGGCGACCATGTTTGCATGGTCATCTGACCCGCCAATCAAAGTTTGAAAGTTTACTTTCAAACTTAATTAGTCACGGTGATGTGAAAGATACTTGAAAAAAGCAGAGGGAATAAGTATGATTGAATTGGGACAAATGCAAAAGCTTCTCGTCATCAAGGAAGAAAGCTTCGGAGTCTACGTCGGTGAGACCCCGGACGCCGGATATGACGAGAGAGTACTGCTTCCGAAAAAACAGGTACCGGAGAACTGCAAGGTGGGTGATGAACTGCTTGTGTTTATATACCGGGACTCGCAGGACCGAATGATTGCGACTATGACGAGACCGAAGGTGCTTTTACACACCGTGGCGAAGCTAAATGTGCGCCAGGTAAACCGTGTCGGCGCTTTCCTCGACTGGGGGCTTGAGAAAGATCTCCTGCTCCCGTATCACGAGCAGACGAGAAAGGTCGTTGCGGGTGAGCAGGTCCTGGCTGCACTCTATGTCGATAAGAGCGGAAGGCTCGCAGCGACTATGAAGATTTATCCGTACCTGCAGCAGGATTCGCCTTATGTAATCGGGGATACCGTCACCGGTACGGTATACCAGGTAGCGCCTAACTTCGGTGTGTTCGTTGCGGTCGACGGAAAGTATTCCGGGATGATACCGAGACGCGAAGCGCCGGAAGGATATGCACCCGGCGATGTCGTCGAGCTCCGTGTGACAAATGTCAAGGAAGACGGGAAGTTGGATCTGTCCGCGCATAAAAAGGCTTATCAGCAGATGGATGAGGACGCGGAGGCGGTATTTGAAAAAATCCATGAGGATTTTGAAGGGGAGCTGCCATTTGATGACAAAGCGGATCCCGAGAAGATTCGGGAGGTCTTCGGTCTGTCCAAGGCTGCGTTCAAGCGGGCTGTCGGGCGTCTCTACAGAGAGCGAAAGATCCGCTTCGAGGACGGCAGGATCATAGAGTGCTGAATAAGTACTGAGTATAAAGAGGAAAAGAGGGAGGATTCAAGATGGAAGGATTGAACCAGAAGCTGTTGGATTATGCGTCGAATATCGTTCCGAGTATGGGGACGGCGACGACAATCGCTATCATTGTTTCTATTGTGCTTGCACTGATATATTGCTTTTTCGGATATAAACTTCTCAGGGTGCATATCAGTTTCGTGATGTTCGTCATCGGTGCAACGATCGGATTCGTGATCGGCGTGCTCCTGGGGCTGGATCAGACGTTCGTTCTTGCACTTGTGGCTGTGCTGGCAATTCTCTTCGCATTGGTCGGATTCTTCCTTTACAAAGTCGGTCTGTTCGTGATGATCATGGTGCTTGTGGCATCTTCTTCTTACGGATTCCTCAGCGGCATTTTCAAAGCGAACTATGTCCTGATCGCATGCATAGCTGTGTCGGTGCTCTTCGCGATTCTGTCATGCATCGTCACACGTCCGTTGGTCATCATTCTGACGGCGCTTTCGGGCGGACTTATTGTGTCGAATAGCCTGATTGATCATTTTCTGGTCCAGGTATCGATGCTCAATACGCCGAGGACGACGGAGTATATCGTGCTTGGGTTTGCGGCGCTTCTGGCAATATTCGGAATGATTTTCCAATTCAGAACGACGGAGAATTATGAGTATAAGAGGACCCGTAGAAGGGATTGATGAGAGAATACGGGCGCTGCGGAATGCAGCGCCTTTTTCTTTTCTTTATAATCCGCAGAGTTGTATAATGTAACAATAGGTAATTGACTAAAACTTCCCACTTGCAGTTCTTTGTCAGTCTCATCATTTAATGATATCGACTGTATTGCAGATATGAAGTGGGAAGTTTGAGTAATTGAGGAACGATATACGCGAAGAGAGGAGGCCTCATGCCCTTTACACACCTGCACGTCCACACGGAGTACTCGCTTCTCGACGGTTCAAACAAAATCAAAGAATATGTCGCCCAGGTCAAAAAACTGGGCATGGACAGCGCTGCCATCACCGACCACGGCGTCATGTACGGCTGCATCGACTTCTACAAAGAGTGTCAGAAGCAGGGCATCCGACCGATTCTCGGCTGTGAGGTGTACGTTGCGCCGGGCAGTCGCTTCGACCGCGACCCGCAGACCAACGGCGATCGCTACTACCATCTGGTTCTGCTCGCGGAAAATAACACCGGCTACGACAATCTCATGAAAATAGTGTCAGCCGGTTTCGTCGACGGCTTTTATTACAAGCCCCGTATAGACAAGGAAACTCTGCGCAAATACCACGAAGGCATTATCGCCCTCTCTGCCTGCCTTGCCGGTGAGATTCCCAAGGCTATCGGCCGCGGGGATTATGAAGGCGCGAAACGCATTGCCCGTGAATACAGGGATATCTTCGGTGAGGATAACTTCTTCCTCGAGCTTCAGGACCACGGAATTCCGGAGCAGAAACATGTCAACCGGCAGCTGGTCCGTCTCCATGATGAGGAGGGCTATCCGCTCGTCTGCACCAACGACTGCCACTATACGTACAAGGAAGACGTCGATTCCCATGACATCCTTCTGTGCCTTCAGACCGGCAAGAAGGTAGCCGATGAGGACCGTCTCCGTTATGAGGGCGGGCAGTACTACGTCAAATCTCCCGAGGAGATGGCGTCGCTCTTTCGCTTTGTGCCGGAAGCAATCGCCAACACAGAAAAAATCGCTGAGAGATGTAATGTGACGATTACATTCGGCGAGCGCAAACTGCCGAAATATGAGGTACCGGAAGGATATGACTCATGGACGTATCTTAACAAATTGTGCCGTGAGGGTCTCGCGGAGCGCTACCACCCGATTACCCCGGAGATAGAAAGCCGTCTCGAATATGAGCTTGGTACGATACGGGATATGGGATTTGTCGACTATTTCCTGATTGTGTGGGACTATGTAAAATATGCCAAAGATCACGGCATTATCGTCGGACCCGGCCGAGGCTCGGCCGCAGGCTCAGTCGTCTCCTACACACTCGGTATTACGGACCTCGATCCGCTCAAGTACAGCCTGATTTTCGAGCGCTTTCTCAACCCGGAGCGTGTGACCATGCCCGATATCGACATGGACTTCTGCTTCGAGAGACGTCAGGAAGTCATTGATTATGTCGTCAGAAA
This sequence comes from uncultured Lachnospiraceae bacterium, assembly GCA_902776305.1. Taxonomy (GTDB): domain Bacteria; phylum Bacillota; class Clostridia; order Lachnospirales; family Lachnospiraceae; genus Chordicoccus. The sequence goes on along the minus strand of CACYPS010000014.1, from coordinate 5,407 downwards.
GTACGGTCGTGACTGTGTCGTCCAGATCGTCACGTTCGGCACGATGGCCGCGCGCGGCGTCATCCGTGACGTTGCCCGTGTCCTGGACTTCCCTTACGCCGAGGCCGACACAATTGCGAAAATGGTTCCGCGGGAACTCAACATCACGCTCGACAAAGCTCTGGAAATGAATCCGGAACTCCGTGAAAAATACGAGAAAGAAGAGCGTGTCCGCTACCTCATCGACATGGCAAAGAGACTTGAGGGTCTGCCGCGGAACACATCCATGCACGCTGCGGGCGTCGTCATTTCCGGAAAGCCGGTCGTCGAGTACGTCCCGCTTTCCCGGGCACAGGACGGTTCGATCACGACCCAGTACACCATGACAACGCTGGAAGAGCTTGGATTGCTCAAGATGGACTTCCTGGGGCTTCGGACCCTGACGGTCATCCAGAACGCGGTGAACTTAGTCAATGACCGCATTGGCAGGGAGTGCGGAGCATCAAGTGCATCTGTAGATTCAGCAGCAGGAACAAAGACAGTCGCATCAGGTACAAGTTCAGCAGCAGGAACAAAGAAAGCCGCATCAGGCACAAATATATCGAATCGGACGGCAAAGGGTATTTCCATCCCTGTAGATCCGAACCGCCGCCCTGACGAGCCCCTCGACCTCAGCAAAGTCGACTACAACGACCCTGCGGTCATGGAAATGATCGGAAAAGGGCGCTGCGAGGGCGTATTCCAGCTTGAGAGCGCAGGCATGAAATCTTTCATGAAGCAGCTGAAGCCGCATTCGCTGGAAGACATTATCGCCGGTATTGCATTGTATCGCCCGGGCCCGATGGATTTCATTCCGAAGTACATCAGAGGTAAGGAGCATCCGGACACTGTCACGTATGAATGTGAGGAGGTTCGCCCGATCCTTGAGCCGACATACGGCTGTATTGTCTATCAGGAACAGGTCATGCAGATCGTCCGCGATCTCGGCGGATACAGCATGGGCCGGTCCGACCTCGTGCGCCGCGCGATGTCCAAGAAAAAAGCGTCCGTTATGGAGAAGGAGCGCCGCAACTTTGTCTACGGAAATCCTGAGGAAAATGTTCCGGGCTGTCTCGCAAACGGCATCTCCGAGCAGGTCGCCAACAAGATTTTCGATGAGATGACGGATTTTGCAAATTACGCCTTCAATAAGAGTCATGCCGCCGCCTACGCGGTCGTCTCTTTCCAGACGGCTTATCTGAAATACTATCATCCGGTCGAGTTCATGGCAGCTCTCATGACGTCGGTCATTGACAACTCGGACAAATGCTCCGAGTACATCATGCACTGCCGTGAAATGAAGATCGATATACTTCCGCCGTCCATCAACTCCGGATACGGCCCGTTCACCACCGAGGGTGGCGCGATTCGTTACGGAATGTACGCAATCAAGAGTATAGGCCGTGGGGTCATAGACATGATCGTGAAAGAGCGGGAGGCCGGGGGAGAATATGAATCCATAAAGGACTTCATCGAGAGAACTTACGGCAAAGACATGAACAAGCGGGCCATAGAGAATCTCATCAAATCCGGCGCGACAGACTGCCTCGAGGGCACGCGCAAGCAGCTTATTCAGGTGTATGCGAGGGTTCTCGACTCCGTCGCATCCGAAAGCAAGGAGAAAATGGCCGGCCAGATGAGCATTTTCGACTTCATGGCGCCCGAAATGAAGAAGAACTTTGAGATCCGGCTGCCCGACGTGGGAGAGTTTTCACGGGAGGAGAAGCTGGCATTTGAAAAAGAAGTGCTCGGCGTCTACATCACCGGGCATCCGCTCGAGGAGTATCGCGACATCATGCAGGGCCGGATATCCGCTCTCAGCAGCGACTTCATGCTGAACGAGGAGACCGACGAGCCGAAGGTCGTGAACGGTGCGCGCGAGGTCATCGGCGGTATGATCATTAACAAGACGATCAAGTATACACGGACGAACAAGGTGATGGCGTTCATCACTGTCGAGGACCTGGTAGGCTCTGTCGAGGTGCTCGTTTTCCCGTCTTCCTACGACAAATATAAGGAGATTTTGAACGAGGATAACAAGATATTTGTCGAGGGCCGCGTGTCTGCCGAGGACGACCGGCCGAGCAAGCTGATCTGCGATAAGATCACGGCGTTTGATGAGGTGCCGAGGGAGATGTGGCTGGCATTTGCAAACAGAAGTGAATGGCAAATGTGCCTTCACGATCTCACGGATGCACTCAAAGCTTCCGAAATAGGCAACGACCGCGTATTCGTGTTCCTTCGCGATAACAAGAGCTTCCGCGAGGAGACCCGCGGGCGTCGTATCCGCATCTCCGAGGAGCTCATCATGCTGGCCGAGAGCCTGTGCGGCGCGGACGGGGTGAAGATAAGGGCAGCCAGAGAGAGAGCGGGGGCTTGAAGTAAAGGGCAGTCAAGGAGAGACCGGGGGCTTCACGCAAAGGCAAGAGCTTGTATTGCGGAAACATTACTGCCGCCCGAAAGAGCAAGACATCAGGAGGAGTTCCTGACCGTTTGCGCGGCTTCATGCAAAGGCAAGACCTTGTATTGCGGAAGTATTACTGCCGTCCGAAAGAGCAGGCTATCAGGAGGAGTTCCTGACCGTTTGCGGTGGCTTCATGCAAAGGCAAGACCTTGTATTGCGGAAGTATTACTGCCGTCCGAAAGAGCAGGCTATCAGGAGAAGTTCCTGACCGTTTGCGCGGCTTCGTATTAGTCAAAGTTGCTAAAAACCATGCATGCAGCGACCCGCTTCGAAATCGTGAAAAGTATTGATTTTATACGTAAAATACATAAAAAGGTTGAAAAATTACTACGCTTGCTTTAGAATGAATAAGTAAAGATGCACAGTTTTTCGGTAAAAACCGTGTTGTAAATGTTAATATGTACAAAAATACTCCTGAGGGGGCAATGAAAATGGCTGAGAAAAAGATTAAAGGAATCGGTGTTCTGACGAGCGGCGGCGATGCGCCGGGTATGAATGCGGCAATCCGTGCCGTTGTGCGTCACGGTCTGTCCAGAGGATTCAAGGTCTATGGTATCAAGCGAGGATACACAGGCCTCATGGAAGAAGATATCAAGGAAATGAAAGCAGCCGATGTTTCCGATACAATCGAGAAGGGCGGCACGATCCTTGGAACAGCTCGCTGCAAAGAGATGCGTACACCTGAAGGCATCGCGAGAGCTGTCGCAGTATGCAACAAGATGGGTATCGAAGGCCTCGTAGTTATCGGCGGCGACGGTTCCTATCGCGGCGCTGAGAAGCTTGCCAATGAAGGCATCAACGTAGTCGGTGTTCCGGGCACAATCGACCTTGATATTGCCTGCACAGAATATACAATCGGTTTCGATACAGCTGTTAACACAGCTATGGAAGCTATTGACAAAGTCCGTGATACATCCTCCTCTCATGAGAGATGCTCCATCATCGAGGTTATGGGACGTTCCGCAGGCTATATCGCTCTGTGGTGCGGCATCGCCAACGGTGCTGAGGACGTTCTCCTTCCGGAGAAATATGACTATGACGAGCAGAAGCTCATCGACAATATCATCGACAATAAGAGACGCGGCAAGACACATCACATCATCGTTAACGCAGAAGGTGTAGGTCATTCCGCATCCATGGCAAGACGTATCGAAGCTGCAACAGGTATCGAGACACGTGCCACAATCCTCGGCTACATGCAGCGCGGCGGCAGCCCGACATGTAAGGACAGAGTTTACGCTTCCACAATGGGATGCCTCGCAGTAGATCTCCTTGCAGAAGGCAAGACCAAGAGAGTCGTATCCTATGCGAACGGTAAGTTCCGTGACTATGATATCAATGAAGCCCTTGCTATGACAAAAGGCCTCGATGAGTATCAGTTCAAGATCTGCAACTCTCTGTCTCATAACTATTATAAATCAGAAGCTATGGTCATGGCTCAGGAGGAGTTCTAAAAACTGCTATAAGTCAGAAACCATGGTCATGGTTCAGGAGGAGTTCTAAATCTTAATGAACATTTCGTTCAAAGAAATTAAAAATCTTCAAAAAAATAAAAAGGCCCGCGATGAGCAGGGCCTTTTTGTCACGGAAGGAATTAAGCTCTGCAGTGAAGCCCCGTCCGATTGGATCGAGGCTGTTTTTACGACAGCGGAATTTGCCGGAGAACATCCGGATTTTTTCCGCAGCCTTCCGCATGATATACAGGTTGTCAGTGACATCAAAAAGGAGCGGTTCGCCGGTCTTTCCGACACAAAGTCACCGCAGGGTATCCTCACAGTGATTCGGAAGCCTCTTTTCGACCGAAACGAGATTCTTTCGCGACCGGCTCCTTTTTTTATGCTGCTTGAAAACATCCAGGATCCGGGGAATGCCGGAACAATCCTCAGGACAGCGGAGGCTGCCGGAGTCGATGCTGTATTTTTGACAGAAGGGGCTGTGGATCTGTATAATCCCAAGACGATTCGATCCACGATGGGCTCCATTTACCGCGTTCCGCATTTTTATGTGAAGGACGTGAATGAGTTGCTTGATGCATTTGCGGAGAGGGGAGTTGTTACGCATGCGGCGCATTTGCATGGAACACACAGCTACACCGATGCGGACTACACGGCAGGAACCGCTTTTATGATCGGTAACGAGAGTCGCGGCCTTAGCGATGCGCTGTCCGCGCGGGCGGATGTTCTCATGAAGATTCCGATGTGCGGCCGCGTCGAGTCGCTCAATGCGGCGATGGCATCCGGAATATTGATGTATGAGGTTCGGAGGCAGAGAGATGAGAGACGGAAAACCGATTGAGGAAGTTATATACGAGATCGTTGAGATCGTCCTGACGCTGCTTCTGGTCGTCCTGTTCCTGTTTGTTTTGATCACGAACGGCGAGGAGCCGGCGCTCATTGACCTTACGTTCATGTTTGGTATACTCATGAATGTGCTTGCGGGGGTGTTCTCCTTCTACAAGGGCCAACGGAGGCTGGCGGCGCTGCCTATTGTGCTGGCGGTGTTGTGCCTGGTGGTGATTATTCTTTGAGGGTGGGGAATGGTTGTACCCTACCGAAGCCGAAGGCTCAATTGCTTCGGGAAAGCAGGGCTTGAGCCGAAGAAATCAAGAGAGAAAAAGTTAAGCAATACCGAAGTAAGAGCAAAAAGTGCAATTACTTCGGTAAAGTAGAGCCTTGAGTCAAAGAAATTAAGATCAGAATACCGAAGTAAGAGCAAAAAGTGCAGTTACTTCGGTAAAGTAGAGTCTTGAGTCAAAGAAATTAAGATCAGAATACCGAAGTAAGAGCAAAAAGTGCAGTTACTTCGGTAAAGTAGAGCCACGAGCCGAAGAAATCAAGGAAGAATAAGTTAAGCAATACCGAAGTGAGCGCAGAAGGCTCAATTACTTCGGTAAAGTAGAGCCTTGAGTCAAAGAAATTGAAATCA
>CACYPS010000013.1 GCA_902776305.1 uncultured Lachnospiraceae bacterium | reverse complement strand
TCATCATCGTTTGTGCCGGGGCATGAGTTTTAGAAACAATGGAGGAAAGCTGGGGGCGCCCCGGCATAATCACAAGTTTGAAAGTTTACTTTCAAACTTGTATGAACACTCAATACTCTGATATATCCTCATCCACCGGAGGAAGAAATCGGCCGAAGTCTTTAAGCAACAGGAATGAAATGATCCTCACTATCAGAGAAAATCCGCAGACGACCCACAGGAAGCCATAAAGCGGAAGCCTCTGCACATCCATATATGAGAGAAAAAGAGGAAATACATAAAGCGCCGCTATAAGGATCGCCCTTGCAGGGTTCTTTGCGGCAAAGTAAAATGCATTGCGGCAAAGCCCGCGCAGGTCATCCGCAAAAGCGGCCATGACAGGAAGCAGCATACCGACGATTACAAGTACAAGACCTGATATAAAATATACCATATAGCGCATGTACTCCATAATCCCTTCCTGTCCGGTCAGAAAACGAATGTCTGCCAGAGCGACCAGAAGCACGAGCAGGAATACGATCCAGATAATGATTGCCTGCCTGAAGTTATTCCTGAAACCGTGCCAGAACTCCGTAATGGGATTCAGGTCCGGATGACCTCTCATGGATTTAAGATGTACATGGTACAAAGCTACAAGTCCGGGTCCTATGGTGATGACAGGCAGGCTGAAAATCATGAACATCAGGTTGGAACCGATGATGATCCAAATCTTAGCCATCAGCTGTCCGAATGCACTGTCGTTACTCAGAAATGCTGTTATCCGCTTCTTCATATTATTCCTCTCACAGTGAACTGTTCGTACTGCGTATACAGTAACAATCTGATGATTACTGTGCCAAAAGAATCATTCTGATACCGAGCTTGCTCGAGTGGGAAGAGTGATACTTGGGGCACGCCCTACTCTCCGATAATACCGGTTTGAGATCTTCCTCCATTAGAAACGAGGGTCATCCTACTCTGAGATATACGTCAGGAACCTCAGAACTTCCTCAGCATTTTTTGTGTATGCCCCCAAACCCAGCACGCAATCCCCTGTATATATCCCGTACTTTCCAACGATAGTGCTGTCCGAAATATCAATACCTACAGGAACCTCGTCCTCGGAATATTCCTCATCAATCGGCGTGCAGTATACGAAACGGTCGGAATAGGAGGCAAACAGCTCTCTCATCTCCTCCGACGACAGATCTTTCAGTCTCCCGCTCGCCCCGACCGCTGCGATATTATCCTTCGTCCCTATGACCGCATCGAGGTCACCGGCCTCGATCATCGCAACGAATGCCTGAAAATAGCTGTTGTTCGTCCCCTGTACCGTAGTGGCGTCAAAGTAGCTGTTTGCATTAAAAACTACATTTTTTTCTTTCAGGTCGTATCCGGTATATTCGATAAAATCATCTCTCAGCGCGTTCACGCCCTCGTCTGACGTGAGAACATTTGTGAACGTCACATAAATCCAGTTCTCTTTTATACCGAAGAGGAAATGTGTGAGAAAATAGATGATAAAGATGACCGCAAAAACTGCTCCGAAAATATGGAGCCAGTAATATGCAAATATATAGCGGAGACGCTCTTTTCGTGACATTCCGCGCGTATTGCTCTTTATTTCATTCATCGTGTTCTTTATATCTACTCTCTTCAATGTCCCCTCCAGATAAGAAAAATGAGCAAGATCCAGAAGTTTCCACCCGCCTCTTGCTCATTTTGTCAAAATTCCGATATACAAAGATTAAAGTTTTCCGCCCGATGTCGCAATACCTTCCACGAACTGCTTCTGGAAGATGACATAAATGACGATCATAGGAAGTACTGCCAGTGTGGCAGCCGCCATCATTGCGGGATAATCGCTTCCGTACTGACCCTGCATCTTGGCAAGACCTGCTGACAATGTTGTCGTGCTTGCATTCGTGCAGACGATCATCGGCCACATAAGATCCTTGAATGCGAAAACTGCGGTGAAGATACCGAGAGATACCATGGAACTCTTGGTCAGCGGCATCATAATCATCAGGAAACGCTGCCCGATATTGCAACCGTCAATCATAGCCGCCTCTTCAAGGTCTTTCGGAAGGCCTTCAAATCCGGTCTTCAGAAGGTATGTTCCGAATGCTGTTACAAGACCCGGGAAGACCAAACCGAACTGGCTGTTCAGCATACCCATCTTGGAGACCATGAGGTACTGCGGGATAATAAAGATCTGAGCCGGGATCATCATCTGTACAAGAACCAGGGAGAAAAGGAAATTCTTTCCCGGAAACTTCAGACGGCCGAATGCATAACCTGCCATCGTGGCCGTAAGGACCGCACACACAACGCGCCAGAAGATCATAAGCAATGTATTCTTATAGAGAATCAGGAAATTATAGCTCTTCCAGACAGTTGCGAAGTTCTCCCAATGCCAGCCGTTATGCGGCAGAATATAGAACGGGGAGACGGATATAGATTCCTGATTTGTCTTTAAAGCAGTCAGGATCATCCATGCGAACGGCACGATCATGATGAAGGACATGACGATCAGAATCACGTGAATGAGAATTGTTGTTCTTCTCTGTTTTGCTGCGTAACCTTCCACTTATATGTCCTCCTTCCTTAATTGTGATATACAATATGCTTCTCTGCCTTCTGCAGAATGAACGTAATGATCATAATGAATACAACGAGCACCATGACGAGCGTCGCACCGTAACCTTTATCACCGTTCGTGAATGCATACTGGTAGAACAGATAAACAATGGACTGTACTTTCGGCAGAGCAACATTTGTCTTATCCATTACCATGAACATAAGGTCGAAAATCGTCAGAGCGCCGATAATTCTGGTCTGGACAATAAAGAAAGTTGTCGGTGAAAGCAGCGGAAGTGTGATGTTAAAGAAAGCACGGACACCGGTCGCACCGTCGATTGACGCTGCCTCATAGTAGTCGCCGGGAATTTCCTGCAGACCGCCGATGAAAAGGACCATATTATATCCGATGATGGACCAAACGCCGATAATACCGATCGAGATCCATGCAATCTTCGGATTGGAGATCCATTCGATTCTGGTGTGGAAAATATTATTCAGAAGACCGAACTGTGTATTGTAAAGCCACTTCCATACCATGGCGACAGCCGCTGGTGCGCAGACCATCGGAAGGAAGAAAATTGTACGGTAGATTGAACGGCCGGCAATTTTCTTATTCAGAAGAACTGCGAGAAGAAGGGCAATTACAATGCCGAAAGGAACTTCTATGATTGCATACTTAATTGTGTTCCATAGGGACTGCCAGGTCTCCGCTCTTGTGAGGACCATCTTATAATTGAGCAATCCTACGAGTTTGTTTCCTTTTCCGAAATCACCGGTCTTACAGAAAGACTGGTAAATCGTATTAAAAAACGGGTAGAAATTGAGAACGATCAGACCGAGCATTGTTGGAAAGACGAACAGATACGCCCATCTAGCCTCTCTTTTCTCGGCCACTGTCATCTTTTGTTTCATAAATCCCCCTTTCCGAAAGATGATAACAGCCGGGCTGCAGGGAACTCCTGCGAGCCCGGCTTAGATGATTAATATTTCATTCTCTGTCGCTGCAGAAATACGAACTATTTATAGCTTGCAGTTTAAACGATTCTGCTTACCTGCCTGTAAGACGTCTCCTTATTCGGCTGCGATTGCGTCCTCAATGATCTTCTGTGCATTGTCGCAAGCTTTGGCCATTACTGCAGGATCAGACGGATTGAGCCATGCATCGAGGAAACCGCCGTTCTGCTGAAGAGCGTCTTCCCATACTGTCGTGTTTCTTGTGTACGGACGGAAGAACAGATCGCCCTCTTCCTCTGCGCGTGTGAAAGCGGAAACATCCATGCCTTCAAATGCATTTGCGAAATCTTCGGAGACGCCCTTCATACCGCCCATTGTGACGCCGAGAGCTGCCTGCTCTTTCTGAGCCTTCTCGGAGCAGAAGTAGGAAATCAGACTGTAAGCTGCATCCGGATTAGCTGTATTGGCTGCTGCTGCCCATCCGAGTCCGTTGTATGCGGAGTAGCGCTCGCCCTTATCGCACTGGCCGTTGCCGTTGACATCAGCGTACGGAAGCATTGCCCATGCATAATCATCATGGTGCTCGGCTTTGTAGAAGGTATTGATCATCCAGGAACCCTGAGTGATCATTGCAGCAAGACCGGAATTGAACAGAGAATCTGTGCCTGTCTCTGCAACAACTGTCTGCGGTGCAGAGACTTCAAGAATCTGGCGTAACATTTCCATACCGGCTTTTGCTTCGTCGGAACCGATTGTTGTTCCCTTGTGATCGTCTGTAATAACCTGTCCGCCGTAATCATAGATGATGTTGTACCAGCCGTCCTGGTTATTGGATGTATTGATCGCATAGCCGTATACACCGTCAGCCTTGCCTGCCTCAGTAATCTTGGCAGCGGCATCACGGACATCTTCCCATGTCCAGTCATCTGTCGGATATTCTACGCCATACTTGTCGAAAATTGCTTTGTTGTAGAGAAGTGCGATCGTGTCATGATCTTTCGGAAGTGCGTACTGTGAGCCGTTGTCATCGCGATTATAGAGGTCGACAACGCCTTCGTAATAGTTTGCAAGGTCGATTGCATCGTCCTTTGCAATGTAGTCGTCGAGATTCAGAAGAAGGTCATTTTCCATATACATCTGTGCTGTATTGGAATGCATCCAGAATACGTCGGGCATCTGTCCTCCGGAAGCGCCTGCCTCGAGAAGTGTCCAGTAGTTATCCCAGTCAACGACATTGATTTTGACCTTGACGCCGGATTCTTCCGTCCACTCGTCTGCGATCTGCTGCAGGCCTGCGAGCTGATTATTATCCCAGATGTTGACCTGAAGTTCTCCGGATCCTGATGCACCGGAACCTGATGCAGCTGTACCGGATGAAGAAGATGATGATGAGCCGCCGCATGCTGCGAGCGAGAGCACCATTGCGGCAGTAAGTGTAGCCGCTAAAAGCTTTCTTTTCATAGTTACCTCCCTATTGTGTTGTTATTTGTGCAACTATGCTAATTTTATTTGCTAATAGCGACTAATCGTTAGATGAATTTGTTATGAAAACCTGTCAAAATGTCCTTATTATCGCTTTGCATCACTCTTCAAGTGATTTCCGGGACCTCTCGACCGTGCTCTGTCTGTATTTTGAAGGAGATATACCATGCATCTTTTTGAAAGCCTTGGTAAAGACCACAGGGTCACCGTATCCGTTAGATGTCGCTATGACTTCTATTGAGTAATTCGTTGTATTCAGCTGCTCTGCAGCCCTCGTGAGTCTGAGATTGCTCAGGTACTCCTGAGGGGACATGTTCGTCTCCGACTTAAAGAGTGAGTACAGATATCCTCTGTTGATATTCACATAATCCGCAACATCCTTCACATGAATCTGTCTGGCATAATTGTTCTGGATGAATTCGATTGCTTTTCTGACATACTCATTTCCTTTGACTGTTCCGGGTATTCCGGCGGCCGCACCTTTCATCATGGATGAAAAAAGCTTGTAGAGCAGTGCTTCGATCATAAATTCATCTGCATCATTTGCACGATTGTACTTAAGCATGTCAAATATGATGTCGCGCATCTCCTCCCCGTTATCACACCTGAAGATCAGATGTGTCTTACCGAGCCCCATCTTGGAGAGCATATCTTTCGCCAGAGTTCCGTCGAATCCGATCCAAAAGTAAGTCCATGGATCTTTGGCATCGGCCTGATAAAATGTCTGCTTACCGGGCTCAATGATGAATCCTTCTCCCGCTCCCAACTGATATGTCGTGTTATCTATTGTGAAGGTTCCTTTGCCGTCCATGATAAAATGAATGAGATAGTTCGGACGAACCGCAGGTCCGAAACTGTGAAGCGGTGCGCATGCTTCATAACCGCAATAGCAGAAATACAGGTCCGAAAACTTTCGTTCAACGGGTTTATACAAAAACAGATTCTCGTTCGCCATCTTATGCTCCTTCATCAGCTGCAATTTATATCTCTGATATACATAGAGTTTATCTTTTATAGCGTTTGCAGAGCAGTCTTTTTAGTAACAAAATATTGTCAGAATGTCGCTATTTCTTTTTACTTTTGCGATAAAGCCGATATTTTCGCATAAAACCTGTCGATTTGTAACACATACCGAAACTTCTCACAGATGAAAAATGGTCAGTGTAACATTAATATATGTTGTCGACCTGAATGTCAAGTATATACCGGACGCGTTGATGAATTGTCGATCTGAATGTCAAGTATATACCGGATGCGTTGATGAATTGTCGATCTGAGTGTCAAGTATATACCGGACGCGTTGATGAATTGTCGATCTGAGTGTCAAGGATATACCGGATGCGTTGATGAACGTCTGCCCTGCGTTCAGATATCCCGAGGATTGTTCATATATCTCGAGAATGCTCTGAGTCCCGACAAAACTTTAGGAAATAATACTTTCCCAATCCCGTTACGTGTGTTATAATACCCCTTGTGAAAACGCGGGGGCATAGCTCAGTTGGGAGAGCGCCTGAATGGCATTCAGGAGGTCATGGGTTCGAGTCCCACTGTCTCCAGGCCAAAAGTGACGGATTAAGACATTGATTTGTCTTATCCGTCATTTTTACATATGACATACATTTCTGTCAATTACAACCAAAAGGAGACATCTGTTATGAGAACAAAACTTAAAATCACCGAAGGCATATTCCCGATGCCGGTACTTATGATCGCTACATATAACGAGGACGGCAGTGTCAATGTTATGAATGCAGCCTGGGGCACTATGCAGGAAAGGAATACCGTTGCCCTTAATCTGACTGAAAGTCATAAAACCGTAAAAAATATAAAAGCCAGAAAGGCATTTACCGTAAGCATAGCTGATGCAGCTCACGTCGTGGAAGCCGACTATTTCGGCGTAGAATCAGGAAATAAAGTGGCCGATAAATTTGCCCGCAGCGGTCTTACCGCCAGCAAAGCAGAGACTGTTGATGCCCCGGTCATTAACGAATTCCCCCTCTGCCTGGAGTGTGAGTTCATCGAATATCAGGACAACGAGTACGGATGCGGTGTTATCGGAAAGGTCGTAAACGTAACAGCTGACGAAAGTATCATGGTGGACGGGAAGCCTGATATGTCCCTGGTGAATGCCATCGCATTCGACCCTTACACGCACGGTTATTATAAGGTATCCGAGCGAGTCGGCGATGCTTTTAAGGATGGTCTGAAATTAAAATAAGTTTTCGTATAAAAAGAGGCCCTTTTAAAAAACCGGGGTCTCTTTTTTATTTTTCATCATTCAACGGACTTTTACAAAAGACCTCAGCGCCTACAGACTCACTGCTTTAGAACCTGTCCAGATAAGACTCGAGCTCGCACAATATCGCTTCCACTCTTTCCCGTGTCTCCGGAAGGGTAAATTCCGCATGATCGAATTGCCTTCTGTAGTAGCCCTCTTCCAACGCGATCTTCATGCTCTGCGGAAAGTTCATATCATAGAAAAACGCAAGGAACCCGACCCAGATATCTAGTCCGGTACGACGGATGTCTTTCGGGACACATTCGTGAGCCATAAAATGTTCGAACACCTCATCCGTCACAGTCTCCTGCTCCACCATCTCGATCATCTCCCCCATCGTATCGACCATCTCTTCCTCTGCAAATACTCTGAAAATGTCGACCTTATCGGCATCACGTATAAGCTTCGCAAGTAGCATCGTATCCTCATCAAGACCCTCATCTATCGTCAGCTTATTATGGTTCTCGATCGCAGTGAGAACCATCTCCTGCTGTTTTCCCGGCAAGTGTTCGAGAAAGCCGTTTTCCCGAAGGACCTCACAGCTCAAAACCGCATGGTTCACGCTTCTTCTGTCATTATAAGTGCCGTACCTGGTCACCTGCTCGAAGCGTCCGATGTCGTGAAAGACAGCACAAAGCGCTGCCAGATAGCGGGTCTCATCGGGGAGGTCGAGACCTGCTGTTATCCGGTCCATCACCTCCGCGACGCGCAGCGTGTGCACAACTTTAAGTTCAATCATGCCGTTTGTGCGGTCATAATGACCTGCATATTCCAGAAATCCATTCAATTCTTTTTCGTAATTCATAATACTCCTGTCAGACGGGTTTGCATTCCATGTCAGAGATATAGGGGAGAAAATCCTTCGGAATTTCAGCTCTCAGAACAATATCTTCCCCCGTGAAAGGTTGATGAAAGGTGATTTCCCCGGCGTGCAGCGCCGCGCGGGTTAGACACTTCTCTCCACCGTAAACTGCCGAAAAGTCAGGATGCTCTTCCCCGACATCTATCGCCGCGCGGGTAATACATACGGCGTCATTCCTCTTGTCTGAAAATGATTTCGAGGGCATGCACTTCGGATTGTAGATCGGGTCACCGAGAAGCGGATGTCCGATATGATTCATATGCACGCGAATCTGATGCGTCCGGCCCGTCGCGATGTGCACCCGCAGAAATGCGTAATCCTCATACTGCCTGATGACTTCATAATCAGTAAGGGCGTAATCTCCGCCCTCTCTCGCAACCCTTTTCTGAGCGCCGTCAAACTCCCGCTCAATCGGGACTTCAACCCTGCCGCTTCTGTGTTCAAATACACCGCTTGCCAGTGCATAGTAGGTCTTTGTGTGAATCCCCTTTTCAGCCTGCTCAGTCATGTGAGCCGCCATGGTCCTGCTTTTGGCAAATAGAATAAGCCCTGACGTATCCTTATCAAGCCTGCCGACTGTTCGGATTTCGTGAGGCTCATGCTTCATTTGAAAATAGTATGCGAGATAATTGGCAAGCGAATCGCTGTAGTGTCCATGGGAGGGATGCGCGACCACTCCGGCGGGCTTATTTAAGCAAATAATATCCTCATCCTCATAAACGACCTCGATCGGGTGATTCTCAGGTACGATATTCTGTGGCGCAAAGTCCGTTAATATGACTTGCAGGACATCTCCCTTATGAAGCCGCCTGTTGACATATGCGACTTCTCCGTTCACGGTGATTCCGTTCGGGGTGTCATACTTGGCCCGGGCGACGTCGTGGTGGACCATCTTCCACTTGTACAGGATGATGTCACGGGCGGGCCTCCCCTCGTCTTTCTCCGTCGCGGTATAGGTGAAGATGCGGCGGCTGACCTCCGTGTCTGTATATGTATTCTTGTATTCTGTCGTTATCCGCATAATTCTTCCATACACTTATAAAGAAGCAACCGCGCATAAAGAACTATACATCTTAGTCTCCATACACAGTTGCTCTCACCACTCAATTACTTTCACTGCTCAGCTGCTCTCACCACTCAATTACTCTCTCTGCTCAGCTGCTCTCTCCACTCAATTAATCAAACTTCCCACCTGCTGTCTTCTTCAGTCGAAATCATATAATACTGCCAATCGGCGTGGCGTCGTCGAGCGGCCGGTACTTTAAATTTTCAAGCGTAAGCGACGAAAATTTATTAGTACCGCTGCCAGCGAGACCGAGCGAAAGCGTCCCGCCGATGCAGTATTATCATGATGAGACTGGCAGATACTCACCGTGGGAAGTTTCGTTTAATCACCTATCCATTACTCTCTCTGCTCAGCTACTCTCGCCACTCAATTAATCAAACTTCCCACCTGCTGTCTTCTTCAGTCGAAATCATATAATACTGCCGATCGGCGTGGCGTCGTCGAGCGGCCGGTACTTTAAATTTTCAAGCCACAGGCGCCGAAAATTTCTTAGTACCGCTGCCAGCGAGACCGAGCGGAATAAGTGAGATAGGAAATCTTCGATTTCCGTGATCGAACTTATGCTGTGCAGCGTCCCGCCGATGCAGTATTATCATGATAAGACTGTACGATACTCCCTGTGGGAAGTTTCGGTTAATCACCTATCTATTACACCCCCAACCTCTGCTTAAAATTACCCATAACCTGATCCGCCTTAATCGTCCAAATAAACGCATTCTTATCAACAGCCCGAATAACCTGCCTGAAATGCGCAAGCTCATAACGATTCATGACAATCATATGAACCTGGAACGGCTTCCGGCTATGTCCGCCCATAGCATCCCATGTCGTGACGCCTCTGTGCATCTCAACACTGACCTCATTGCTGAGGATCGGCACTCTGGAAACGACAAATACCGCCACCTTCGTTGTCTGGAAATGCGTTCTGTCAATGACTACGGATGTGATGAAAGCATACACTGCGGAGTAGGCAGCAATCTCAAAAGTCCTTGTGATCGCAGCATACGTGAAAATGCACGCATTGATCGTCATGGACAGCGTACCGACGGAAAGATCGGGTTTTTTCTTGACTGCGAGAAGACCGACGATGTCCGTACCGCCTGTCGATGCTCCGTTTCGAAGAAGAATTCCGATACCGAAACCGTTCAGAGCGCCGCCGAACACACAGTTCAGAGCATGGTCTGATATGAGCTGGGTCTCAGGGCTTTTCAGTACAGTCATGAGGAAAGACTGGAGTGTGATTACTGCAATCGTGCGTACCATGAACATCTTGCCGAGAGACTTGTAACCGGCGATCATCAGAGGAACGTTGAGACACCATACAAAGATACCGGTCGGGTCTGATGGAAAATGTATGCCGACAGAGTCCTGCAGGATATTACGTATGATCTGAGCAATACCGGTAAAACCCCCGTTGTATAGACCCGCAGGGGAAAGGAAGAACTTGTACGCGCACGAGCAACAAGTTGCTGCGAAAATGATCTGAATGTAACGAAAGATTTTTTCCTGCTGTTCTTCCATCTTAAACTCCTTGAATCTTCATGAAAATGTATTCTACTTCGGGGTTTTATGCTATACTACGATGTTGTGCGTCAAAGCATGCGCGCTTAAATAAGATTTTAACATCAAAAACTCTTTCTTTAAAGGAGGTTTCATATGAATTTTGTATTTATCTCACCTCACTTTCCACACACTTACTGGAACTTCTGCGACCGTCTCAAAAAGAACGGCGTGAATGTCCTCGGAATCGGTGATGCTTCCTACGACTCACTTGAAGACTGCTTAAAGAACTCCCTGACAGAATATTATAAAGTCGATTCCCTTGAGAACTATGCTGAGGTATTCCGTGCAGTGGCATTTTTCTCTTTCAAATACGGTAAGATCGACTGGCTCGAGTCCAATAACGAATACTGGCTGGAGCAGGATGCACGCCTGCGCTCCGATTTCAACATCACTACGGGCATCAAATACGACCGGATCCAGGACTTTAAGCACAAATCCAACATGAAGAAATTCTATGCTGAGGCCGGCGTACCGACCGCCCGCTGCCACTTTGCCACTGATCTCGAAGACGCCAAAGAGTTCATCAAGGAAGTCGGCTATCCGATCATCATCAAACCGGATGTCGGTGTCGGTGCGTCCGATACACATAAGATTACAAATGACGACGAACTCTCAGCCTTCTTCTCACAACCGAGAGACGTGCAGTATCTCATGGAAGAGTTCATCGACGGAGAACTGTACTCATATGATGCAATCACAAGTTCCACATTTGAGCCGCTCTTCGAATCCATGACAAGCTGGCCGCCGTCAATCGCCGATATCGTCAACGACGAGCTCGAGCTGGTCTACTATGTCGCAGGGGACGTCTATGAAGGCCTGAAAAAAGCAGGCCGCGCGACGGTTCGTGCTTTCCACGCGGACAGAAGATTTGTCCATCTGGAGTTCTTCCGTCTGAAGGCAGACAAGAAAGGCATAGGAAAGAAAGGCGACTTCGTGGGACTTGAAGTCAACATGAGACCTGCCGGAGGCTATACTCCGGATATGATGAACTTTGCTCACAGCCTTGATGTTTACCAGATCTGGGCAGACATGGTCACCACGGACAAGCGTATCTTCCCGAAATCCGAGAAAGAGTACTACTGCGTATATGTCAGCAGACGCGATAAGAATCATTACGCTCACACGCATGAGGAGATACTGAATCTCTACGGAAGCCGCATGGTGATGTGCGAGCGCATTCCGGAGATTCTTTCCGGTGCCATGGGCAATCAGATGTATACCGCAAAAATGAACGATGAGGAAGCGGCGAAGGAGTTCATTGCATACGTTCTCTGCAAATAAGAGACAAGCGTAGGACGTGCCTCAAGTATCATTCCTACCACTCGAGCAAACTCATTGTCATAATGATACTTTTGGCAATGTAATCATCAAATATCAGAAAGGAACGAACAACCTTGCAGGTGAATTATTATAAAGAATACAGCTACAGACTCGGCCGTGATATGGAATTCAAGACATACGGCACCACAGGAAAGATCCTGATTGCCTTTCCGCCGCAGAACGGCCATTTCTACGATTTTGAAAATTTTCAGATGACTGACCTCTGCGCTCCGTGGGTGGATGCGGGCAAAATCATGCTCGTCTGCCCGGACGCAATTGACGAGGAGAGCTGGTCCGATAAGTACGGGGACGAGCACTATCGTCTCGAACAGCAGGAACGCTGGTTCGCATACATCAACGAAGAGTTCCTGCCCTCCGTTCGCGCCAAGAACGGAAGCCCGGAGGCATATGAAAGAGCCATGACGACAGGATGCAGCATGGGCGCTGTCCACGCAGCGAACTTCTTCTTCAGAAGACCGGACCTCTATGACACAGTTATCGCGCTGAGCGGCTGCTACAATGCCCAGATGTTCTTCCCGGGATGCAACGACCCGCTCGCTTACGATAACTCACCGGCCATCTTCCTTCGCAACATGCCGCTCGATCATCCGTATATGGAGCTTTACAGAAACTCCAGAATCATCATCTGCATCGGTCAGGGACGCTGGGAGGATGAGCTCCTCGAGAGCACCAGGGAGCTCGACGCCGTCATGCGTGAGAAAGGTATTCCCGCATGGGTCGATTACTGGGGATTCGACTGCGACCATGACTGGCCGTGGTGGAGAAAGCAGCTTCCGTATTTCCTGGAGCACGTGCTGGGATCTCCATATTGATATTCATTTCTTACTCTGGATACTATTTAAAATTCATTATGAAACTCATCTCAGACGCGAAACATTTACCTGCGTCAGGGATTAAAACCGGTAAATCTATGCGGCTTGATAAATACCTCTCCGACATGAATGTCGGAACAAGAACAGAAATAAAAAAAGCGGTCCGCCAGGGACAGGTATCTGTCGATGGCGTGACCGTCAAAAATCCGGGCTTGTCTGTCAATGAGACAAGCTCTGTTTTCTATCAGGGGAAAGAAATCATATACGAAATCTATTCCTATTATATGCTCAATAAGCCTGCCGGAGTGATTACGGCAACAGAGGACCGGTATCAGAGAACGGTGCTCGATCTTTTGCCCGCAGAACGCAGAAAAGATCTCTCACCTGTCGGCAGACTTGACAAGGATACCGAAGGTCTCCTTCTCATCACCAATGACGGAGATCTGAATCACAGACTTCTCTCACCGAAGCACCACGTTGACAAACGGTATTATGCCGAAATCGAGGGGAACGTAAATGAGGGTGATGTGCGCGCATTTGCGGATGGAATTCGTCTTGACGATGACCTTCTGTGCCTTCCCGCCCGACTTGAGATCCAAAAGAGCGGTGATATCTCCGAAATCGAAGTCGTCATTCAGGAAGGCAAGTTCCACCAGATCAAGCGTATGTTTGAAGCGGTCGGAAAACGGGTGCTCTATCT
Source organism: uncultured Lachnospiraceae bacterium (assembly GCA_902776305.1). Classification (GTDB taxonomy): domain Bacteria; phylum Bacillota; class Clostridia; order Lachnospirales; family Lachnospiraceae; genus Chordicoccus. The sequence continues at coordinate 98,036 of CACYPS010000013.1, read as the reverse complement.
CAAAAGGCTCTCCATGGGACCGCTTGTTCTCGACCCTTCCCTCACTCCGGGCGAGTGGCGAAAGCTGACTCCGGAGGAGATTTTATCACTTCAGGCTGAATAATTACCCGATAAAATATGGCTGCCTCATCCGGTCCTTAACCACTTTATAGTGATTTCAGACTCTATGCGGCAGCCATACAACATAATCTTCGAGAAGCTGACTTTACAAGTCTCATTCTTGTGTTTACATAGGTGTACTAAAATCACCGGTGCAGAATACACGCAGATTCAGAATCGCAGCATTTGAATCGCTGCATTTATTTCCTCATAAACTCTCTCATCTCATCAAGACGCTCGAACATGACCTTCCGGCCGATCTCATAAACGCGCACAATCTCCATCGGATCATGGCACACCTGCTTGATTCCGAGAGGCTCCGGAGGACAGATTACAAAGCATTTTCCTGCCGCTTCGCGCTCCTTAACATACTCCGTCTCCTCATTGTAATGAACGTGCCTTGTCTCCACTCTCTGTACAAAGTCGGGATAAGCCTTGTAGGCTATGCGAATAGCCGGCAGCGCTCTATTCGGTTTCTTCACGAAATTGCGCGGCTGCGTCAGAACAACGACATTTTTGTCAAAACCCTTCTTCTCCATGAATTTGAGAGGAATGGAATCCGCAACGCCTCCGTCTACAAGCTTCCATTTTCCGATTTCAATGGTCCTGGCTGCAAGCGGCATGGACGCGGAAGCCTGAATCCACTTGAGATCACTGTTCAGGCCGTCATAAAGCTTGTGGTAAACCGGTTTTCCCGTCTCAAGATCCGTGGCCACAACGTAAAACTCCATCGGATTCTTTACAAAAGCCTCCGTGTCAAAAGGATCGAGTACAGTAGGAATCTGTTTGTAACAGAAGTCTGACCCGTAGAGATCTCCGGTCTCCCTCAGTGAACGCACGGAAGCATATCTCCAGTCCTGACAGTACCTGAGATTATATCGAACGGTTCGACCATGCTGGCCGGACTTAATATTGCATCCGAAACACGCTCCGGCTGAGACGCCGATTGCCCCATCAAAGTTCGTAAGTCCTTTTTCAAGTAACACATCGATGACTCCCGCGGTAAAAAGTCCGCGCATTGCCCCGCCTTCCATTACAATTCCCGTTTTCATACGACAACTCCTTACAGTATTGATTAATACGCTATAAGTTTTATACCTTATACCGCCCTTACTTTCTCAAGGAAAGCGATATATCCCTTCAGGGCTTCATATATATCCGCCTTGGATGTAGCCTCCCACGGTGCATGCATGTTGAGGACGGCCACGCCGCTGTCAATCACATTCATACCGTACAGTGCAAGTATGTAGGCGATCGTTCCGCCGCCACCGAGATCGACACGGCCGAGCTCAGCCGTCTGGTATACGACGCCCGCCTCGTCAAGCGCTCTCCGGATTTCGGCAACATACTCGGCATTTGCATCATTGGAACCGGACTTGCCTCTTGAGCCCGTGAATTTGTTGAAGACAAGACCGCAGCCGAGATAAGCCGTATTTTTCTTCTCAAATGCCGACGCATAATTCGGATCGAATCCCGCAGAGACATCGGATGAGAGCATGCATGAATTGGCCAGGCATCTCCTCACCTTGAGCTCGCTGTAGTCACCGGTCAGATTCATGACTTCGGCGACGGCATTTTCAAAGAAATGGGACCGCATGCCCGTCGCACCGACAGAACCGATTTCTTCCTTATCGACAAGGATACAGCAGGATGTACGTTCCACATCGCCAACCTCGCAGATCGCGCGCATGGAAGGATATGCACAGACACGGTCGTCCTGACCGTAACCGAGGATCATCGAACGGTCAAGTCCCGCATCCCGGGCCTTGCCTGCAGGTACGATCTCGAGTTCCGCGGAAATGAAATCATCTTCCTCGACCTCATACTCGTCTTTCAGAATTGCAAGGATTCCTCTGCGGACAGCACCCTTGATTTTCTTAGCCTCGGCACCTTCCTCTTTTTCAGCCCGAACAGCATACTCCTGACCGCGTGTAAGCGTCTCATCCGCTTCTTCATCTTTTTTTGATTCCTTATCATCGCCTTCGAGGATAAAAGGCTTATGTCCGATCACGAGATCCAAAGCCTCTCCGGCTACAACTTCGCTCGCTTTCTTTGTCATAAGTTCCTGTGACAGATGGATCAGCAGGTCCGAGATAAAGAATACCGGATCGTCCTCATCCTCACCGACGTTCAGAATCGTGGTCGTTCCGTCTTTTCTGACGATCACGCCATGAATAGCAAGTGGCAGCGCAACATAAAGATACTTCTTTATACCGCCGTAGTAGTGCGTATCAAGATAAGCCAGCCCGCTGTCCTCGTAGAGCGGATTCTGCTTCACGTCAAGGCGCGGAGAATCGATGTGCGCGCCGAGAATATTCAGGCCGTTCTCCATCGGCTCCTTACCGATCTTAAAGAGAACAATAGACTTGTTCATCCATACGGTATAAACCTTGTCTCCCGCCTTCAACTGCTCACCGCTTTCGATGAGCCGGCTCAGTTCGCGGAATCCCTCATCCTCAGCCATATTGACCAGGGCGTCAACGGCCTCACGCTCGGTCTTTGCATTGTCGAGAAACTTCTTGTAGTCCTCGCTGAAATCATATACTGCTTTGGTCTGCTCCCTTGTATAGGAAGCCCATGCGTTTTTTCTGTTCATAATCTGTCACCTCTTAATTGTCAGTTACTATCACATCCGGTGAATATCAGGAAGTGATAGTTTATTCGTCCACAGTTAGTCATTGTAGCACATCCATCGAGTATTCCCAAGTGCATTGACTATGCCAGATACTCTCTCCACAGCCTCCCGATCGGAAGCCCGACCACGTTGAAGTAGTCGCCGTCGATCTTCTCGATGTGCTTTGCAAATATTCCCTGAATTCCGTAAGCCCCCGCCTTATCCATGGGATCACCCGTCGCGATATATGCGCGGATATCCGCCTCGGAAAGCGGAGCGACATAGACATCCGTCTTCTCTGCAAATGTTGCGGTCGTATCTCCTCTTACTACGCACACGCCGGTATAAACCTGATGTTCTCTTCCCGAGAGGGAACGCAGCATTTGCGCCGCATGCTCCCTGCTTTTAGGCTTTCCGAGGATCTGTCTTTCAAGGACCACGATGGTATCCGCTCCGATTACGGTGTATTCATCTTCGGAAGGCATCTTTCCGCCAGATCTTATCTCTTCGAACCATTTCTCAGTCTGCCCTTGGATACTCGATACCGGAGGTATCACTTCACCGTCCTTTGTCTTTTCGGACCGCGTCGGCCTGTCGTCGTCTCTCTCAAAACCCTGCGCCCTCAACTTGTCCCTCACATCGAGCGCTTTCTGCATAGCCAGGTGCATACAAATTTCCGCCGGATCCTCCGCCGTGATCCGCTCCTCCTTATCGGAGACCATTATTTCAAATTCGATACCTATCTGCGTAAGAAGCTCCCGCCTCCTTGGAGAGGCGGAAGCCAGTATTATTTTTCCCATATTATGATAAGTTCTCCAAAAGTCGATTACAGATTGTTCCGTGCTTACGCACTCCCACAATCTCACAACACAGCTTTGATAGCGGCAAGGAACTCATCAAACTCCTCAAATGCCGGCAGGTCCGGATTCTCCGCTATTATGGCATCGGTACTTCTGAAAAGGAATCCGGCCTTTGAAGCACGGATCATAGCAAGGTCGTTGTGGCTGTCGCCCGCCGCGATCGTGTCGAATCCGCAGGACTGTAGTGCCCTGACCGTCGTCAGCTTGGACTGCGCACATCTCATCTGATACCCTGTGATTTCGCCGTCCGGCGCGACTTCCAGCGTATTGCAGAACAGTGTCGGATAGTTGAGTTTTGCCATGAGCGGCATGGCAAACTGCGTGAACGTATCACTCAGAATGAGGACCTGTGCCTCCCTGCGAAGTTCATCGAGGAATTCCTTCGCGCCCGGAAGCGGATCGATCGTCGCGATTGTAGCCTGGATCTCCTTCAGTCCGAGTCCATGCTCTTTCAGGATGGCAAGTCTGTATTTCATGAGCTTGTCATAATCCGGTTCGTCACGGGTCGTGCGGCGCAGCTCCGGGATACCGGTAGCCTCCGAAAATGCGATCCAGATTTCAGGTACGAGCACGCCTTCCATATCCAGGCAAACAACATTCATCCCCATATGTAACCTCCTAAGTATCTGATTTATTTCAGAAACAGTTCTCATTCACGTAACGGTACTGTCACCGGGAACTATCATACCAAAAACACAAAGAGAATGCAATTCAAAGCAAATCGTGGTAAGATTTTGGGGATCCTGCAATATCAGCTGAACTTCCCATAAAATATGCTCACCATACGAATAAGCAGTCTTCTATGGTGCAACTGTTCAGTGTGGGAGCGGGAAGCCCAGATAATGTTTCATATTTAGCTTTACATACAGGTCAAAAACTATGCCGGATACAGCCTATCTCGAGAGCCGGATCAAGGACCTCTCGAATAAAACCTTTCAAAATGAATATGTGACCCACACCGACTTCCTCTCCGTCTCCGACCAGGCCTCCTTGAACGATGCCATGCGAAAGCTCGGCGTCCCGCAGCAGTCCGACCTCGTCGGCGGAACCGTCTTCCTCCTGTGGGGCGGTTTCGATGAGGCCGAGAGGAAAGTCTGTGCCTTTCTCCCCTCCTGGCAGGACAAAAAAAGCTTTATTCTGCAGGAGACGGAAACGCCTGAAGTCGTATCATGTCTTCACATCGCTCCCGTTCAGGCAAAATTCGCGGATCCTCTGACGCATCGCGACTACCTCGGAGCTCTCATGAATCTCGGTATTGATCGCGGTCAGATCGGTGACATACTCATCGACAGGACCGATCACTCTGCCTATGTCTTCGTGTTGAAAATGATGGCTGATTTCATCTGCCGAGAGCTCTGCCGCGTGAAACACACAACTGTGCTCGCAAAAGAAGTCGCACCGGGCAAATGCACTGTCCGTCCCGAATTCGAGGAGCGGGAGGGCTCGGTGGCTTCGGAGAGGCTTGACGCGATCCTTGCATTTGTCTACAGACTCGCAAGAGGGAAAGCGCAGGAACTGATCGAGCGTGAGGCGGTCATCGTAGACGGCCGCACAGCCTTCTCGGGGGGATATGACCTGAAACCCGGTGCCAGAGTATCGGTCCGGGGTTTCGGCAAGTTCATCTACGACGGCGTCATTTCAAGCACCAAAAAGGGTAGACTTTATGTCCGGGTAAGAGTTTTCAAATAATTTAAGTCCCGCTCGCGAGACTTGGCGCGGGATTCGGGTCAGCGTCAGCTGACATCTTCCAAACTTCACAGAATTACAGCATACAAAAGGGCTGCCGCATCAGGTGAACTGCAATGAAATATATCAGTATACACATACACAAATATATTTCATTACAGCCTTTCCTGATGCGACAGCCCTATTCAATTATAGTTCGGCAATATCATCCAATATAACAAGGAAAAACCGGAACGTCCCCTGCTGTGATCAGATCTTGAACTCGTCCGTTACAGACGGCTTCAGCGCATAGATCTTGACTGATCCGTTGTCGCTGATCGTGTAGTTATGCTCGTCAGCTGTCGGATAAATGTGGGATGTGAATGTTGCATCGCCGTCATTGATGAACAGCTCGAAGGAGCATCTGTCGATAAAGATGCGGATGTTCTTCAGAGACTCATCGAGCGGTACGTTCAGAACTTCGCCGACGTTCTCATTGAAGCGCTTCTCCATACCTGTCTTGTCGACTGTCAGAGTCTTTGTCGCTTCGTCATACTTCATTGTAACGCCGCCCGTTCCGTCAGCCTTCGTGTAAAGGTTCAGGAAGAAGTCACCGCCTGCATTTGTGACTTCCATCTCACAGAAATCCGGAAGTTTTCCTTCTGCTGCGATCTCGCCGTCCCTCAGGGAAGCAATTGCTGCAGCCGGAGCCTGAACAAGGTGATCACCCTTAATGCGGAGCTCGCGCGGCAGGCACATGCTGCCTTCCCAGTCTTCCGGCTCTGTGCAGTAGTGATTGTCCGGGAGGCCGATCCATGCGATCAGGATAGCCATATCGGGATCATCTACATTTGCCGCGAACTGAGCTGCATAGAAGTCGAAACCGAAGTCGAGATACTTATAGTCTGATTCCGGTGTGAAGGTCAGCGTATCATAATCCATATGTCCGATGATATATACGTTGTGGTTCGTGCTCTCGGCACGGCCCGGAAGTTTTGTATACTGCGGAGAGATGATCAGGACGTCTTTTCCGCCGATTCTGACGATGCACGGGCACTCCCACATTCCGCCGAAGTCCTCGAATCCCGGTACATTCAGCTGACCGGCAAATTTCCATCCGGAGAGCAGTTCTTCCGACTCATAGATCAGAGCTGTGCCCTTCTTGTCCAGTGTCTGGGCTCCGATAAAGATATAGTATTTATTCTTATCCGCTACATAGACGACCTTCGGGTCTCTCTGATGTTCGCTGTAGTCATCGCGCGGTCCGAACAGCGGCTCAGGCAGCTTGACCGGCTGTCCGTCTTCGCCGAGCTTGGCTGCGCATGTGTACGGCGTTCTGACCCAATTTTCGTCTCTGTGGTTGCCTGTATAGAAGATATAAAGATCATTGTCTTTCGCAATTGCGGAACCGGAGTGGCATCCCTTGTTATCATAGAACGTATCCGGATGCATGCCGACGCCTTCATTCTGCCAATGTACAAGGTCCTTGGAGGATACATGATACCAGTATTTCAGACCATGTACCGCGCCCCACGGGCACCACTGATAGAACAGATGCCACGTTCCGTCATACTTGGCAAATCCGTTCGGATCACTGGAAAGACCTGTCACCGGCTGAATATGATATTTCTGTCTGTAGTTGGAAGTCTGAATGCGATCATACAGATCCTTAACTTCATCAGCGCTCTGCAGAACTCTGTAGCGCTCTTCGAGTGTCCACTGCTTCATTTTTAATCCTCCCGATAACCTTTATTCTCTTTACTCATTCGCGCTCATAAAGCCCTGAAAGCGCGATAACCTACTTCCTCTATTTTATGTTATATTCATAAAAATGACAATGATATCGTGAAAATTTATAGTTTATTTGTCACTTTTGCAAAAAAGGAAACACAAAAATCGAGAGGAACGTACGGCTTTCCTCTCCTGTTAAAACGACAGCCGATATGCTATACTTCCCTTAAGTAATTGCAAAGCGAAACAACCGCTCTCTGATGCGGTATTCTCCGGACAGCCGTGAGATAAACGCACAAAATGAAAGGCTTTTCATGCGGAACTCATCACTATCTTCATATTTTCGATTAAAAAAGGAGCACATATGGCAGATGGTTTCTTACCGATAAACAGAACAGAGATGGAAGAAAAGGGCCTCTCTCAGATGGACTTCGTCTATATCTGCGGAGATGCCTACGTTGATCATCCGAGTTTCGGCAGCGCTATCATCAGCCGCGTGCTCGAATCATTCGGCTACTCGGTGGGCATGCTCTGCCAGCCCAACTGGCGGGATCCGGAGAGCATCACGGAATTCGGTGAACCCCGGCTTGGCTTTCTTGTCTCGTCCGGAAACATGGATTCGATGGTGAATCACTACACCGTATCCAAAAAGCGTCGGAGTCAGGACGCCTACAGTCCGGGAGGAAAAGCCGGCATGCGGCCAGACTACGCGGTCATCGTTTACTGCAATCTAATCCGGCGCACTTATAAAAAGACGCCCATTATAATCGGCGGCATTGAAGCAAGCCTGCGAAGGCTCGGCCACTATGATTACTGGTCCGGGAAGGTCCGCAGGTCGATCCTGCTCGATTCCGGTGCGGACATTTTAGCCTACGGCATGGGCGAGAAATGCATTATTGAGATCGCTGATGCGCTGAACTCAGGCATCAGAGCATGCGATGTCACATTTGTCCGCGGCACGGTCTTTAAGACGAGAAATGCGGATGAGACGGAGGATGCGATCAGACTGCCTACATTTGAAGAAATCAAAACAGACAGGAAGTCTTACGCGAAAAGCTTTGCGATCCAGTACAAAAACACCGATCCCTTTGCCGCAAAACGCCTTGTCGAGACTTACGACGGAAGTCTGTATGTTGTACAGAACCCGCCTCAGAAGCCCATGACCATGCAGGAGATGGACGATGTGTACGCCCTGCCCTACATGAGAGCGTATCATCCCTCCTACGAGGCTCAAGGTGGAATACCCGCGCTGAAAGAAGTCAAATTCTCACTGACCTCCAACCGCGGCTGCTACGGCGACTGCAATTTCTGTGCACTGACCTTCCATGAGGGCCGGATCGTCCAGGCGCGGAGCCATGAGTCGATCCTCGCGGAGGCGAAGCAGTGTATAGAGGACCCGGATTTTAAAGGGTACATCCACGATGTGGGCGGTCCGACAGCTGAGTTTCGGAAACCAGCCTGCGCGAAACAGCTGAAAGCAGGCGCATGTCAGCATCGCAAGTGCCTCTTTCCCGAACCATGCCCCAATCTGGAGGTCGACCACAGCGATTACCTGAAGCTGCTGAGGAAACTGCGGAATCTTCCGAAGGTCAAGAAGGTGTTCGTCCGCTCCGGAATCCGGTTCGACTACGTGATGGCGGACAGGAACCGTACATTTCTGAGAGAGCTGTGCCAATATCATGTGAGCGGGCAGCTTCGCGTTGCTCCGGAACATATCTCCGATAACGTGCTCTCTAAGATGGGAAAACCGCGTGTGACGGTCTACAATGCATTTGTAAAGGAATTCGAAAAGATAAACCGAGAACTCGATATGAAACAGTTCATTGTCCCCTATCTCATGTCGTCCCACCCCGGAAGTACGCTGAAAGATGCGATTGCGCTAGCGGAATATATTAAGAAGCTTGGCTATATGCCTGAACAGGTACAGGATTTTTACCCGACGCCCGGAACAATTTCGACCTGTATGTATTACACAGGACTGGATCCGGAGACGCTGAAACCGGTCTATGTCGCCACGAATCCGCACGAGAAGGCCATGCAGAGGGCTCTGATCCAGTACAGGGATCCGAAGAACTACGATCTTGTGAAGGAGGCTCTGATCCGGGAAGGGAGGACCGACCTGATCGGATTCGGAAAAGAGTGCCTGATTCCTCCGAGACAGATAGGCGGCAGAGAAAAGACTCGGAGCAAGGGAAAAGGAACGGATGAAAAGCGGCAGGGCGCGACGGCAAAACCGAAGGCACAGAGCCGAAATATTAACGGTACTAAGCATAGACCCGTGACACGGAACGGAAAAAACGGTAAAAGATAATGAATAAAAACTCCTTGACTTTCCACCCGTAAAGGATAAGATATCATTCAGGATTATTATATGATTACAGCGCCACATGTCTGCCTGCGCGTCGTGCTTGCACGTAAGCGGGATAAGACTTGCCGTAATCTGTTTTTTGACGAACAAAGGAGGATTATATGCCACGTCACCTTATGAATCCTATGGACCTGACCGTTGAGGAGATTCAGTCACTGATCGATCTTGCAGGGGATATTGAACGCGACCCGGACAAATACGCTCACGCGTGCGACCGGAAAACTCTTGCGACCTGCTTTTATGAACCGAGCACTCGCACGAGACTGAGCTTTGAAGCTGCCATGTATCATCTGGGCGGACACGTTCTCGGTTTCTCGTCTGCCGATTCCTCTTCCGCCGCAAAAGGCGAAAGTGTATCGGATACGATCCGCATGATTTCCTGCTACGCAGACATCTGTGCAATGCGACATCCGAAAGAAGGCGCTCCTTTCGTCGCTTCACTGAAGTCCTCCATCCCGGTGATCAATGCAGGTGACGGCGGTCATCAGCATCCTACACAGACACTGACAGACCTTCTGACGATCAGTTCTCTGAAAGGACATCTCGATCATCTGGTACTCGGTCTCTGCGGTGACCTTAAGTTCGGCCGCACGACCCACTCCCTGATTGAGGCTATGTCGCGCTATGAAGACGTTGAATTCATTCTGATTTCTCCGCCGGAGCTCCGTGTTCCCAATTACATCACGGAGATGCTCGGCAAGAAACATCTGAAATACACGGAAGTTCAGAGTCTTGAGGAAGTCATGCCGGTCCTCGACATCCTTTACATGACCCGCGTACAGCGGGAACGTTTCTTCAACGAAGACGACTACGTCCGCATGAAGGACTTCTACGTTCTGGATAAACCCAAGATGGAGCTGGCCAAAAAAGACATGCTCGTCCTTCACCCGCTCCCGCGTGTCAACGAGATTTCCGTCGAGGTCGACGACGACCCGCGCGCTGTCTATTTCAAGCAGGCTCAGTACGGTATGTACATCCGCATGGCACTGATTCTCACACTGCTCGGCATTGAAGTGTAAGGAGGAAAATAAATGTTAAATATCAGCGGAATTGAAAACGGTATTGTTCTCGATCATATCCCTGCCGGAAAGGCCATGGATCTGTACAGATATCTCCATCTCGGCAATGTCGACAATCAGGTAGCTATCATCAAGAATGCTTCCAGCCAGCTGATGGGGAAGAAAGATATCATTAAGATCGAATGCGGACTGGATGAGATCGATCTCGATGTGATCGGTTTCATCAACAATAAGATCACTGTCAATGTCATTCAGGACGGCAAGATCGTGGAGAAGAAGAGACTCCATCATCCGAAGAGACTTACAAATGTAATTCGCTGCAAGAATCCCCGCTGCATCACATCAATCGAGCAGGAGCTTCCTCATGTATTTGTTCTGACGGATAAAGCGACAAATACTTACAGATGCCTCTACTGCGAGGAGAAATATACGAGACACTAAGTACGCGGCTTTGTATCCGATGTTATAAAACAAAAAGTCGCTTTGCGACTCTTTGCGCGCTGGTGCGCGCAAGCGTCAGCTTGCATCTCCATCTGCGCACCAGTCGCATCCTCGCGTGCCTATGCATGCGTAACAATGCTCCAGTGGAGCATTGTGTAGCTGAGCGTTTTTATTTCATAGGGAACGCAGTTCCATATGACATAAAAAAGAACCCCCATAAGGAGCAACTCAATTTCAATGCTTCTTATGGGGGTAATTATTTTGTTTCTATTAATTTGGTCAATTTCACGATAATTCCGCTTCAGAAATCAAATCGTAAGATCCATGACCGCCTTGATCGTATGCATGCGGTTCTCCGCCTCGTCGAACACCAGTGACTGGGCGGATTCGAAGACCTCGTCCGTGACTTCCATTTCAGAGATCCCGAACTTCTCGGAGATCTTCTTCCCGATCGTCGTATTCAGGTCGTGGAACGCAGGCAGACAGTGCATAAAGATCGCCTGCTCTCCTGCATTTTCCATGATTGCCTTCGTGACCTGGTACGGGGACAGCTCGCGGATCCTCTCCTCCCAGACCTCATCCGGCTCGCCCATGGATACCCACACATCCGTGTAGATAACATCGGAACCTTTGGTTCCCGCCATGGCGTCCTCAGTCAGCGTGATCGTACCGCCTGTCTCATCCGCAATCTTTTTGCATTCTTCTACGAGCGCCGGATCCGGAAAATAGTTCCTGCTTGTGCAGGCTGTAAAATGCATGCCCATCTTCGCACAGATCACCATGAGGGAATTGCCCATGTTGTATCTCGCATCACCCATGTAAGTCAGTTTAATGCCCTTCAGATAACCGAAATGTTCGCGTATCGTCATGATGTCGGCAAGTATCTGCGTCGGATGAAATTCATTTGTCAGACCGTTCCAGACCGGGACTCCCGAGTACTTCGCGAGATCTTCGACAATCGTCTGCTCGAAACCGCGATACTCGATACCGTCATACATTCTTCCCAGAACGCGTGCCGTGTCAGCGATACTCTCCTTCTTGCCGATCTGAGAAGCGGACGGGTCGAGGAAGGTGGAATGCATACCGAGATCGGATGCAGCAACTTCAAATGAGCACCTTGTTCTCGTGCTTGTCTTCTCAAATATAAGTGCGACATTCTTTCCGATGTGATTACGGTGAGGGATTCCGGCCTTCTTCTGCGCTTTGAGTTCGTCCGCGCGATCCACAAAGCAGAGAATCTCTTCCGGCGTAAAGTCGAGAAGTTTTAAAAAGCTGCGTCCTTTCAGGTTCATATCTATACCTCCGATAAAATTTTCCGAAATGCAAACATTTCGTTCTGTTAAAGACGAGTGTCACCTATCGCGTATCATAGACTTATGTCACGAGTATTGCGCGATGAAGAATAAATCATTCATTCTCATGGAGTGCCGAATAGATGAAATATTGAATAATAATACACGATTCACTCAGCGTGCGCAAGACCCGCGATACATACAGGCCTCTGTTTTTTCTTATTTATTATGTTTTTCCGCAAAACCCAAAACCATGCATACTCGATGTATATCGGATGCAGTTTTTGTATATTTATGCATCAAATCTGCATAATCTTTAAAAAAGATGTAATTCCCTCTTTTCAAATGACTTATTTTGGTGTTAAATATCTTAGAATGTTCAGATTAGACAATCCAAACACCATATAGGAGGAAATTCATGCCACAGAGGACAGATATTCACAAGGTTCTGATCATCGGTTCCGGCCCGATCATAATCGGTCAGGCGTGCGAGTTCGACTACTCCGGCACACAGGCCTGCAAAGCGCTTCGCAGCCTCGGCTACGAGATCGTACTTGTAAACTCCAACCCGGCCACTATCATGACAGACCCGGAGATGGCTGATGTAACATATGTCGAGCCGCTCAATGTTGAACGTCTTGAGCAGATCATTGCAAAAGAACGTCCGGACGCTCTGCTTCCGAATCTCGGAGGACAGTCCGGCCTAAATCTTGCTTCCGAACTTTACAAAGAAGGCATTCTGGACAAATACAATGTAAAGGTCATCGGCGTTCAGGTCGACGCAATCGAGCGCGGTGAGGACCGCATCGAGTTCAAGAAGACCATGAACATGCTCGGTATTGAAATGGCCAGAAGCCAGGTAGCGTACAGTGTAGAAGAAGGTCTTGAAATCGCTGATAAGCTCGGCTATCCGGTCGTTCTCCGTCCTGCCTACACGATGGGCGGTGCCGGCGGCGGTCTCGTTTATAATAAAGAAGAGCTAAAGGTCGTCATGGCACGCGGACTTCAGGCTTCTCTGGTCCACCAGGTCCTCGTTGAGGAATCGATCCTCGGCTGGGAAGAACTGGAACTCGAAGTCGTCCGCGATAAGGACAACAATATGATCACGGTATGCTTCATCGAGAACGTTGATCCGATGGGCATTCACACAGGCGATTCTTTCTGCACGGCTCCGATGCTCACAATTTCTCAGGAAGTCATGGACCGTCTGCAGGAGCAGGCTTACAAAATCGTTGAGCACATCGGCGTTATCGGCGGCACGAACGTTCAGTTCGCTCACGATCCGGTCTCCGATCGAATCATCGTTATTGAGATCAATCCGCGTACATCCCGCAGCTCCGCTCTTGCTTCCAAGGCAACCGGTTTCCCGATTGCTCTTGTCTCGGCAAAGCTTGCTACAGGACTGACACTTGCGGATCTTCCGTGCGGTAAGTACGGCACCCTCGACAAATATGTTCCGGACGGCGACTATGTCGTAGTCAAGTTCGCAAGATGGGCATTCGAGAAATTCAAGGGCGTCGAGGACAAGCTCGGCACACAGATGCGTGCGGTCGGCGAAGTCATGAGTATCGGAAAGACCTACAAGGAAGCTTTCCAGAAGGCTGTCCGCTCTCTCGAAAAAGGCCGCTACGGTCTCGGTCATGTCAGCAACTTCTACGACCTGAGCAAGAAAGAGCTTCTCAGTAAACTCATGGTTCCTTCCAGCGAGCGCCACTTCATTATGTATGAAGCACTCCGCAAGGGAGCAACAATCGATGAAGTCCATGAGATCACCAAGGTCAAGAAATATTTCATCGAGCAGATGAAGGAACTCGTCGACGAGGAGGAGGCTCTTCTTAAATTCAAGGGCAGCCTGCCGACAGACGAAATGCTCACACAGGCCAAGTGGGACGGATTCTCGGATAAGTATCTCAGCGAGATCCTCGAGATTCCGGAAGACGATATCAGAAATAAGCGCATCGAGCTCGGCGTCGAGGAAGCATGGGACGGCGTACACGTAAGCGGTACGGAAGACAGTGCATACTACTACTCGACATACAATGCACCGGACAACGATCCGGTGAAAGAAGACAAGCCGAAGGTCATGATCCTCGGTGGCGGTCCGAACAGAATCGGACAGGGTATCGAATTTGACTACTGCTGCGTACACGCAGCCAAGTCCCTGAAGAAGCTCGGATTCGAGACGATCATCGTCAACTGCAACCCGGAGACAGTATCCACAGACTACGATACATCCGATAAGCTCTATTTCGAGCCTCTCACACTGGAAGATGTTCTCAGCATCTACAAAAAGGAGAAACCGGTCGGCGTAATTGCACAGTTCGGCGGCCAGACACCGCTCAACCTTGCAGCAGACCTTAAGAAGAACGGCGTTAACATCCTCGGAACATCTCCGGAGGTTATTGACCTCGCAGAGGACCGCGACCTGTTCCGCGGCATGATGGATAAGCTCGGCATCCCGATGCCGGAGTCCGGAATGGCCACAACGGTTGAGGAAGCCAAGACGATTGCAAATAAAATCGGCTATCCTGTTATGGTTCGCCCGTCCTACGTACTCGGCGGACGCGGCATGGAAGTCGTCTATGATGACGTCGCTATGACAGAGTACATGAATGCAGCTGTCGGCGTAACACCGGATCGTCCGATTCTGATCGACCGTTTCCTGAATCATGCTCTGGAGTGTGAGGCAGATGCGATCTCCGACGGAACGCATGCATATGTTCCCGCTGTTATGGAACATATCGAGCTTGCCGGCATTCATTCCGGCGACTCGGCCTGCATTCTCCCGTCACAGCACATCTGGCCGGAACACCTTGAGACGATCAAGGATTATACACGCCGTATTGCTGAGGAAATGCATGTTGTCGGACTTATGAATATGCAGTACGCGATTGAGAACGAAAAGGTATTTGTCCTTGAGGCAAATCCGCGCGCATCCCGCACGGTTCCGCTCGTTTCCAAAGTCTGCGGCGTATCCATGGTTCCGATCGCAACGGATATCATCACGAGCGAGCTGACAGGCCGTCCGTCACCGATTCCGAATATGAAGGAAAGAGTCATTCCGTATTTCGGCGTCAAGGAAGCTGTCTTCCCGTTCAATATGTTCCAGGAAGTAGACCCGGTTCTCGGACCGGAAATGAGATCCACCGGTGAGGTCCTCGGCATTGCCAAGACTCCGGGTCTCGCGTTCTACAAGGCTGAGGAAGGCGCTCAGGCAACGCTGCCGATTTCCGGCACCGCTCTTATCTCCGTCAACAACAAGGATAAGTTCGAAGTAGTTTCCGTCGCCAGAGCTCTCTACTCGACAGGATTTAAGCTGATGGCGACCGGCGGAACATGTGACCTGATCGAGCAGGCGGGAATCCCGGTCAAGCGCGTAAAGAAGCTTTACGAGGGACGCCCGAATATTCTCGATTACATGACCAACGGCAAGATCCAGCTGATCATCAATTCCCCGATCGGCAAGGAATCCGCTCATGACGACAGTTATCTGAGAAAGTCGGCAATCAAGTACAAGATTCCTTACATCACGACGATGGCTGCGGCCAAAGCGGCGGCAGAGGGAATCGCGAGAGTAAAGAGCCATTATAAGGGATCGGTGAGATCTCTGCAGGAGTGGCATTCACTCATTAAGGACTAACAGGGATTTGAACTGAATATCAGAAAAGAACAAGGGCTGCCACAATGAACTGTGGCAGCCTGTTTTTATTCTTCATCGTGCAATACCCTTGACGTAAGTCCATGATACGCGCGCAAAGTCATATTCACCTTCATCGTAAGTACAATTGTCTCAACCGCAAATGGTATTATTTAAGCATAAGATAATCCGGCACTCCGTTCTTGAACTCACAGGTGAGCTCGCCCTGAACAAGCGGCAGCAGATAATCGATGCATTCCTGCGTCACGCCGTTTCCTTCCTCATTGATCCACTCCTGCGGTACCTTTTTCTCTGCATTTGCGACCATCTGAATATCAACGCCCTCATAGACGACCTGGTAGGGATCGTTTGATACTCTGCGGAGCGAGGACATAAGACCGCTCTTCTTCTCTACTGCGAGGCGGACGGCATTTGCACCTAATCTTCCGGACTCTTCAATATCCGTAGCGCTCAGGATATGGGAGGCACATCTCTGGAGCAGGTTAAGTTCAATGGACCGTACCTTGCAGCCGATCTGGTCGCGAATCGCATTTTCAAGAATCTTGCCTGTGCCGGAAAGCTGCGCATGGCCGAACACATCGAGCCCCTTGGAGCTGCTGACCGACTCGCAGATGAAGGTCCCGTTCTCGTCGTGAACGCCCTCGCTGACAGCAATCATGACGACGTCATTCTCTTCAAGTTTTGCCCTCAGGTCGGAGAGGAATTTCTCGATGGAGAACGGACGCTCCTCAAGGTAGATGAGGTAAGGCACGTCCGCGTTCGGCAGGTCAGCCAGAACGGCAGCGGCAGTAAGCCAGCCTGCATGTCGGCCCATCATCTCGACGACGATGACGCTCTTGGTGTCATATACGCACATCTCCTGCTCAAGTTCTGCAAATACAGCAGCGATGTACTTGGCTGCGGATCCGAATCCCGGACAGTGATCGATGCCCATCAGGTCGTTATCGATCGTCTTCGGACCTCCCACGACCTGGATATCATCAATGCCGTTGTCCGCACAATATTTGGAAAGCTTGGCAACCGTATCCATGGAATCGTTGCCGCCGATATAAACAAAATAACCGATGTTATGCTTATGGAATATCTCAACGATCTGTCTGTACTGGCTGTCGTCCTCAGCGATATCGTTCAGCTTGAAACGGCAGGAACCGAGAGCCGCTGCCGGCGTCACGCTCAGCTTGTGCAGCTTTTCCTCCGTATCTACGAGCTCACTGAGATTGATGAATTTCTCCTGAAGGACGCCCTGAATCCCATAGCACGCTCCGATGACCTGATCGATCTCCTCGTGCATTCCGGCTTCTCTGATTGCACCTGCCAGCGTAGCGTTAATTGCGGCTGTGGGGCCGCCGGACTGGGCGACCAGTAAGTTCTTCTTCATATCTGTTTTCTCCTATTCCCTTTAAATGACCGCCTGATGCTTTGCTGCATCGAGCGACATAAGCAATCATAAAAATGATAACACTGCTTCCTGATATCAGACAAAAAGCTTTTGTCACTAATATTGTATTCGTGTATATATTAGTTGTAAAGCAGTTACTGCAACTTTTCTTTTTGCTTACAACAAGCCACGAAACGTGTTCGTATCATGGGAAACACTGTTTCTATGACACAAAAAGCCTCATCATAGAAAATGCGCTGCACTTTCATGATAAGGCTTTATGCAATACCCTGTTAATTTCAGCCAAGCGCTTCGGTAAGCACTTTCAGATTGGATTCCATGATGGATAGATAATTCTCCCCGTTTTCAATCTGCTCAGACGTGACAGACTGCATGGAGTCGAGGGTCAGTATTTTCTGATCCCTGCTCTTTGTATTCTGCATGATTGTTTTCGCGATCTTCTGATCACTGTTCTCTATAGTAAATACGCAATGCAGATCCAATTCATTGATTTTCTCGGCAAGGAATATGATTGTCTCAAAGCTGGCTTCGGTCTCAGCCGAACATCCGACAAAAGCAGCATAGTATTCAATGCCGTAATCATCTACAAGATAGCGGAACGGAAAACGGTCTCCGAAAAGAATTGTCTTCGTTTCTGCAGCAGAGACAACATCCGAATACTGCCTGTCGAGAGCGTCCAGCTTTTCTATGTAGCTCTTCGCATTTGCCTCATATGTCTCACTTCCGTCAGGATCCAATGTGCTGACTGCTTCTTCGATGGCAGAAACACACAGCTCCGCATTCTTAAGGGACAGCCATACATGTTCGTCTATCTCGGGACCTTCGTCCTCCTCACCCGACTCAGTCAGGTCGGCAGCTATGTCGGCAGCCGTTTCCGGATGCTCATGTTCTGCCTCTTCCTGCATGCCTTCCACGAGTTCCTCCTCCTTAATCCTGTCACCCAGCACATCAAGCAGGTCTATAACGATCATATCAGAGTTCTCGGCCTCTTTGAGAGCATCTGTCACCCACCGGTTGGACTCGCCGCCGACATATACGAACATATCGCATTTGGAAATAGTCGCCATGTCCTCGGCAGTCGGCTGGTAGCTGTGCAGGTCTACGCCGCTTCCGAGAAGCATCTTTATATCGAAGGTATCTGAGGATTCACCGACCACGTTCCGGACCCAGTCATATTCCGGAAAAATAGTGGTAACGATCGTGGGTCTATCGTTATCTATTCCACTGATTTCTGCTGTCTGCCCATTATTGCCGCAGCCCGAAAAGATAGAAATCATGAAAATTGCAATGATTACAACTGATAAATACTTTTTCATTTTCTGCTCCAATGTGTCTTGAAAGCCAAAATGCCTATTCATAGCTCCATTCGCGGAGTGATGAAAAACCTTAAAATTGAAAACCATTTTCAGATTATACATGTTTTTCAGGATCTGTCAATATAAATTACAGGTAGATTGACGAACTTGCTTTATCCTGATAAAGTATAAATCAGCTTCGAAAGGAATCCATACAATGAACAAAATCCGTTTCACCTTCCTCGACACTTTCCGCGGTATGCTCGTCGTCAGCATGGTCATCTACCACTTCTTCTGGGATCTGGTCTTTCTGAAAGGCGTGGACTGGCCCTGGTACCGGGACTACACTACTCCCACCAGACTGTGGCAGACCTTCATGCGCTTCTTTTTTATATTTGTCTCCGGATACTGTCTCAATCTCTCGAGACGGTCTCTCAGGCGTGGCCTCGAACTGACCGCATGCGGCGCACTGATCACCGCTGTCACGCTGCTGATCATGCCGGAGGACGCCATTATTTTCGGCGTCCTGACTTTCCTCGGGGCAGCAACGCTGATCGGGACGCCTGTTAAAGAGCACTATAATGGCGGACCGATTCAGTCCGCCATATTCTTCACACTCTCTGTTATCTGTTATATCCTGCTTCGAGGCGTCTCACAGGGCTACATCGGAATCATGTTCCACCCGCTGAAGATGCTCCCGAGCTCTCTGTACCGCGGATACTTCATGACTTTTCTGGGCTTTGTAGCACCCGGCTTCTGGTCGACCGACTATGTCCCGCTCCTGCCCTGGATCTTCGTCTACTTCATGGGGTTCTTCCTCGGCAGATTGACGCTTCCGGCACTCAAAGAGCGCAAACTCGCTCAGATAGCTGCAGGGAAGGATACAGAAACCCCTGCAGACAGGCTTTTAAAGCCTTTCAACTGGATCGGACAGCATTCGCTGCTCATATACATGCTGCATCAGCCGATCCTTGCAGGCATTACATACCTTCTGATTTATCTGGACAAATAGCCGCAACACTCTCATAGCTCGCCCGCGTTCTGAGGCGAACTTCATTTTTTCGCATTCATCGAGCTGACTTAATCACGAGAGTTCTGCGTCAGAGATCAGATCTCTCCCGCCTTCATCGCATCCCTGACCTCGAGCAGGGAATTATAGATCCCGACACATCCTTCCTTCGCCTTCTCATCAGGCTCCGTGAGGTCAATAATCATGACTGTCGTCGCACCGGAAGCGATTCCGGCGTAAACGCCGTTCAGACCGTCTTCAAGCACATAACACTCCGTAGAATCCACGCCCATAGCATCGGCTGCTTTGAGGAAAATATCAGGTGCCGGCTTACCGCGTTCAATATCATTTCCCGAAAAAAGCATATCAAACTTGCCCTCAAGGCCGGCAAGCTTCACACAGTGTTTGATTTTCTCCAGCTGGCTGCTGGACGCGATTGCAAGCTTAACGCCCTGTGACTTGAGATAGTCCACAATTTCATATAATCCTTCTTTTACAGGCACCTCGTTAGCGATCGACTTGTTGACCTCGTTTCTCACTGCCGTACGATATGCTTCCGCGTCGATGCCGGGGTAGAACTTGCGGATAACATTCAGCATCTTCTCTCCGCTTGTTCCGCATACATTTTTAGGAAAATCCGGATTATTCTCAAAACCGAATTCGCTGATCAGCTTCTCCCAGTTCTCCTTCCAGATTCTCTCTGTGTCGAACATTGTCCCGTCCATATCAAATATTGCTGCTTTTTTCATATGTATGCTCCTCTTATAATAAGTCTTTTTGCTGTTTCATGTCCCGCTCGCGGGGCTGAACTTATCCTTTCTGACTTTTTTATCCTACCAACTTGATCATGTTAAAACATGAGAATGAGCCGCTCACTCTTCTATCAGCCCCAGATGTACAAATGCCTTGTAGAGCCCATCCTTGTCGACGTCATCCGTCACATAATCTGCCATAGCACGAATTTCCTCGCCTCCGCTTCCCATCGCAACTCCGAAATTGCAGTACTCGAGCATCGGAATGTCTATTTTCGCGTCCCCTATCGCAATCGTGTCCGCAAGATCGGCTCCAAGGTAATCAAGGAGGCAGCCGATGGCATTTGCCTTTGTGATATTTTTCACGCCCAGGTCACCGAAAAGCGCAGTCTCGCCCGCGCCGCCCCAGGTGTTATTCTCGAGATCAGGGAACTGTTCTTTCGTATCCAGAAAATCCTGATACGAATTCAAAATATAGCTGACTTTGTTCAGGTCGTCTCGATACAGCTCTCCGTCAAAAATCATCTCCGGGAAAGCCTTTCGAATCGTCATCGCTTCAGATCCGTCTTTTCCTTTCCGCCTGCTGTATTCCTGAATGACGGGTTCTCCGGCTGTCTCGAAGTTCTCACTTGCAAAAAGACCGTTGTTGCTCTCAAGATAGAACTCTAAACCTCGCTCATGCAGCCAGTCAACGATCCGCGCACTCTGCTCCTTCGTGATCAGCTGATGCAGGACCACCGTTCCGTGATCTTCCACATAGCTGCCGTTCCCGCCGATCATACCGTCAAGGCCGATCTCCCAGATATCCTTATAGACTTCCGCCTTGCTGCGGCCGGTGCTGATATAAACGCGATGACCGTTGGCACGCGCTTTGCGGATTGCGACAGTTGCAGACTCCGGAATGATTCCTTCATAGTTCACAAGTGTTCCGTCCACGTCGATAAAAATTATTTTTCCCATATGCAGTCTCCTTCAGCAGTATCAGAACAGGTCCGTCCAGTTCAGCTCCAGATGCGCCCGGTCCGGCACATACGGCTCAATCAGGGCTTCATACTCTGCCTGTGTCATAGGTGTTTCTCCGTTCTGATAGTAGATGATGCCGTCACCATCGAGATCCAAAGCGGGATCATATGTCCCGTAATGTTCCATTGTGTCCGGACTCACGCCGGCCACGCCGAAAAGTTCATCGTATGTTTTTGTCTCGGCATTGTATACTTCCACCGTATATGGATTAATGAGAGTCTTTGGATTCTTCGGGTAGTGCCGTATGCCTCCGGTTGTATAAAAATCCATTGTCGCATAAGATCCGCCTATATTGGCGTAGAGTTCAAACGCGCTTCCGTTCCACTTCCACACCTGTGTGCTGATCACGTTATATGGCGAGCCATGATTCGTGAAGGAAACAAATGCCTCATCCACCCCGTCGAGATCCAAATCTCCTCTCGCTATAACAGCTCCGGGGTTATCGTATGTATAAAGATCATAACCGTCAAGCGGTATGAAATAGGCATTCGGGTTGACCTTCACATCTTGGAAAAATGCATCATAATCCGGTGCGACCGGCTCCGGTGTAGGAGTAGCAGGAACGGGTGTCTCCGTGGGAGGAGCCTCGGTAGGTACATTTTCGGCGGGTGGTCCGGAGGTATCTGCCGATGCATTTTCATCAGTCGATTTCCCGATTTTTCGATCTGCTAAACCTGTCTCCCCGGTGATCCGTTCTATCTCCAGATAGTCCTGATAGGCAAGGTCTGTCTGCCCTGTCTGTTCATAAGCTTCCGCCCTTGCTCGGTAAGCCTCGGCGTCATTCGGCTCAATTTTCACAGCCTCAGAAAACGCGCGTACCGCATCATCGTATTCTTCATTCAGTAAATATTTCGCACCAAGATTCATATAGTGTGCGTATCGGGTGAGCGGCATGTTCACAACAGCGATAAATACCGCCAGCGTCAAAACGAGAAGGACGGAAAGCGCGACCAGCGCTCTCCTCAAAGCATTTCCTGAGCTATCTTTCATTTTAAGCCTCCAAAAGGTTTCCCTACCTGTAATAATACCTTAAAAATAATAGTTTATACAATAAAATGCGGCACAAATATTGTATAATATATCTAATCGGATCGGAAATTGCGCAGCAACTCCCGATAAAAGACCGATTTATCGGCCGCAATTTGATTAAATGAGCAGCACTGCACTCCACGTAATTACATAAGCATAAATTCCATCGTGTGTAGAGTTTCTCAACTGCCCGAATCTTAAAAGAGAGGTGAACGTATGGAAAAACTTATTAATGATTGTATTAAACTTGGATTTGGTATGATGCGCCTTCCGCGAATAAGCCGTAACGGCATGGAAGTCATAGACGTAGAACGGACTGCTGACATGGTAGATGCGTTCCTCGCTGCCGGAGGCAAATACTTCGATACAGCTTTCGTATATGAAGGTTCCGAGGAAGCGACAAGGAAAGCCCTCGTCGAGCGCCATCCCCGTGACTCCTTCTATCTTGCCACAAAGATCAACGCCTCGAATTTTGCCGCGAAGAATGAGGAGGAGGCTAAAAACGAGTTCAAAATAAGTCTTGAGAGGACAGGCGCCGGTTATTTCGACTTCTATCTGCTGCACGCACTCGGAAAAGGCAACAAGCCTCTCTATGATAAATACGGTATCTGGGATTATGTGAAAGGCCTCAAGGAGGAAGGTCTCATACGTCACTGGGGATTTTCCTTCCACGACTCGCCGGAATTTCTGGATGAGCTCCTGAACGAGCATCCGGACGCAGAATTTGTCCAGCTTCAGATCAACTACGCTGACTGGGACGATGCTGAAGTTCAGTCCCGCCGATGCTACGAGGTCGCATCGAAACACGGAAAGCCCGTCGTCGTCATGGAGCCTGTCAAGGGCGGTATGCTGGCGAACCCCCCGCAGGTCGTGAAGGATGCGCTCAACATAACGGAAAACGGCCCCAGCCCGAGTTCCTGGGCAATTCGCTTCGCAGCCTCTCTCCCGAATGTCATGGTCGTGCTCTCCGGAATGTCCAACTGGGAACAGATGGCAGACAACTTATCCTACATGGGAAACGGAAAGTTCGCACCTCTCACCGAGGCTGAGCAGGGATGCATTGTCAATGCACAGGAGGCTCTTCGGGCTATCGACCACATTCATTGTACCGCATGTCGTTACTGCACCGGCGGTTGTCCGATGGGAATCGATATACCGGCCATCTTCAGTTCCATGAATATCTACAAAATGTACGGTAATCTCGAGCGCGCCCGAAGAAATTACAAAATGGAAGTCTCCGGATCCGCACCCTCTGCATGTATTCAGTGCGGTCAGTGTGAGGGCGCATGTCCGCAGCATCTTCCGATTATTCAGTATCTTAAGGAGTGCGCAGAAGTACTGGAGTGAGTGAAGCCCGGCGGATCGCAACCGTGCATTAAGCAAGGTGCTTCGCACCATGCGCGGAACGGCAAGAATGCCATGGCGTTCTTGATCACAACGAAACGAAAATGAAGAAGCTGTCTCATCAGGCATTGTCACCACTATATTGTGGCAACATGCCGTAATGAGACAGCTCCATTCTTTTGACTTGAAAACTCGTAATTTGTTCCTCCAGGGTCAGGCGACCATGCTTGCATGGTCATCTGACCCGCCAATCAATGTTTGAAAGTTTACTTTCAAACTTTCACATCTCTGCCAGACGGCCCTCAGAAAATGCATTCACCGCAGCTCTGGCACCGCCATCAAACGAATACATTCGTATCCCCGCCTCACGAAGCCGGCTCATCGCCTTCGGTCCGAAGTTCCGGGCTATCAGCGCATCGACACGACACATCCTTAGCTGTTTTATCATATCGTCAATATTTCCCGAATACACAGACAGGATCTGCATGCGCACGACCTTCGTCTCGTCGACTGCATAGATCCAGAAGGCCTCACTCTTCTCAAATACAGGGATTTCGCTCCCTGTGTAAGTCACTGCAACAATATCCGTTGCGTAAACTTTCTTTATTCGCACTGCATATCACTCTCCGTTCTATGACCATTTCTTTTCAGAAGAACACTTTCAGATTTTCAGGCACATAATCCCATCAGATTTTCCGTTGTCCTGACCATGATCCATTTCATCACAAGTTGCTCAAATGTCCCTTGCGGTGAACTTATTTTTTCATATACTTCCTCTTGACCGTAATGATTATATCCTGGTTTGAGCATCCACCGCAGCTTCCGAAATTTCCGCTGCAGGAACCTCCCCCGCAGCCCCCCTGCCTGTGCTCGCGAATAATGCTCCTCACACAGAGTACCACAACCAGAAGCAATATAAGTCCTACTATCACATTTCCCATCATGTCCTCCTACTTTTCAAATAACTGAGCAATTACTTATTCATACGCAAGGCACATACCCCATACAATAATCGAACCGTGGGATTTCCCGCAAGCGGCACTTTTGGTATAAACGGCAAATACCCGGGCCTGCAAGCAGGCCCGGCAATTGTCTCTCATTTATTCGCTGCAACGCATTGACTTTGCGGCTTCAGCGCCTGCAGCCATTCGACTCAGCGCCCGCACTCACATATACATATGGAATTATTTCGCGGCTTCCACGCTCGTGAGTGTCTGCACTTTATCATCCGGCTGGTAACCCTTGCGGAAAAGGAGATATACCAGACCGGCGGTCAAAGCAATTGCAATAATCGTTCCGATTCCAAAACCGCCTCCTGTAAATGTCGCTCCGAGCTGATAAGCGATCAGAGCCACAACATAGGCCCAGAGGCACATGTATCCGATTGCGGCAAGTGTCCACTTCGTGTTATTCATTTCTCTCTTAATTGCACCCATAGCTGCGAAGCAAGGTGCGCAGAGAAGGTTGAAGAGCATGAATGCAAATGCAGCGAGCGGAGTATAGTCAGCCGCAACACGATCCCAGATAGCCTCTCCGTTATCACCAAGCTCCTCACCCGTTGCCTCCTCATCGTAATTATAGAGGACACCAAATGTACTTACTACTTCTTCCTTGGCAACAAGTCCTGTTATCGTAGCAACGGTCGGCTTCCATGTCCCGAAACCGAGCGGCTTAAATACAACAGAGAGTGTATTTCCGACACCTGCCAGAAGGGATGCATCCATCGGTGCAACGTCCTCTTCCGGAATATCCATCTTTGCGGCAATGTCTGAGATGACCTCGTCTGTGACGACTGTCTCATCCTGGAACAGGTTGTCGACCATACCGAACTTTCCGTTAACGCTTCCCATACTGGACAGGAACCAGATGATGATAGATGAAAGCACAATAACAGTACCGGCCTTCTTGATGAAAGACCAGCCGCGCTCCCATGTCGCACGAAGGACATTGGATACGGACGGCACATGGTAAGGCGGAAGCTCCATGACGAACGGAGCCGGCTCACCGGCGAACGCCTTGAATTTCTTCAGAATAATACCCGAAATAACGATGGACGCCATTCCTATAAAATACGCGGATACCGAGATGAACGGAGACTGTCCGAACAGGGCTCCCGCTACCAGACCGATGATCGGAAGCTTTGCTCCGCACGGTATGAATGTCGTCGTCATGATCGTCATCTTGCGGTCGCGATCATTTTCAATTGTACGCGATGCCATGATGCCCGGAACGCCGCAGCCTGTCGCTACGAGGACCGGTATAAAACTCTTGCCGGACAGGCCGAACTGGCGGAAAATTCTGTCCATGACAAATGCAACACGCGACATGTAACCGATATCCTCAACGATGGCCAGAAGCAGGAACAAAACAAGCATCTGCGGAACAAATCCGAGAACGGCTCCCACACCGCCGACAATACCGTTCTGAATCAGACCATACAGCCAGGACTCAGGTGCAACATGGAGAGCACCGAGAATCGTGTCAAAAAGACCGGGGACCCACTCACCGAAGACGACATCATTTGCAAAATCCGTAGCCTTCGTACCTATAGATATAGCCCAACCGCCCATGGATATCGCATAAATCAGGAACATCACAACGCCGAAGATCGGAAGACCGAGTATTCTGTTCGTAACGATTTTATCGATCTTGTCTGATACCGTCATATTGTCTTCGCTTACGACCTTCTGTACGGATACCGAAATAATATCGGAAATGTAATTATAGCGTTCATTTGTGATGATGCTCTCAGAGTCATCATCCATCTCAGCCTCACACTTTGCAATGATCTTCTCCATTGCTGACTTCTGTGCATCCGTGAGGGAAAGGGTTTCGAGAGCCTTCTCATCTCTCTCAAAGACCTTAATGGCATACCAGCGTGCAAGGCTTGCATCGACTGAGCTTCCGAGATTATTCTCGATTTCCTTGATAGCTTTCTCGACGGTTGCGCTGAATGTGGCCGGTGCATGTGCGACACTGCCCGACTTTGCGACAGAGACGACCTTGCTTACTGCCTCCTTTATACCCTCATTCTTGAGAGCACTGATCTCGAAGACATCACAGCCTATCATATTGCCGAGTTTTGCAATATTGATCGAATCCCCGCGTCTGCGAACAAGATCCATCATGTTGACAGCGATGACGACCGGAATTCCCAACTCGATAAGCTGCGTCGTCAGGTAGAGATTTCGCTCAATATTTGTACCGTCGATGATGTTCAGAATCGCGTTCGGTTTTTCCGTGACCAGATACGTTCTCGCAACAACTTCTTCCAATGTATAAGGAGACAGGGAATAGATTCCAGGAAGATCCTGTATAATAACTTCCTTGTCATCCTTCAGTTTTCCTTCCTTTTTCTCGACCGTTACACCCGGCCAGTTACCTACATATTGATTGGAACCCGTCAGGGAATTGAACAATGTTGTCTTTCCGGAGTTCGGGTTTCCTGCAAGTGCAATCTTAACTGCCATTTTATATTCCTCCATTAATTCCAACAGGATTATCCGCTGTTTATGTACTTGAACACTCTGCCTTTACAGCATGGGTATCCTTATTACTCCACTTCGATCATTTCAGCATCCGCCTTGCGGATTGAAAGCTCATATCCGCGAACCTTCAGTTCCATCGGATCTCCCAGGGGAGCAACCTTTCGAACATAAATCTCCACACCCTTCGTGATTCCCATGTCCATGATACGGCGCTTGACCGGACCTGAACCGGTGAGCTTTTTAACCTTTACTGTCTGTCCTACGCTTACATCTTTCAGTGTCATATCTTCCTCCTCATTACTTATCGAAATGCTCCCGACTACACTTCAAGTCTCGCTCGTGAGCCTTGTCGCGGGAGTTTGTTGTCCAACGCCTATAGAGACGGGTGTCATCCCACACTGATGTATATCTTATTGGCCATATCCTTACCGACCGCTATTCTGGAGCCCTTAATGCTCACGATCATACCTTCGCCGGATCTGGAAACAACAATGACCTTCGCTCCTACATGAAATCCCAGATCGGCAAGATGCTGCTTAACTTCCGCACTGCCGCCGATGCGCATAATTTCATATTCTTTGTTCAAATCAGCCAGTCTTAAAGGCATATATAACCTCCTTCCTTCCGGCACATTACAATCTCCTCTTAAAATAGTATTCTTTATATTAAATGCAACTAATTTATGAAAGAAATCGTCTTCGCCTTATTATTTAGCTTTTTATCACATGATAGTATAAACTAACTAACCGGAATTTTCAATAGTCTGTACTAACTTATCCGAAATTTTCACTTCTTTCCTGAGGAAAATCCTGCCCGTTTTTGCGCAAAAGAAAAACCGAGGGAGAGCTTCTTAAGCTCGCCTTCGGTTTATAATCACCCTTTTTCTATTTTGCTGCTCTGAAAAAGACCGGGATATTCAATTATTTACAAAAACTTTACACACCATAACGTTTTAATGCGTCTCAACATAATTTTGCCTTGAAGGGACAAAAGTTCGCATAATTAGCATTATCTCACACCGGCTCCATCTTTACACAGCCCGCGATATCCGAACTCATGGCTACCTTACGTCCGTTGAATCTGATGATCAGGCTGCTTCCGTTATTTGCAAGAACACTGAGGCAGTCATCTATGCAAAGATCCCAGGTGTCATGCAGATATCCGGCATAGGTTCCGAGAAGCCAGGTTACTCTGTAGCGTCCGCCCTCTTTGGCATTCTGTAAACTGACCATGGTCATACCTCCATTCTCTTAAGCAGAATATCATTGCCGTCGACATACAGCGTATATCTAAAAAACTATCGGAACAGCTGCGCGTTGTCGCTCGTTATCTTATCAGCCCCTGACGGGGCTAACGCAGGCTTCACTGCGTGAATCCTGCTGAACCTGCTTCGCAGGTTCTGATAAGATATATTATAAACCCCTGAAAAAAGAGAGCCAACACTAACCGTATCCTGCTGAGAAATTGCAACAGCTAACTATTGTGATACAGGTATATCCCACTGAGGCGAGTTTGACATGACCCAAGGTCTCAGATACAGTGTCTTCTCACGCTGAGATAAAAAAGATGCACTTCCTCGCCTGAAATGTTATAATCGATACCAAAGTTCACATCACAGGAGATTACCATGAAAACAAAAGTATATATAGACGGTCAGGTCGGCACCACCGGCCTTCAGATTTATGAAAGAATAGGAAACAGAACTGACCTCGAACTTCTCCGCATCGACGAGGATAAACGGCATGACACGGACGAACGCAGAAAATTCCTCAACAGCGCAGACATCGTGTTTCTCTGTCTGCCTGATGCAGGCGCGATTGAAGCTGTCTCCCTGATAGAGAATCCCGATGTGCGCGTAATCGACGCCTCTACGGCCCACCGCACATCCGATGACTGGGTCTACGGCTATCCGGAGCTCTCCAAAGAGCAGCGCGCGGCAATCGCAGCAGGCAAACGTGTCGCCAATCCCGGCTGCCATGCAACCGGACTCATCTCCTCTGTCGCACCGCTCGTAAAGATGGGTATCCTGCCTGCAGATTACCCGGTCACCTGCTATTCGCTGACAGGTTACTCCGGCGGTGGCAAGAAGATGATTGCCCAGTATGAGGCACAGGACCGGGAAGAAAAGCTCTCAGCACCCGGCATCTACGGACTGACGCTGAAGCACAAGCACATTCCGGAGATGCAGAAAGTCACGGGACTCACTTACCCGCCGGTCTTCATGCCAATCGTCGACGACTATTACAAGGGAATGGCTACCACGATCATGCTTCAGAACCGCCTCCTTCCCGGTCAGCCGACAGCGGAGGAAATCTGCGCAAATCTTCAGAGCTATTATGCGGATGAGCACTTTGTAACGGTTCTCCCATATGATGCAAAGCAGGGAACGGTTTATGCAAATGCACTTGCCGGCACGAACCATCTTCAGCTTGTCGTGTGCGGTTATGAGGATCAGACGAGCGTGACAGCTCTATTTGACAATCTCGGCAAAGGAGCTTCCGGTGCAGCCGTCCAGAATATGAACATTATGCTCGGACTGGATGAGACAATCGGACTTGAGTAACAATAAGGGGGCTGCCGCAACAGGCAATGTCACTATATAGCAGACATATTGAGTTCATGTCTCCATATAGTGAACTGCTTGCTGCGACAGCCCCTTCGCTTAATCAACTATTTTGAATAAAATCCATCTTCTCCCGCTTGACCGGTCAGATATAGCTCACCGTCTCCGCCAGCTCTTTCCTCTTTCCGTGATTCGGAAGCGGTCCGCTGCCCTCAGCAGCATATCCGAGATCCAGAAGCATCAGGATTTCCTCATTCTCCGGCAGTCCCAGATCGGCTTTCAAAATATCCGGATTAAAATTATTCAGCCAGCAGCTGTCCACGCCGACATTTTTGGCACCGAGCATAAGGTGTGTAGCCACGATAGCCGCGTCCTCAATACCGGAATCGCGATTTCCTCCCGGATATGTAAAGACATTCTCACGGTCAAATGCGACCACGAGCACCGTCTGCGCTCCATAGCGGCACGGAGTGACCTTGTCGATTTTTGCCAGACCTTCCTCTGACTGTACAACATAAATGTGCTGCTCCTGCAGGTTCTTTGCTGTCGGTGCAACGCGTCCCGCTTCGAGAATGGCTTCAAGCTGTTCCTTTGTGATCTGTTTTCCGTCGTACTTTTTGCAAGAATAGCGATCTCTGATAACCTCTGTAAATTCCATAATATCCTCCTTTATATCAGGTACCTTGTACCTGTTAATACCATATTATTATATCTTACTAATATGCCTTTTCCGTGTATGCCTTACCTGGTATATTCCTTATCTGATACTACCTGTCTATGTCAGCTGATACCTTATCTGGTATATGCTTTACCTGGTTTATGCCTTATCTGATACTACCTGTCTATGTCAGCTGATACCTCAACCTCCGATTTTTTCCCCATCCGCCTTCGGAAGCTTTCTGAAGAACAAGACTGCGAACATAACCGTAAACGGAAAAGATAGCACGACTGACAGCGGCTGCGCCTCCTGTATTCCGGCAAGTCCCCTTACACTCGAAAGTATCAGAAGGCTCGGGATGAAAAGAAGACCGCTCCTCAGCGCGGAGAGCATAGTCGCACCGGCCCTGTGCCCGGTACTCTGATAAAGCATCTCAGTTACCATACACGGTGGCAGGAACAGATTGGATAGAGCCTGCAGCCTGAGAGCTCTGGTCCCGATTTCGATGACTTCGGGATCTTCCCGCATAAGCCGGATCAGGGGAGACGCGAACACAACCAGTATAGTTACTCCCACAAGAATGATTCCTTCCGCCAGAATCGCCGTGAAGCGATATCCTTCTCGTATCCGGGAATATTTGCGCGCTCCGTAATTGTATGCAGACACGGGCTGAAATCCCTGTCCGACTCCCAGTGCAATAGAAAATGTAAAGAATACGATTCTGGAGACAATGCTCATAGCGGCAACTGCCGCATCGCCATATATGCCGCATCGTGAGTTCAGAAGTACCGTAGTCAAACTGTTGAGTCCCTGTCTCAGAAGGCTTGGAAAACCGGTCGCCATGATATTACCGACCACTGCCGGTCCGGCCTGAAATGCTTTTATAAGATTAATTTTTGATTCCGTGTGTCCGCCCAGGAACATAAACAGAAGAATTCCCCAACTCACGATCTGGCTGAGCGCTGTGGAGAGTCCTGCTCCTGCTATGCCCATTCCAAGGCCGAACATGAAAATCGGGTCCCCGACCATATTCAGGATTGCTCCGAACATGAGCCCGATCATGCCAAGGCTGGCTTTCCCTTCATACCTCAGCAGATTGTTCAATGTGAAGCTGCTGCACATGAACGGAGCCGCGGCAAGAATGAATGATATGTAAGTCTTGGCATAAGGTGCGATCGTCAGAGTTGATCCCAGGAACATGACTATTTCATCCAGAAGCAGGAATCCTATCAACGAGATAATCAGACCGCACATAAAAGACCCGACAAATCCGACAGATGCGTGGACGGTAGCCGACTCCCTGTCCTGACTTCCCAGTGCCCTCGACAGAATACTGCCGGAACCTTGTCCGAACATGAATCCGAAAGCCTGAATGATAGACATAAAACCGAATACAATGCCGACTGCCCCGCTGGCGCTCGTTCCGAGCCTTCCGACAAATGCCGTATCTACAAGGTTATAGATATTTGTTACCAGCATAGATGCTATGGTGGGTATGGAGAGTGTCACCACAAGCTTCGAGATGGGCGTTTCCGTCATTTTCCCGTACTGTGATTTTTTAGCGGTCTTACTCATAAAAATCTTCTTTCTGCCTTCATTCTGTCAATTCGAAGCTTATTATAACATAAAGGCAGCCGGTGTGTAACGTTTCGGGTAGATAACCTTTTACAATCCATGCTCTCGCAATTTGGTGCAAGGCTAAAGGTCATAACCGGCTGACACAGAGAAGCTGTCGAAAAGACAAAAACCACTATATATAGCAGAAGTTATTCGCAAATATCCGCTAATATATAGTGGTAACCACAATCAGATAAATTTCTGTACAGCCTTCTGGAACTCCTCCACTGCCTCCATATCTCCATCCTCGATGGCGTGCGTGATGCAGTGCGTCATGTGCTCCTTTATAATCTCCTTTCCGAGTCCTCTCAAAGCCGAGTCAACCGCAGAAAGTTGCGTCAGGACATCGGCACAGTCCCGATCATTCTCTATCATACTTTTTACATGATTCAAATGCCCGATAGCTCTCGAGATGCGATTCAGCTGTCTTTTCTTCTCCTCGGGGTCATGATAATGACTATGTCTCACATGCTTCTCATCATGTGTATGCGTGATCACGTTACCGTTTTCATCTATGTGCGTGTGGGGCTTTTGACTCATCGCTGCCTCCTCTTCCTGTTTACGCTTTTCTTTCATTCTTTGATTGCAGTTCCAAAGTATCATACCGGCACCAAGTATGCTCGTATTCTAAAAATGATACGAAGAATGATACTTTGAGCATTTTAATCATTATTTCTTATTATCCGAAATCTGTCAATGAGTGAAAGAAAGAGATCAGACGCACATTTGCATAATCGGTCGTCTTATTCGGCTGTCGCTTCCTTCTTACTGTAATAATCCGCAAGCGCTGACTGAATTGCCTCCTCGGCCAGAACGGAACAGTGCATCTTATATGCCGGCAGTCCGTCCAGAGCCTCCGCAACTGCTTTGTTGGTGAGCTGAGCCACTTCGCTCACCGGCTTACCCTTGATCAGTTCGGTTGCCATGGAGCTGGATGCGATTGCGCTTCCGCAACCGAATGTTTCAAATTTCACGTCCTGAACAATATCATCCTCGATCTTAAGATACATCTTCATGATATCGCCGCATTTTGCATTTCCGACCTCGCCGATTCCGTTCGCGTCCTCAATGACGCCGACGTTCCGCGGATTGCGGAAATGATCCATTACCTTCTCACTATATAAAGCCATTTTTATGCCTCCAATCGTACTCCAACTTATTTTTACCCACATTCGAATACTGTAAGCACTTTGTTTTCAGTATATGAGTAATATTTATGAGTTATCTTACAGAATAAACGGTGTTTTCCCTGCGCACAGATCGCGCCATACCGGAGAAAAACTCCGGAGATATCCGACAACATCTTTTACGGATTTGATAATATAATCCACTTCCTCCTCCGTGATTTCTTCGCCGATGCTCAGGCGCAGAGATCCGTGAGCGACATCGTGAACTCTTCCGATAGCGAGAAGTACATGGCTCGGATCGAGAGATCCGGATGTACAGGCACTGCCGGATGAAGCCTGGATTCCTTTGTCGTCAAGAAGAAGCAGAAGCGATTCTCCCTCAATTCCCTCAAAGCAGAAATTGACATTGCCCGGAAGTCTGTGTTCCGCATCGCCGTTCAGAGCTGCGTGAGGAATTTCCCTGAGACCGGCAATCAATTTGTCTCGCATAGCTGCCATGTGGGCAGCATTTTCAGCCATGTGTGTATCTGCTTCCTGCAGGGCTTCCGCCATGGCGGCGATACCCGGCACATTTTCTGTACCGGCGCGTTTCCCTCTCTCCTGCGCACCGCCCTCAATGATGTTCGTGAGACGTATTCCCTTCTTTGCGTAGAGGAAACCGACGCCTTTGGGACCATGATATTTGTGAGCTGAGGAGGACAGCATATCGATGTTATCATCCTTGACATTCACCGGGATGTGAGCAATCGCCTGAACGGCATCGGTATGGAAAAGCACATTCCTGCTGCGACAGATGGCACCGATCTCGCGGATAGGCTGGATAGTGCCGATCTCATTGTTGGCGTACATAATTGTTACGAGGCATGTGTCATCGCGGATTGCTGCCTCCACTTCCTCCGGCCTGACAATTCCGTTCTCATGGACGTCAAGAAGAGTGATATCAAATCCTTCCTTCTTCAGCTTTTCGAGAGTGTGCAATACTGCATGGTGCTCGATTGCCGTGGAAATGATGTGCATCTTTCCCTTTTTCCGTCCCAGCTCGGCCGCAGAAACTATGGCCTGATTATCTGCTTCACTTCCGCCGGATGTGAATGTTATCTCACCGGGATCCGCACCGATCACGGATGCGATCTTCACTCTAGCCTCTTCAAGGATTTCCTTCGCGTGCTGCCCGATTCCGTACAGACTGGACGGATTTCCATAGCTCTCTTTCATGACATTAAGCATTGTATTGATTGCCGCCTCACTCATTTTGGTGGTCGCGGCGTTGTCGGCATAAATCACTGGTTTTCTCCTTTCGTCACCTTCATACAATTCATTGGATTTCCTCTTGTTGAGACTCAGTATAGTCCTATTCACCTACTGTGTCAATAGGTAATTAGTGACTTGATTTACCTACTCACCCTGCGCTATAATAGGCAAAAGATTTACTCTATGAACCTTCTCTTGACTTTTCCGGTTCAGACACATTTTTTTAGGAGGGTAGAAGCGATGGTCACTACAAAAGGAAGATATGCCATCCGAGTCATGATCGATCTCGCAGAACATGACACGGGCAGTTTTATTCCGCTGAAGGATATAGCTGCCAGACAGGGGATTTCAAAAAAATATCTGGAGATTATCGTGAAAAGTATGGTTTCCGGAGGCCTTCTTGTGGGAGCCAGCGGAAAGGGCGGGGGATATAAGCTCTGCAGAAAGCCGGAAGAATACTCCGTCGGTGAGATACTGGAGCTGATGGAAGGCGAGTTCGCGACAGTTGCGTGCCTTGCGGACGGGGCTCCGCCATGCCCGAGAGCGTCCGCATGCGAAACGCTCCCGATGTGGGCGGAGTATGACAAGCTTACGCATGACTTCTTTTACAGCAGATACCTCAGTG
Source organism: uncultured Lachnospiraceae bacterium (assembly GCA_902776305.1). Classification (GTDB taxonomy): domain Bacteria; phylum Bacillota; class Clostridia; order Lachnospirales; family Lachnospiraceae; genus Chordicoccus. The sequence goes on along the minus strand of CACYPS010000013.1, from coordinate 63,109 downwards.
ACCTGCTCTCGCAGAAGCAGAGGACATAAGGAGCTGCCGTAATATGGCTTCAAGAATGCCTTGCGCGCATATCTCAAACTAAGGTCACGAGTATCGCGCGATGAAGAATAAGAAAACCGCTATACACAGCAGATGATATTTGCGCATATCTGCTATGTATAGCGGTTATTTTCATTTTTCCTGATGCGACAGCCCTCTCTTTATCCTATCTGACGCTGACCCAAATCCCGGCAAAATCCCGCAAGTGAAACTTGAATATGAAAGCGCAAGCCAAGATACGCTGCAAAACACTTCTGTCTATGACTTTCCTCTGTGTTCGCCGCAGGAAGAGACGCAGTTCGAACAGTCTCCGCAGCACGCGCTGCCGCCGCGCTTTTTTGTACGTACGATGTGGACAACTGCCATCACGACCGCCACAAAAATCAGGGCTGAAAGAATAATGTCCCATATATTGACCATCACGCGACCCCCATGAGCATCAGGACCGTTCGGACAAGCAGCGCTACGACCCAGGCGACTACACATTGCCAGATCACAACGCCAATCCCCCACTTAAGTCCGAGCTCCCGACGAATAGAAGCTACAGCTGCCACGCACGGCGTATACAGCAGCGAGAACACCAGGAGGGTTGCCGACGAAAGCGGTGTCAGTACCGATGTCAGACTCTTTCCGAACAGGATCTTCGTCGTGGACACCACACTCTCCTTCGCCATGAAACCGCTGATCAGAGATGTGCAGATACGCCAGTCGCCTAAACCGATCGGCTTAAGGATAGGCGCCAGAACGCCTCCGATCATCGCAAGAATACTGCTCTGCGAATCCGTGATCATATTAAAACGCAGGTCAAAGCTCTGCAGGAACCACACAATAATGGTAGCAATCAAAATGATCGAAAAGGCTCTCTGCAGGAAATCTTTGGCTTTCTCCCACAGAAGCTGAATGACGTTCCTCGCTCCCGGCATACGATAATTCGGGAGTTCCATGACAAATGGCGCCGCCTCTCCTCTAAACATAGTCCCTCTGTACAGATACGCAATCAAGATCGCAGTCACTATACCGAGCACATACAGGCCTGTCATAATAAGCCATCCGTATTGCGGGAAAAATGCAGCGATAAAAAATGAATAAATCGGAACCTTTGCCGAGCAGCTCATGAACGGAGTCAGCAAAATTGTCATTTTTCTGTCGCGTTCACTGGGCAGTGTTCTCGTTGCCATGACCGCCGGGACCGTACATCCGAACCCGACCAGCATAGGAACGATGCTTCGTCCGCTTAGGCCGATCCTGCGGAGCAGCTTATCCATGAAAAAGGCTACGCGGGCGATGTAACCGCTGTCCTCAAGCATGGACAGGAAGAAGAACAGCGTCACGATCACCGGAAGAAAGCTGAGTACACTTCCGACGCCCTCGAATATTCCCTTGATAATGAGACCATGGATGACCTCGTTGACATGTGCAGCTGTCATTGCACGGTCCGCAAGATCGCTGAGAGCTCCGACGCCCATTTCCAGCAATCCCTGAAGCCATGCACCGATCACATTAAACGTGAGCCAGAAAACAAGTCCCATGATGCCTATAAAAATCGGGATCGCCGTATATTTTCCTGTGAGATATCGGTCAATATTCTCACTGCGTGTGCGCTCCCTGCTCTCTTTCGGCTTGGTTACAGTCGCCTCGCTGACCTTCTTAATAAACGCATAGCGCATATCTGCGATTGCAGCGCTGCGGTCCAGTCCGCGCTCATTTTCCATCTGCTTCACGATGTGTTCCATCGTTTCAGTCTCATTCTGATCCAACTTCAATTGCGAGAGAATGAGTCTGTCTCCCTCGATAACTTTACAAGCCGCGAATCGGACAGGCAAGCCGGCCTTTTTAGCATGGTCCTCAATCAGATGGCTGATTGCATGAATACATCTGTGCACTGCTCCGCCATGGTCGTTCTCATCACAGAAATCCTGGCGAAGGGGCCTCTCCTGATAATGAGCAATATGAATAGCATGGTCGACCAGCTCATCCACACCCTCATTTTTTGCGGCTGAGATCGGAAGCACCGGAACGCCCAGCATAGCTTCCATCGTATTCACGTCGACACTGCCCCCGTTGGCCGTGACCTCATCCATCATATTGAGCGCCACTACCGTCGGGATATTCATCTCAAGCACTTGCATCGTCAGATACAGGTTGCGCTCAATGTTCGTAGCATCCACGATGTCTATAATCGCCTTCGGTTTCTCGTCCAGTACAAAATTTCTTGATACGATTTCCTCGCTGCTGTAAGGCGACATGGAATAAATACCGGGAAGATCCGTGATCATCGTATCCTTACGCCCCTGAATCGGTCCGTCTTTTCGATCCACTGTCACCCCGGGAAAATTACCGACATGTTGATTTGTACCGGTCAGCCTGTTGAAGAGCGTCGTCTTTCCGCTGTTCTGATTTCCGATAAGCGCAAAGGTAAGGATCGTGTCATCCGGAAGGGGATCTCCGCTGCCGGGTGGGTGGTATTTTCCTCCCTCGCCAAGTCCGGGATGCTCCCTTTTCGAAATCTCTGCTGCTTTTTCTACTTTTCCGTCACGTCCCTCTGCCGGTATTACTTCTATTTTAGCTGCGTCGTCCAGGCGCAGGGTCAGTTTGTATCCATGCACCATCAGTTCGACGGGATCTCCCATCGGTGCATATTTTACAACTGTGATCGCTGCGCCGGGAATGACACCCATATCTAAAAAGTGCTGCCGTAAGGAACCCTCTCCTCCGACCACGGTTATGACGCCGGTCTGCCCGATATTCAGGTCTTTAATTGTCATGCTGTCTCCTCATGCGTTACTTATTGCAGACCAAAACTCTTCGCTTACATCAATCAGACTAACTGAGTAAGTAAATATTGGAAGTCTTAGCCGAACATACTTTTCAGTAAAATCTTTTACCGGAATCTATTGTAACACATGTAGGCAAGTTCTTTGTACTTCAATCTTTTTCATTCTGAGGCAAATGCATATGCCTGTACCCTCATCTGTCCAATTACGAGGCAAATGCCTATGGCTCTACTCCCATCTTTCCAATTCCAAGGCAAATGCATGTGCCTGTACCCTCATCTGTCCAATTACGAGGCAGATGCCCGGGCCTGTACCCTCATCTGTCTCATTCCAGGACAAATGCAAAATATCTGTCCATCTCCGCCTTCTCTTTAAATCTTGCCATATAGACATATCTGCCCATCGACGGCCAGTCGATCGCCGGCATTTCCTTCTGCATCACGATATCGCTGCCGTAACGCTCCATGATTTCCTCATGGGTATGTGTAAAGGTATGACCGTCTTTGCGTGCGGCGTATGCGCAGATATAACGCTCACCCGATTCAGGCATCATGCGCTTGTCTTGTGTGACCATCTCAGCGTAAATTCGGAATACATCCGTTGACTGAGCATAATTCATCATATCCGGATCATGTCCGCCTGCCGGACGCATATTGACCTCCATCACAGCAAAGTCTCCGGCCTTTCCGACACCTTCACAATCCTGCTTCAGATTAATGAATTCAAAATGGACAAATCGGCTATCTGCCCCAAAAGCCTTTACAGCTTTTCTTCCCAGGTCGCGCAGCTTCTCAGGCACATCGGGCGTCGTGTAAAAGTGAACATTTTCATCGTTGTGAACCGAATCGATGACCGGCGGATAGGTGCACATAGATTCGAACAGCGGCTCGCAATGTGAATCTATGACAGCGTCATATGTGCATATATCACCGCACAGGAACTGTTCCATCACATAGAGTTCGGACGGAACGTTTTCATAGAAAGAGATAAGTTCACTTTCCGAATTGATCTTCACCGTACCGTTCGCCCCGACTCCTATATCGGGTTTTGCGATTACGGGATATCCGACTTGTTCTATGAAGGCCTTTGCGGCTTCAAGATCACTGACTATATGCTGGCGGGCAGTAGGTATGCCGGCTTCTATAAAAACTCTCTTCATACCGGACTTTCTCACCAAATCCCCAATTTCACTGTCTCTGGTCCCGGTGGCGATATTGAAATCCGTGCGCAGGCGGGCGTCTGCGGGAAGCCAATATTCGTTCAGGGATTCCAGCCAGTCTATCCTTCCGTATTTATGGATATAAAATGCAACGGCGCGGTACACCTGGTCATAATCCTCGAGGGAGCTCACATAATAGTATTCCGTCAGGGAGCGTTTCAGTTGCTCGTTCAGGGTATCGTAGGGCACATCTCCGATGCCGAGCACATTTACGCCAAGTTCATGCAGGCGGTCGCAAAAATACGTACAGGTGACGGGATATGCAGGTGAGATAAATATATAATTCATATTAGTCCTCCTTGTGATCTATCGTTTCCTTGTTTAACTTCCCACTTGCAGTTCCATATCAGTCTCATCATTTAAATTTGTGCTATGAAGTGTGAAGTTTGAGTTATTTGCTATTACTTGCCATCCGTTGTGAATCATATCTACACTATACTGTGACTTCATATTTAACTTTATTTTGCCTAGTTGTCGGCATCCTGTCAAGAAGCATCCTCAAGGTCCCACGACAGAACAAAAGAGCTGCCGCACCCAGACGCGACAACACAATTTCCGGCAGACGTTACACGCTAACGCCTTGCTGTAAATTATGTCGGCACGATCTGATGCGACAGCTCCTGTACTGTCATTCTTACCATCTATATCCCACGCCATCTTCCGTATAAAGAAAGCGTGACCCTGCATTATTCATCAGAAGTGTCATATCATCAAGCTGCTCTTTCGTAAGCAGTACGAAATGCTGGTCATCTCCAAGATAATAACACACTAAGTACATATGACGATAGCTGCCCGGATCTACCACATCGGCACACCCTGTCTGGCTGGCAGAATCACCATTGTTATACTCAAGAGCTATAGAATACTTGTCGTCTATCATAGGGACGTCCTCACGGATCACGTTCCCGTTGAGATCTGCCACCTTATAATAGTACTGGTAAAGAACAGACTCAGGATCATTTTCGGATCGATCAACGACCCGGTGCTCTCTTGCGAGCACAAGAACCTCTGTATATGCTGTTCTTCCCTGCTCAATCGACTCGATAAACTTCGCCTTATCTCGTCCAAAGAGTCCTCCCAGAAATCCCAGTCCGAAGAGTCCGGTGTCCGCCGCCTTGAGTGCTTTTGCTTTTTCTGCAGGCACCGGCTTGAAGGTAAGTGAAGTAACACTCTGGTATTTCTGGTTCTCCTCATATGCCTTCATTGCTGCACTCTGTACCTGCGCAAACATCTCATCGAACGAATCAAACAAACTCATAATAAATCCTCCTTATGTGCTATATAACAGCCTTTACTATATCGTCTAACAAAGCATCCATAATAACACCTATATCATTCCGGATTGATTATAAGCATTTCTGTCTGGAGCATGTACTCTATTGTCTTTACATGCATTGATACGTATCCTGCTTTGGTCGGGCTAATGGGATTTGCAAAAATCCAATATTCTGTCATAAAAATCCTTAGCTTCTTCAAACGCCCCATGCCCCAGACCTTCGTAGATATAAAGCTCACTGCCGGAAATTCCTTTATTGAGCTCGTTCGCAGCATCATTACCGACAGTTTTATCATCACTTCCGGCTATAATCAGAGTCGGGGCTTTTATTTTCCCGAGTTCATTTCGTACATCGAAGTCCAGTATAGCGTATGCATTCCTAAAGAATCGCTCATAGTCTGACGGTTTTGTAAATCTGGCAAGCACCGGAAACAGTTTCCTGTTCTTATCGAGATACTTCTTCGAGTACATCTTCTCAGCAGTATCTACCATAAGTGCAGTGTGGTCTCCAAGCTCTGCTATGCCGATCCACCCCGACACGACATCTCTGACTATATCCGTGGCTTTTGGTGCCGTGACCGCCAGAATCAGGCATTCCACGATCTCCGGATAATCTATAGCGATGCACTGTGCAATCATGCCGCCCTGAGATACGCCCATTATACCGGCCTTGTCTATTCCGAGCGCCTTCATAGCGCAGACCTGATCATCGGCCATGTCCCTAATGCTGTAGCCCTCCGGCATTTTATTCTTCCTGCTGAACATATACACTGTATAGTCCTGCAAAAATTTTTTATACGGGATCGACAGGAGCCAGGCTTTCCCTTTTACAGTAGCAAGCCCGTCCGACAGGCCGGGTAAAACAACCAGTTTCTTTTTTCCTGTGCCAAAAGAAACATAATACATTTCCGTATCGCCTATTCCCACACTGCCGTTTTTACCTCGGTCCTTTTGCGGCATGGTTCTCACCTCCGTTCAAGCCAAATTTCACTTTGCACGCGTATCATAGACCCACGTCACGGGTATTGCGCGATGAAGCCAGATTTCACTTTGCGCGCGTATCTCATGATTAAAATCACGGGTATTACGCGATGAAGAATAAAAGCGCCGCCGGCATATGCCGACGGCGCCCCTTTAGTTTACATGTTATATTAGAACTTTCCTGCCTTTGCAGCTTCCTCGATAGATACAGCTGTGGAAACAGTCATACCAACCATCGGGTTGTTACCTGCACCGATGAGTCCCATCATTTCGACGTGTGCCGGAACGGAGGAGGATCCTGCAAACTGTGCGTCGGAATGCATACGGCCCAGAGTGTCGGTCATACCATAGGAAGCCGGACCAGCTGCCATGTTGTCCGGATGAAGTGTACGGCCTGTGCCGCCGCCGGAAGCAACTGAGAAGTACTTCTTGCCTGCTTCAACGCGCTCTTTCTTATATGTACCTGCTACCGGATGCTGGAAGCGAGTCGGGTTTGTGGAGTTACCTGTGATGGAAACATCAACATTCTCTTTCCACATGATTGCAACGCCTTCCTGAACATCGTTTGCACCATAGCAGTTAACCTTTGCACGCGGTGACTCCGGATCTTTGGAGTAGCATGTTCTTGCGACTTCTTTGACTTCTCCTGTATAGTAGTCAAATTCTGTCTCTACATGTGTGAATCCGTTGATACGGGAAATGATCTGAGCTGCATCTTTGCCGAGACCGTTCAGGATAACACGAAGCGGTTTTGTACGAACTTTGTTCGCCTTCTCAGCGATACCGATAGCGCCTTCAGCTGCTGCGAAAGACTCATGACCGGCGAGGAATGCGAAGCACTCTGTCTCTTCTTCCAGAAGCATCTTGCCGAGATTGCCGTGGCCAAGACCTACTTTACGACGGTCAGCAACTGATCCCGGGATGCAGAATGCCTGAAGACCGATACCGATAGCTGCAGCTGCGTCTGCTGCACGACGGCAGTTCTTCTTGATAGCGATGGCAGCACCAACTGTGTATGCCCACTTAGCGTTCTCGAAGCAGATCGGCTGAATGCCTTCGATAAGGTGATAAACATCGATGCCGGCTGCGTCTGTGATCTCTTTACATTCTTCAATTGAAGAGATTCCGTACTCTTTCAGACAAGCAAGAATCTGAGGCTCTCTTCTTTCATAGGATTCAAATAATGCCATTTTTTCTTCCTCCCTTTTCTTACTCGTGTCTCGGATCAATTAAGCGAGCAGCATCAGCAACTCTGCCGTACTGACCGGATGCCTTCTCAATAGCCTTCTGAGCATCTTCGCCCTTCTTGATGAAATCCATCATCTTGCCGAAGTTGATGTACTTATAGCCGATGATCTCATCGTTTTCATCCAGTGCGAGATGTGTAATATAACCGTCTGTCAGCTCAAGGTAACGCGGTCCCTTAGCTACTGTGCCATATGTTGTACCGATCATAGTACGAGCGCCCTTGCCGAGATCTTCAAGACCTGCGCCAATCTGAAGACCACCTTCTGAAAATGCGCTCTGTGTTCTGCCGTATACGATCTGCAGGAAGAGTTCTCTCATAGCTGTGTTGATCGCGTCGCAGACAAGGTCAGTATTCAGTGCTTCAAGGATCGTAAGACCCGGAAGAATTTCAGCTGCCATAGCTGCGGAATGTGTCATGCCGGAGCATCCAAGAGTCTCAACCAGTGCTTCCTGAATGATGCCGTCTTTAACGTTAAGGGAAAGCTTGCATCCTCCCTGCTGAGGTGCGCACCAACCGATGCCGTGTGTGTAACCGGAAATGTCTTCAATTTTTTTTGCTTTTACCCATTTAGCTTCTTCGGGTATCGGAGCTGCACCGTGGCGCGCTCCCTGTGTGACAGGGCACATGTTTTTAACTTCTGTCGAATAAATCATATTGTCCTCCTCATATGCTATTCTCGATAAAGGATTAATTGTGTCTTATGAGTAATACCTTCTCATAAGAGCCCGCAGAGCGTCCTTTCATTACAGGCATTGCGCAACTATGCCTATAACGTACTTATTGTAACATAAAGTCTCGCGATTATCCACAAATAAAAGTGATTTTTGTTTGATTTTATGTGCAAATTCCCGTGCTCGGGCACTTCTTCGAATATGAGATTACGTCAATCTTCACAATCAAATATCGTCTTGGCGGAAAGCATTCCGCCATATGTCTCCTTCCATTTTTTATGCGGAGCAGATGCGTCATATGCCGGTAAGGCTTCTTTATCCATGCCTATTTCAATCATAATGTCATATCGGTTCGGTCTGTCGATACAACAGGGCATGACCTTCACACTGTAGACGCCGGGGATCTGCAGCGTCTCCTCGAAAATTTCCTTTACCGGTACAATCAGTTCGTTCCTGTCAATTCCCTCATTTAATTTTGCAATGATATAATGCTTCAAAAGTATACTCCTTTCCCGGCGTCTGCCAAACATATTATTTCGAATCCGATAACATATCTTCCAGAATCTCCGCTGCGCGGTATACCAGGTCGGGGCACGGTCTCTTCTTATAATACTCCGCTGTCCTCTCTTCGGGTTCACCGCCGATCTCTACTTTTTCCGGAATTTTAACGCCGTCAGCGCTGTCCGCATTTCTGTCCGCTTCACTCTTCCTTCCTGTCTTACCTCTCGCCAGTAGTTCCTTGCAGATAATCGATCCTTCAGACTCCCGAAAATGCGCCGCGAACTCCCGTACACGCTCATAATGTTCTTTCTTGGCATTCTTATCGCTCGGATCATCATATCCTTCTACTGCTCCGAGCACCATGGCAGCGCCGCTCACGCATCCACATACTTCACGCAGCCGCCCCAGTCCGGCGCCGAAAGAAGATGCAAGGCGTGCAGATGTGTCCAGATCAAAGCCGGTCACATCGGTAAATGCACAGAATACAGACTGCGCGCAGTTATAGCCCGAATAAAAAAGTTCTCTCGCCCTCTCCGCGTGACTTACATTTCCCAAAATGTACCGTTTCAGCTCCCGATATACCTTCTCCTCATCGGGAGGGCATCCCATAATACAATATTCGAAATCTTTAGTGCACTTGCCGATACCCAGTTTCCCGGTCTTTCCCTGCATTCCCTGGCCGATTCCGATTTTCGTATCAAGCTTTTCCAGAAGCCCTTCTTCTTTCAATCGGCACAGTGCATACGTGAGCGCACTGTAGCAGGCACTGCAGCTGTCGTATTCTTCTACGACATATGAGACGTCAAGGAACCTCTGCTCATCCGGCTTCTCCCGGTCTTCCGCCAGTGCTGAGTCTACCTCGGTATTATTTTCAATTCTGAATATCTTTGCGTCACTCAGGTCCGTACTTCCGATTCCGAGTTTCTCGGCAAGTCCGATATACGGCACTTCCTCCGGGGTGATTCCCAGAAGATAGCAGGCATAACTGTCTGTGAGTACGGGATCCGCCGCTGCCATTATGCAATTCTTTATGACGGGATTTCCGCCCTCCTCAAAATCCAAATCACCGCAGATATGATCAACTACAATAAAATCCTGCCGTATTCCTTTCTGCAGATGCGCAATCGGTTTATGAAGTCCCATCTGATGAAAACGGGATTTCTCCCTGTTCGGAATAAGTCCTTTTATATTCTTTAAGGCACAAGTCACTTTCGTCTGACAATGTCCTTTCAGGACCGGCACGTTAATCAGAAAATCGATTCTGTCCACAATATCCGAAATTGCGAGCTTCATACCTGCACAATCAACCGTATGATAAGCTTCCGTCTGGGCGTCAAGAAGCGGCACGCCATAAGTTTCACTCAGCGTCCTGTAACCGCATATTTCAAATGCCTCCGCTGTGCGGTCGCCTACCCATGATCCTTCGGCAATAACAATGTTCCGGAATCCGTTTTCCTGCAAATATTCAATGATCCCTGCTACGATCTCGGGATGCGTTGTAGCTCCGAAATCAGCCGGGGAGGGTGTCACGAGATTCGGCTTAATTCCGATTTTCCTGTCCCTGTCACCGATCAGCGCGGCAAGATCGGCTTTTGCGAGCAGGTTCTTTGTCATTTTTCGGTATTCTTTTCCGTATATTTTTAAAATCCAGTTTTTGTCCATAACTCACTTTCCACGAGATATTGCAATCCGACCTGTTAAAGCGGATATCTTCACTCAATAACTTTGTTAACGTTCTTATAATTACTTTATCATTGACGGACTGTAAACACAAGGTGAAGGTCCGGGCCTCTCTCGCTGCCTTTTCTCTGACTTCATTCCGATTGATTCTGTTCCTCGTGCAGGATCTCTTTTCTGCCTGATATGAATTACCCGTTGCGAACAGCTCGCATCATCTCGATAATGTATGCGTAACAATGCTCCGTCGGATCATTGTGCATCTGAGCGTTTTTGTGTCATGGGAACGAAGTGTCCTGTGGGACGAATAACAAAGAACGGCTGCTTTCACAGTTTCCTGTGGGACGAATAACAAAGAGCGGCTGCTTTCACAGTTTCCTGTAAAAACAGCCGCCCTTTGTCACGATACGCTCTCGCGTACTCTATAGACATTCGACATCCCCGTCGATTGAAAACAGATCCATCCTCTTTTGCCCGCCACACAGCAAAACCGCACTGCCTGAAAGGAAAGGCAGCCCGTCAATTTCCGCAAAGCTTCCCTCAGTTGTTATGCAGAAAATGTGATGCGATCTGTATCCGTCATTATTTGTGACTACTCATCGCCGCAATGAGGATCGCGAATCAATCCGAATGCGGGCTGATGCGTAGCTGCCGCACGTCGCGGCAAGAACACCGAGAATTTCTTGAATCTACTCCTGAAATCCGCTTGTTCTGAGCGGGTCCATACCGTTCTCCCTTAAAAAGCCATTGACTTCCGCAATGCTCCCCGGTCTTTCATTGAACAGAATCATAAGTAAGGCATCCCTTTGTTTCTTTGCATACAGCACAGGCATTTCATATTTCTTCAATGCCCTCTGCGTCTCGCTAAGGGACAATTCTGCCGCATAGCATATGCGCAGAATAATGTCTCTCTGTTTTGTGCGTTTCTCTCCGGAAAGAAGTTTGTAACCGTACCTCTCCGGAATTTCCGCTTTCAGAAAGACTTCCTGCTGCGTCATGTGCTTGTATGCCAGAATATTTTTTATATATGTAGAAAATGAACTGCTCTCACCGTGCATGCTCTCTTTATTGTCTCTGCAGTACTGATCGAACTCGGACAGATGTGTTCTTCCGAGTACCTCCTCTAAATCTCTTGTACTTTTCTCACCCATTTTTATACCTGTTTGTTATAATGATTCCATCATTATTGCGAAAGGATTGATAGTGTGGATCTTTCGGAACGTCTTGCCATATCTTATTACAAAGAAATAGCGGATATTAACGAGAGTCATAAAGTGTATCTCGTTCAACATCAGGAAACCAAAAAAATCTACGTTAAGAAAGTCCTTGATGTATTTAATCTCGATATTTACAGAAGGTTAAGCGCTCTCAGCATACAGGGCGTTCCGCAAATCATAGCCTGCTGTCCCATAGACAATCAGCTTATACTTATCGAGGAGTATGTTTCCGGCACATCGCTGGAGGAATTGCTATCTGCTAAAAAGGTCACCTGTCACGATGTTCTGCACTACATCTGCGATATATGTACCGTTCTGGAGCACCTGCACTCGCTCGAGCCTCCGATCATTCACAGAGACATAAAGCCGTCCAATATCATCATCACCGGTTATAACAGAGCTGTTCTGCTAGATTTCAACGCAGCAAAATTCTTTTCCGAACATACGGCAGAAGATACTGTTCTCCTCGGCACAAAGGGTTATGCAGCGCCGGAGCAGTACGGATTCGGGTCTTCGACCCCCAGAACAGATATCTTTTCTCTGGGTGTTGTGCTGAAAGAAATGCTTGCCGTCTGTCCCGACTATCCGTCTGCTTTGAACAAAATCACAGCCAAGTGTACCAACCTGAATCCCAAAGAGAGATACAACAATGTTACTGCATTAAAAAGAGAGATCTCCAGATTACTTGAAAAGCCGGAGGTGCCTGACTCAAAGGACCCTTATCGTTTTCTCCCGCCGGGTTTCCGGACACGTACACCCTGGAAAATGTTCACTGCCGCTCTCATGTACGTGTTTATCTTTTGGCTGGGTTTTAATCTGGAAGTCAAAAACGCATACGGTTTAGGGCTCTGGATCGAACGAATCACATTCATCTGTACGATGCTGGCCATAGTAATCGGGAGCTGCAACTATCTTGGCATCCAAAGCCTGATGCCGCTTTGCAATTTCAAGAGCAAAGCAGTCAGAATCATCGGCGTCGTCATCCTTGACTTAGCCATGGCCTTCGGTCTCATATTCCTGCTTATACTGGTCAAGGCTTCCTTTTTCTCGTAGCATTATAGCACTGCTCTACCCTTAGCGTTGCCACCCCTACAGTGGCAACTTTTTTTCGGATAAGTTCGGAGACTTCCGAAGGGATGCCGGGTAAGACCGGCTTATGGGTCGAGGATCTCTTCGCTCCATTTTTCTGCCAGCTTTTCTATTTTCCAGGCAGCGTTCGCCGGGCTTGTGGACGGCAAGCAGACAGCCCTCTTGCCTGTCTTTTTTTCGGTGTATTTTTTATAGTATTTTTCTGCCGTTTTTCCGTTTACGAAGATGCCTCTAATCTCAGCTGTATCCAAGATTTTCGAAAGATCATTGACGACCACATTCGTTATACTCGAATCCGATGAACCTTCAATATCACAGGCACCTATCACGTCCCACAGCGCGATATGGTGTTTTTTCAAAAATGCTTTCTTCTCCGGTACCGTGTTCGGCACTTCATCCGTAAAGACCTGTGCGAGCACCTTCCAAAAACGATTCTGCGGATGCCCGTAGAAGAACTTCTGCTCCCGGGATTTGACCGACGGAAAACTTCCCAGAATAAGAATTTTTGATTCTTTATCATAAAACGGAGGTATTGGGTGGATAATGTGTTCTTTCATCTCAGGCTTTAAGATTCTCCTTCTCCGGGTTTTCTCGGTGATACTAATATGATTCATATAATCAGTATGCTTGATGTCCTTTAATATTCGTTTGATGAGGATAAAACAAACATCCTATGGTATATAATACAAAAAACCTCCGGTAAAAGCCATCAGACTTTTATCGGAGGAATGATTGACAGATGTTCCTCTATCATAAGATTATTCTTTGAATCGATAGAACGATCCTTATTTACCAGCTTCCTGTTGCTCCGCCATCCCTGGGTTCATCATTCTTCTTCGGAATTTCCCTCAGCTCGGGGAAAACGGGACCTAACATAAAAGGTACTCCGATAGCGCGGTATCCGCCACCGGATATCATACCAAGTTCCTCAAAAGTAATCTGCGCGTTGTTGTTTTCTATAGCCATGTTCATAGTAATTATCTCCTTTTTTCAATATTTATTATCTGTACATCCGCTTATCTTCAAGCGGTTCGTTTGTTATCTTCTGTACATATCTATATACGTATCAGTATATTTAAAGGGCTAATCATTTCAAAGTAATCCGAAGAAGTTACCTATGACAAAAAATAACGGCAGCTAAAAGAGAATAATTCCCAATCAGCTGTCGTTTGGCTGCAAAACATTTTTCTCACCCTATTTGATTGTCCACCCGGCACTGGCGCTCTGAAGCTGAGTCATACGTCTGAAGATACCGTTTTCTCTTGCGAGCAGTTCAGCAGAACTGCCTTCCTCGGCGACCTTGCCGTCAGCAAGGACTACGATCTTATCAGCAGCCTCAACCGTACGCATGCGGTGTGCAATGACCAGAACAGTCTTCCCTGCCAGAAGCCGCGACAACGCACCCTGAACCTTCGTTTCGTTTTCCACGTCGAGAGAGGCAGTTGCCTCATCCAGAAGAACGATGGGTGCGTTTTTAAGCAGTGCCCGGGCGATTGAAATACGCTGCCGCTCGCCTCCGGAGAGCTTTGCACCGTTCTCGCCGATGGGCGTTGCATAGCCCTTCGGCAGTTTTTCCACGAACTCATCGCAGTTGGCTGCCGCTGCCGCCGCGAGGACCTCCTCGTCCGTTGCGCCATGCTTGCCGAGACGGATGTTCTCCATTACGGTATCGTCAAAGAGCACGACGTCCTGGAAGACCATGGAATAGTCTGTGAGCAAAACCTCGGGATCGACTGAGTTGATATCGATGCCGCCGACACGGATGCTTCCTTCGGAGGTATCCCACAGACGGGCTGCCAGCCTTGCGCAGGTGCTTTTGCCGGATCCTGATGGACCGACAAGCGCTGTAACCTCACCTTCTTTTGCAGTAAAGCTGACGCCGCGCAGCACATGCTCATCTTCGCTGCCAAGTCCGCCCTCTGCATAGTGCTTACCCTTCGGGTTTCTTCCGGCTTCGCCGGAATTCACATTGTATGTAAAAGCGACGTTCTCAAATACGATGTCATGTCCTGCCGGGGCAAAGGTATCCGTGCCTTCCGCCGTCTTCGCGTCATATATCTCCATCAGTCGGCTCGCGGAGATCTGAGACATGAACATTTCCGCGATCAGTGCCAATGCCTGGTCGAACGGCGCATAGACACGCGTAATCGCCAGCAGGAACATGAACAGGACCATAAAGTCAATCTGACCGGAAAGGATCATGCTTGTTCCGGTAAGGATGGTCGTTGCCACCCCCAGCCTCATGATCACGCTCGCTGCATTGACAAAGATACCGGTGTGCAGCTCTCCCCGGAGCATAGTCTTTTCGTGATAATCAATCTTGTCGTTCAGTTCCTTCAGGAATCGGTCTTCCTGATTCGTTGCCCGGATTTCACGTATATTCTCCAATGTTTCCTGGATACCGTCCGACACCTGAACGCCTGCCGCTTTGGTGACCTCGGAATTGCGTTTCGTGAGTTTTCTGCTGCCGAACAGCAATGCAAATGCCACCGGTACGCCCCACAGGCACGCAAGCGCCATCCGCCAGTTATAGATAAGCATACCGATTGCTATGATCGCCGTTGAGATATAGGAACCGTAGAGATATCCCAGACAATGAGACCAGACATGCTCAAGACGGTTCACATCGCCCATGATCGTCTCCGTGAGGTCAGCCAGGTCCCGCTTACCGAAGTAGCCGAGGGGCAGCTTTCTCAGCCGCTCGGCCAGACCGATACGGACTGCTTTGACCTCACCATAGACAAGGCCGTATGTGGCTCGGTATTGCTGCAGATGTGTGATGATCGATAGCACCAGAAAAGCCAGCACCAGAAGGATAAAGGGAACAGCTTTCGGCAGTTCCGCTCCATCAGTCAGAACGTCCATATAATTTGACATCAGCAGATACAGGATCCCCATGCCACCAATTACGATAAGATTAACAATGACTGTCCAGAATGTGCCCTGCTTTGTGTTTTTGATACCCTGATCGGTGAGCGCGTATTTTCTCTGAAATTCTTTTCCGAACATGAATGTCACCCCCTAAATGCGCCGTTTCACAGCCTGGTTGTAATCAGCCCACATTTTTGAATACATGTATGTCACCCCCTATATGCGCCATTTCACAGCCTGGTTGTAATCAGCCCACATTTTTGCATAAAGGCCACCCGCAGCAGCAAGCTTTGTATGAGTGCCTTCTTCCGCCACATGGCCGGAATCCAGTACAACGATCTTATCCGCACCGACGACGGTCGACAGACGATGCGCAATCATGATGACGGTGCGTTCTTTTGTCAGAACCGAAAAAGCTTTCTGGATCAGGGCTTCATTCTCGGGATCGGCGAAGGCTGTGGCCTCGTCCAAAACGACGATCGGCGCATTTTTAAGAATCGCTCTTGCCAGCGCCACGCGCTGCTGTTCGCCGCCGGAAAGGTAGGTCCCTTTCGTCCCGATGACCGTATCCATCCCGTCCGGAAGTTTTTCAAGGATGTCATCGCACTGCGCTGCGGTGAGAGCAGCCTGCACTTCATCCCGCGTTGCGTCCGGTCTGGCGGCACGTACATTTTCAAGGATACTCGTTTTAAACAGACGGTCGTTCTGGAAGACGAAGGCTACCCGGTCCATCAACACATGCGGATCGGTCTCGCGAACGTCAACACCGCCCACTGCCACGCATCCGGAACTGACGTCCCAGAACCGCGGGATTAAACTGGCAGCCGTGGTCTTGCCACCTCCCGACGGTCCGACCAGAGCCACGGTCTGTCCTGGTTCAACGCGGAAGGAAATGTGATCCAGCGCCGGGATCTCCGAACCTTCATAAGTAAAAGAGACGTCTTTGAATTCCACGCTGTTGTCCTTTGGAGTTTGCGGATGATCGGTGATTTGAAGTACCGGAGCGCTCATCACCTGGTCGATACGCTTAAGTGCCGTGCTTGCCAGCATCATGCCGCTCGCCGCAAACATAATCCTGGCGAGAGCCGTGGATATGGTCGCGGAGAACACCGCGTAGAATGCAAAATCCGTAACAAAGCCTGCGAAATTGCCGGCTTTTAAAGCACCGGGCGCCAGGATCAGAGCCACCGGAACAAGGAATACGAATGCACCTTCCGTAAATGTCAGATTGACCGACTGAGGCACCTGACACACATCCCCCTGGTAGTGCTCCGCCTTGGCGCTGTAATCCTCAATGGCCTGCTTGAATGCCCGGAACGAATAAACTGTCTGCTGAAACACCTTGACCACCGGAATCCCGCGCACATATTCGGTTCCGGCTTTGCTCATCACGTCCTGCGCCGCCTGATACTCCGCCATCAATTTGGCATTCTTCCCGCCCATCATCGTAAACATCGCAGCTATAGAGACCGCTGCCGCCAGAAGGCAGGCAGCGCCCATCCGCCAGTCAAAAACGAACATCAGGACAATCATGGAGATCAGCATGGCAGCGCTGCCGACGATATCCGCCAGATTGTGGGCAAGAAGGGTCTCCGTCTCGGAGGCAGCCCCATCAAGGCGGTTGCGGATCAGACCGGATGCATTGGAATCAAAAAAGCCAAGCGGCGTCTTCATCAGATGCTCCATACCTTGTTTGCGGATATTGGAAGCAGTACGGAACGCAGCCAGGTGCGTACACATCAAAGCCGCGAAGTAGACTAAGATCCCGGCAACGACAAAACCGAAGGCCATCCAGCCGTAACGGGCGACGCCGGCTGCCAGCGTCCAGTTGGGAGCAACTGCAATTAAATCCCTCGCCACCAACCAGATGCAGATGTAGGGAGCCATGCCGAGAATCATGGCAACAGCGGAAAGAGCGAGACCTAAAAAGGTCAGTCCTCTATAATTGCCGGCATACCTGAGCAGGACAGCCACATCGCTTTGTTTCTTTTCTTTCATAAGCTCGTCTCCTTGTCCAATTTCAATTACCGATGCATTGTGTATCTTCCGAAAATGCAGATGATCATTATCTAAGTTAGAGCTATCTAACCAATGGTGCCGAATAAAGAGCCGCTTTGCGACTCTTTGCGAAACAGGGATTTGCGGGGATGTACGGAGGAAGATTTGAAATTCCTAAAGCGCCTTAGACTTTTCTGAGGCAAAAATCACAGCGCTCAGCCCCTTTGCCGAGCGTTCCCGTCCGCGTAAATCTCAGACCCGGCAGATTGCCGTAGATCCGTTCATCGTTTTCACAGAATATCTTGGTGAGCTCCGGACAGCCCAGCTCCGTGAAGTAACGGCAGTAGGGACATGACGTTACATCCATCCTGTATTCGCCCTTCTTTTTGGGATAAAATACATTCTTAAAACCGTTGCCCGGTCCGAACATTTTCTTTGTCATCGGATCCCAAGCTTTGAGAAACAGGCTCTGCATACCCGGCAACTTCATCAGCTTCTGAAGCTTCTTTTCGATAGGCTTGCAGATTTTGACAGCAGCGTCTTCGATGATCCGATACGCCTCCTCCTGTCCGATCACATCTTTCACAGTTAAATAGATCGCCGCCGACGGAAGGATCCTGCTGTCCGTATGTATATGTACGCCCTTGGGAAGGGAGCTGTACCGAGTCAAAAATCCGTCAAGTTTCACCGTCGCTTTTCTCCACAGAGCATCACTCTTGGCTTTCGGCAGGACTTTGTCCATTTCTGACTTGATTGCGGTCTTCTTTTTCATTATTTTCTCAGCTGTTTTCATAATATGCCTCCGATTCATTTCAAGAACGCCTCGGCGTTCTTGTCGCGACGTGCGCGGCGCGTAACATAGACTCACATCACAAGTATTGCGCAATGAAGAATAAGCAATCCCCCATCAGTGCCGCAATAAACGGGGACAGAATAATGCGGGTCAATTGCTCTTTCCGGTTGAAACCGAACTGAAAGAGATTTTTACGATTTTCATCTTCACCAAAGTATCGCAGAAGCGAATCATCAGCTTGTGAAATGCGCCGACATTATAGTAGATATCCCGGTAACCGCGCATATAGCTCTTCGCTGTGACAGAAGAAAAATGATTGCTCCATCCGCGCAGCTCCGTTTCGTCCTCCAGGGAGAAGAATGCACTGACGTCGGTAATTCCGGCTTCCTTCAGCCAGGTCTTCCTCATCAGCTTTGCACCACGTTCGTTGCAGGAATCAAAGGCCAGCACCGCCCCGGGAAAATGCTCCGCCATGGCTGAAAAAAGTCTCCTTACGTCCTCAGTCTTAAAATAATAGAACACGCCCGCGGCAAAGAAAACGGCACCGTCCGAAGCGTCGATCTGATTCATCCAAGTATAATCGTTCAGATCGCAGGCAAGATTCTGCTCACGCTCTCCCGCAGGAAGCAGTTCATTACGTACTTTAATAACGTCAGGAAGATCGATGTTATAGCCCCGGCAGAGCCCGTTGTCACATTTTCGAAAAGTGTCATCCAGACCGCAGCCCAAGTTGACCACGGCTGCTTTCGGATGATCCTTAAGATATGCTTCCGCTTCACAGCGCAGATCGTACTGCCGCTGCGCCACCTCCAACGCGCCGAAAAGTCCCGCCGGGGACTCCATCTTCTTCCGCTTTTCCGCAAAGTCATAATCAAGCGAATCGCAGATATGCTTTGCCTCCGGGTCGGAAAACAGCTCCGGAAAGTGTTCGGAGCACACCAATCGCCCTAAGAGCGGGATGACCAGCGTCTCCTGAACCGTGTTTTTTTCAATGTGGTATTTCATCACGTACCCCCCAGATTGCTGTCTTCATCTCCATCCGAACAAGCCTTTCTTCTCATAGGGAACCGATGCTATACCGAGACAGGTATAACCCGTGGCGTTGATTGCAGCCTTCAGAAAATCGTTATCCACCGCCTTATCTGTCAGGAAAGATGCTTCCTTTTTGCTTTTCGAAGCAGTGACTTTCTTTGCTTCCGGTACAGCTTTTCGAATCGTATCGCAGATGTGCGCCTCGCACATACCGCACATCATTCCGTCTATCTTCATTGTTGTTTTGATCATGGATTCGTCTCCATTTCTACAGAAAAATCTGTAATGCCATATAAGACCATTATATTTGAAATAACTAACTGTTGGTGCAAGAACGCCTCGGTGTTCTTACCACAACGTGCGCGGCGTCAAGGCGCCTTCCACTGCGCACGTCCGCGATCCGCCGTGCCTAAGCATGCGTAACAATGCTCCAGTGGAACATTGTGTAGCGGTGGCTTTTATTCTTCATCACAGTAAGTGAAGATATCTCCGTAATCACAGTGAAGCTGCGACATATCCTCCCAAAAGGCGAAGATTTCTTTAGGTTAGGTTAGCTAATACTAATCTTTCTTGTTATCATAACTGCTTAAGGAAGAAAAATCAAGAGCGTTTCGAAAAGAATCGGGACTTGTCTGTTCTATGTCGTAGGGAACGACGTTTCCTATGACATTAATGACGTTAATGATATTAATGATATAAAAAACCGGCGGAACCCTAAAGCTCCGCCGTGATATCAGAGGCCTCTATCGTTTTACTTGTTGAATAATGCTCCCAACGTGTCTTCATGCTCCTCGAGCACCTTCAGAACATAGCTATCCCAATGGCGTGCATCAGCAGTGCTGCTGCCGAAGACGTAGTCTTCCTGTCCATAGTCAATTACATCGAAGCCGGGCATAGCCTTGGCCGCGCCGGAGGTCCGGTATGCCGCAATTCCTGCAAGCGTCATTCCGACGCCGCTTGTGCTGTCATAGCTTACCCAGTCGGAAAGATCGGTTCCGGCAGGCTCCGTGCCGTCTCCGTTGGAAGTCTGTCCGCTTGCGGCAGCCTTGGTGATCTTAACCGCGCCGTCCACATATTCACCGTACATAGTATCTACATAGAGAGCGAGGGAGTCGCCGAAGATCTCCGACGGTACATGACCGCCGTTCCATTGCCATTCGATTTCTGCATCGGTTCCGGCATTCAGCCAGGCGATCTGCAGGTTCAGTGAATTCATCATGGAGATGTCGCCCTCGGAAGCGCCCATAAGGATCCTTGTCCATGTGGGATTGTCGGTACCTTCCGCGCCGATATAATTCAGCGGGTTATAGAGATCAACGATATTGTTGCCGTATTCATCACCGGCCTGAATCTCGGCAATGTCTGCCTGATAAGCAGCCAGCATTTCAGCAAAGGAAGTGTAGTTTGCTGAATCGGTTTTACCGGTAGCAGACTGTGTGGTTCCGGAGTCAGGAGTTCCGACTTCATCGCTGCTTTCATTGTTCATGTCGGGAGGACCGCCGGCACTGTCGCCTGGGCTGTCGCTGCCCATCTCAGGGAGAGCGCCTGCGGTATCACCGCCTGGACCGCCGCTGCTCATATCCGGAGGACCGCCTGCGGAATCTCCGCTGGAACCACCGTTGCTCATATCCGGAGGAACATCCGCACTATCACCGTTAGGGCCGCCGTTGCCCATCTCAGGGGGACCACCCGCACTGTCACCACCGGGTCCGCCATTGCCCATATCCGGAGGACCGCCTGCGGAATCACCGCCGGGTCCGCCGTTTTTCCCCGGGCCACCTTCCATCCCGTCGGAGCTGCTGCCGGTGCTGCCTTTTACATACCAACCGTTAATGAATGCTTCCGCGCGGTCCGCATCTGTCATAGCGGCGACTTCGCTGTCTGAGAGAGCTGTGCCGTCACTGTTAAACCAGGTCCAGTCTTCCGCATACGAAAGCCTATCGATATAATCCTGCAGGCTCTGCTCAAACTCCGCGAGATACAGATCAAGATAAGTTCCGTAATAGCCATTTGTATCGGTATGCTCATTTTCATCATATTCAATGGTGAGGGCGATTGTATCGTTGGTATCACCGTCATCGTTCAGATCGAAACCGACATTTGCTTCCTCGACGGTCAGATTCTGTGTGTTGATATACTCCATATACTCTGCAGCAAGATACTCTGCGAGCTGCTTCTGGAAGTCTGTATTGAAGCTGTAGTCCGGATTCAGGTAATACTCGAATGCCAGGGTCATATCAGCTTCGGCGAGGGATGTAATAGCACTGTAAGCCATGCAGCCCCAGAGACCATCGGAAAGCTCCACTTCACTTCCGTTAACCGTGACCGTAGTGCTGTAGCTACCGTCAGAATTCTTATAGACGCCGACCGCACCCTGGGAAATCTCATAATCATAGAAGTCCGGATTATTGGAAGTAGCAGCAAGCATCGTCGCATGTGCTCCGCCACCGGAACCGCCGGTGGATACGAAGTAATCCACGCTGCCGGGGAGATTGCCGAGCAGGATGTTGAACTTCACGAAGCGAACGGCATTCTTCTGATCTACCAGACAGGAAGGAGCGTCGCCGGTATAGGTGCCGTCAGATAGCGTGCTCTGCTTGCCGCGGTTACCACAGGCGATATTGATATAGCCTTCCTTGGCGTAAGTAGTTCCGGCCGTCTGATTCGACTGTGCAGAGTAGCCGGCCGCACCGGTGTTGATTATGACCGGAGCCGTAGCTGCCGTATAGATCTGACCGTTTGTACTTGTCACTGAGGCGTCATAATCAATAATTAGATTGCCTGAAGCCGTACCGGTTGTCACATCTGCTGTGCCGTCGCCATCGGTATCCACACCTTTCACATACGAGCCGGGTACGCAGACGGACACGCCCTGATAATCAGGAAGCTCTGCATTGGTGACGGCTGTCACGGCGGCCATCGTCCAGGCGTCGGCATTTTCTGAATAAGTCCATTCCGGCTTGATGTTTGCCAGATTCAGTGCCGCTTCGATATCAGCTTTCTCAGCACTGTCTGCTGTAATGACAGTCGTATCTATGGATTGGTTTTGTCCGTTCTCATGGGTCTGTTGACTTCCGGCATCATCTGTTGTTGACTCTTCAAGGCTTGTTGGTACCTCTTCTGCGCTTGTTGTTGACTCTTCTGCGTTTGCTATTGGCTCTTCTTTGCTTGTCCCGCAGGCAGCAAGACCTATTGCAAGAGTCAATGTAAGAAGAATCGCGATTTTCTTTTTCATAGATTCATATCTCCTCATTTTGTTCCTGTCAGCGCCACGCCGTTCACATACAACGTGAAGCCATTGCTGATTACATTTGCCGCATCGCCGTTGAACTCGGTCACATAGCTGTCGCCGGTCAGCGTCCAGGTACTGGTGCTATCCAATGTGACCGAAACAGTGCCGACATCGGTGGAAACGGTTTCACCCTTTGCATTGGTAATACTGCCGTCGATGCTGCCTTCAAAAGAGGAACCGTTTGTCAGGTTCAGCGTCAGCGTAGAATTGCTGCCGACTTTGACCGCTCCGGAAAGCTCCTCGTCAGAGGCATTTAGCGTTGCTTCATTGCTGCCGCCGCTCCATCCATCGTCGCAGACGGAAAGAAGGACGTTCTCAGCGTCTTCGTTGGTGATCGTAACCCCTTCCAGCGTTATGACTGCATTGGTGTTAGTCACATGGAATACATGTCCGTTCTTGCTGGTGAGGCTGCCACCGGTCATGGTGAAATGGCTGGTGCCGCTGTCAGCGTCGCCGGACATAGATTGGTAGATCATGATGCTGTCCAGGAAAGTGGCATTGCCGTTGCTCTCGGTATTGTTCGCAGTCAGATCGCAGTCCGTCAGCTCAATGGAATTCAAGCCTTCAATACAGACTCCCTCAGAAAGATTTGAGATCAGCGTCGCATCGGTTGCATGGATCTCTGCAGTAGAGTAAATTGCCGGGGAACCCAAGCCGCTCGTGGTATAGGTACCGCCGTCGACGTAAACCGTCCCGCCGCCTCTGTCGGTTCGGATTGCTGCGGAGGACTGCCCACCGGTAGTTACGTTAAGATCATAGGCGTAGGTTGTGCCGCCGCCTGTAGTCATGATGCCGCCGGAACCGTTGCCGGTAGTAGTAATGGTCGTATCACGGATCGTCACTGTGGTGCCGTCACCGGAGGCGCCGTTCTGCCCGCCGTTGCCGCCGTAGCTGAACACGCCGTTTGCCCCGTCCGCATCCGAGGTAATTGTTCCGCCGGTGATGGTGGTCGCAGAACCGTCTTTCACAAGTACTGCCGCATTCAGACCGTAGAAGTTGCAATTGTCGCCGCCGTCAGAATCACCTGTTTTCGTCACTGTCGGATTCGTGATCGTGACTTCATCCGAAGTGCTGATCAGCAAAGCACTCTCGTCTGCCGTGGTACTGGAATAGGTCTGTCCACTCTGAGAATCCGCAGAGGTAATCTCTATCGTGCCGGAATAATCAATATCCGCACTGCTTCCGCCGGGAGCTCCGCCAGGTGCACCGCCGGAGCCGCCGTTCCCGTCCGGCTTATCCGGAGGAGTGCCGCCCGGACCGCCTTCAGGAGGAGTTCCGCCGGAGCCTCCTTCAGGAGGTTCACCGGGGAAATCACCGGGCACATTGCTTTCTGCGTTTTCAGAATCGTCGCCGGAATTCATAACTTCTTCCGTCTGTTCCGTAATATTACCTGTGTCTTTAGAATCGGTGGATGCGCTGCTTGAGCAGGCTGACACGCTGAAGACCAGCGATGTCACAGCAAGGAGCGCAATTGTCTTTCGAAAATTCTTCATAAAAAACCTCCCTTACGTTTGATGAGCTCATTGTAAGGGAGGTTTCTTGAAACAAGATTGAAGTTTTATTTATTTTTTTCGGGAATTGAAACGGTGAACCGTACCTTTCCGTCCTTATAAGATACCGCAATATTCCCGCCGTGTTTCTCCGCTACGGCTTTCGCTATGGAAAGACCGAGACCGTAATGATGTCCTTCACTGTTACGGGCTTCATCAACCCGGTAGAAGCGATCAAAAAGGTGCTCCAATTTCTCCGGAGGAATCTCATCCCCGTCATTGGCTGTGCTGAGCACAGCCGTATGCCCCTTGCGCTTCAGAGACAGTTTGATCTCACTTCCTGTCCCATGCCTTACAGCATTATCTAACAGGATGGATGTGAGCTGTGCAAGCTGAGTCTGGCTTCCTGTGACGTGAATTCCGTCATCGATATCGCTTTGGATCGTTTTCCCCTGATCGAATGCAAGGCTTTCAAATGCAAGCACCTCACCTGTAACGACACGGGAAAAATCAACAAGTTCCATGGCAGTTTCCGTGTTTTCTGCTCTGGAGAGCTCCAGAAGCTGTTTTACAAGATCTCCCATGCGTTCATTCTCATACTGAATATTTGCCAGCCATTCATTCTCACCAAGCTCTCTTGTAAGCATCTCCGCATTGGTGCCGATCACCGCAACCGGAGTCTTTAGCTCATGGCTCGCATCAGAGATAAACTGCTTTTGTTTCCGATCGTTTTCTTCCAGCGGACGAATGATCCGCTTTGACAGATGCAGAGAAATGAAGAACAGAACGACGATAGCAATACCGCCGACGAGCAATACATTGTGCAGCAGCGTCCTCATGCTGCTTTCTGTCACCGTATCGTCAATAAACGCCACCAGTGTATACCCGGGCTTACTGCTGATCATATAGGAAAGGTTGTCAAGCCGTCCTGTGTTTTTGTTCTTTGTCAGCAGAGCCCGAGCGGTTGAGATCAGTTCATCCTCGCTATATAGCCCGTTTGCTCCATCATTTACGGATAGCACCGTGCCGTCTTCCGAAAACGCGACCGTATAAAAAGTGGAAAGCTGAAAATCCGGTCCCAAATCCGGAGGCGGATCTCCCTGTTTGGGACCCGGACCGGGAAACTCCTGATTACCGGGTATCAAATCAGGCGCTTTTTCCGGTTCGGACTGCTGCTCGGGGGAATAAAGCTCCACATATCGTTCCAGCATTTTCGCGCTCTGCTGACGAATCTCATGGTAGCTTGCCAGCATGATTACGGACAAGGTGACGGCGAACAGAAGGATAAGTGAGGTCATGATTGCCAATATGATTTTTCTTCTGGATCTGCTAAACATTTTTTTCCCTCAGTTCATACCCGAGTCCACGCACAGCCTTGATTTCCACCTTTGAGCCGACAAAGGCAAGCTTCTTCCGCGTGAAGGACATGTATACCTCTACGTTGTTATACTCGGCCTCATTTTCAAAGCCCCAAATCTTCACAGCAAGCTGTTCCCTGGTCATAATCTGACCCTTATTGCCAAACATGTATTCAAGGATACGAAGTTCCTTTTCTCCGAGCCTTACGCTTTGACCGTTGGAGATGCAGGTCAGTGTCGCTTTTGATGTATCAAGAGAAAGATCTCCGTACTTCAGGCTGCCATCCTGAAAGCTTGCGCTTCTACGGCCAAGGGCGCGAAGCCTGGCCAGCAGTTCTTTCGTCTGAAACGGTTTTGTAAGATAGTCATCCGCACCGCTGTCGAGGCCTTCGACCTTATCGTCCAACTGGCTTTTCGCCGTGAGCATCAGGATCGGTGTCTTGATACCTTTATTCCTTGCCCGACGGGCAACTTCAAAGCCGTTCATTTCCGGCATCATCACGTCAAGGACAGCCATATCATATACACCGCTTTCAAGCGCTGCCAGGGCCGAAGCACCGTCTGCCATGTGATCTACGTCATACTTTTCCTGTTTCAGGAGTGCTACAAGAGCAGCGGCCATTCTTTTTTCATCTTCAGCCAGAAGAATACGCATTCCATCACCACCTTTCTATGATAGTATAGCACTTTAAGGTTGATGAAAGATTGAAAACCGGCAACTAAATCGAACACTCAATCTTCCGAATATGAAAAAGGAGCCGATGTCACTCGACTCCTTCCCTGCAGCATAGCTGCAAATACTATTTTTCTGTTTAGAAGATCTGACCGGGCAGCTTCAGTTTTTCCTTAGGTGGAAAGTTCTTATCGAACTCCTCCACTTCGTCATCATTCACATAATAACCCTGCGGAGTCTGATACACCCCGGTTATTCCATCAAGATAGCCGGGAATCAGCTCCTTACAGAGAAAGAAGGATGAATCCGCATCCTCCGGCAGATCATGATATCGAATGCCAAACTTACCGGCATAATCAAAACCGCTCTTGCCATAGAAATCGATATTTCCTTCAAACAGCACCGCACCGAAACCCATCTCTGCAGCCTTTTCCAGAGAATAATCCAGCAAAGCCTTTCCATATCCCCTGCGCTTCAGCTTCGGTGTAATACCAATCGGTCCCATTGTCAGAACATCGATCTCTCTTCCGTCATCAGCCTCGATAATCGTCTTCATGAACATATTCTGTCCGATCAGACTGCCATCCTGCTCCATAACGAAGTCAAGTTCCCGGATAAACGCCGGATCATCTCTAAGCACATGTATCACATAATGCTCGCTGCATCCCGGCTTGTATACGTTCCAGAATGACTCTCTGACAAGGTTTTCAACTGCTCTGTAATCGTTCTTTTCTTCCAAACGAATTATGTAGTCATTTTTATTCAATGTTTTTTACCTCCTGAAAACTTGTGACCAAAAGCTGCTTTTCAGCGGGAGGCTTGTTCTTTTGTCAGCAAACCTCCCGGTCAGCCCACAATCTCCAGTGTGTTGTACTTCAAACAGCACTCTCCTTTAATTATTTTTATAATCAAGCCAGCAGGCTTCATTACCACTGATTATCGTAATTCCAATAACTGTGCATTGCAATATTTATCTTCGTTTTTCCGATATATGCAAATTTGTTTTATAAAAATATGATCATCAACAAATCTGAAATCAGATGAGCAAATCCATGGGCTATCATCGCATACCCAATTCCGTATTTACGGTACAGATAGCCAAAACACAAACCCAGGCCACCATTGAACAAAAAGCATCTGAACAGCACTATCGGAGTTAATGTTGTCATGGCTGCTGTGGCGGGAAGATGCCCTGCCGCAAACAGTAATGCCGAAATAATATTGGCTGCAGCGAATACCCGCACCGGTATGTCTTTTTCATGCCTATAAAATAGTTTTGAAATAATGAGGACCAACAAAGACATGAAGAACAGTCGCATCATGACCTCTTCAATGACTCCGCCAACCAGAAGACCGGAAATGATTTTCGGCAGTTCCGGAGATATATTATACTGATCATTTACCCAGCTATTGAACGGGCCAAATATCAGTTTGTCACCGGGGAATAAACATAGTGCAGCTATGATCGTGATAATCGCTGTTGGCGCGACAGCGTCTTTATCAAATCGAAATCCTTTCCATAAACCGACTTTCTTTGATATAACCAACCCGATCGCAGCAAGTATGACACCATATATGATGCCATATTGGACCGCACCGCTGAGCGCTAACATTTCAGTGGTCATACCCTGTTCCTGCATTTGCTGCAGCATCTCCTGTGAATACATATCCGGCAGATATAATGCGATACAATATCCTCCGATCAATCCGCTGCATAAAACAAAAAGCAGAAACTTCAGGTCGTTTTTTATATAGTCTGGATCAGACAGCGCTTTAAACGTTTTCGCAAATGCCATCACAATCCTCCTTCTCGAAATGTTATTTAGATGATTTTCTAAATAGAACATACACCTCCGGTATATGATAGTCAAGAGCTATTTAGAACATTTTCTAAATATCCTTTGATTTCAGACTTTTTTCGCGATGCACAGCTTGCGAAGATGATCCGGCTCATTTTGAGCATTTCTTTTTTCTTTTCGGCAACTCATCCCACATGCTCTCAACCAGCTTGCACAGGAACTCCCGATTATCAATATCATCTACCAGGATCATCTCCTTCGCTCCATCATACGGAAGCTCCATCATCGCATCCGGCATCAGCTTCACAGCCGATGGAACAGGCTTAACCAGAAGCCTGTCATCATAAATCCCTCCGAAAACCGTCCCTCGATAATAAAGGATATATTCTCCCATCATCGGTCGGAAGGTAATTTCATCAAGCCCTGATAATTGATCTAATACGAAATCTAAATACTCTTTTGTTGACGCCATACCGATTCCTCCTATCCATTGATCAGTTTCAGAAACTTCTTATCATTCATCTGCTCATTTGTAACATACTCACCATCATGAAACAGAGCATAATTCGTAATAGGGGTCGGAACATTCTGAGCCTTATCCCTGCTATCTATATGAATCGCCCGGAACGGAATACCATTCTCTTTTGCCGTCTGCTCCAAAACCGGAACATACTTTGCATTAAAAGGACATTGGCTCGTGTAATACAAAACATAGCCTTTCTCTTCTATATGCGGATGTTTAGCACATTCTTTGAATCGTGGCACATCCGCATTCTTGTCAAACGGTAAATACCGGAGCTGGATGCCATTATCCGCTTCATCACCTACTATAAAGCCCTTATGCTTCAGGAACTTCGGATCAGCCAGGAAAGGCTTTTTCTTTGCAGCACATAATATGCACAGACCCTTTCGACCCTTTTCCTTGCTATCCTCTATGCAGGCATTTAACAAATCCGAAGAGTATCCATGTCCCTTGAAAGACCCGGACACCCACAGACAGTCAATGTACATATACCCTTCCGCCTCTATCGGAATCCAGGCATTTTCCGCCGGGATATATTCGATAAAGCACTTGCCGCGTTCCACGCTCTTCAGAAAAACAAGTCCTTCATCAAGCCTGTCAGCCATCCATGCCTTCTTTGACGATACCTGCACATCCTTATTATTGGAAATAGCACAGCAAATGTGCTCTTTTTCCAAATTATCCTTCGTAACTCTGATGTATTCCATATGCCATATCCCCCTTTGCCTTTATCGGATGCCTGATTACAGTTTTCAGTTTCTCCGGAGCAACCTTCCTGGCATCACTCAGATAAATCTCATGATGCAAGCGCTTATCCGTAATATCAAGCTCATAGCCCTGCTGTTCCATGAACTCATGCATCAGAGCAACCGTAGCCGGCTCATCATCATAAGAACCGATATGCATGCACTGAACGCATAGCCCTTCCTCGACCGTTAGGAACTCAACCTTAGAGAAATCCTGCTTTTTCTTTTTCGTCGCTTCATCAATCGCCCACCGGAAATCATGCTCTGTCACAAAATCCGGAAGACGGATCACAGAGATCCAATGGAAAGCTTCCTTGTGGGCATAGTCGATTCCATTACTCCCATTCTGCGGGCAATTCCCCCTCCCTTCGGCCGGAGGCATATCGGTTGTTGCATTAGAATTCGGCTTCGCAGAAGCGGCTTCCTGCCACCAGAATCCTTCCAGCGGCGGAACAACATAATCAAAATAACCGTCAATCTGATGATCGCCTTTCTTACTCATCTTGATCGTAAAAGCTATTCCATACAAAAGACCTATCGCCTTTTTATAATCACCATCCTCCTGATTAGGATCCCCCATTCCGCGCACAGCGATATAATTCATGCTCGGTACCGTCACGATACCCGGAGTATTTTTCGGCATGTAAAACTCTTTATATTCCTTCTTGAAATCAAAAGCCACCTATATTACCTCCCCGCATCCTTCTCTTCGAAGGGCTTATTCCATGAACCGATCTCAATCAGATTTCCTTCCGGATCTGCGATATAACAGGTTCTCTGTCCCCAGGGTTCAAGCTCCGGCTCCAAGACCGGTGTTGCACCATTTTCTACCGCTTTCTTGAAAGCTGCATCTACTTCATCAAAGTTATCGACATAAAGAGCGATCTCCGAATGACCATTCAATCCCTTGACATACTCATATCTGCGATTTGTCATTTTTTCAAAGTCCCTACGCCCATACAATAGAAACAAAGTTCCGTCTTTCACAAGATATACATTGGAAGCATCCTCTGCCTCCTTGATCTCAAATCCAAGCACGTCCCTATAAAAGCAAATCATCTTCGCCATATCTTCGACCAATAATCCAAAACCGTCCAATCTCATGATCCTGCATCCTCCTTATAAATTGCTGTCATTTTCTGCACCATGCTCGCTATATTCACTCTTGCCTCTTTCGGTTCAAGTACCTCTGCCTTATCTCCAAAGGTCAGAATCCAGGTGATAAGATTCTCCATGTCCGTATAATCCGCCGTAAAAAGAAGCCTGCCATCATCGATTTTATTATAGCCGTGATACTTTTTTTCGCCAACATTCATTTTTCATCTGCTCATCCGCCCATATTTTTGTCCGTTCATTTTTGATCATAATAAACTCTTTCCTTTTCCAATCAGCAATCCCTTCCCGACCAAAATAGCTAGACAGATGATGCCTGCATACGGCTGTCTTGTCAGAATGAATATCGCCGCACATGCTATGGACAGCACCATCCCCGTCACAAGCCGATGACGATTCCATACCGGCTTACCAAAACGGCTGATAATAACACCGCAGATACCGTTCAGAACAGCTACGCCAATCAAAGCAGCAAACACTATTTTAATCCATTTACTTAATCCCGAGATCGCATACAGCGATACCGAAGCCGGATTATCCGCTCCGTTTCCGAATACAGGCAGGAACAACAGCAATGCCAAGAAGATATCCAGCGTATTGCAGATCAGTGATAAGTACTTATCCATGCACTCTTTCTTCTCATCTTCCGCCGCAGAAATGATCTCTTCCGAGCAGATCAGATCATCAATCGACACAGAAAAGAACCTCGATATCTCCTTTAGCGAATCAAGGCTTGGATAGCCGCGGCCCTGCTCCCATTTTGAAATTGCGGCTCTTGAAACAAACAGAGCCTTCGCCAGCTCATCCTGCGTCATTGATCTGGATTTTCTTAATTCCTGTAGTTTTTCATTAAACTCCATATTTGCTCCTGTCGACTTTCTTTACCTTGTCTGTGTACATTACAACTGACCGGTACAGCATATAGAGTCCCGCACTTAATAATATGGAACCAATTATATCCGTCGCCCAGTGTACCCCTGAGATCAGCCTTCCGATCACCATAAACAGAGAAAAGGCGATTACAAAAGTCGCGACCGCTTTTCTTATCAGAGAATTCTCCACTCTCCTGTATGTCTGGAACATCAATGTCGGCATCACGCTCAGTACCAGTAATGTCGTTGATGACGGATAGGATGCTTCCAGTCTTCCCTCTATCAGGACAGGTCTGTAATTAATCGGAATCATCTCAAAAATCAGATAGCAGACTATGACCAACACATAATAGACACCCAATAACAAGATATCTGAATCAACTCTTAGCAGGCTCCGCCTCTTGATCAGCTGCACCAGCCCCAGCCCGCCGAAGCTCAAGCAGATAAAAATGGGAACAAGTCCCAGCCAGTCCGTAATCGTATAAAGCGTCATGTTCACACCGGTCAGCTGATGGAACCAAACATTGAAATCAGCAAACCCAACCTTCGTTCCATTCTGTCCGACAGCCTGAACATCGACACGCCGGATCAAAACGGTCCACAGGGCAAAAGCACCAATCAACCCGACCCCCGTCAACAGATTTCTTTTTTCCTTCATATTCTCTTCGTCCTTTCATACAGTATTGCCCACCGGCAATCTGAAGGTATCAATGAACCAAGAAAAATGAAAGAAACGTATCGTCACATCCGTGATACGATTCGTATCATCCCGTAAATACAGGTTTTCAGGAATCCGTTTCGGTCAACACTTCTTTATTGGAATCCAACGATTTAAGCCTGTAGAGTTAGTCAACCTTCTCAAATCTGTTCTCTTTTTTGTTTCCTCCGCATCCTTCTTACCCGGTTTATATGTCGTTCAAAATCCCCGTTTCTTAAGAGTTCCGCAATAACAAGCTGATCGAGAACAGGAACCGTACATGAATAAAATCCAAGTTTTTCGTTGAACGGCTTCTCCATCTTTTCCGGAAGGATCATGTATCCGATTCGTATGGATGGGGCAATTGTTTTGGAAAATGTGTTGATATATATTACATTTGAGGTTTGTGTCATGGAAAACAACGACTTCTCCGGCTTTCTCGAAACAGTAAGCTCCGAATCGTAATTATCCTCAATCAGAAGGCCTTCTCTTTTTTCTGCCCATCTCAAATATTCATGTTTTTTTGATATGCTGGCTGTAATGCCGCTGGGATAACTGTGAAACGGAGTCACATGAAGATACTTTGCTTTAGACCTTTCCAGTTCTTCCGTCAGAATACCTTCACTCGAAAGATCCATCTGCTCAACCCCGGCTCCCATCGCCTTGTACACTTGAAGGATCTTTTCATAGCATGGATTTTCAACCGCATACATATGCTCCGTCCCAAGGAGTTGCACCAGCAGCCCATAAAAATACTCTGCACCGGAACCGATAATAACCTGTGAAGGCTTTATCAGGATTCCCCTGCTGCGGGCAAGATACATGCAAATTTCTTTCCGAAGCTCCCGGCAGCCCTGATTTGGGGATTTCACCAAAATACGTTCCCCGTAATCCTGCAAAACCTTTCGAATCGTCTTCGCCGCAACAGAATACGATATCAATGAATCAGATACCTGATGCAAATCGGAGCTTAAGACTGCCGGTTGTATTTCTACCAAAGGCTTTCCGAGAAACTCACTGCTTTTGAATGTCACATAATATCCGCTTCGTTCTCTGCTTTCTATATAGCCTTCATCACAAAGCAGACTCATCGCATGCTCCACTGTGATTACGCTCACTCCTGCGTCTGACGCGAGTGTCCTCTTTGAGGGCAGTTTACCTCCATAAGGATAAATGTTCGAAACGATGTCTTCTACGAATTTACGGTACAGCTGAAGATAAGCAGGTTCCTTTGATAAAGTGTCTAATTGGAAATTCATCTGGTCATATCATTTCTTTCATTTTTGATTATTTTCATATTATCAGTTTCATCATAAACTGTTTTCATCTTCTCGTAAAGGGGTTGTAATGATGAAGCATGAAGTAACTCAGACATCTGTAATCAGACTCTCGATCACCGCTGTTTTTATGGCTATGAATATTATCATGTCCTCCTTTGGCATTCCGGTTCCCGGCGGTCATCTGTATCTTTGTGACGTTGTGATCTGCCTCGCGTCCATTCTTCTGAATCCTTTTGAGGCTTTTGTCGCAGGCGGGATCGGATCTTTTCTGGGGGATATGCTTTTCTATCCTCTCCCCATGTTTGTATCACTGGTCACACATGGTCTGCAGGCTTTCGTTATCTCTCTGGTTTCCCATCATGTTCTGAAATCCCGCCCGGTCACAGCATCCGGAATCGGAGTGGCAATCGGTGCAGTAATTATGGTATGCGGCTACACATTAGGAAAAATATTCATTTACAGCACCTTTGAATACGCAATGATCAAGCTTCCTTATGAAATCGCACAGGCTGCTCTCGGGGCTGTCCTCGGTATGATTCTCTGCTGGAGATGCGGCATCTACAAACTTTTTGACAACGTCATCTCAAATCATAAATAACACCTTATCATTATCTCCAAAATCACATCCCATTCTTATATTTGCTGGATAAACTTTGTTTTTTAATCTGTTCTGTAAGATGAATGTTTCTGCTCTTCCACAGAACCAGCATATCGCCAGTCAATGGCTTTGAAAAAATGAGCGTTTTATATTTCAGACAGGCAGAATCCTCCGAATTAAAATATGGTTCAGAGACATAGCCGTTGGCTTTGTAAAAAGCAATTGCAGCATCATTGTTCACGGCGTCTGTGTAGAGTCGCGCAAACCTATACCCTCTGGAAATTGCCATATCTTCGAACAATTTCAATGCTGCAGAACCGAGACGCTTTCTCCGAAAACTATCTATTATACCAAACCAGCCAAGCCAGGCACTGTCAGGATCATCCGGATAGTAATATAGTCCTATAATGCCAGTACATTCTTTCCTTTCATAAATCAGATAATACTCATAACATGAAGAATCCTCTAACGATTCTTCATAATTCGCTTTTGCACTTTCTCCAGGGAAAAGCTTCTCCTGAATCGAGACAGCGAAAGAAATGTTGTTTTCAGTGATTCTTTCAAGATGCATAATTACTCTTCTTCATAAGTCAGCTCTACATTACAGTCAAAGACCGAATTGACGCTATCGCTACAAACTTGAATTCTTATTGCACGTCTCTTTCTCACTCACCTGCAACAATCTTGCGAATGCTCTCCCAATCGATGCATCTTTGATAGTTTCTATTCGGAAAAGCACATTTTCTGTTCCATTGTCTGTCAAACACCAGAACCTTAAGTTCCGGCAGATCAGCCCTCCTGATTACTATGATTGGGTAACCTCTATTTCCTTATCAGTAGATCTCAGTGATTTCATTCAGCCATTCTTTCCTTGAGATTGCCGATACATGGGTCTTTCCATTTGTTTCATCCGGATATTCACATACAAAATGCATACCGATGGATTCTGCTGTTTTTATGGAAGGTACATTTGTGTATTTGCAGTAGGAATATAGGGTTGGATACTCTGTGTTTCGAAATGCCCAGTTGCGAACAGCCTTGGCTGCCTCACTGGCATAGCCCTTTTGCTGACAGTCGTGGCGGATATGATAGCCGATTTCCGGCAATATTGTTCCATTGATATTCTGGAGTGTCAGCCCGCAGTCACCGATCATCTCGCCGGTCTCTTTCAGGCAGACTGCCCACAGCCCGAAACCGTCCTTCTGATAGCGTTTTATGTTTCTTTCGATCCAGTCTTTAACATGCTGCCCGTCGAAAGTGTAAGGATAATGCCACATTGTTTCAGGGTTGCCGAGCACAAGAAACAGTGCCTGATAATCATCCGGTTTCATTTCCCGCAGCAATAGTCTTTTTGTTTCCAAAACCATTTGGTGCCTTCCCTTTCTCACATGCAGGCAATATCACCCATCAATCACAGACAGTACTTTTTGTTCGATGAAATCGACTCTTTCAATTTTGAGTGTTTATTCAGACGTCCTGAGAAGAGGGTAAGGCAATTAAAAATATATTTCAATCCCTTTTTGCTTCTCAGCGCCATCTTCTATAATTGCAACTGTTCCAAGCACATTGGCAGACCAGTATTTGGTTGCAAATTTTAATCTATGATCCTGCCATCACGTGAAATGGTCACGACCTGCCAGGGAATAAACTTACCGCTTCTTTTAAGTGCTGTTTCTGCCGCTCTCTGCAAACCTCCGCAGCACGGAACATCCATGCGGACTATGGTCACGCTCTTTATACTATTGTTCGCTATGATCTCTGTCAACTTTTCGGAATAGTCGATATTGTCCAGCTTCGGGCATCCGATCAATGTGATCTTTCCCTTCATGAAATCCTCATGCATATTGGCATAGGCATAGGCTGTACAGTCTGCCGCGATCAGAAGCTTTGCCCCATCATAGAACGGTGCCTGTGTAGGAAGGAGTTTTATCTGACACGGCCACTGCATAAGTCTTGATACCGGTTTCACATTGGCGGTGTGTGCTTGCTCTTCCTTCTGTTCATCATTATGATCGAACTGCATAAACCTTAATCCCGGGCAGCCTCCTGCATGCGCCGCATGCTGCTCCATCTCCGCTCTCATCTGTGCTTCTCTCTCCGTCATTACCTGCCTCCGTTCCACTCCGGTCGGCGCTAAACGAACGTCCACCGGACGTTCAGCGCCCTCCATTTTCTTTTCCTGACTCTCTTTCACCGCCGCTTCGTCATACGCCGGTGCCTCTCTTTCCTCAAACGTAATTGCTCCGGTCGGACAGTGGGGAAGGCAGTCTCCAAATCCATCACAGAAATTTTCTCGAACCAGTTTCGCCTTGCCGTTTATAATATCTATAGCTCCCTCATGACACGCTCTTGCACATAAACCGCAGCCATTACATTTTTCTTCATCAATATGTATGATCTGTCTTACCATCTTTGTATCCTCCTCTTGTCTTTCTGGCGTCAATATAGTATACTCGCGAATAAAAATATGTGGCTTGAACCACATTTCAAAAATATTTTTGGAGTTTTTATGGATAACACAATTCTTAGAAAGACCATTCTTTTCAGGGATATGTCTGAAGACGAAATACGCACTTGCCTGAAGGAGCTGAGGAGTCAGGAAAAAACTTATAAGAAGGGTACCGTTATCCTCCATGCAGGAGAAGAAACAGACAGAATGGGGCTTGTATTGGACGGAAGCGTCACAATAGAAAGCAATGATGTTTGGGGAAACCTTAATACCGTTTCCCTGCAGAAACATTCCGTAGAATTTGACATCCCCTTTGACAGGCAGCAGCTTGCTGATTATCTCAATCTGGAACGAACAAATATGTCCAAGGAACTGGGGAAAATGCAGCGTGAGGGAATCATCGAATGCAGAAAAAACCATTTCAAACTGATTAATTCAAGAACGCCTCGGCGTTTTTGACGCGACATGCGCGGCCGTAAACGCCTTCCTCTGCGGATGTCTGCGATCCGCTGTGCCTAACATGCGTAACACTGCTCCAGTGGAGCATTGTGCAGCGGAAGGTTTTATATATGATGGACTTATCAGGAGGTACAGAATGATCTACACGAATGATTATGAATCCCCTTTGGGAAACATCCTGCTTGCCGGTGACGAGCAGGGACTAACCGGGCTTTGGTTTACGGATGGCGGCAGGTATATTGGGCTTGGTCTGAAGAAGGGAGCCGTTCGGCGTGAAACAGACTATTTTTTCCAGACGAAAGAATGGCTGAATATCTATTTTTCAGGCCGCGATCCCGGGTTCTTTCCGAGGATTCATTTGGTAGGATCCGATTTCCGCAATCGTGTCGGAGAGATCATGTGCGAGATTCCTTTTGGAAAGACGGTCACGTACGGGTGGATTGCCGATCAAATCGCAAAGGAGCGCGGACTCGAAAGGATGTCTGCTCAGGCCGTCGGCGGAGCGGTCGGTCATAATCCGATCTGCATCATCGTTCCTTGCCATCGTGTAGTTGGATCTACTGGGAACCTGACCGGATATGGGGGTGGGATCATGCGAAAAAAAGCTCTTCTGGAACTGGAGGGCAATGATATGAACCAATTTACAACTCCGACAAAAGGGACAGCACTTACCCTTCCGTTTCCAGACGCATAAGCACGACCTCCTGCCACCCGATTAAGCGGGAGCGGAAGCCTTTGGGATTTCTGCCGTATTCCACGAAGCCTACACTCTCATACAGGCCTATTGCAGACCTGTTCTCTGCCACGACTTCCAGTTCCAGTTGAGCATATCCTGCTTTTTTTGCACATTCGATGCAGGCTTCAGTCAGTGCCCGTCCGATGCCGAGTCCCCAGTACGCCTTATCCACACTGATGCCAAACTCTGCCCGATGCCTGGTTTTTTCCCTGCGGCCAACGCAGCCGATTCCGGCGGAGCCCACAATTACTCCATCCAGCTCAGCGAGAAGCTCGATCTCATCGGCACTATCCGTTTTCTCCTTCAGAAAATCTGCTTCCTGCTGTGCGGTATAGCTGTGCTCTCCGGGGTAGGTGAGCAGATAATCCGTCTGCTCGTGTGTCAGGTTAAAAACATCAAGGAGTGCCTGCCCGTCCGATGCCGTCCCGTTACGTAGGGTACAGGCTCTGCCGTCTTTCAGTATAACTGTGCTGTTATATTCCATCTTGAAGCCCTTCCTTTTGCTGATCTGTCTTTAAAAAAATGCTCATCCCGGCATCTTCAAAAAAACTTCCTCTTTCACCCATCGATATCGATTGGAATCCAGTAACGCTGGATTCTGCCACATTTACTCAGTCCCACTGTGTCTTCGATCTCATTTTCCAGGACACCGCCATTCTTCAGAATGGTTTTCCTTGACGCCGCATTATCACTGTCGCAGGTAAGTAGAACCCGCTTTTCTCCATAAGAATGGCATATATCCAGGATCAATCGAAGCATCTCGGAAGCATATCCTTTCCGTCGCTCGGACGGTCGGACACTGTAGCCGATATTCCCGCCATAGATCATAAGGAAGTCGTTGAGAGGATGCCGGTAATCGATGATCCCGACCAGACAGTCATCCGCCTCTCTGACTGCAAGAAACACCTCGGAGGGAACATAGCCCTCTTTGTACTTGACCCTCAGGCGTTCTTCGAAACGAATCCATTCTTCAAAGGAAGCGCAGTCCTCCAGTCCCGCGCATCCATCGAATTCTTCGCCGTTTTTCTTTAATTCATCCCGGAAATCCATTACCTGTCGGGCATATTGACAGCTCGGTCTGCGCAATTTTATCATCTTAATATTCATACTGCTGTTATTCTTACCTGTAATTTCTCAATATATCCAACCCAAGGAGAAGAGCCTTCTCGTGTGACTCCATCCCAAAGTCTCTGGCATCATACGCATGAACGTTCGCTAAAGAATCAGCAGTAAAGAGGAACTGTCCGAACTTGGCTCCCCGCTTTCTTGCGCAAGCAGCAAGCGCGGCACATTCCATCTCAACTACAGAGCATCCCTCTTCCAGCCTGTATTTGACCATATCTTTTGTTTCCCGGAAAAAACCGTCTGTTGACCAGGTTGTACATGTGACAAAATGAAAGCCATGTTTTCTGAACGTATCCTCCATCACACGGATCGGTTCTTCATCGAGTTCAATATACCTTGATGCCGGCAGATAATGATAAGAAGTTATCATTACATTCCTCTTTCAGTCTGCGGAGTGCATCCGCATTGTTTCCTGTGATCATCGCAAGCTTTTCACATACATTCATTTCCGGACAGCTGCCGCATGTCTCCATTTGTTTCCCCATAGCGCACTGCCGGATGGGACACAGGGAATCGCAGTACGGCGTTTTCACGCCAGGGATCCTGCATCCTGAGCAATTGATCATCTCAGTCGTAATCTCTACACCGTTCAGTTCAGACCACTCCCTGGCGACTTTCCGGCGCAGCGCATCATCATTGTTCATAGTTGCAAGACGGGCTTCACACGCCTCACAATTCAATCCGCAATAAGCAATAAATTCATTCATGTTCGATATCCTCCTCAGTGAGCTTCAAGTACTGCTTCCTCGGCGTAAATGACGGCAGTATCAATAATCTTTATACTCTTTTATAATCTGTATTCCATTTGGACATCAAAGGGCTCCGCTGCTGCCAGTCCCTCATTGACCTCCTCCGCAGGGGTACAGCCAAGTGCCCGGTATGCCGCCTGCGACTCTTTTGAGGAATGTGCTGAAATGTATAGTTTATCTGCGCCCAGCCGCCGTGCCTCTTCACAAGCCATTGAAAAAAGCTTCCTGCCGATGCCATGGCGTCTGTATTCCTCTGATATCTGAAAACAAACCAGCTGCACATATCTTGCCGTAGCTCCGAATATGCGATGGGAGACAGTCGCAAACCCAATGATCCGCTCGCCATCGAACGCGCCAAAGCCAGTCTGGTCAAATTTTATAATATGTATCACGTCTTTTGCAATCTCCCGACACTGCGTCTGCGACCAGTTTTCTTCATAGACATTCGGTACGAGCTTCCAATCGTTATCTATCTTTCTCCAACACTCTGTAACCGTCTGGTGACGGACAAAATCATCCAATGAATGGCCGGTAAAATTGTCAGCCTTCAATCTTTGATAATGTATTTCATCAAGCATTACGCCATCCTCCCCCTAATATAACACGGATCATTCTCTTTCTGTTCTGATAAATGGCCTTCCTGACGTGATTGTGTTCGCCATGTCTCATTCATTCTTCCTTCCATTTCTTACTGTTTTCATCGGTGTAAATCGGATGCCGTTCACTGTCTTTTCCTCATCGGTCGGCACAAATCCAATCGCCTTATAGAAAGGAAGACCATACGGTGAGGAATTGAGGGTGAGCGTCTCGCCCGGATAATCTTCAAGTAGACGCTGGAACATTCGCGTGCCGATTCCTCGCCGGTGATACCTGCCGTCCACGAAGAAAAAGCAGATATGCTTCTTATCCGGCCGGATGGCGATCTCCCCAATCAGCTTCCCACCGTCAAAAGCGCCGTAATACTGCAGACCATGCAGGTATTCTTCATCGCGCAGGCACTTCCGGAACTCCTCTGTTCCCTCCGAAGTATAATCGGGAGATTCATACTCGCAAAACACCCTCCAGGCCAGATCTAATGCAGCTTTTCTTTCATACTCAGATAAGTTGCGGATTTCAAAGCGGTTTTTCCATTCTTCCTTAATCATAGTGTTATACCTCATTTCGATCCATGATCATCATCAAAGGCATTGTTTTTCTTTTTATAAACTGCCGCAGCGGAGGAAAGACTCGTTCCGGCTCCAATAAATACAATTCCGGGCCAAAAATACCCGTCAGCAATCATAAACACAGCTACAGCAAAACAGGCAAGTGCTATGACTGGCATCCACTTTAAAAACTGTTCATTCATTGTCATATCCCCATACTTGAATAGTTGGCTCTACTCTTTTTCCTGGTTATCCTTTTTATCGGAATCAAACAGACCGAATGCACTTCCCATCATCAGACCCATACATATCCCCATTGTCAGGCTATGCATGGCAGAGCCGAATACCATTCCCCATAAAACTGTCATAGAAATCGGAAATACTTTATTTCTCATCGTCAATCCCTCCTCAACGTCCTATCGTTCGTTAGCTTTATGCTGGAAATAAAACCGGTCAGCCGTTTTCCGATCTGACCGGCTATAGTAAGTCCCCGGCTACTTTTCAAAAAGATCTACTTCCGATAGATCTTAAAAAACTGTATCACATGTTTCCCGACCAGCTCCATTACCTCATCTTCCCGCTTCGGTTCCCGGTCGCACAGGTTGATCCAGACGGTGATCGGAGAAGAGAACTGCGCAGCCATAATCTCAGTATCCTCATCCTTC
This sequence comes from uncultured Lachnospiraceae bacterium, assembly GCA_902776305.1. GTDB lineage: Bacteria > Bacillota > Clostridia > Lachnospirales > Lachnospiraceae > Chordicoccus. The sequence goes on along the minus strand of CACYPS010000013.1, from coordinate 21,953 downwards.
AAAGTACCCTCACGGATCAGAAACCGCATCATCCCCCTAAAATAGTTCAGGACATCTTCATAGTTCTGCTTCGTCTGGAGCTCTGCCAGTTCTGCATTGCGGAACTGCTCGATCATGAGCAGCTTCCTGCCCTTGCTGATGTGCGGGTCATGCAGGATGTAGCGCATCTGTCCTTGAATGAGCTTTGCCACAACTTCTGCAGTCATGCCGGTCTTATCCTTTGTGAACTCCGGATTGTCCCAGTCAGCACGTACAAAAATCGAATGATCAGCATATCCTTTCAGAACGGTTTCGACAACAGTATCCAGAATATCCTGCTTATTGGCGAAGTGGCTGTAAAGGGATGCCTTACGGATACCTACCGCATCGGCGAGCTGCGAAATACTGGTTGCTTCATATCCATTGACAGCGAACAGATCAAGCGCTGCCTCCAGTATCTCTTCCCGTGTGTTGCTCTTTTCCATACTTTTCGCCCTCTTTCCAAAATAGAAGTAATACTGAATTACATGTCCTATTATACCTAACGTTCGTTCGTTAGTCAATAGTTGGATTCTTCATATGTGTAAAAACGTTTTATGCCCCTTTATATAGAAAAACTGCCTGCATTTCGCAGACAGTTTCAAAACCTATTACAATGTCTTTCCTAATTGGTACGCTTCCTGTGGGAATCTGCTTCGTTTCGTCATACCGGGACTGCCGCACCCGTAACCAAGCACCATTCCCTTATCCTCAAAATTGATGTAACGCACCAGCGTCTTGTAATGAGCCACGAGAGCTTCAAAAGTCCAGTCATCCGCGTTCCATGCGACCGTAAGCAATGCTGACTTCAAATTTCTGCTGTGTAGGCTGCTGTTGTAAGCACAGAACCGATCTACCACAGTCTTCAGCTGTGCGCTCATTCCGTAATAATAAAGCGGTGTGGCAAATACCACCATATCAGCTGAAAGCAGTTTTTTTCTTATCTTCTGAACATCATCCTTTTGGACACAGGGTCCTTCATATCCACAGGCAACGCACCCTGTACACGGATGAATATCCGCATGACACACATCTATCACCTCACAGATATGCCCTGCTTCTTCTGCTCCTTTAACAAATTCTGATACCAGAATGCTCGTTGAGCCGTTCCGGTTCGGACTTCCCATAAGGATTATTATCTTCATTCAGGTTTCCCCCTAATTGTCTTTGCAGATTTCTGCAAAGCAGCGCTGCCTGCGTACCAATAAAAGCCCAGAACAGCAACATCAAAATGTTTTCAAATATTACCAGACCCCCGGCCTTTTCATAATCCAGAAAAGCGAAGGGAACACGGAAGAACATATAATCCGGCATTCCGTTCTTCAGGAACAAAAACAGCCCAATTCCCGCAAGAATACAGAAAAGTACGGAAACCACCCATTTCACTTTGTTCGCCATCTTCCACTTTGCCGTCATAACCGGAACATGCAGTCCCAGATGCAGTCCCATCAGTACAAATGCCCAATGTGACATGGAAAGTATGCTGTCGATCCAGGAGCTAATATTCGCTTCTGATGCGACCGCGCCAAATCTTTGCCCGTCAAGCCAGTTTCCGCTTCCTGCATTATCTGCCATTTTCACTCATTTGTTAACTCCAATATTCTGATCGCCTGTTGTCCAGACATGCTTCTTTGCAGCATCAGCTCTCTTGTTTTGCGCCATCACGCCAGCCAGCGGATGCGGCACATAAGGCTCTTCCAGGTACTTTATTTCATCATCTGAAAGCACCAGATCTACGGCCTTTGCTGCTCCTTCGATATGATGCATCTTTGTAGCTCCGACAACCGGCGCAGTCACTTTCGTCAGCAGCCATGCCAGAGAAACTTCCGTCATGGTTACTCCGTGCTTCTCAGAAAGCTCCGCAACACGGGAAATGATCACATTATCCTGCTCCGCCGTGGCATCATATTTGAACTTTGCATAAGAATCTTCCACGGCACGCTTGGTACCGCCTTCGCCCGGAAGCCTGGAAAGTCTGCCGCTCGCCAGCGCACTATATGGAGTAAGAGCAATATTTTCTTCCTCACAGTATGGCACCATCTCCCGCTCTTCCTCACGGAAGATCAGGTTATAATGACCCTGAATGGAAACAAACTTTGCGAAGCCTTCCTTCTCAGCGATAGCATTTGCCTTTGCGATCTGCCAGGCGTAGCAGTTGGAGATACCGATATACCTTGCCTTACCTGCCTTTACGACCCGGTTCATCCCGTCAAGTATATCATAAAGCTCTGTATTCCAATCCCACATATGGTAAATATAGAGATCAACATAATCCATGCCAAGGTTTGCAAGACTGGTGTTTATCATATTTTCAATATGCTGCTGACCGGTGATACCGGCATCGATTTCCTCAGGAGTCCTTGGCAGGAACTTTGTAGCAACAACCACTTCATCACGTTTTGCAAAGTCGCGAAGTGCCCTGCCGACATATTGTTCACTGGTTCCGCTCTGATAAGCGATGGCAGTATCATAGAAATTCACGCCAAGATCCAGTCCCCGTTTAATGATCTCTCTGGAATGCTCCTCATCCAGTGTCCAGCTGTGCTGTCCTCTTCCCGGGTCTCCGAATCCCATACATCCCATGCAGATGCGGGATACTGAGAGATCTGAATTTCCAAGCTTTGCATATTTCATGGTCTGTCACTCTCCTTTCGTTTTTATAAGGCTGCATTCAGCATTTTACGGATCTTATTCTCATCCGGACGATTGATCTGTACGCCCTTTGCCCACTTCACATCACCGCTGACATTTTTATGAAGCGACTTATCACTCCTGCCGACACCGCTGCCCCCGGAAGTACAGAAGGGGATGATCGTCTTTCCGCTGAAATCATAGCTTTCCAGAAAGGTCTCGATGATACGCGGTGCGACGCCCCACCAGATCGGGAAGCCTATGATCACAGTGTCGTAAGAATCCATATCAACAACTGCATTTGCAATTTCAGGTCTCGCCGCAGGATCATTCATCTCCACGCTGCTGCGGCTGTTCTTATTTGTCCAGTTCAGGTCATCAGATGTATAGATTTCCTTAGGCATGATTTCAAAGAAATCACCTCCGCTGATCCTTGCTATTTCTTCACCCACGCGCTTTGTAACTCCGCTTGCGGAAAACACCGCCACCAGTATTTTCTTAGACATTTTTTCGCTCCTTTTTCCTTTATGGCTTAAGATTCCAGTTGTTACTTCCGGAGTCTTTTCTACCTTCAAACATCCTTGTTTTTATTCTGACTTCGTGTCAATATGTATTATATTCAATTTCTGACACGATGTCAATATAAAATCAAAAAATAATGACCGGCAGAGAAATCAATCTCCACCGACCATTTTTTTAGAGCGTTTTTTCTATGACCACGTGAATTGTATCGCCATCACTTTTTTTCAGTTTCTTCCGGATCACCTTCAGAACACCGATGATATAGCAGATGGAACCGTCCGCATTCTTAACACCCATATTGACGATGCTTCCATCGTAAGGGATGCCGTCAAACAGCGCATGAACCTTCACACGGCCCTTTCCGAATTCTTCACGAATATCCCATGGAAAGGCGACATATGCCCCGCCATTATCGTCCAGCTCATGGAGCACTGCGTCATATTCATATCGTTTTCCGCTATTCATCGCAACACCTTTTCCAACGGTCTTCCCTTTGCCAACTCGTCTACCAGCTTGTCCAGCCAGCGAACCTTCTGCATCATGCGATCTTCGATGCTTTCCACCTGAACCCCACATACCTTTCCCTTGATCAGTTCCGCTCTCGGATTCATGGCAGGTGCCTGCTCGAAAAAGTCTCCGTAGGTTATTTCCTGATCGACTTGATTCATATCATAACCGGTCAGCCATTCAATGACGGTATCCAATTCTTCCTTAGACCGGCCTTTGCGCTCCACTTTGTGAAGCAGCAGCGGATAGACTTTTGAAACCTTCATCTCGAAAATGCTCTGTTTTGCCATAATCCTCCTCCCATGCCTGACTCACCTCACCCTGTATAAGCATCCTCGGCTGTATTCCTGAAGTCATGCTTCTCCAGCCACTCCCGCTCTTCGTCATTCTCAGGTATATCGACGCGCTCGATTTTGAAGATGACCGGCCTCGTCCCATCGTTGCAGCAGGCGATCATCATGCGGTCGTCATTCGTCCAGCCCTTCATGATGGAACCACCCTGTAGCGCTGTGTAGACATACCGACTGACGGCATCCCACGCCTCACCGCAGAACTTGCCGTTCATCAGGTGGTAGAAATCGTCTTGTTGCGGCGTGCGCTTGAGCAGAAACGTATCTCCCGGCTTAAAGAACGGGCACGGGCCGGACTTGGGATCAGCCAGATATTGCTCCTGAAGCTCCGGAAAGCACTTTGTTTCCAGTACGGTTATTTTGCATTCGTGTTTCATATTTCTACTCCTTTATCTGCAAAGTCTATACTTTGCATTCAGCACCAATTCTTTATCATCATCACCGGCATCTGAATATAGTGTCTTCTCAAATCCAACACCGTTATGCCCAAGACAAATATCCATAAAGCAGATGAAAATTCCAATATCGATTCGGTTGTAATATGAAACCTTGTCGGCAGGCATGATCCCTCTTTTGCCGGGTTTCTTATACCTGAAAACCGAGATCTCACCATCGTTCTTTACATACCACGGCTGAGAATTACAGGCACTCGGAGCAAACCTGACAATATCACTCACACCCGGGATCTGTTCACCCTCCCATATCTCCTCAACACTCTTTCTTTTGCTCTTAAACATATCCTTGCGGTACTTGGAGTCATCACTAATCTTCCGGATGGAAAACATAATGACGAACTCCATATCCTCAAATGGTTCTTCTTTTGTTTTGCCTATTCCGAACCAAAGCGTTCCGATATTTCGGGATACAAGGTAAAGATCGAGCTGCTCGCCAAGATAACCGATGTTCTGCAGATAACCGTCTTTCTTTTCGCTGTAAAGCAGAACGCAGTATTCTCCTCCTCGTTTGCAGTTAGTCTGCTTTTCAGGAACAATACGAATGCCGGTTTTGATCCCGGGATTCAGTGGAGTAAATTCTGAATATGCACTTTGTATATCGTTAAGTTCGTCTTTACTGATGGATTCGTTCCCAACATTTCTGAAAATATGAAATGACTTTCTTCTAAATATCATTTTATAAAAAGTATTGTTCAATGAAGTCACCTCCGCAAGCCCTATTATACCTAACGTTCGTTCGTTAGACAATGGTCGTTTCTCTTAATGCGAAAAGACTATGAAGCGAGGCCGATACATCATAAAATGCATCGGCCCCGTTTGTCACATCACAACTTCACTTCCACGTCGCAGCCCATCAGCCTCGCCTGTGATAAGATCTGTTAGCAGTCGCCGGCGATTATCCAATTGTCTGTAAGTCTCGAAGATTAAAATGATTGCAACTATAAAGGTGAGAATGTCCGACAGCGGCATAGAATACAAAACCCCATCGAGGCCGAAGAAAATTGGCAGAAGCAGCGCAAAGCCGACACCGAAAACAATCTCACGAACCATGGAAAGCACCGTTGATTCAACTGCCTTTCCCATCGCCTGAAGGAAGATAAAGCAAGCCTTATTCACACAAGCGAAGATCATCATACACAGGTAGATGCGGAATGCTTTAATCGCAAAGTCTGTATAATATGCACTTTCATGTGCTGCGCCAAAAATATTAATCAGCTGCTGCGGGAGCAATTCTACAATGAGAAGTGATATAAGACCGACTGCAGCTTCTGCAATAAGCAGCTTTGTAAAAAGTACTTTAACACGATCTTTCTTCCCTGCTCCCATATTAAATCCAACAACAGGGATGCATCCGGCAGCCATACCGAATTGATTTGTTTCCTGTTCCACCGGAATCACATCCTTTCAAAAAAAAGCGTGTTTCCATCAGCTGGTTTTACGCCAATGGCTACACGCTATACTGTGTCGTAACGATATTCTTTTCAGTCCAGATAATCGCCAACTGGACTTGTGTTGTACTGCTTAATGATTTTGATCATGACAGAACCGTCTGACTGTGTTTCTTCGCTGACAATTTTGTACTTCGTCCGGTTCTTGTCCAGAGAGGCTTTGTACTTCTCAACCTCTTCCTTGACCAACTTCACTGCGTAATCGTGTCCAAGATCATCCTTTAACATAAAGTGGAGTGTCTGACAGATACAAGCGGCTTTCACTCGTTTCATTTCGCTTCACCTCCTCTTCGCACATAAAAATAAACGTGCGGATTTCCAACCGGATTTACGCAGTTGAAACGCCACACGTTGTATATGTATTATAACTTGATTTTCATCAAAAATCCAATGGGCATTTTTAAAGATTTTTTACCAATGTACTAAAAGCAATTTACACAAAATGATGCCTCCGATATCTATCTCACAGCCACAACTCCCCAACATCTCACTCGGCAACTCAGCATAGTGACATCTATCGGGGAAACTCAACTCTCAAACTTTTTGAGCCGATTTGTCCTTGGATAAGTTACCGAGAAGCGTTTTATCTACCCGATACTAAATCTGCCCGATTTCCCGAAAACCACAGTATTATCGGGCTTTCGCGGCTATTATTCTTTAACCTTTCACCTGTTTCCTGTAATCCGAAACGCTCATTCCCGTCCAGACATTTAATGCCCTCAAAAATGAGCTCAGCTCCTGATATCCGAGTAGAAAGGCGATATCATCGCTGCTCATATTGACATCCGTTCAATTCAGAATATCAGTTAGTCCTCTCGTTATGAGAGAAATCAAAGATATTCTATCATTATTTGCAAAGAATGGCCTGAAGGTCATTCGGCCGCGCTTTCCGGAAAATTCCGATTTTTGTGTCTCAAATCATATTGATGCCACTGACTTATCTTCGAGCTTTTCGACATCCAGATCTATGTTGATATGTCCGTCAACCTTTTTGTCACTTAAAAGAACTACCGTCTCGACGTCATTCTCTGTGCGCAACAAGTATTAGTCATTTATCCAAGCTGTTTTCATCCAACAGGAAATCGCAGATATTCATGATGGTTATACCCTGTTCATTTCTCCACAGCGGCATCCTCGATTCAACGACTATTATTTTCTTAAATGAATCCGGAATACAAACTAATGAGGCCTGTTCCTGTTCCATTTTCTCCTTGTCAGGTATCGCATATGCTGATTGGATGTAATATCTTCGGTTACCAAGATTTGCAACAAAATCAACTTCCAGTTGTTTACGCACACTCTTTCCTTTTTCTTTTGCATTGATTTCGACAACTCCGACATCGACGGAAAAGCCTCTGTAAATCAGTTCATTATAAATTACATTCTCCATCAGATGTGTCTTTTCAAATTGACGGAACCCTAACAATACATTCCTTAATCCCAGATCCGAATAATAATATTTTGACGGAGTACTGATGTACTTTCTCCCTTTCACATTGTAACGTTCCGCTTTCTGAACCAAATGCGCATCCTGCAGATAGCTAATATACTCTTTTATTGTCGGAGCTGTTATCCCTTTCATTCCACTGCTTTTGAATGTATCTGATATTTTTTGAGGGTTTGTTAAAGAGCTGACAGATGAAGCCAGAACTTTTTGCAGATCTTCCATCCCCGAACTGTTTGATATTCCGTAACGCTCGCTGATATCCTTCATGTAGATTTCATTATGAAGCGACACCAGATATTTTGCTTTTTCTTCTTCATCTTGCAGATTTAATATATACGGCATACCGCCATAGAGAAGATAATCATTCCAGGCTTCATCTTTCGTTCCTCCGTGTGCAGGGTAGTATTCTGAAAAAGAAAGCGGAGCAATGTGGACCCTGTCTCCTCTTCCTCTAAATTCTGTCATGACATCTGTAGACAGGAGTTTGGAATTGCTTCCGGTTACATAAACATCAACATTCCTCTTACGCAGAAGACCATTCAAGACGCCATATAATCGAACATATGAATCTTTGTCTTTCAACTCTTTCTGTGTAATTGCAAACTGGATCTCATCTAAAAGAACATAATAATGCTTTGATTTGTCTCTGATGTGATCAGAGATGTAAGCTGATAAAGTATGTGGATCAAGCAAAGCTTCATTTTCCGCATCATCTAAAGCAATCTTTATAATACAGTCTTCAGAGATACCCTGTTCCAAAAGATAATCATAGAATAATTCAAACAGTAAAAACGATTTACCGCACCGTCTTATGCCTGTGATAACCTTTATCATTCCGTTATCCATCTTTGAGATCAGTTTATCCAGATACTTTTGTCGTTTTATAATTTTCATCTATCATTCCTCTATTTTAGAATTTTGCGTATTTCTTCGTATTTCTAAAATATCATCATTCGGGCAGACAGTCAATTATCATTTTAGATTTTTGCGTATTGACGCATAAATATAAAAGCTTCTCGCCACCATTTTTGTCAGTGAGAATTAACTGGTAAAAAAAACGTCTGCTTTCAAAAATCTCTGAAAACAAACGTTTTTTAACATTCACTGTTCAGCTAATAAAATGCTCTCAACTTATGAGCGCATCCTTTAAGGTATATCAAAAAGCCCAGAAACACGGAGCTTTTGATGCCCTTATTCTCGTTTCTTCATATTTGGCATGGCCTTGTTCTTTCAAAGAATGGCGATTTTCTGCAGGTATTCAAGAATGTGCGAAAACGCATCATCAAGCGAATTTCCATAAAAGCCGTGTCCGCCGTCGTCGATCACATAATAATCCACGTCCGGATATACTTCTGCCGCATGTTCTGCATAGGAGATCGGAACGATCCCATCCCTGTCTCCGTGCATCAGCAGAACCGGTTTTGCGTAATTCCCGATTTCGCTGTAAACATCATAATCCCACACATCAGCGGCATAAGGCCTTCCTGCATTGATCCAGTTAAAATCAAAGCATAAAACAAGGCTCCCCGCCACCGATGATGGCAGTGTGGGAGCCTTTATTGTATGATCATTTCCAGAAGCTCTTTTGTATACTGTTCGGGCTGGTTGATGGAATACTCTCCATGATACAGTCGGTCCTTCATTTCAAGACGGCTTCCGGGCAGCATCTTATGAAGCAGCTCTGCGGACCGAAGCATCTTTTTCTGTTCTTTTCCCCCTACGACTATGCGTACCTGAACATGGCTTCTTTTGATTGCCGGTTTTATTTCATATGCTGTGTTCGCTTTCAGAAACGCGATCATGTTGTATTTCGAGATTTTCGACGTGTCTTTATAATAGTCCTCGAACAGATCCTCACGAATGCGAAGATACCGGAATTGCATTTTAGCAAACCATTTCTTCTGAATCAGGCCATAACTTGAAGCGAAGGTCGGTCCAACCAGAGCGTTTGTCACCTTGGAAGGAATAACAGAGGCGCTTTCGATGATGGCATATCGACAAATATCCTTCCGCTGCGTCAGCATCTCCACCAGAACCTGAGCACCGAGGGACAGCCCTCCGATGATCAGAACTGAACCGCCGTATTCGATGTCAATAAAGGAGATGATTCGGCTCGCATTTTCCTCAATGCTTGTAAAATCATTATCACTGCCCGCATGACCGTCGAGGATCGGCAGCACCACATGGTAGCGGTCACTGAGCAACTCCGCTTCCGCTCTGTAATTCCACCAGGAGAGTCCGCCGCCGTGAAGCAGCATGATAATATCACTGTTTTGTTTTCCATGTTCTATGACCTTCATGCTGCTACACCTCTGTTAACACTATTTCGATTTTGTCGCCTTGATCGCGCCCAGACAGTGGATTCTTACGACGCTGTTCTCGTCGGTTTCCGATATCCGACGCAGCTGCTCCACATACGGCCTGACGAGTTCCGGCCTGCGCCTTCCGAGCACGCGGAAGATCTCCGGCGCTTCCATTCGCACCCTGTCATCCGCGTCGTGCAGGAGTCTCTCAAATACCTGCATATGTTCCTCATAGACGTCAGGCGTGTTCGTGGCGATGTTTTCCGACGCCCAGATAAACGCCAGACGGACTTTTGGCACATCATCTGAGGCAAAACGGAGCAGGTCCGCCCAGTACGGCTCGATCACTGGATAGTTGCCACGGCCGATCCTGCCGAGAGCGTTCACCGCCCGCTCCCGCAGAAGCGGCTCCGGGCTGTCAAGAAAGGACGCGATCACTGGAACTGTGTCCTGCACGGATTGAGGGTAGGCAAGTCCCATCTCGCCCAGCAGCCAAATGGCTTTTGCCTGTATCTTTACGGAGTCATGGGTAAAGAGAGACGAAACATAGGAAATGCTCTCTTTCCACCTGCCCTTGTCCTTTGTCAAAGCTCCGAGCTCTTTATAAAGTTCTGCTTCGGTCATATCACTGGCCTCTCAAATTGGAATTTGTCAGCTTTTCTGTTTGCTAATCAGGAGTTGTTTTCCAACTAAATAGCAGGATAGAAAGCAAGACCAGAACAATCCCGACAATCTTTATAATCGTCTTACTCTCCGAAAAAGCAAATACACCGATAATCGTTGCGACAACCAACTCGATTGACGCAACCACTGGGACTTTGCCTGTTTCCGTGATTTTTGAAAGCCCACTAAAATAGATGCTGTATGCAAGAGCCGTGGCAATCAGTCCGAACAGAAGTCCATAAAGAAGAAGGCTCGCATTAAAAGGGGCATCTACTGTCGTCCACGGGTGCCGCACGAGCGCGATGAAAAGGCATCCGAAGAACAGGTTATAGGTGGCCACGGCAAAAGGGGATGATTCCTCTTGCATAGCAATCCTTCCAATCACAGCGGTCATAGCATAAGTGAAGCCAGCACCAACACCGATTAAAAGCCCCAAGGGGGCAAGTGACGCCGCACTGAAGTCACCCCCGGTTGCAGTGAGCGCGCATCCGACAACATTGACCAGCAAAGCAACCCATTTCAAAAGGTCCATTTTCTCTTTGAAGAGCAACATCGATGTAATGCAAGTAAAAATCGGCGCAGTATATAAAAGGACGGAACCGACGGACATACCATTCATGCTAATGGACGTGCTATACAGAATATTGAATATACCCTGGCATATTATCCCCAGCAGGACGCAGGAGAGCAGCGTCCTGCTCCCAATGCAGAACGCTTTCGATCCATCAATAATCAGCGTCATAAGTGCCAGCAGAATGAAGCCAAATAATAATCTGAGAAAGCTTGTATACGGTGATGAGGAGCCTTGCGCCTCCATCAATTTTACAAATAGCCCGATAGTTCCCCAGAGACATCCGGTGATGAATATTTTGATAAAACTCTTATATTCTAAATCCATGCTTACTTGTCTTCTCCTATGACAAACCAAATTCATGCAATCCAAGTATCTATGTCATATACTCCGGCGAACTGTACGAATGCCTTTTCTGCTTCACAGAGCAGTGTCTCAAGTTCGATGTCATTCTCGAAACAGTAAACCACTACAAGAATGTCAGATGCAGAGTCTGTGACCATCGCCCGAGTAGAATCAGACATGGATGAGCCGAAGATCCCATCATCATCAGCTAATACAAGCATGTTCTCCATATCAAGAAAATCCTTGCCGATCCCTGTATAACCTTCGCCATGTTCCGCTTTGCGCAGCTTGATTGCACCATGAATCTGGCCGAGATCATATGACCCGACAGACAGGCCGCTTTTCACAGAGATCAGGTTATTCACATCGACGACAGAATTGATGTGGTACAGTTCATCCCCACGGCGAACTCTGCGAATCAAAGCTTCAGATGAAACTCTATAGCGGCCCGGGTTTCTTCCAAAAGCCTTATAAGCCGAACGGCTGCCCTTTATGCCCGGAATCTCGCTCCACTCTTTTCCTTCCACGCAACTTCTCACCTGCGGCAGGACTTCCGCATTCATATAATTCTGCATGGAATCGTAAGAGCCCAAGTCTGATCTCCGGATAGACGCTGAACAATTCCTTATCGATAGTCACATCATATTTCATATGTAATCTCTCCTTGTCTACTTTTCATTACGGTTAAAATTCGAGATGATGATCATTAGTCTTATATTATTGTAACGGATTTCGTACTGTAAACAATAAAAAAAAGCTCCCGGTCATCGAGTGTTGAATAACACACCTGATGGCGAGGAGCCTGTTATATCTCCATCCCCCAGTGAGCGTTCATTTCTGATCTTCCTCCCGTATTACGCCGTGCACAGCTGTGAGATGGTAAGGGAAGTTTCGACATGAGGAGACAAAAAGCCCGGCAGCGCTGCTTTCTAACCGCATCCCTTGAAGATGTCTGTTCCGGCTCAGCCTTAGTTCAACAAAACTTTCTGCAAGAGTTTTCTCAAGAGCCGTCTTCATCAAACCGGATATTTACCGTCAAAGCAGGCCTTACACAGCGGAAGTTCTCCAACCATACTTTTAAAATCCCGAACATTAAGATATGCAAGAGAATCCGCGCCGATCCTTTCACATATCTCATCAGCAGAATGCCCGGAGGCAATCAGCTGATGACTGCTCGGAACATCCGTTCCGTAATAGCAGGGATATAAAAAGGGCGGAGAACTGATCCGGACATGCACCTGTAAAGCACCGGCTTCCCGTAACATATTGATAATCCCGCGCATCGTTGTGCCCCTTACAATGGAATCATCTATCAATATGATCCGCTTTCCCATTACAGTGCCTTTTATAACGCTCAGCTTCATATGTACAGCGTTTTTTCGTTCCGACTCTGTAGGCTTTATAAAGCTTCTTCCGATATAACTGTTCTTATGAAAAGCAAGTGTAAATGGAATGCCTGCCTGTACAGCATATCCCTCCGCTGCGATCAGTCCCGAGTCAGGGACCCCTGTAACAAGATCGGCTTCAACAGAAGCTTTGCGGGCAAGTGCCTGGCCGGCATTAAACCTGGCTTCATATATTCCTGCTCCATCCATCACAGAGTCACTTCTTGCAAAATAAATGTATTCAAAAACGCAGTGTGCATGTTTTTTCCCGCATAAATCACGTATGCTTTTTATACCGTCACATGAAATTACGATCAACTCTCCCGGCTCGATATCTCTCACAACTCTTCCGCCCACTGCTTCTACAGCCGCGCTTTCAGACGCCAGAATAAAACCGTTCTCCTTTTTCCCCAGAACCAACGGTTTGATACCCTGTGGGTCACGAATGCCGATGAGCTTCCGCGGGCTCATGATGATGCATACATAACCTCCCTTCAGCTTTCGAGCTGCCCTCAGAACCGCATCTTCAATATTGTCTGATTGAAGACGTTCACTGATAATTTCATAAGCAAGAACCTCCGTATCAGATGTCGTATAGTGTGCCTGCCCACGATACAGTTGCCCTTCTTTGATCTCTTCCGCATTCATGATATTTCCATTATGTACCAGGGCAAGACTGCCCTTAATATAATTCATAGCAATGGGCTGAGCATTTTCCGGCACAGAGCCCCCTGTGGTAGAATACCTCACATGACCGACACCTATATTTCCGGTTAACCGCTCAATGTCACCGGTTTCAAATACTTCGCTGACAAGGCCCATTCCTTTTTTTGTCAGAATATTTCCTCTTGGCCCGTCAGTTCTTGAGACGGAAATGCCTGCGGCCTCTTGCCCTCTGTGCTGAAGGGCGATAAGGCCATTATAAATATCCGGTGCCACATTCTCCCCCGACGGTGCATACACTCCGAATACGCCGCATTCCTCATGAATTTTATCAGAAACATATACTCTGCTCACTGTTCTCCTCCTGTCTTCCGAATTATTACTCAGCCTCTCTTTATATGGAATTAATAAAGGCAAAGAAAATCTGTCTGCTGTTTATGTCGTTGTGAAACAAGAACTCCGGATGCCACTGGACAGCCCATAAGAATTTTTTGCCGGGCATATACACGGCCTCCGTAATTCCATCGGGCGAGACAGCCATCGCCTTAAGATCCGGCGCAAGCTCCTTTACAGCCTGATGGTGATAGCTGTTCACAGCCAAAGAATCACCTTGTATACATTTTTGGAGTGGTGTATCCTCGATCAGTATTACATCATGCGCGGGAACATCATATGGAGCCTGCTGATGATGTTCGACCCCGGAAGGATGCTGCAGCTTAAGATCCTGATATAGGGTTCCGCCGAGTGATGCATTGATGAACTGAATACCTCGGCAGATACCCAGAATCGGCTTATCTGCTTCCAAAGCCTGCTTTAATACGATGGTTTCCATAATGTCTCGTTTTTCACAGAATGAGCCCAGTCCTTCAAGCAGTTTCTCATGATATATATCCGGTGAAATGTCGTGGCCGCCTGTAAACAGAATCCCATCGCACATTTCCATGAGGGTAGAAACCTCATCCTCATCTTCAGAAAACGGAAAAATGAAAGGAAGTCCGCCTGCCTGTTTTATTCCCTCCATATATCCGGGCAGCATCCAGATGCTGTTCTTTTCTTCATCCCACAAAGGCATTACACCGATTACTTTTTTCATATTTGAATTCCTCCATAAAAAAACAGACAACGTCACCATAATCAGGCGCCATTGTCTGTCATGAATAAATAATATTACAATCCGAAAAAGAATTCTATGTTTTTTTAATCAACAAGCGGATACTCTTCGTTATCTATTCTATCTATCACAAACCTGCAATGTTTATGATCTGTAACAACTATTCCAAAACGAAGATGTATGATTTGTGAATTGCCCTTCATAATATTCGCTTCCATATTTCAAAATCTCTCCCTGACTCCATCTTCCACAGAAACATCATGATGAGAAGGTACTCATTCAGTAGAATATTAGCCTCGCGTCAAAAGAATGTTATCCTCGCTTCAGTAGTTTCGTTGACTCGCATCAAAAGAATATTACCAACACTTCCCATCTGCCGTTACGCTTGCCGTTCTCTCTGCGGATTAATCCTTTTTTCTGCATTTCAACTGTACGTGTCTTTATCGTTCTTTCCGATTTACCAATTATCCTGGCCAATTCTTTCTGCGTAATCGAAGGATTATTTAGTAACTCTTTTAGAATCGCCAATTCCTCCAAAGTGCAATTTTTGCACTTTGAATCTTTTTCAATTGCACTTTGAATTGCACTTTGTTCCTTGTAATCCACATGGATAAATCTATTCTTTAACTCATTCTGATACCCCATCAGAAGATTTTCAAAAAAACGCTCCAGGTAAATTGTAGTAGTATTGATTCCCTTTCGCAGATCATTATAATTAGCTCTTACAAGTGAGTTTCTGAAGTACCATGAGTTCTCGGCAAATATCTCATTATTAACCGAAAAGCCAAACGTCTTCAGATACTTAATAATGAAAACCGCCGTAGATCTTGTATTGCCTTCACAAAACGGATGAATCTGCCATATACCGGAGGTAAACTTCGCTATATGCTTTACAGCATCATCAGCTGAAAGGCCTTCATAGGAAAAATTCTTTTCCCGGCCGAAATCATAATCCAAGGTATCCCTTATACTGTCAGCCGATGCATACAGAACTGTCTCTCCATTAAGAACCCATTCGCTTTTCGTAATGTTATAAGTTCTGTATTCACCTGCATGGGGAAAGATATCTTTAAACAGCCGCTTATGAATGTTCTTCCACTCTGCCGGTGAAAACTGAAAGGTTCTTTCTCCCAAAAGTTCAGCAATCCTGGAGGAAACAATGTCAGCTTCCTTTGTTCCCTCTTCGATTTCATTTCGGGTCTGCCTTTCTTCATAGTACGACTGAATACGCTTCTGCGCTGTCTTTATATCTATTCGGCCTTCAATATGCTCTTTGGCCGTTTCCAACAGATACTCAGAGGTTTTTAATCCATCAACATCCTGCAGACCGATAGCCGTTTTCCACGCAGTAGATTTCTCTGACTTCTCAGGTTCTCCCTGTCTTATATACTCTTCAAGATCCATCTGCCATTTTTCATGATCATTCCGTGGCATCTGCAGTCACCTCCGTTCTGTTCTTGATCCTGTGATAGTCTTCCATATCCACATCAAGCGTGATCGTTCTTTCCCGGGTGTTGCTCATTCGCTGTAAAAGGCTCACGACTTCGACGTCGTTTTCGTTGAGCAACACCTTGCTTCCATCCTCAGCCTTTCCCTGTGTGTTGCTCAATAACGCAACAGTCTCAACATGGCACGAGGAAATAAGATTGATACCCATTTGCACTGCCTGTTCGCTAATCTGCCTCCAAGAACTTATCGACGGTAAAAATGCTGTTTTGCCCGTTCGCGCAAACATATCGAGTTATTGAAAAATATGCAATCATGCCTTACCTTCTGCTTCACAGATTTCAACAGCATTCTTTCTTTTTATTCCCAGTATGTATGTTTGATATAGTACCAATCCATATATGGCGATTTTCAAAACCAGATTGATCGTAGAATTCATGGACAAAAACTGGCCACTTCGGAACATCTGAATATTCGAAATGATTATCAGGAATATCCCCCAGATTGATACTACATAAATGAGACCCGGGAATATTTTATTCTTGTCGTTTCGTATGTAATAGAAAAAAGAAGCTATCGCACCGAGCACACAAGGAACAATCAATGTTACTCCAACAGCAGCAACCTGCCCTGCTGATAAATTAGAATAATTCCCGGTAGTTGTAATACACATTGCTCCGAAAAAGGCCATAATAACGACACCCATTCTTTTTGGTGATAGTGTGCCTCTTACAGCCTGAAATAGGCCATATGAAAAGAATGTTATCTGAATAAGCAATCCTAAAACGTGTATAACAATAAGTTGGATATCGCTGTAACCAATTGCTTCAGATTGAAATGGGAATCGCAGAATAATATCTACTACTGAAATAATAAAAGATACAACTACAAAGGCATAGAGCATAATCATAATATTGTTCGCAGCCTTGTTTTCTATTACTGGATTTCTCTCTACCTCTTTTTTCATTTCTTTTCCGGATAATAGGTCATCAAGGCTTACATCCAGGAGTAGTGATATTTTCTTTGTTGTGAGTAGATCGGGATATCTGTCTCCGCATTCCCATCTGGAAACAGCCTGCCTGGTTACATATAACAGTTCTGCAAGAGACTGTTGAGTCATTCCTTTCTCTTCTCGTGCTCTTCTCAGTTGTTCGCCAAACTCGACCATATTAACTCTGCTCCTTTCGTTTTTAATTCATCTGCAGATGTTAGGTTAAGTATTACTCACTGGCAAAACAACCTCAAGCACCACCTGAAAATCCCTTGTCACCATTATGGTGCGTCCCCTAAAATGCCCGTTTTCTCACATATTATTCAGCATTTTTCTTTCTATATGTCAGCTCCACATCATAACCTAGCTCATCCATCATCTTCAAAAAGGTTTTATTGACAAGCTGCTCCCGTCCCCGAGTAATCCGGTTCACATAGGGAAGGGACACACCGATCTGCCCGGCAAGTTCCTTCTGTGTGATTCCTTCTTCCTCGAGTCTTGTTTTCAGATCCGATTCGACGTTGTTGAGCAGCATCTGTTCCCCCTTTCCTGATTAACCTATGACTTAATCACAATACCACATTCCCGCCTGCTTTTCCATCCCCTGAACGTAAAAAGACGCTCCCGCAGGAGCGTCTCATGAAGGTCAGGTTTACAGCCGCACATCGATCTCTATTCCGGATTTGAATTCGACGGTGAAGTAGTCGTCGTAAATCGTGATGCGTTCAATCAGCTTCCTGTCCAGAGCATCATCATATTCCTCGACCTTCCCGTTGATCCCAGCCAGCACCTTTTCCAGTTCCATAATCTTCTGCCGCAGGGTTTCTTTACTGGCATCCTCAAGCTGCAGCTGGTACTTTTCTTCCCGGAGCTGGATTACTTCCTTTCCCAGGTCGTCGCAATCCTGCCTAGCCCTGGTTCTCTTTAGGATCTCCTGCTCCAGGTCTGCGATCTTCCCGTCCAGCTCCGCCACCTGCCCGCTATTGTTTTTTCTGATGGCTTTTTCGATGTTGATCTTGAGCTGCGGAAGGTATGCATCCTGGTGAGCATGCATCTCGTTGACCGCAGCCACCACCGCAGCATGAAGGTCCGCTTCCGTCACCGTCCTGGCCAGGCAGTCGAAGTCCCGGTCTTTCTTATGCAGCCGGAAAAGTCCAGGTTGAGTTTGAGGCTTGGGTGGCGGTCATCGTGGAACGGACATCGGGCCATGTTATGACGGGTCACGTCGAGCCCGTACGCCCTGGCCGCTTCCGGCACACTGACACTTGTTTTTACGATTTCAAATAGATTTATAGTCGGCATTTCCTCCTTAAAGAATATTTAGATTTTTCATCCTGGTTTCTTATACGGAGAAAATGCCGGGGAACTTAAAAATAAGGCGTTTTCGGGATTTGGAGGAGGAAGTGAGGAAGAAAATTGCAAAAATGCAATCGAGACCGAATTATGGGACAGGTACATATGTATGATAGTGCCAAAGGATATCGTAGCAATGAGTCCTACTGGACATTTTTTCGGTTTTGAAGAAAAGTGTCCAGTAGCACCATAAGACAGCAAAACTCCTAGGACGTTAAAAACGGCAGTTAAACCGTCATCTTCTATGATTTTTTCAAAAGTTACCGCTTTAACTTGCGATTAACGCATGGTTATGCTATGATGGCGTCGTAGAACATCATAAAGACGAAATGACATGGAGGCTGATTCGGATGAAGCTTTACAGACGGGAAGACTACCTGCAGAAGATCAGAGGGTTCTATCACGACACCGGTATCATCAAAGTCATTACGGGCGTCAGGCGGTGCGGAAAATCCTGCCTGATGGAAACGATCTCCCTGGAGCTTAAGGAAAAGGGTGTTCGTGATGAAAATATCATCTATCTGAACCTCGATAAACGTGGCTTTCGAAAAATAAAAACAGCAGACCAGCTTGATGCATTGATCGAAGAGCGGTCTGCTGCAGAGGGAACAAAGTATTTGTTTATCGATGAGATACAGAATGTCAAGGATTTTGAAGAAGTGATCAATGGATACCGGGAGGAGGAAGAATACTCTATCTTCATCACCGGTTCCAATTCATATCTTTTAAGTGGCGAACTTGCCACTAAGCTAACCGGCCGTTATCTGGAATTCGAAGTTTTTACGCTGAGCTTTTCAGAATATCTCGGGATGAAAACCTTTCTGAAAAAAACAGTGTCGCCGGATCTGACTGCGGAGTTTGACTTATATCTTACCGAAGGCGGATTTCCGAAAGCGCTGTCGTATGAAGGAGCGGATAAGCAGGCCTATATCCGAGGCGTAATTAGGGAAATCTTTGAGAAGGATATTCGAAAGAGAGTAAAGATCCGCAAGGTATCTGTCTTCGAAACCGTTCAGCGGTATATCATCAATAATTTTGGCGCCACCATGAGCCTGACCAACATCCTTGAGGACCTGAAGAAAAATGGATACCCAATCCGCAGAGAAACGCTTAACCGTTATATTCACATTTTAGAGGAAGCAAAGATTATTTACCCCTGCGAAAGATTTGATTTAAAATCTCGCAAATCGATCTCCGGAGAGCAGAAATACTATCTTGCCGATCTGGGTTTTTACTTTGCCCTGAATACGGATAAAAGAATCAATTATGGTCCAGCGCTGGAAAACATCGTATATACCTACGCCAGATCTAAAGGCTATAACATCAGTGTAGGACGAATAGGAAAGCTGGAATGCGACTTTATTCTCGGCAGAAACAATACGGATTACTCATATATCCAGGTCGCTATGACGATCATGAACAGCATCGAAACAGAGGATCGGGAATACCGGCCATTGGAAAGCATCAAAGATAACTATCCGAAATATGTAATCACCCGGAACGATCTGATTCAGCATCGCAACGGAATAGTTCATGTAAATATAGCGCCGTTTATGAAAGACAACCAGTTATTCTAATACAAATAAAAACACAAGGAGGCTGCCGGAAAAGCCGCTCAGGGCACTGGCTGTTAAATATGAAGCGCAGTACTCCGGCCTGCAGATCGAAGCGGACGATCTTCTTCAGGAGGGGTCTGTCGGTTTTCTGAGAGCAGTCCATTCCTTCCGTCCGGAAAAAGGCAATCTATTCCAAACCTACGCATCGCGGGTTTCCGAAAACGCCATGCTGGACTATGTCCGGAAATGTGCATCCGCTGTTCCGTCCACAGGTCAGATTTTAAGCCTTGATGTCGAGCCTCATAATGATAAAGATAACGAGGAGGGCAGTTTCTATGACAGGCTTTTTTCGGTATACACGAAAACCCCGGAACAGATTTATATCGAGAAAGAGACCGAGGAGGTTAATTCCGCCTGACGCTAACAGTGTGCCGGTTAATCACGTGCAAGCGTATAATTTCAGGCCAAAAGAGAACCTCGCCATATATATTACGGCGAGGTTAATACTTGTTCTAAAAATAAGGACATTTTCTCAATATAATGCAATTCAGATCATCTGAAAACGTTTCATGGCATCTTCGATAGCCCTTTCTTTTTCTTCCGGACATCCCGGCTGCCTGCTGTCCTCTGATTTAGGTTTGTTGTAGTTCTCACGCTCGATGATCCCATGCTTCCGTTTTACCTGGGAAATATTCAGATGCGACACATTAAACCCGTACTTCTCCTGTACCCACTCCTGAATCTCCTGATAGGTCGCCTTACTCTCCGCAGCCGTCAGATTCATCTCATCCATATCGACCTTCACGCTGATGTGATTCTTCGCCTCAGAAAGTTTGGACAATAAACATACCGTCTCTGTTCGCAAAAATGCGTCCAGGAACATATCAACGATTTGCCTGTTCGTCAGGAACATGTCAACCGATTTTGGACACCTACCCGTTATCGGGAACATGTCAAAAAGCTGGAAGTTGTTTGATTAACTTCCGAGTTATATGATTATCGAATATCACAAAAATCCGGCATTTATCGCATGCAAAGTTCCGAATATCAATCGTCATGCGGAATGCCTGGCTGAAATGGATCGGATCCGGAACATGAAAGCGGTATAACAGGAATCTTTGCTGGCTGTTATACTGATCACGGTTGTTCCCGAGTATGGCATATAAGCCGCTGTAATGACCGCTGAAGGTCTGGTACTGCTTTATGTATATATCATTCCCGAAGCCGTAGGAGCCGGTAAAGTAGTCCTCTGTCCCAGTGTAGTGGACAGACGGATAGATATCGTCATCAATATACATTCTCGCTTCACCCTCAACCCAGCAGGTGTTGTTTCCGTTCATGCCGGTCGCGAGGGTAACCCCGAGGAACTGGCCCTTCCCCTGTATTCCGTCAATAATCGTATAGCTCCGGCCTTTCTGAACAGGATGCTCCTGCCGGTATGAGGCGTGGAAGTACGCGATATTGTCAGGCATTTTCTTTAAGCAACCGGCTATGATATAGTACAGATCTTCTGCTTTGGAACCCCGGTTTTCCATTGTAATCCGGCAGCTTTTTCGGAAGGGCATTTCAAAGAAACAGTTGTATCCCCGTCCGGGCGCCACCAGCATAACAGCAGAGTTCAGAACAGGGTAACGGCCATCCCTGTCTGAATAATTCTCATCATACGCGCAGCCGAAAAAAGCAGACAGCGGCGCCTCTACCGACGGATGAGGCTGGTCATCCCAGTAAATCCGGAGGATGAAACTGTGGCCCACATAACCGGTAAACCACATATTCTGAATCATGCCGGATCCTGTAACATCGGCCAGCGTAACCGTTTCACCGGGCCTGATCCTGATGGTCGGGGAAAGCTTTGTGCAGTCGCCTCCCCGTGAGCCTCCGCCCCGTGTTCCGGTAGGGTTCTCCGCGGAGAAAGCAAAGGTCTGATCATCTGAAAGCAAAAGATAAGGTTTCATAGTACCTCCTGGATGATTATCATCGTCATTTATCTCAAAAGTTACAATGTCAGTGCAAGTCAGGATTACCTGTGTTGAGCGCCGAAATGCCTATATGCCAGAACTCCGATGGGAAGGAAATACACACACCATGTAACAAGAGCAAGTCTTCCGCCGAGACCATCGCCACCAGACGACATCTTTAAGAACATTCCTGTCATCGGCATAAAAGTGCAGCTGAAGAAAAACACGCC
>CACYPS010000012.1 GCA_902776305.1 uncultured Lachnospiraceae bacterium | reverse complement strand
GAGATTGCACCCCTTGGACAGACATATGGAAAATCCCTTGGGAACAAAGGATGAAAAAGCAGGCAGAGGAACCAGCCGGCTGACTCATGTTTGAAAACATAAGAATGCGCCGGCTGCTTTTCAATCCTTGTAGTTCTTCTCCTTAAGAAGACTCGCGAGCTTTTCTTTGTGAAGGCAAAATAAATGAATTCGAGGGGCTGTCGCATTAAGTGCGGCACCACTACATATGGCAGACGTTATTTGCAAATGTCTGCTATATGTAGTGGTGGCACTGCCTAATGCGACAGCCCCTCGTTTCTTTTTAAAAGATAAGGGACTTTAGCGGATGAAGCTTTTTTGTCGTCCGAACAAATCAGCCACCGGCTTTGCTTACATAGAATGATACTCCTTCGTATCTCCATCCCTCATATTTGACAATATGATCGCTCTCGCCCTTACTTGTTGTATAATGGTGATTTCCGGTACGCTGTATCGGATGATAATGCCTGTAGATCGGAATCACCTTATCTGTGTCGGAATACCACGCAATGCAGTCATAACGCCATCCGAGACCCACAAGCCAGTCTTTCTCGCTCTTGGATTTCGTATAATGATGCTCATTCCCGTTATTCGGATTCGACAGTCTGTAAATCGGCTCACTTGATTTCTTAGGTGCGTACCAGGCAATACCTTCTGCATTCCAATTGCCTGCGTTCAGGTACTTCTGCCGCTCGGATGTGCTCACTGTATAGAAATGCTCTCCGGTTTTTCTGTTGAACAGCCTGTAGACGGGGATAATCTCCTTAAGATAGAAAGTACAGGAAATGGTGCCTTCATACTTCCCAATGCCTGTCGCTGTGACAGTAGCTGTCCCTACATTTTTATTATTTCTATAGGATAGTGTGTAATCCACATCCTTCACGAGCGTTGTGTTACCGACTTTCAGGATCATAGCCGGCTGCCTGTTCTTGCCTGTGTATTCATAGACCTTGTACTTCGTCGATGCCTTACCTTTAGAAATGTCTATTTTGGGGCCGCCCACTTTCAGGGCATATTGTGCAGCACCTGCTTCATAATTCTTTCCGGCAGCAGCAGCTACAGTAATCGTCGTCGTACCTTTTCCCTCTATAGTCACAAGTCCGCTGGTGCTGTTCACAGTGGCTACCGAGATATTGCCGGACTTGAAAGCGATTTTTCCGTCCGTCACTTTTGTCAGAGTGTTTACAAATGGCTCATCTATCATTGTTTTGGTAACATTTGCCTCTGCAAACGTCAGAACGGGCTTCGCCTTCTTGATCGTAAAGTCAACGGATTTTTCTCCTTTATAATTTCCTATTCCCTTCACTGTGACCGTCGCTGTCCCGGCATTTTTGTTGTTTAAGTAGCTGACCGTATAATCCGTCCCGGATTTAAGGATTATTTTTGAGTCTTTAACTGTAACACCCGGTTTTTTATAACTGCCGTCATAAGTATAACTGTTCGCAGAAAGCGTGACCGTTAAGCCTGAAATATCTCTCTTACCGTCCGTGACCGTGAGCGTATAACTTGCGCTGCCCGCCGCATAATTGGTTCCTGCTGTCGCTGTTGCTGAGATCGTTGTCTTTCCGATCCCTTTTATAGTTACAAGACCGCTGGTGCTGTTCACTGTGGCTACTGCCGTATTCCCCGACGAAAAGCTTACCTTACCGTCCGTTTTTTTTGTCAGCGCGTTGGTGAATGCTGCATCAGAAATCTTTTTTGTGAGACTTGTTTGTTCAAATGTAAGCGTCGGTGCTGCTTTCGCAATCGTGAACGTCTTGCTGTTCTTTCCCCTGCATCTACCTTTTCCTGTCACAATCACAGTAGCGTTGTTCCCTGCGTTCGTATTGTTCGAGTAGCTGACAGTGTAATCCGTGCCGGAGGCCAGCGTGATCTTTCCGACTTTGACAGTTACAGCCGGTTTTCTGGCAGTGCCGTTATAGGTGTAACTTGTCGGGTTCAGTGTGATTGTGCTGTTTTGAATATCGATATAACTTGTTAGAGTTATACTATGTGAAAGAATCGGCGTCTCATCATAACTATTTGCATCCTTATCATACATGCAACGGGGCAACGCGCTATGGCAGGTATTAACCTTTGGCGTCTTAAGAACCGAAAGCATATCTAAGCCGTATAAATAACTTGAATATTCCGCGGATGTATCCTCGACGGATGAAGTATCAAAACTGCTTAGGTCAAGCTCTGTCAGGCTGATGCAGTAATTAAACATTCCCCACATATTTATGACATTGGAAGTATCAAATGAACTGAGATTCACTTCCGTAAGACCGGCACAGCTGTTGAACATACCGCCGATGTACAGTGCAGATGATGTATCAAACCCGCTAAGATCCAGTGTTTCAATGCTCTCGCAGCCATAAAACATGCTTCCGAAATTCGTGACCTTCGACGTATTAAATTTGCTGAAGTCCGGATTTTTCAAACTCTTGCAGTTATGGAACATACTACTCATATCCGTACAGGATGATGTATTGAATTTACTGAAATCTATATTTTCCAGAGTGCAGCAGTCTGAGAACATCATGCTCATATTTTGCACTTTGGAAGTATTGACCTGATTGAAATTAATTATCTCCTCAAGATGCTCGAATCCGGCAAATAGTTTTGAGGAATCCACGGGCAGATAGAATATCCCTCCGGGTGAGGTACTGGTTTTGATAGTCCTTGTATAATAGCGCCAGTCTTCGGGCAGCTTCTGAGTTATATCCAGTTTTTCCTGCCAGTTACGTGGCAGTGTACCACCTTTCGAAAACAGTTCCACATCATATATGATAGGATCTTTGGGACTGTAAATCGGATGATGGGTGACAGTCGCATATACCCCGTTACCCAGCGAGTAGCCGTCGATATCTATTATATCATCTCCGATAAGTTCCTCAGTTGCTTCCAAGTCAGAGTCATCTGCAATAAGAGACTCCTCTTCCTCAACCGACAGTTCATCCGTTAATGTCTCCCCGATAATCACTTCGGTATCATTCGTCGACTTCTCAGGTTCCTCATTTTGTTCATCTGTGTACTCTGTTTCGTTACTCACCGATGCATCCGCTGCCTCTTCCGCGATATTGGCCACAGATTCTTCATATTGAATCATAGAAGAATCATCTTGTATTCCGGAGGAATCATCAACAACCTCCTCTTCCATGTCAGCAGTCAGTATTTCCTCCTGCTGACTCTCCTCAGCCAGGACCGACATACCTGGAGCCGTCATGAGCATAGCTGCGATGCACCCGACTGAAAGCATTCTCCTCCAAAACCCTCTCTTCATTCTTGCACCTCCTTGATAAGCACACGCGAAAAGCCTCCCGATGCCCGTTCTTATCCGTTGATACCAATCCCCGATGTCGATATACATCGATATTGAAAAATCAGACTCAAGCTCATTGTTTTTATACAGATTCAGTATCTCCAAACATTTATACAGACATCTTAAATACTACGCATATATATTTTATACAATAAAACTCTGTTTTTTCAAGTATTGGAATATATTATGTCTGATAAATCCGGAAAATAAGAATTTTCATTTTGTTCACTCTTTTTTTCTGATTTCTTTAGGACTTACCGCGTTTTTAAACGTATAATACTACAAAGGGAAATAAAACCCACACACAGAAATAGTTCCTAAAAGGATCTTAGATAAAGGAGGATACTAACATGACGAATAACTTTCTCAATGATGAGGCTCTTGGCGAAGTAGTCGGCGGCGTAACAAGGATAGTGGAAAATGACTCTGTCGGATACGCAAACATCCGTGAAGAACCGGGTCTTAACTCCAAAGTCTTCTTCAAGATCAACAATGGCGAAAAGGTCTACCTTACCGGAAATAAAAAGAAAAAGGACGGCTACGTCTGGTACGAGATCAATCTCGCGGGCGCTTACGATACCGGCTGGATTGCCGGAAGCCTTATCGGTTATTGATGGTAATCCTTTAAATAAACAGAAAGGAATAAATAGGTACGGGGCTGCCCACGAAAGTGGCGGCCTCGTCTCTGTGTTTGTAAACGAATTTAAAAGACTCCTCCCACCGCCCTGGGGCAGTGGGTTTCCGCCCATGGCAACTGAGGATTATATTTATGAAAAATATTATCAATACTCTAATCCATGCTGATCCGACGCGCCCACGAATGCACGCACTTTTTTACAATGCAGACCTACGGCATCGCTTACAATAATCTTCACGATGAACTCATGGCCGACTTCATGGGACTATACAATGCCTTCGGCTTTTACAAAGCCGACTGGTTCCTGCGTTTCATGGGAGTCATCGAAGGGAGTGGAAAGAGACTGGATGTTTATACGGAAGGACTTTCTCCGAATGTGAAGGCCGCTGTGGCAGTTCTCACGCGGGAAGCCGCGAACGGTCTCGAACAGTGGACACAGACTGAAGAGTTCGCGACACTCTCCTATCCTGAAATGATAACAAGGATGTGCCGGGCAGGAATTGCCGGGATGATTGATTCGGACCTGTAAGAATGTTAGAATAAGGTTTAAAATAACAATCAAAAAGCCCCGGCGACCTTACCGCACCACGCATGGTGCCAAGTACTTTTGGTCGCACGAGTGTGATCCGCCACAGGCTTTTAGTCTCTGATGACGGTTTGTAGAAAATTCCGGAGATTAAATAAAGGAGATATCCTTCATGCGAACCATAGATAAAATCCGCTGCACACTTAAAACCGAAACACTCAGGATCGATGACCACGCACGCAAAATACATAAAGGCTATTACATCATACTCGAAGACGGTTCTACCCGTTATCAGTTATCGAAGGGAGAAAAAGAGACTATAGTCCTGGTGCACGGCTTCTCTTCTCCCTACTTTATTTATGACGGCTTATACGAGCAGCTCGTTGAAGCCGGTTATCGCGTCCTTCGTTACGATCTCTTAGGGCGAGGACTTTCAGACAGACCGAAAATCAAATACAATGCGGATACTTTCGTCCGCCAGCTTAATGAGCTGACGGACCGGCTTCTTCACGGTGAGAAATTCACCCTCATCGGTACTTCTATGGGCGGCATCATTGCGACCCGTTTTGCACAGATTCATCCTGATAAGGTCAATCGGATCATTCTCCTTGCACCGGCCGTCATGGATACATTTAAGGCTCCTGCTTCATTTAAGATGTGTAAGATTCCAGTCATAGGTCCCCTGATTTTCAGAATCGCGGCGCCCTATGCGATAGTCGCAAACTGTGCGAACGAGCTTCGTGTTGCCACTGACTACGATAAAGACCGCTATATCCTTCGCTTCACCGATTTTGCGAGATATAAAGGATATTTCAGATCACTGGCCTCTTCGCTCGCCTACTGTATTCTCGATTATAAGACAGCTATGAGTGCCTATCGCGCCGCTTCGGCTTCCGGAATTCCGATGCTGGTGATCTGGGGTACGGAAGATCATACGATGCCGTATTATCAGATCGACCGCATGAAGGAGATATGCCCGCATGCAACCTACATTACATATAAGGGTGCTTACCATATGTTCGTTAGTGATGAGGCGGAGAGAACGGCGCAGGATATTTGTATGTGGATGAATTCATAAATCCGATACTTATACAAGCATATCTTGCAGTATGACTTTTTGGGAGTAACGCATCTCCAATATCATTTTCTGATTCGAACTTTGCGTTGCAATAATATTAGTAAAAAAACACGTTGACGAACAACAGCTGGATCCAATAGCGGATCCAGCTGTTGTATTTTCCAAGTTCTTGAATATTTGAATAAACCTCCATAGGTTGCTTTCCACCTCTATAGAGGCTGGATTCATATCACACCGAGATGTCATGCGTCGCGAAGTCCGGCAAAATCCAGTGCCAGATTCAGCCACTGCATTGCATCAAGATCGCTCAGACTGTTTACATCAACATACTCAGTAGGCACGCTTACTTCTTCAGCTGTATTATATCCCACAACATCCACATCAATGTCGATCTTTGTAACAGAGAAAGAGGTTCCGATTGCTTCAAATGCCATCTGTTCGCTGAGTATCTCATCGGAAGTAAGGACCATTTTTGTCGGCAGAGACTCTTTTGCATCGATATAAAGCTGTCCGGTAACACGCTCATCTTTATTCAGCTTCGGGAAGAGGCTCTTGTTTCCATTTGAGAAGCGAATGATTTTTTCGAGCATATCTCCCGTAAGATTGAAATCATAGACAAAGCACTCCCGGCTGTTTACTGTTTCCTTCTCTTTACGCATCTCGACATCGAGGCTTCCGTCTACAATACCGGTAAGAATCGTTGTAAAGTCCACCGTATCAACAGTCTCAAACTCTGCTTCTGTATCTGATTCTCCTTTCGCATCCTGACTTTTACCGTTTGCGGAAAGGCTTTTTAAGTATGCTGAAAACTGTCCGCCCTTAATGAGCGCTGCGTTTTTCATGCTATCTATCGCATAGGAAAGGGTCTTTCCTGCGCGGGTGGTGCCTATATCTGCATTATCTCCTGCCAATACCTGGGCATCTTCATTTTCTTCAGGAGTATTGCCTGCAATCAGATCTTCTGCGGATGCTGAGGCATATGTACTATTTTCTGAAGAGTTATCGTCAGGCAGGTATTCTTCTGCGTCCTCAGAATAGTAATTTTCATACTCTGATGCTTCTTCGGATTCTATATCGTCTTCTGCGGCATACCCGTTGTTTACACCATCTGCTGCAGACTCCCCGGTCCCCGTCTCATCTTCCGTATTCTGGTCTTCCTCTTTCGCATAGTATCGGTACCAATTGTCATTCCAATGGTAGTACTCAGCGAGCCCGCCATCTTCTTCGATGAATATTGTTTCAATATTTTTGATGGCTTCAATGTCAAACGCTTTGATGCTCACATATGTATGGAGCAGAGCCGGATCCTTGAACATATCAATGTCATAATCCATCGTTATGGTCGTCTCCGGATCTTTAATTCCAAAGTACTGAAGTATGCCGACTTCGGCTTTGACCCCCGTGTCTACGTTCATCTTAACGGATGCCGATTCGACGGTCTTAAGTTTTGCAAGCGTTCGGGCTGCGACAGCAGTCGGGGACTTACTGTTGGAAATGTATACATATGTACCGCCCAAGACTCCGGCAACAATCAAAAGAACAATGAGAATAGCTGTCAAAACCTTTTTCATTTGTACCATCTCCTCTCCGCAGAAGTCAGTTATAAGCAGCCTCTGCAAACTCATTATAATTGCAACACTCTATGCTCATTTTAGCATGTAACGAGATCATAGTATGCAATTCTCTTGTGTGAATACTACGGGATTTTTGCACGCATGATTTTCAGCTGCTCTCGGCTATATCACTGCATGCTTCTTGCTTGTGTGCTTACAACGGGATTTTTGCATGCATGATTATCAATTGCTCTCGGCTATATCACTGCATGCATATTACTTGTGCGCTTACAACGTGATTATAACATCTGAAAAACATGATTTCAGGATTTCACAGATTATTCAAAGTTCGCACAATAAATATTCGCGGATGAAAAGAAAAGTACGTGCAATGTAAAGAGTGTGTTAATGTTGAGAATTCCAATTGACCAAAACGGTTGCGGGTATTAAAGTTAATGTATTCTGATTTTTTCAGAGATATTGGAGGTAAGTATTTTGTTTAAAGCAATCGTATTATTCATTATCGGTCTTGTCTGTCTGATTTTCGGTGGTGACTGGTTCGTCGACGGAGCGACGGGCATCGCAAGAAAGTTCCACCTTCCGGAAATACTGATCGGTGCGACAGTTGTTTCCATCGGTACTACGCTCCCGGAAGTCATGGTCTCAACGACCTCAGCCCTGAAAGGAATCGGCTCCATAGCGTACGGTAACGCTATAGGTTCCATCATCTGCAACACGGCTCTGATCTCCGCTATTACGATCACAGCCATGCCGGGCTTAGTCGACAGAAAGTCCATGAAGACACCGGTCATCTTTTTCTTTGTGACATTTGCACTGTACGCATTTGCTGCTTACATATTGGGAACCTTCACCAGACCGTTCGGTCTTCTGATGCTGATAATCTTCCTGGCTTATATGTTCGTCACAATACGTCAGATGAAGAACAATCCGGCTCCTGAAAAAGCGGAAAAGGAAGAACATGAAGAAGATATGTCGATGGGCAAAGCGATTCTTCTTCTGGTCGTAGGCGCAGCTCTTATTGCGGTAGGCGCGAACCTGCTCGTTGATAACGGTACATTCATCGCAAAGGAACTTGGCGTTCCGGAGACTGTAATTGCTCTTACATTCGTCGCTCTCGGCACATCGCTTCCGGAGCTGGTAACGGCGATCACATCCCTCATGAAGGGTCATGGTGCTCTTTCCCTCGGAAATATCATCGGAGCCAACCTGTTCAATCTTGTCCTGGTCTGCGGCGTATCGATCACGCTTGCACCGTTCGATCTTCCTAATGCTGCGACGTTCCTTGGCAGGAACGCCTCTCTCACGCTTGAGCTTCCGGTAGCGTGCCTGGTCATGCTGATCATGACGGTGCCTGCGCTGGTGAAGGGCAAGCTGATGAGGTGGCAGGGAATTGCGTTGCTGGCGATATATGCGGCGTTCTGCATAATTCAGTTTACGATGTAATACTTTTGAAAGATAGAAAGAGCCTGTCATAATTATGAATCTTATGACGGGCTCTTTTTATATTGTTTGAATGCCGGCTGAGCCAATTTACGGAAGTAATCGACATTCTTGCTTGTACTTCGGTAATTTCTGTCCTTGCTTGAATGCCGACTGAGCCAATTTACGGAAGTAATCGGCATTCTTGCCTGTACTTCGGTAATTTCTGTCCTTGCTTGACTTGTCGGCTGCTCCAATTTACGGAAGTAATCGACATTCTTGCCTGTACTTCGGTAATTTCTGTCCTTGCTTGAATGCCGGCTGAGCCAATTTACGGAAGTAATCGGCATTCTTGCTTTTACTTCGGTAATTCCATTCCTTACTTGAATGCCGGCTGAGCCAATTTACGGTAGTAATCGGCATTCTTGCCCCCACTTCCGTAATCTCAGTCCTTACTTGAATGCCGGCACACAAAATTACGGAAGCAGCCGGCATTCCTGCCCCCACTTCCGTAACCGAAACAATTCAATATGAAGTATTGCCTTTATATGCGATTTACAAGAAACAAACCGGCAATCACGCCGTCTGCACCTTCTTCGCCCCGCCTCTCTGGAAGAGGAAGATACCTCCCAGAACCACAAGACCGATCACGTCTGTCAGCGTACCCGGAATCATCATCGCGACACCGGCTACGATCATAGCGATCCTGAGCAGCATCGGAATCGGCTTATACAGGTATCCGCAGAGACCTGCAGCAACTCCGAAAAGACCGAGCAGAGATGAAATGATCAGCTGAACAATCGTTACGATCATCATACCTGTGCTCATCGCGCCGAACTCAAGAAGCATAGCCGGGTTCAGGCAGAAGATGTACGGGCAGATGAAAGCCGCAATAGCAAGCCTTGAAGCATTGAACGCTGTCTTCATAGGCGGTGACTTCGCAATAGCGGAACCCGCATAAGCCGCCAGAGCTACCGGCGGTGTGATATCCGCAACGATACCGAAGTAGAATACAAAGAAGTGTGCGCACACCTTCATGATGCCGATCTGCGGGCTGATAAGGATCGGCGCGCAGGTAGCAGCCATGATACAGTATGTAGCGGTTGTCGGAACACCCATACCGAGAATGATACAGCAGAGCATCGTCAGGAACAGAGCGATGATTGCCTGTCCGCCTGAAATGTTAACGATGATTGTGATCAATCTGGAAGCAAGACCCGTAGATGTGATACATCCGGCAACGATACCGGCCATCGCGCATGCTACGGCAACAGAGATTGTTCCCTTTCCACCCGCCTCGAGAGCATCGATGATCTTCGTCAGGTTGATGCGGTTATCCTTGTTGATCAGACCAACAAGAATCGTTATGCCGATCGCAACAGTTGCCGAGAACTGCATTGTGTACATATTGGTCGAAACCATAGCCACGAGAACGATCAACGGAAGAAGCAGATAAATCTTCGGCAGAAGATCCTTCGCCTTCGGAAGCTCTTCCTTCGGAATTCCGCGAAGACCAAGCTTCTTGGCTTCGAGATGAACCGAAATATAGATTCCTGCAAAGTACAGGATAGCCGGAAGGACGGCCTTCAAAGCTACATGTGCATACGGGATGCCCATATACTCAGCCATAAGGAATGCTGCCGCGCCCATGATCGGCGGCATGATCTGTCCGCCTGTGGAGGCTGCCGCCTCGACGGCACCGGCGAAGTCACCCTTATAACCGGTCTTCTTCATCATCGGGATTGTTACGGAACCGGTCGTAACCGTATTTCCTACGGAAGATCCGGAGACCATGCCGCACAGTGCAGAGGAAATGACCGCAACCTTAGCCGGTCCGCCGGCAGATGCACCGGCAACGCAGTTCGCCAGATTGATGAAGAAATTCGAGATACCTGTCCGTTCGAGGAAGGCACCGAATATGATGAATACAACAATATATTTGGCGCATACATTGATCGGTGTGTTCATGAGACCTGTCGTCGTGTAAAAGAGGTCATAGACGACTTTGCCGAAGCGAACATTTGCAAATGTATACACCAGGAGCAGACCGACCACAATCAAGATCGGCACGCCGACGCAGCGGCGGCAGAGTTCCATGTATGCCAGAACAGCGCAGATAGCCATTGCGACCATCAGCGGGTCTTTGGTTACACGGGTTGCGAGCTTAATGATATCAGTTGCATGTAATGCGAAATAAAAGAACGGACCTGCACCGCAGATCATAATGATGATGTCATACCACGGAAGGGAATTGACTTTAACATTGCCTTTTTTGATCGGATAGTGAAGATATCCGAGAATAAGAATTGTGCCTAAGAAAATATTGAGTCTGATCTCAGGCATAGCCGTACTGAAAAGTGTGACCCAGATTGAATAGACGGAAAATGCGACGGAAAGCCATCTCACGACCTGTCCGGGAACGCCTTCCCACACTCTCGTATTGGACTCTCTGTCATATTTTTTCATTACCTCTTCGACATCTGCAGCAGTACCGACTGCAAGATCATCGACAGGTTCTTTCAGCTTATTATCATTTGTTTCCACGCAGAATTCCCCCTTCATTCCCAGCAGCAGACGGAAGCTCTCCTGCTCTCCTTAAAATCGAGCCGGGGTGATATGTCCGCCCCGGCTCAACATAGAATCAAAACAGAATCTCTTTATTGAGGATTATTTTGTCGGAACTGTGATGCCCTTCTCCTCAAAGTACTTAGCAGCGCCTGCATGATACGGAACAGATGTTACGGAAGCTGCGAACTCAAGGTCGAGCTCAGCGCCCTTGGCATGAGCTTCTGTAATTGTGTCAACATTTTCGAATACGCCGTACATGAAGTTGTAAACGTCTGCTTCAGAAACATCATCCTTTGCAATAACAACAGCGCCTACTGCAACTGTCTTGATGTCTTCGGCTGTGCCGTAAGCTTCTTTCGGGATTGTGTTCTCTGTGTAGAACGGAGACTTCTCGATAAGAGCTGCGATGTGCTCGTCATCAAGGCTGAGGATGTTTACTTCCTTTGATGTTGCGAGGGAAGTAACAGCAGTTGTCGGAGCGCCTGCAACGATGAATGCAGCGTCGATCTTGCCATCCTGAAGGGCTTCTGTGGAATCGCCGAAGGACTGGTAAGTCGGGTTGATATCGGATTCACTGAGTCCGTATGCTTCGAGAACATCGAGAGCATTGAAGTATGTTCCGGAACCTGCAGCGCCGATGGAAACGTTCTTGCCCTTAAGGTCGTCTACAGACTTGATGGACGGATCAACTGTTACGATCTGAACCTGCTCCATGTAAAGTGCTGCGACTGTGGAGAAACCATCCATCTTGCCGAGCTCCTCAAAGAGACGTGTTCCTTCGTAAGCGTAGGACATAACGTCGGACTGTACAAATCCGAGTTCAGCATCGCCTGCATCGAGAGCCTCGATATTGGCCTGAGAACCGCCGGATGTGATTGCAGTAACGGTTGTGCTTGTTGATTCGCTGACCTTGCCTGCAAGAACGCCGCCGAATCCGTAGTATGTACCCTGGTCGCCGCCTGTTGTGAAGGAAAGGCTTGTGCCGCCTTCCATGCCTCCGGTCTTAACATCACCGGAAGCTGCTGCGGTGCTCTCTGTTGTCTCGGCTGATGCAGTTGTGTCAGTTCCTGCATCTGTAGTAGTAGCAGTGGAGGAGCTGTTGCAGCCTGCAAGTGTCATTCCACACGCCATAATGATGGAGAGTGCGAGTGCCAATTTCTTTTTCATAATTAACCTCCTGATAATTGTTTTGCGTAAAGTACGCTTTGACAATTCATTATAATAAAGCGAGGCGGAAAAATCAATCACTGAAAATGTCCGGAACGCTCATATATAAGATTTTTATAAAAATAATTATGCATTATAGCCATTTTTTTACATTCAGGTGCTTTCCTGATTACTGGACTTATATTTGCGAATGCTCTATAATGCATTTTGCAGTTAAAAGCTTACTTGAAATCACATATTTTCATTTTAAAGGAGAATTATGAATTACGCAGAAGAATCTTTAAAACTTCATGAGCAGAAAAAAGGTAAGATCGAGGTCATCGCAACTGTTCCGTGCAATACTGAGGCGGATCTGTCCCTCGCTTATACGCCGGGCGTAGCCCAGCCATGCCTTGAGATTCAGAAGGATATCGATAAAAGTTACACACTCACACGCCGCTGGAACCTGTGCGCTGTCATAACGGACGGTACGGCGGTCCTCGGACTCGGTGATATCGGTCCTGAGGCCGGTATGCCGGTCATGGAAGGCAAATGCGTCCTCTTCAAATCTTTCGGCGATGTCGACGCATTTCCGCTCTGCATCAAATCAAAAGATGTCGATACAATCGTGAATACCATCTACATGATTTCCGGTTCTTTCGGCGGCGTCAACCTCGAGGATATTTCCGCTCCGAGATGTTTCGAGATTGAGCGCAAGCTGAAAGAAAAATGCGATATTCCGATTTTCCATGACGATCAGCACGGAACAGCCGTGATTACTCTCGCAGGTCTGACAAACGCCCTCAAGGTCGTGGGAAAGAAAAAGGAAGAAGCCAAAGTCGTCACTTCCGGAGCAGGCGCCGCAGCGATCTCCATCACGAAGCTTCTGCTCTCCGCAGGCTTCAAGAATATCGTTATGACGGACCGCCGCGGTATTATCTACAAGGGCCGCAAGGAAGGTATGAACTGGATCAAGGAAGAGATGGCTGAGGTCACGAACCTTCAGCGCGAGCAGGGTACGCTTGCAGACGCTCTGAAGGGTGCGGATGTCTTTATCGGAGTCTCTGCTCCGGGACTGGTCTCACAGGACATGGTTCGCTCTATGAACAGGGATGCGATCATCTTCGCATGCGCGAATCCGACTCCCGAGATCTTCCCCGAGGAGGCCAAGGCAGCCGGCGCTGCGGTCGTCTCCACCGGGCGTTCGGACTACCCGAACCAGATCAACAACGTGCTTGCATTCCCGGGTATCTTCCGCGGTACGTTTGATGTGCGCGCGAGCGACATCAATGAGGAAATGAAGATGGCGGCCGCGAAGGCGCTCGCCGAGCTGATCTCGGATGAGGACCTCAATGCGGACTATATTATTCCGAAGGCGTTCGACCCGCGCGTCGGCCCGGCTGTCGCGAAGGCGGTGGCGCAGGCTGCCAGGGATACCGGAGTCGCGAGAATTTGACCCGCTGATAACGATGACAGTACGAGAATGAACGGTTCCGGAAACTGATTCTCGTATTATCATTTGATTGACACGATGGCATAAGAAAACCACTATGTAAAGCAGATGCTTTTAGTTCATCTACGCTATACATAGTGGTTTTATGCTTTTCTCCAGCCTTATTTAATTGACCCATACTTTCCCGCAACTGTAGTACAGTCGAATCATTAAAAATGCGATCGGAGGGCGTCGTCGAGCGGCCGGTACTTTAAAAATTCGAGCTATAGCGATGAATTTTTATTAGTACCGCTGCCAGCGAGACCGAGCGAAAGCGTCCCGACGATGCATTTTTTTATGATGAGACTGTTAATGAGTAACGTATGGGACGATTAAATACTTTTTCTACTTCACTGCGACTCCCATTGAACCGGAAACGTCACATCCGTCTCCCGATACACCGTCCTCAGCTTCGACTTAAACTCATCCCACGTCCACGACGTCTGATACTTGTTATTATTGAAATACGGCGCCGGACAATACTTATCCACTATATCCCCGTGCCTTATCACACAGTCCTCATGAATATTCATGATCTTCATCAGATACGCCGTCAGAAGCACGCAGGACTCCTGCGTCTCCTCCGTGAAATACCAGGACGGATCCATGTCATTCGACGCGTCTCCGTCGCACTTCGCGCACATCTCTATCCCTATCGCATTGTCGTTCCCCGCATCCGGATGAATCTGTGTATACTGACCTGCTGTTCCGACATGCCACGTAATCGCATCCAGTCCCGCAGTCTGGTAAATCGTACCGTCCCAGTATATATAGAAATGCGTGCCCTCTCCGTCCGTCTCCAGGGCATTATTCTCACCGTTCACACCGAGATAATGGATCGCAATGTATTTCTGCCCGTTGCCCTGCTTAGGAATCCTCTCAGGCTTGATATTCACATTGAATCCGGGAGCAAATTCGGAATAAGCCGTGAGCACGTCACTGATATGGTAGTCAAGCGCAGAACCCGCATCATCCTGAACCGGCAGATTATTTACCGGATACCAGGTCTCGTTCAAAAATATCTTTCCCGTCTTGAATTTGTACAGGAACACAGTAATCGTAATGAGAACTATGAGAATTGTCGAGAGCACGAAAAGTGTCTTGATCTGTTCCTTTCTGTCTCTATTCCGTCTTCTCATCCCTCTGTCCTTCAGCGCTCGGCATACAACCGTAGGATTCCAATCGTCCTTCTATCTTCTTCAGAACAGAATCACTATCGATTCCGAGCACGCTTCTCAATTTCGTCACATCGCCGTGCTCGACATACTCATCCGGCAGCGTAATATTGGTCACGCGAAGTGTCGGATGGTGTTTTGCTATATAGTCTGTAATGACCTCACCGAAGCCACCGCGCTTGACATTTTCTTCCAGAGTCATAATATACTTATGATTCTTTGCAAGATAATCGATCATGTCCTTGTCCACAGGTTTTATGAAGCGTCCGTTCACCAGCGTACAGGAATATCCCTTATCCTTCAGCTTCTCACGAATATGCTCTGCCGTGCTGACCATACTGCCCACAGCGATAAGTGCGATGTCCTTCTCCTCATAGATGAGTTCGCTCTTTCCGTACTCGATCTTCGCACGGACCTTCTCAAGCCCGTCGTAGGCTATTCCTCTCGGATAGCGGATCGCGACAGGGCGGTCAAGTGAAAATGCATACTCCATCATATCCTGCAGCTCCCACTTGTTCTTCGGAGCCATGACGGTAAGGTTCGGTATGGATGACAGATATGTCAGGTCAAATATTCCCTGATGCGTCTCACCGTCAGCTCCCACCAGTCCGGCACGGTCGATGCAGAATACGACCGGAAGCTCCTGCAGACATACATCCATCAGAATCTGGTCATAGGCTCTCTGTAAGAACGAGGAATAGACCGCTACGACCGGTTTCAGGCCGGCTGAGGCCATACCTGCTGCGGTCGTGACCGCATGCTGCTCCGCAATGCCCACGTCAAAGAATCTGTCAGGAAAGATTCTGGAAAATTCCGCAAGACCTGTCCCGTCCGGCATCGCGGCTGTCACCGCGACGATCCGTCTGTCCCTCGCGGCGAGAGAACAGAGCTTATCGGAAAATACATTTGTATAACCCGGTTTACCGCTCGCTCCGACCGGCTTCCCTGTCACTTTATTGAACTTGCCGATACCATGGAATTTCTCGGGATGCTTTTCCGCAGGCGCGTAGCCCTTACCCTTCTTCGTCAAAATATGGACGATAACAGTGCGGTCGATTCGCTTCGCATCATGCAGGATCTTCGTGAGCTTCCGGATATCATGTCCGTCGACAGGACCGAGATACGTGATGCCCATATTTTCAAATAGCATGCCCGGCACGACCATCTGCTTGATCGTGTTCTTCGTGCGAACGATCGCGTCTGCGACAGGATCACCGACCAGGGGAAGGCTTCTCAGATGATCTTCCACATTTTTCTTAAGTGTTATGTATCCCTCTGCAGTGCGGATCTCACTGAGATAACTCGACATGCCGCCTACGTTATGGGAGATCGACATTCCGTTGTCGTTGAGGATGATAATGAAATTCGAGTTGCGGTCACCTGCGTTGTTCAGGGCTTCATAAGCCTCGCCGCCTGTCAGAGCACCGTCACCGATGACAGAAACAACGCGATAATTCTCATGGAGTATGTCTCTGGCCTGCACAATGCCAAGACCCGCTGAAAGCGATGTTGAACTGTGTCCGGTGTCAAATGCATCGTACGGGCTCTCTTTCCTCTTCGGAAAGCCGCTGAGGCCTCCGTACTTTCTGAGATCTTCAAATCCTGCTTTCCGGCCGCTCAGGATCTTGTGGGTGTAGGCCTGATGACCGACATCCCAGATGACCTTGTCATCCGGAAAATTAAAAACACGGTACAATGCAATAGTCAATTCCACAACACCCAGATTGGATGCAAGATGGCCGCCGGTCTGGCTGATCTTGTCAACCAGAAAATCCCGGATTTCCCCGGCAAGAATCTCCATCTCTGGATATGTCAATTTTTTAACATCACTCGGTTCGTTTATCTTTTCTAAAATCATGATAGTGTCATCTTCCTCTATCTATCGGCCGATACCGGATATATTTTTTCCGGCATACTGCTGCTCCTTACGGACAGTTATCTGCAGTCTTCCCTTTCATCCTTGAAGTACAGTCGCAGTTAAATATGTTATCGGAGCAGTTTCGCAGGCGAACTGTACTTTTATGTCAAGTCATTAGTAACTTATTATAACATATCCTGATATCTGCTCCCAATAAAAATATTGCAAACTTTACACATAAAGGGCAATCAGTATACGCAAATCCTGCATTCTAAGAAAGAGGCTGCCCCAGAAAGGCAGCCTCTTAATAGCATGTGCTCATTCATCTCTCGTTTTCACTGTAAAGCGATTCGGAAAGCCTCACAGTCTGGTGTATCCGTAACCGTTGCAGATCGCATCCACTTTGCGGCCGTTTTTGCACATCGGGCACTCACTGTGGGAGTAAGATTTATAATCCGGTACATCTTTGGGGCTGAAGAGAGAGCATACTCTGATTCCTGCGACAGATGTGATGGCCGAGAAAATTGTTGCAAATCCGACAACCTTGCCACCGTAATAGTTCACTGTATTGGCAGCCTGTCTGAGCGTTCCGCCGGTCGTTGCGCTGGCGAGGAGTACAAGGCAGTTCTTGTTCTTGAGCATGTATTCGCTGCTCTCACGGAAAATCATCTGACCTGTCATACGGGACTCCGGAGCTACAACGTACATGGTCTTATGCATATTTGCAGAAAGGATACCGGATCTTGTAAGCGCATCGGCAAGATATGCACCGATGACATCCATTCCTTCAAGGCAGACGATCGTATCGATAATCGTATCGGAGCTGAAATACTCGCTTATGGAATCTGCCGCTGCCTTGGCCTCTGCCTGGCGGCGGGAGATGGTCGTCATATCAAAGTAATAGTTGATGTGGGAGTTCGGGGTCACAAAGTGGCCGGGAATAACGCGGAGAATTACGTTGTTATATCTCTTTGACTCCAGTTTTGTATAAGCCTCCATAAGCCCTCCTAATTGTAATTTCTGTATAATTTTCGAAATATATTAGCTTTAATTATAGTGCATTTTGACAGCGTGTGCAACTTTTTATAGGCATAAATATTCTTAATTATGTTTCAGTCCGCATTTTTGCCGGTTCCCGGTCAGACAAACACATTCCTCATCGCCATCATCAATCATATCAGTCCCAGATGCCTGAGCGCATTCCGGATTCCGTCGTCATGAATATCCGTCGTCACATAATCCGATGCTTCTTTGGCAACAGCGGTTCCGTTCCCCATGGCGACGCCTATGCCCGCAGCTCTCAACATCTCAAGGTCGTTGACACTGTCTCCGAAAGCGATCGTATCCTTTACCGAAATGCCGGTCAGCTCGCAGACCTTCTCAATACCCGTTCCTTTCGAAAATCCGAGCGGCACCATCTCCACGACTTCCTCATTGTGGATGAGATAGCTGAGCAGGTCTGAAAGCTCATCAAAGCAGGGCTTGATGAGAGCCGGGTCATCCATCGCACAGGAAAGCTTGGAGACTTCCCATTTTCCCCAGTTGCTGTCGATTCCCAGAAGCGCATCGCCCATCGTCGATCGAACAAACTCACCGTAGGCATCGCCACCGAATTCATGGTCATCAAAATACAGATACTCTTTTCCTTCCAGAATCGGTCTCATCTTGTATCTTCTGACCGTGCGCACACACCTCTCTATCTCTTCACTCGACATTTCATAGGAATATACGACCCTGTTCCAGTCAAGTTTGGTCGTGATTGACTCCGGTTCCTTCTGCTCAACATTCATTCTTCGTTCAAGACTCGACTCTCTGCTCTTCTGTTCAGCCGACTTTTCGTTCTGCATTCTCGATTCGACAGCAAGACATTCCAGCGTACATTCTATCATCTCGCCGCACGAGGAGACCACGCCGTCAAATCCGAGAGAAAACAAATTCTCGTCCCGGATATACCCGCGGGAACGGCCGCTGTTGATGAAGGCCAGATGCCCATTCCTGCGGAGCTCTGAAATCGCCCTCCGTGTACTCTCGGGAATCGCAAGGCTGTAGTCCCAGAGCGTGTTATCTATATCAAAAAATACTATCTTTCTGTCACCCATCTTGCCCAGTCGTTCCTTTCATGCTGTGCCTATAATATACATGCCTGACGTATCTTCATGAAATCACCGCCAGAATCTATTCAGTCTTACTGCGGAGAGATTACGCACATGTGTCACGCCCTCAAAATCCCCATGCTGACCATCAGAAGCTATTCAGCATTCCTCTGAGAGTAAATATTCCATCTTATCATGCTCTCAAAATTCCCATGCTGACCATCAGCATGTACTCGATCTTTCTCCAGGAATAGATTGAAGATTTGCCCCCGGATCTCTTATGCATTTTCACAGGAACTTCTCTGACTCGCTTTCCCTGACGCAGCAGTCTCGCACAGGATTCAGGTTCGGGATATCTGGCGGGGTAATCATTTGCAAATGCCTCCATGCCGAAGGCTCCCACCGCACGGTATCCGCTTGTCGGGTCTTTGATCACCTGCCCGGTCTTGAGACGAATCAGTAAGGAAATCCAACAAATGCCAATTCGACGAAAAACCCCGGGCGTGTAATAACTCCTGAGTCCGGCAAATCGGGATCCGATGACCATATCCGCCTCTCCCCTTTCTATCGGAGCGATGACATCGTAAATGTACTCTATGCCGTGCTGACCGTCGCCGTCGAATTGAACCGCATATTTATAATTCTTCTCTTTGGCGTATCGGTAGCCTTGCTGTACGGCTCCGCCGATTCCCCGATTCGACTCCATATGAATACAGGGGATGTGAAAAAGTCTCAGGAGTTCTGCGGTACGGTCCGTGGACCCGTCGTCGATCACGATGAAATCCACTTTGCGTTTCCTTTTTCTATTGAATTTCCTTATTGCTGTTACCGTCTCAACGATGGATTGCTCCTCGTTGTAGGCAGGAATAATCAGTAAAATATCTCTCATATACTGTAGTTGATCTCTTTTCCGGCTACTTTTCAAGCCCTCGCCCTGTGACAGGGCTTACTCTCTCCGCCGTGTTCTGACTGATGCTGACCTGAAAAAAGGTCAGTAGCATTCTCCATTATACACTGAAATTAAGTCAGTTTTACCTCGGTTATTTACAGTTTTTTATACCTTCTTCCAACATTGACAGCTGAAGAAGTGTCTGCTCAGGTGTTACCAGCTGCGGAGCTCCGTTCACAATAGTTTCATAGACCGCATCGTAATAGCGAGCATAATCTCCTTTTTCTGAGATGACTTTCTCTTCGTGGTAAATGCCGTCCTTATCATAATATGTCAGGATGCCGTAATCCTCCGGCAGATCAATTCCGAAATCCTTGTGGTCATAAGGCATGTAGAAAAGTTTTAAATGTGTTTCCTGTTTGTCTTTACCCGCTTTCACGAACATGCCGCGTGTGCCGTAAGCGATGAAACTGGGTCTTTCTTTTATCCGGAAGTAAGATGATTTTACGGACACTTTTGTCACACCGTAATACATGTCTATATCAAAATAATCATTGAGACGATCTTCCCCAAGCAGCTGCCGCACATCATAATGCACATGGTCGGGTTTTCCGAAATAGGATATGACCTGATCCAGAGTATGGCAGGCATGACCGTAGAGAAATGATGTGATAATGTCAAAATGCTCTGTTTTCTCGGGAACCTCAGGTCGATAATAGTCAAAGCTCATCTCAACTTCCAGCAAATCACCTATTTTGCCGGATTCTATTACCTTCTGCGTAGTCAGAAAATCGCTGTCAAATCGTCTGTTCTGGTAGCACTGCACCATAACGCCTTTTTCCCGTCCAAGCGCAAAAAGTTCTTCCGCCTGTGCCCTTGTCTCGCAAAATGGTTTGTCGCAGACAACGTTCTTGCCGGCAAGAATGACCTGTTTTGTCATCTCATAATGAGATGGTGAAGGAGTTGATACAACGACAAGTTCAATTTCAGGGTCTTGCAGGAGTTCATCAATGTTGTGTACGTAATTGACACCCGGTATCTTTTCCCATGCATCG
The DNA here is from genome assembly GCA_902776305.1 of uncultured Lachnospiraceae bacterium. Taxonomy (GTDB): domain Bacteria; phylum Bacillota; class Clostridia; order Lachnospirales; family Lachnospiraceae; genus Chordicoccus. The sequence continues at coordinate 54,437 of CACYPS010000012.1, read as the reverse complement.
GAAGGATGCCTCGAATAAATAGTCTTGATATTGAATTTATCCTGTCGGGTGCGGATGAAAGGGATATGGTACCTGTTAATTCCTTTGCCGTTGCCGATAAAACCGATTGTAATCTTCCTCATAATGTTCTTCTTTATTAAAGAATTCTGCTTTTGGTTCCTTCATTTCAAGTCTCTTCATAGCTGTTTCTTCAACGTGAGTACTATCTCGCGACAAAACGCCGAGATTTTCTTGCATCTTCTGCTCAATATCAATTACATATATTAGGATACTATGTTTAATAAATCCTGACAACCCGATACAGGATACAGAAGAAATATCAAAGCTATCAGAAAAGACGATTTCCGGCTATACACTTAAGGCTGTCGGTGCCAACGCATACACGTTGAAACCAGATTTCACTTTGCGCGCCGAGCACGGTCGCGCAGCGACTTCTTCCATACCGTGAGAGTGCGCATCCTGCCGTGCCTAAGCATGCGTAATAATACTCCGGTGGAGCATTGAGTAGCTGAGGATTTTGTCGTATAGGAAATTCGAGGAATTTCCTATACGACAAAAGAGGCTGTCGCATTAGGCAGTGCCACCACTACATATGGCAGACATTTGCAAATAACGTCTGCCATATGTAGTGGTGCCGCGCCTTAATGCGACAGCCCCCTATGTGTAAAGGTCAAATAGGGCTGCAAACCATCTATTTAACGGGAGTGTCCACCCCTTGAACTCTTCATTAATAATCCGTATCGTCCGGAAGAATGTTCTTCGTCGTAGCCTCGACCTCGACGTCATAGCATGCGAACATAGCGTCTACCTTCTTCTTATCCATCTTCGGTGACAGAACCGAGACAAGCGGAACAATTACAAGTCCACCGAGCATCGCGATAGCACCTGCCTGAATCGGATTGAACCATGCCGTAAACAGATTCAGTACCGTGAGACCCACGCCGAATATAAAGGATGCCCAGCAGGATACCTGTGTAACGCCCTTCCAGTACAGTCCGTACAGGAACGGTGCGAGGAATGCTCCGGCAAGAGCGCCCCAGGAGATACCCATCAGCTGTGCGATGAATGTCGGCGGGTTCATAGCAATCACGACAGAAATAACGATGAAGAAAACGACCAGCGTTCTGAGCCACCAGAGCTGTTTCTTCTCGTTCATATCCTTGATGAGTGTTCCCTTCAGGAAATCAAGCGTCAGAGTCGAGCTGGATGTCAGGACCAGCGAAGAAAGTGTTGACATGGACGCACTCATGATAAGCACGATCAGAATTCCCATCAGAACATCCGGCAGATTCTCAAGCAGAGCCGGCATGACATGATCGTACATCATCTTGACAGTGCCGTCATCTGCGATGGTTGAAACCTTGGATACGTCAATCAGACGTGCAAAACCGCCGAGGAAGTAAGAACCGCCTGCTATGACCACTGCGAAAAATGTTGAAACGACTGTTCCGGTCGCTACCGCTTTCTCGCTCTTAATAGCGTAGAACTTCTGGACCATCTGCGGGAGGCCCCATGTACCGAGCGATGTGAGAACGATTACATAGAAGAGTCCAACCGGGTCCGGTCCGAAGAATGATGCAAATGCACCCTGCTGTCCCATCGTTACCGGGTTATCACTCGGAATCTCGGAAAGTGTTCTGACTGCGTTCATGAAACCGCCCTGTCCTCCGAGGACAGCACCGATTACGCAGACAATACCGATCAGCATGATGATGCCCTGTACAAAGTCGTTGTAAACGGTCGCAGTGTAACCGCCCAGAAGTACATATACACAGGTGAGCGCAGCCATCATCATTACGCAGTAGATATAGGGAATGCCGAAGGCCATCTCAAAAAGATTGGAGAGACCGTTATATACCGAAGCCGTGTACGGAATCAGGAATACAAAGATGATGGCGGAAGCCACGATCTTAAGTGACTGGGAATCATACCTTGATTCGAAGAAAGCCGGCATGGTTGCGGAATTCAGGTGCTTTGTCATGACGCGCGTTCTTCTGCCGAGGATGACCCAAGCCATCAGAGAGCCTATGATCGCGTTTCCGATTCCGATCCATGTGGAAGCAAGTCCGTATCTCCATCCGAACTGACCTGCATAACCGACGAATACAACTGCCGAGAAATAGGAGGTTCCATATGCAAATGCCGAGATCCACGGTCCTACGGAACGTCCGCCAAGAACGTAGCCTTCAACGGTCCTGGCCTGATGCCGTGAGTACCAGCCGATGCCGATCATCATTGCAAAGAAAATAATCAGTAGACAAACTTTAAGTGCCATTTGAATTTCCTCCCTCTCGGTCCATATATGGACGTTTACTTACCGGACAATACAATAAATTGATGTCCGATACATATTTCTCATGCGATTTTTTCGCTGAGTTAAAGTGTAACGCTTTAACGTACGAACGTCAAGCGGAATTTGCAGTATTTTTCAAAAATTTGTACAATTCAAAAAAATATATAGATGAATTTTTTATGATGAGACTGCTCACGACGAAGCCTGTATCCCAACAAAAAACTGCACAGGGGTCGGTTCTCTCTCCCCCCTGTGCAGTATTTTTGTATTTCCGTATATAAAACTTCCCACCCCTTACCTCTCGCTCAGTCGAATCATTAAAAATGCAATCGATCGGGCGTCGTCGAGCGGCCCAACAATACATTTTTAATGATAAGACTGCTCACAAAGAAGCCAGAATCCCAACAAAAAACTGCACAGTAGGTGGTTTTCACACTCTCCCGTGCAGGATTTTTGTATTTCCGCTTTATTAAAACTTCCCACTCCATACCTATCGCGCAGTCGAATCATTAAAAATGCAATCGATCGGGCGTCGTCGAGCGGCCGGTACTTTAAATTTTCAAGCGCAAGCGCCGAAAATTTATTAGTACCGCTGCCAGCGAGACCGAGCGGGAGCGTCCCGACGATGCATTTTTTTATGATGAGACTGTCCATGATCAGCGAGTGGGAAGTTGGATAATTATTTTTATACGAAAATACTGTTACTTTAAATTATACCCGGCGTCAAACGCCCTCTTATTCACCCCCACCGTCGCCGGCTTCACCGTCCTCTCAATAATGTCGTACCAATCCTCTACCTTATAATCCATATGGCGAGCCGCCATACCGAGAATCACAACATTAAAGCACCTCGGATTCCCCAGCTCCATCGCAATCGCCGTAGCATCCGCACGATAGACGGTATGATTCTTCTCGATATCCTCGATAATGTTCTCCGGATACTCTGCTGCCCCGATTACGACCGGCATCGGATCGATGCGCGTATCGTTGACGATCAGAACGCCGTCCTTCTTCAGGAAATGCGCATATCTCTTGGCCTCAAGCCTCTCAAATGCAATCAGTACATCAGCACATCCCTCTTCCACGATCGGCTCCTCGACCTTATCGCCGTAGCGCACGAAAGTCACGACCGAGCCGCCTCTCTGAGCCATACCATGGACTTCAGATACCTTCACATCATATCCTGCTGTAACAGCGATACCGCCGAGAATACGGCTGGCAATCAAAGTACCCTGTCCGCCGACACCGACGATCATAATATTTCTGGTCTGCATCACTCCACCTCCTTAATAGCATCGAAACGGCAGAGCTGACGGCACAGGCCGCAGCCGTTGCACATCGTTGCGTCGATCGAGATCGTTCCGTCACTGTTCTTTGTAAGAGCCGGACATCCCGGGCGTGTGCATGCGCCGCAGTGTACGCACTTCTCCGGAAGCGGTACGCATTTCTTTTTGGTCCTTGCCTCCTTGATGAGAGCGCACGGGGATTTTGCAACGATAACGGAGAGATGATCTGCCTTCACTTCTCTCTTAATCGTTTCCATCATGGCTGCCTGATCGAGAGCGTTGACGGTGAATACATTTTCAATACCGATGCCGTGGCAGAATTTCTCAAAATCGATAGCCGGGACAGTTTCACCCATCAGAGTCTTGCCGGTTGCCGGGTTATCCTGATGTCCTGTCATGGCTGTAATTCTGTTGTCAAGAATAATGACTGTTCCATGGCTCTGGTTGTAGACCATATTCATCAGAGAATTCACACCGGTGTGCATAAATGTCGAATCACCGATTACGGATACCCAGTTCTTGATATAGTCCTCACCCTTCGCCTTGCCCATGCCGTGCAGGGAGGAAATGGATGATCCCATGCAGAGACATGTCTCAATGGTCGAAAGCGGTGCGACAGCGCCGAGTGTATAACATCCGATGTCGCCTGCCACATGGAGCTTCAGTCTCTTGAGAGCCCAGAACGTACTTCTGTGCGGACAACCCGGACAGAGAATAGGCGGACGATTCGGTACATTTGTCTCCGGAGTGATATCGAGCTTCTGTCCGAGAACGCGCTCACGGATCATATTTGCGGAATACTCGCCGATCTTCGTGAAAATGTTCTTGCCGTCGCACTCGATGCCCCAGGATTTGACCTGCTCTTCGATGACCGGCATGAGTTCTTCAAATACGATCACGCGGTCAACTTTGGAAGCAAACTCTTCAATGAGCTTTCTCGGGAGCGGATGTACCAGACCGAGCTTCAGTGTGGAAGCTTCCGGCATTGCCTCACGGATATACAGATACGGAATACCGCTGGTGATAAAACCGACCTTTGTGTCGCGGATTTCCATCCTGTTGATATCCATGGAACATGCATCTTCCGACAGCTTTTCCATCATTTCCTCAACGATGACATGACGCTTGATGGCGTTGGCCGGGAGCATAACGTTCTTCGCGATATTTGTCTCATAAACCTTGTCCTCGATCTCCTCGCGATCGCAGAGCTCAACAATACCCTGAGAATGCGCAAGACGTGTCGTTGTGCGGACGACTACCGGCTTATCATATTTTTCGCTGATCTCATAAGCGAGCTTTGTAAAATCCTTCGCTTCCTGGCTGTCAGACGGCTCCAAGACCGGGATCTGTGCTGCTCTGGAGACGGCACGCGTATCCTGCTCATTCTGTGAGCTGTAAAGGCCCGGATCGTCAGCGACAGTAAGGACCATACCGCGTCCTACGCCTGAATATGCAGCGGAATAAACCGGATCGGCAGCGACGTTATATCCGACCATTTTCATGCATGCAAATGAACGAACGCCTGCCACAGAAGCGCCGAAGGCCACTTCTGCCGCTACCTTTTCATTCGGTGCCCACTCACAATACAGGTCGTCCTTGTACTGTACAAGGTTCTCACTGATTTCAGTACTCGGTGTTCCCGGATAAGCGGAAGCTACCTTAACGCCTGCCTCCCAGAGACCGCGTGCGATGGCTTCGTTTCCGAGCATGAGTTTCTTCTCTCCCACGTTGATACACTCCTTTCAAAAATGCTTCTTACATTATTGAAGCTATGTCTTCTATAATGAATTTCACTTTAACGGTTTAACCCGCAAAATCAAATTGATATGTATTATATTACTGAAACACAAGAAAAGCAACATCTCTTATCGGACATGTAGTTTCCTGAGAAGTACAAGTATCTTTGTTCCCATCGGCAGACGTCTGATTTCCGCGTCTGTCATACCCGTCGATTTGGTATAGATGATCGCATAAACGATTACACCGATCAGCACGGACACCATCGTCAGGACGGCGCTCATGAGATATCTGTCGAAGACTCCCGGAAGCAGTTTGTACGGCACCCAGAATACGATTCCTACGACAGCGCCCATGACCAGAGCCGCTTTGAGCGGCTGGAGAATGAGCCTCTTTATATCATGCTCGTAACCCAGAAATTTCTTCAGTGCAACGGCATTCATAGTCATTACGGTATATGCATAGAGTACCGTTGCGAGCAATACTCCCGTTGCTCCCATTCCGAGGTATCTTACGGTGACAAATGCCGCCAGCGCGTTAATTGCCAGCGCCACCGCCGCATTGCGCACCGGAACGGACGGATGTCCGAGTCCCTGCAGAACGCCGTTGGTTACTGTAGAAAGACTGTAAAATACTACTGAAATCGATCCGAGTGAGAGCAGCATGGCAGCACCCTTCACATCACCCGTAGGATACAGAATGCGGATGACCGGATATGAAAGCACACACAGTCCGATAGCAGCCGGAATGGCGATGAATGTGGACAACAACATGCATTCGTTGATCTTATCTTTCGCATCCTTTCTGTTGTTCGACGCCATAGCAGTGGCTACCGCAGGGATTAGGGCTGTCGATGTTGCCGATGAGAGTGCGATCGGTATATTGATGATAGGCTTGAAGCGATAACCGAACAAAGCGTACTGTCGACTGATGTCCATCGCTCCTACGCCTCTGGCCACCATGGAATAACTGAATATGTTCTGATCAACGATGGCTGTCGCATTGTAGATACAAGTTGCAAAGATAATAGGCGTGACCATAAGGAAAATAACTTTGAACACGTCTGCAAAGCTCTCCGTCTTTCCTGTCTTATCGCTTTCGATCTGAGCCATGTAAGTCTTGCGATTCAGCATATACATGAAAAGCATGAACACTATGCCGATCGCAACACCGGAGCCGGTACCGATGGTGCCGCCTGCGGCACCGAATTTTCCCGTAAGATTCTCATTGCCTAAATATGGTCTCGTGAGAAGCCATGCGGCAAAGACCGACATGATCGCGTTCAGGATCTGTTCCACGACACGCGAAATCGCCGTCGGCATCATGTTATTCTGAGCCTGGAAGTAACCGCGGAGACATCCTAAAAAGCCGGACAAAAGAATAGTCGGTGCGAGTATCCTGAGGGCCAGGACAGCATCCGGGGTAGCTGTGAGGAAAAGCGGTGCTCCGAAAAACGCGACGCATGCTCCGATTCCGCCTACGCCGAGAACATACAGAAGCGCACCGTGAAAGACCTTCTGTGCATTGCGGTATTGACCGAGGGCCAGTCTCTCCGCCATTACTTTGGAGATTGCCATGGGTATACTATAAGAAGAGATAAGAAGAATAATTGTGTACCATTCATAGGCGTAGGTATAATATCCGTCACCTACGTCTCCCATAATCAGATGGAGCGGGCTTCGATAAAGGAGTCCGACTACGCTGCATATCAGCTGTGCTGCCATAAGGAAGGCGGCCTGTTTGACCACCGCCCCTTTTTTTTCTGCCATATTTTAACCCTTCGTTGTCTGTTTATTTCATGCTCATACTCCCCACTCCATACCTGACGCACAGTCGATATCATTAAAAATGCAATCGAAGGGCGTCGCCTGGCTGTCTATGATAATCAAGTGGGAAGTATTAGTTTCTTACCGTATCTGCCAGTCGATCGGTTCAAGACCGACTGATTCCAGATATGCATTTGTCTTCGAAAACGGCTTACTGCCGAAAAACCCGTTGTGAGCCGAAAGCGGGCTCGGATGAGGTGATTCGACGATCAGGTGCTTCGGATTGTGGATAAGAGCCTTTTTCCGCCGTGCCGGCGTCCCCCAGAGTATAAAGACAAGCGGCCGGTCCTGCTCTGCAAGAACCTTGATACAGGCGTCCGTGAATTCTTCCCAACCTATCCCGCGGTGGGAGTTGGCTTCATGGGCGCGCACAGTCAGGACCGTGTTGAGAAGCAATACGCCCTGCTTCGCCCATGGTGTAAGATCCCCGTTGTCCGGAATCGTGCATCCGAGATCGCTGTTCAGCTCCTTATAGATGTTGACCAGAGACGGGGGTATACGGATTCCCTTGTGCACGGAGAAGCACAGACCGTTGGCCTGACCTTCCCCATGGTAGGGATCCTGCCCGAGAATGACTACCTTCACTTTCTCGAGCGGCGTGAAATTGAAGGCGTTGAAGACATCGTTGCTCGGCGGATAGATCACATGCGTTCTGTATTCATGGATCACCGTCTTATAAAGCTTTGCATAGTACGGCTTGCCGAATTCCGGCTTGAGAGCCGCTTCCCATTCACCTGTAATAGCCATAATTTTTCTCACTTCGAATTAACTTTTACTCGAACTTCTCACTTTGAGCATTAGCATTTTTTAAATGATGAAACTGCTGAATAGCAGCAAGCGAAAAGTTTATTTCTTCACTTTAGAGTCTCACTTCGACCCCACGCTCACGCATATATTCCTTGACCTCGCGGATCGTCATGATCTTGTAATGGAACAGCGACGCCGCCAGAGCCGCATCCGCACCGCCCTCCGTGACAGCCTCAACAAAGTGTTCCATAGTTCCAGCGCCGCCGGATGCGATGACCGGAACGCCGACCGCATCCGAAATCGCTCTTGTGAGCTTCAGATCATATCCGTTCTTCGTGCCGTCGCCGTCCATGGAAGTCAGCAGGATCTCTCCTGCTCCCAGCTCTACAGCCTTCCTCGCCCACTCGACCGCATCGAGCCCGGTATCGATTCTTCCGCCGTGCTTGTAGACTGTCCAGCCTTCCGCATCCTTCCTCTTCTTGGCGTCAATAGCCAGAACGATGCACTGACTGCCGAATTTCTCCGCACCCTCACGGATCAGTTCCGGATTGTCAATTGCTGCGGAATTTACGGAAATCTTATCCGCTCCCGCGCGAAGGATCTTTCTCATATCTTCGACCGTGCGTATACCGCCGCCGACCGTGAACGGAATGAAGACCTGATCACCGACTCGTTCGACCATATCGACGACCGTCTCGCGATTGTCCGAGGACGCCGTGATATCGAGGAATACAAGCTCATCAGCGCCTTCCAGATCATATGCTTTAGCAATCTCGACCGGATCTCCGGCATCTTTGAGATCGACAAAATTTACACCTTTTACTACTCTGCCCGCGTTGACATCGAGGCAGGGAATGATTCTTTTTGTGAGCACGATTCTCCTCCTGATATGTTTGCAACATTCTACGAAAACTGTTTGTGAACCTGATGCTCACACAAAATCCCTGCGATCCGTGTTCAGGAAGTTCCTGAGGATCTGCAGACCTACATTTCCGGACTTTTCAGGATGGAACTGGCAGGCAAATACATTTCTCATCTCAACAGACGCTGTCGCCACATCCGTGTACGTGCAGGTCGCCTTCACGACCTTCTCGTTCTCCGCTACAGCGTAGAAGGAATGGACAAAGTATACAAATGCCCCATCCTCAATTCCCTCAAACAGCCTTCCGTTATTCTGCAAATGCAGACTGTTCCATCCGATCTGCGGAATCTTATACCCCGGTGCCTCTGTAAAGCGGACGTTGGTACCCTTCAGAATCCCGAGCCCGACTGCCCCCGGGCTTTCTTCGCTGCTGTCAAAGAGAAGCTGAAGGCCGAGACATATTCCGAGAAACGGCGTACCGTCTTCTGCAACCTGCCTGATTACATCCACAAGGCCATAGTCGGCAAGACGCTTCATCGCATCACCGAATGCCCCAACGCCCGGCAGAACGACATGATCTGCTCTGCGTATAATTTCGGGATCCCGGGTGAGTTCCACATCCTGACCGAGATAGCGGAAAGCTTTAAGAACACTTTTGATATTGCCTGCATCGTAGTCAATAACTGCTACCATTGGATTTTCCCCATTCTTTCATTAACTTATCCATTCGGAACAAGTCTGCCGGTCAGTACTCCTTCAATTTATACACTTTTCCCTCCGGACAGAGTTCTCCTTATAATCAGGAAAAAATACATACGTTGGTAAATATACCATGAAATAACGTGTTTATCAATGAATTTGTAGTTATTGGACAACGCGGCAGTTCCTGTGGACGCGCCAGCTTGCATCTTCACCTGCGCACCAGTCGCATCCTCGCGGAGCGTTATGTCATAGGGAACGTACTTCCCTAAGACATAAAAGAGACTGTCGCAACAGGATACGCAACTATATAACCGGATGCTGTTTAAAACATCCGATTTATATAGTCGTGACGTTGTCTGTTGCGGCAGTCCGAGTGTCATTTATTATTTCAGATTATATTTTGCATTCTCATCATCAGACGGTCGTGAGAGCTTGTGGTTATCTGCCCTTCAGCGTCAAGACGGTCACGAGAGCCTGTGCTTATTTGCCCTCCAGCGTAAAGAAGAATTCCACACCGTTATCGTAGTTCTTTACGCCGCACTGTTGGTTGTGTGCATCCATGATCGCCTTTACAATAGAGAGCCCGATTCCGCTTCCGCCGTATTCCCTGGTGCGGGCTTTATCGACCTTATAGAACTTGTCCCATATCTTATCGAGATCCGATTCAGGTATCGGATCTCCCGTGTTAAATACGGATGTTCTCACAAGATTGTCGACGCGGCGGATCCGTATGTCGATCTTTTTCTCGTAATCGAGATGATTCAGAGCATTGCTCATGAAGTTCGTCACGACCTCCTCGATCTTGAACTCATCACCCCAGACGTATATACAGTCTTCCGATGAAAATGTCACCTCCGCTCCCTTCTCATCGAGCAGAAGCTTCATGCCCTGCACAACGCCCCTAACGAGAGAAACAATGTCGAAGCGCTCCATGACCGTCGGATCGTTGCCGAACTCAAGACGGTTAAGGGACAGCAGTTTCTGGACCATATTATTCATCTTGTTTGACTCGTCGATAATGACGTCACAGTAGAAGTCCCGGCTTTCCTTGTCCTCAGCAATATTATCCTTGAGGCCTTCCGCATATCCTGAGATCAGTGCGATCGGAGTCTTGAGCTCATGGGAGACGTTATTGAGGAATTCCTTACGGACCTCATCGATTTCTTCCTTCTTTTTGACGTCTTTCTGCAACTCGACATTTGCCGATTTCAGCTCGGATATCGTCCGCTCAAGTTCTTCCGACATCCTGTTGAAATTTTCACCGAGCTGGTCGATCTCGTTGTGAGCGCTGCCGGTATATTTTGCGTCAAAATCGAGATTAGCCATGCGCTGCGACAGCTCATTGAGCTGAACGATGGGCTCGGTGATCCGCTTGGAAATAATCGTGATCGTCAGCACAGCCATCAATGTCACAATTGCGCCGACAACGATATAGAATTCATTTGAGAGATGCACAGCCTTCTCAATACTCTCGAGCGGCGTGCGCAGGAGGAACCATTCTCCGTTGTCAAGCTGCCCCCATAATTCAAGGTACTTCGTACGGATACGGTCGTCAGATGCCTCCTGAAGGATATAATTTCCTTTCTCCTCGATGATATCGATCTCGTCCCTGTAAAATCCGGTATAGTATCCGAACAATCGGATGGCGAGCTCCGCAGCATCCTTACCGGTCGAATTGATTTCGGTGAAATCAGAATCCGTTACAAGGATCTCGATATTCTCCTGGACGCTGATCTGCATGATTTCGTCTGTGAAATTCTCAGTTTCCGATAAGGCCAGCTCATTGATCCGCTCATAGGTCTTTTTGATCTGCCGTGTTTTCTGGTGCTTATAAAAGCGGCCGAGGAACAGGTAATTGATAAGGCCTACGGAAACAAGCGTAAGGACCATCATCACTATAAAAGTTGTAAGAAGTTGTCTTCTGATGGATTGTTTCATAGTGCTCTGCTATTAATGCCTGTTTATGCTTTCTTAGTATCGCCGTTCGGGTCGAACTTATATCCCATGCCCCAGATCGTGCGGATGTATTCTCCCTTGCTACCCATCTTGCTGCGGAGCTTCTTTACGTGCGTGTCGATCGTACGCGCATCACCGTAATAATCATAGTTCCATACAGCGTTCAGGATCTTTTCTCTTGAGAGTGCGATGCCTACATTTTCTACGAAATACTGAAGAAGCTCGAACTCCTTGAAAGACAGTTCTATGGGCTCGCCGTCAATGAATACCTGATGTGCTGTCTTGTCGACCTTGATTCCGCCGACCTCGAGGACATCCGCAGCATCCGCCTTGCCTGCGCGGCGAAGAACGGCGTTGACGCGGGCCACCAGAATCTTCGGGGAAAACGGTTTTGAGATATACTCGTCGACGCCGAGATTGAATCCCATGAGCTCATCTCTCTCATCCGCTCTCGCGGTCAGCATGATGATCGGGACTTTCGAATACTGACGGATCTCACGGCACACCTGCCAGCCGTCCATCTTCGGCATCATGACATCGAGAAGAATCAGCGCGATTTCCTTCTCCTCAAAGAAGATGTCTACTGCTCTCTCACCGTTTTCCGCCTCAATGACCTGATAGTCTGCTTTTTCAAGGAAGTCCCTTACAAGCTTTCTCATTCTGCTCTCATCGTCTACTACCAGAATTTTTAATTTTTCCATATATACCCCCCTGAAGAGTTTGCTCTCAAAAATCTCATTTACATATATTATAACTCATACTTTTTTCAATGGTTACAAAAACTTCAATACACCCCCATTATAGGCACGAATTGTGTGCAAACTGAGAACTAAATTAAAATATTTTTACAACAGATGATGTTACGAATACCGAATTATCTCATTAAGTGATATAATCATTTTAGAAATTTTTTATAAGTCCCACGACCCCGGAACCGCAAGCCGGTCCCGCCACATGATGTTATTCTCACAAGGAGGTGCCTCTAATGAACATCAGAAAAACACTGATAGCCCTGCTGATCCTGACCATGATAATGGCCACGTCAGCCTGTGGCTCGACCGTGCCGGAAACCACCCCCGGCAATAATCCGGATTACAAAGTTGCCATGGTAACGGACTCCGGAGACATAACGGATCAGTCTTTCAACCAGATCACATACACAGCGATGTCTGAGTACTGTGAAGAGAACCACATTGACTACACGTACAAGAAACCGGACGGCGATACGGATTACGCCAGAATCGCGATGGTGGACGTGGCAGTCGCTGAGGGATACAACATCATCATTCTCCCCGGTTACACATTCGCTGCCACACTTGTAGAAGTGACCTACAAATATCCGGATATCAAGTTCATCGCACTTGATATGACAGCGGGAGATATCATCGCAGCTGCAGTCGGTGGTATCTACTATTCGAATCCGGATGCCTACACCGCTTCGGATTATTACAACACGGGCAACACCTACTGTGCTGTTTACCGCGAAGAAATCCCCGGTTATATGGCAGGGTATACGGCAGTACGTCTCGGCTACAGAAAACTCGGCTATCTCGGCGGTCAGTCCGTTCCTGCAGTTATGCGTTTCGGATACGGCTATCTCCAGGGAATCGACGCAGCGGCGAAAGATCTCGGCGTGACCGATGATATTGAAGTGCAGTATGCATACGGCGGACAGTTCTACGGCTCAACGGAAATCACAGCCGCCATGGACACATGGTTCACCAAAGGCACCGAGATCGTATTTGCCTGCGGCGGCGGTATCTTCACATCCGCAGCGGAAGCGGCAGCCAAGGTAAACGGAAAAATTATTGGCGTTGATTCCGACCAGTCCGGAATCATCGACGCATACGGAGAGGGAATGACTGTAACGTCCGCTATGAAAGGTCTCGGCGCTACCGTCAAAGCAATGTTAAATTCCATTATTTTTGACAACACGTGGAATGAGCATGTCGGTAAGATCGAAAACCTCGGCCTCGTGTCCGGAACAGATATGTCAGTGAATTATGTCGGTCTTCCGGAAGAAACAACTCTGTGGAATGATGACTTTACCGTTGATGATTACCATGAACTCGTAAATAAGATCTACACAGGCGAGAATACGGTTGACAGCAGCATCGACAAGGTACCCGATGTTTCAGTTAAAGTCAACATGCGTGAAGGTACAATTATGTAAGTCGCAGACCACAACTCTATTCCAATAATTCTTATTAATAAATAAGCATCCCTTTATTCGGATCGCTTCGCAGCCCTCATGGCAAGCGGTCAGAGATGCTTTCGCGAAGGAGAAATGACATGTCTGAATACGCAATCGAAATGTTGAATATAACAAAACGGTTCCCGGGCATAATTGCAAATGACAATATAACTCTCCGCCTGAAAAAAGGCGAGATTCATGCGCTGCTCGGTGAAAACGGAGCCGGTAAGAGTACTCTCATGAGCGTACTCTTCGGCCTCTACCAGCCTGAAGAAGGCGAGATTCTAAAAGACGGTAAGAAGGTCGAAATCAGGAACCCGAACGATGCCAACGATCTCGGCATAGGTATGGTACACCAGCACTTCAAGCTGGTCGAATGCTTCTCTGTTCTTGACAATATCATCCTGGGAGTCGAACCCACTCAGGGTCTCTTTCTGAAAAAGGATGAGGCACGCAAGAAGATCATGGAGCTCTCTCAGAAATACCACCTGGCCGTTGACCCTGACGCAATCGTTGAGAATATCACGGTAGGTATGCAGCAGAGAACCGAAATCCTCAAGATGCTCTACCGCGACAACGAAATCCTGATTTTCGATGAGCCTACCGCTGTCCTGACTGTTCAGGAGATAGCTGAACTCATGAATATCATGAAAGGTCTCGCAAAAGAAGGAAAGAGCATCCTGTTCATCTCCCATAAACTGAATGAAATCATGGAGGTCGCCGACCGCTGTACTGTTCTCCGCAAAGGCAAGTATGTAGGTACAGTCGAGACGAAGAATACAGATCCGCAGAAACTCTCCGCGATGATGGTCGGACGAAACGTCAGCTTCAACGTCGAGAAAAAACCGGCAGAGCCGGGCGAGACTATACTCGAAGTTGACAATATCACAATTGCTGGACATAACAAAAAAGACGTCGTTAAGAACGTTAGCTTCAATGTACGGCGCGGAGAAATCGTCTGCATCGCAGGTATTGACGGTAACGGTCAGACAGAACTCATCTACGGTCTCAGTGGTCTGGAACCACTGAAATCCGGTAAAATCATTCTGAAAGGCGATGATATCTCCAGAGAATCCATTCGCCGCAAATCCATCCTCGGAATGAGCCACATACCGGAGGATCGTCATAAACACGGTCTGGTACTCGATTATTCACTCGAAGATAATCTGGTCCTTGTAAAATACTTTGAGCCACGCTTCAGCAGCAGATTCGGTATCCTGAACAGAAAAGAGATTCGTGACTATGCGAACAGACTGATCAATGAATACGATGTCCGTTCCGGCGAGGGTCCGGCTACTCTCACTCGTGCTATGTCGGGCGGAAACCAGCAGAAAGCCATCATAGCACGAGAGATCGACAAAGACCCTGATATCCTGATTGCCGTTCAGCCGACACGTGGCGTAGATATCGGTGCGATTGAGTTCATTCACAAGCAGCTGATTGCAGAGAGAGATGCCGGCAAAGCCGTTCTGCTCGTCAGTCTCGAGCTTGATGAAGTTATGGATGTTCCGGACAGAATCCTCGTAATGTATGAAGGCGAGATCGTCGGCGAGTTCAAACCGGAAGATGTTACAATGGAAGAACTCGGTCTCTACATGACCGGAGCAAAAAGGCAGGAGGTGACACGCAAATGAAACCCGAAAAGAAAAGCTTCATTGAAAACCCAGGTGTGCAGTCAGTCCTCGCCTCTCTGATCTGTATCCTGATCGGTCTTGTCATCGGTTATATCGTTCTCTTATTGATTAATCCGGCCGGCGCGGGAAGAGCCCTTCTTTCCATTTTGAAGAATTTCCTCTATTTCCCGAGGCCGCAGGTTGCACTTGAGTATTTCGGCAGTACACTCGTTAAGACAGCACCGCTTCTTATGTGTACTCTCTCCGTACTCTTCGCCTACAAAGTCGGTCTCTTCAATATCGGAGCAGCCGGACAGTATGCCGTAGGAGCAGGTTTATCGCTCTATTTCGCAATCGGCTTTAAGATGCCCTGGTTCGTATGCCTCATCGTTGCCATGATCGGTGCCGGCATTATCGGCGGATTCATAGGATTCCTGAAAGCATATCTCAATGTTAATGAGGTCATCGCGGGAATCATGCTCAACTGGATCAGCCTCTACAGCGTCAACATGCTGCTTACAGGCGTCAAGGAATCCAGTACAACTTACACACTCGCACTCAGGACGAACGCCCCCGGCGGTCTCCTTCCCAGCGCAGGTCTTCAGAATCTGTTCTCGGGTAACAAATACGTAACGATCGCAATTCCGCTTGCAATACTCACAGCCGTCATCGTATGGGTCGTTATGGATAAAACAGCTCTCGGATATGAGCTCAAAGCGACCGGTCTCAACATCCACGCTGCAAAATACGCAGGTATGAAGGAAAAGCAGAACATGATCCTCACAATGGTCATCTCCGGTGCCATCGCGGGTCTCGGCGCTGCATTCCTGTACCTGAGCGGAATTGAACAGTGGTCCTGTGCACAGACCTCCGTTCCGGCCATGGGCTTTAACGGTATTGCGGCAGCATTCCTCGGCGGACTTCACCCGATCGGATGCATTTTCTCCGCTTTCTTTATTCAGCACATTACGAGCGGCGGATCTTACGTCGACAAGATGGTTTATTCGTCACAGATTTCCGACCTCATCTCGGCAATCATCATCTATTCCTGCGGCTTCGTTCTGTTCTTTAAACATAGCATGCGCAAGGGTATTGCCAAAGCTAAGAAGGGAGGATCCAAATCATGACATTACTTATTCAGTATACTCTCATTTATGCATCCGTACTTCTCCTTGTCGCTCTCGGAGGCTGCTACTCGGAACACAGCGGCGTCATCAACCTCGGTCTTGAAGGCACCATGGTAATGGGAGCCCTCGGCGGCGCTCTCGTCATGAGGAGCTTCCCCACACTTCCGGGTCTGGCCATGCTGCTCATGACGATTCTCGGAGCTGTCGTGTTCGGTCTGGTTTACTCTCTGCTCCTTGCGGTGGCTGCCATCAATTTCAAGGCAGACCAGACTCTTGTCGGAACCGCGATGAATCTGCTGGGCACAGCGGCTGCGACGGTATTTGTAAAAGCTCTCAACATGAGGGCTGACAGAAACAATGTATCCTCAGCCATCCAGTACATCAACCAGAAGAAGGCTTTCACGCTTGTCAAGATAGGTTCATTTGAGCTCAGCTGGTTCATGTTACTCGCAGTGCTGATCCTTATAGCGGCCCATGTAGTCCTCTACAAGACCAAATTCGGTCTTCGTCTCATGGCATGCGGCGAGCATCCGCAGGCTGCTGACTCCGTAGGTATCAATGTCCTGAAAATGCGCTACGCGGGCGTTCTGATCTCCGGTGCGCTCGGCGGTCTCGGCGGTATCGTCTACATCACGGCAGGCGTCAGCGAGTGGAAATTCGAGAACGGTGTTGCAGGTTTCGGTTTCCTCGCCCTTGCGGTTATGATCTTCGGACAGTGGAAGCCTACACTGATCGGTGCCGCAGCTCTTCTGTTCGGACTTTTCAGAGCGCTGTCCAACATTTATTCGGGATTTGATTTCCTGGTAAATCTCCATCTGCCGGGAACATTCTACAACATGCTCCCGTACATTATTTCTCTGATCATCCTGGCGATCTTCTCCAAGAATTCCAGAGCTCCGAAGGCGGAAGGTATTCCGTACGACAAGGGCCAGAGATAAAGCGCGGGCTTTACGCTTAACATTGAGCTTATCACGAAGCTATAAGGAGCGCCTCGGCGTTCTTACCGCGCCGCGCATGGTGCGAAGCGCCTTCCTTAATGAGCGGCTGTGATCTCTGATAACATCAGGGGCTGTCGCATTAAGGCGTGAATCCGATATATGGCAGACATTGTTTGCAAGTGTCTGCTATATATTGTGATCACTGCCCTGATGCGACAGCCCCTTCTCATTTGACTGCTCTTCTGTTTGACTGAACTTCTATTTGACTGTTTTCTGTCTGACTGTTCTTCTGTCTGACTGTTCTTCTGTTCGACCGAACTTCTATTTAACTGATTTTCTGTCTCACTGCTCTTCTGTTCGGACGAACTTCTATTTAACTGTCCTTCTGTTCGACCTAACTTTCTATTGCATCGACTTTATATCCTGCGCCAGCACACCCGTGAAATCCCGTGCCGTGTCCCAATACATATGGCCGTCATTGTCACTGTAGTCAGCGGGATCCGGAGAGATTCCCTCCCGGACCGCATGCATATAATTGAAGTACGTTATGCCTCTCTCATCCATACGGGCTTTCATATAAGCTTCAGACTCCGCAGTCATCGGAAGTCCCTTCTCATATGTCGTCCCGGGAATCGGCGTAGTTACTGCAATCAGTATAATTCCTTTCTCTTCGCAGAACCTCTGCAGGCGATCAAGCATCGGAAGAATATCCTTCTCCACATTATCCGGATTCCATTCGATCGGCTCATCCGCCTTCTCCGGTTCCGTCTCCGGACGGTTTATCGACATGAAGCCATCCGAGCGATAAATCTGAACAGCATTTGAAAACTGTGCTATATCATAATTCTTGTAGGCATCACTCTGTTTTTCTACCCAACGATCTTTGATATTGAAGATCTGATTTCGGTAGAGATACCACTCAAAAAGAATGTTTCGTGAATCCTCCTTCAGTAATTTATCAACCGCATACTGAAGCTTCAGGCTTCCCGCCGGAATCTCATGGTAGATACGCAGTGAATCCGGATTGACCTGCGCAGGAAGTACCCAATAGGATGGATCGACTTCGAGGATCACATATTTGAGGTCCGTATGCTGCTCGGCATAACGGACGAGGTAATAGCTATCTACCATTCTCTCATTTCCGAGGCATGCATTAATGACCTGCATACCGCAGTCATTGTTCAGAATAATCGGATCGATCGCTGCTTTTCCGTGGGATGTACCCACGATAAGTGTGTCATAATCCGGCTGCCCCATGATGTGCACTGTGTGCCTCATTTCAAGATAAGGAAAAAGAAGCCAGCTCATAAAGGCACTGAGTGCCAGGATTCCGGCCAGCAAAATTGCACACAGGGCAATTCTTAATTTAGAACTGTGCATAGATGAACCCCCCTTCGGAAAGAGGCGGCTGCCCCAGAACGGCCGGAAGGATCAGCATAATCGCATACAAAGCCAGCCTGAATGCAAAAGGTCTTCTCATGATTTCCTCCGCGACATTCACTCCCTTCTCGCAGAGCATGCTGACTGCAAATACGATCATGCACCCGACCAAAAGTACGCCTATTGCGACCGGAGTGCTGAAGGCACTGCCCGACTGTCCTACAGTAATAGTCAGGATCTCGGCGGGCGTGAAGCACGTGACTGCATTTTTCATCATGACGAACGCCATCTTAAGAGAAAGAGCCCTGTCAAAGAACCAGCTGATGTTCACTATGAAAAATGTACGCAGCACACAGAACACATGCCACCGCGTGGAGTCGTCGCGTATATGCAGCTTCTTCTTCCAATCCCTGAACTGCTGCACGAGCAAACCGCTCACACCTATGATCAGACCGTTGTAAAGGCCATAAGCGATGTACTGCCAGGCAGCCCCATGCCATACGCCGACGATCAGGAAGACCATCACATTGGCGATTGCAATCGGAATCGTTCTGCCGGTCTTGCGACCGAATTTTTTGCGGCACCATTTGCCGAAACTTCCCATCCATCCGGACAAAGAAATGGGGTAAAACACATAATCCTTCATCCAGGATCCGAGTGTTATATGCCACCTGTGCCAGAAGTCTGTCAGATTCACAGCAAAATAAGGCTGCCGGAAGTTCTTGTCAAGTTCTATCCCAAAGAGGACCGCTATGCCGGAAATGACATCGATACCGCCCGAGAAATCTCCGTAGAGATGAATCGAGTATGCAAGTATGGCAAATATCGAAAGACCGGGATATCTCTCCGGATCGTCAAATATCGCATTTACATAGTAAGCGGCGGTGTCCGCGAGGACCATTTTCTTAAAAAGACCCCAGAATATGAGCTGCATTCCCCGCTCCATATTACGGATATCGAACCGGTGCTCCTCAAAAAACTGGTGGGCCAGCCGCTCATACCGACCGATCGGTCCCTGCATGATCTGAGGAAAGAAGGATACAAATAGTGCAAAATGCAGCAGATTCTTCTCAGCCTGCTGCCTTTTCCAGCACACGTCCAGCAGGTATCCCATCGACTGGAATGTGTAGAATGAAATACCGAGCGGAAGGACCCATTTAAATGTCGGAAGATTCAGGTGGAACAGGCTGCTGATATTGCTGACTGCAAAATTCGTATACTTAAGGACAGCAAGTATTCCGAAATTCAGGAGCAGAGTCACGACTGTGATCATACGTCTGCGACTGTCGGATTGCTCTCTCTCAAGCATGAGACCGGCGTACCAGGTCGTCACAGTTGTTGTCACGATAAAAACCAATGCCCAGCCGGCATTGGACAGATAGTATATATAACTTACAATAAGGAGCCATCCCCACTGGAACTTTTTCGGTATCATATAGTATATGAGAACCGACAGGATGACAAATATCAAAAAAATAACAGAGTTTAAACCCATGATAAATCGCCTTTCCTGCGATATTATACATTAAATGTACCTTATCTTACAACAAAATTTCACATGTCAAGACCTTGACATTCTGATATATGCCTTTACAATTTAAGATACCGGAAATTCCATAGCACACAGGATGACAATTTATAAGATACCGGTCATCGCATAACAGACATATGACAATTCACCAAAGTACCGAATATCGCATAACAGACAGGATCACAATTCACTGTGTGCAAAAACAGATAATATGAGAAGGAAGGGACAATATGAAAAAAAAGTATATTGCACTGACAATGGCTGCCCTCATGGTATTTGGCGCAGCCGGATGCGGAAAGAAAGAAAAGCCCGCTGAAACACCGACAGCAACTCCGACAGCAGCTCCTACGGAAGCACCGACAGAAGCACCGGCAGCGCCGCAGATGTCTATTTATTCCTTTGACGGAACAAATGCTGAAAAGGCTGTCACAGACTACCTTGTGAACAATTACACCAGAGAAGAAGCCTCCTCGGTTGTCATCCCCCATATGAATATCCTGAAAATTGACAACAAGGAAGCAACTATGGATATCTACGGATCTTTCCTCATCTGTGAATACACACTTAAGAACAACGCGCTGTCTTATGTCGGCGGTTATAATGCAGACAGTATGCTCACACTGGATAAGAACAGCAACGGTACATTCACGGTTACGAACTGTAAGGAAGTAAAAGATCCTACAAATGAGGCGGATCTCGAGAACCTTTGTGCCGGTGATGAGGATTTGCTCAACAATTTCAAAGATCAGGACAAACATTCCCTTGATGTTGAACCATGGCCGTCGATCCGTGCAAATGATCTTGCTTACTATGGTTTTGACAATAACCTTACATTCAAGCTGTCAGATGACATAACATATTCCATCTCAAGAGTTCCGAGTGTCCAGTTCAGCACGAGCGGAACTAAGGATATGTATCTCACACAAGACGCCTACGTACGAACTGCTCCGAATGAAAACGGTCTCGCTTATTACATGCTCCTTTCCGGAGCGCAGGTCACTGTAACCGGTATGACAGAAACCTGGGCACGTGTGAATGTTGAAGACAGGACCGGCTACGTAGCGGCGACCGCCCTGACTGACACGGCACCGTCAGCAACACCGACGCCAACCCTGACTCCGACGCCCACACCGGAACCCACTGAAGAGGAGCTTCCGTCTGTATCCGGCACGCTCGCTGAATTGTACTCTGATCATATCATCATCGAGAGAGGCGATGAGTATCTCCAGTACACTATTACAGGCGACACATATATGAATATGGAAGATATTCCTGTCGATTCTGCGGTGACAATCACCTACTACACGGATGAAAACGGCCAGGCAGTCGCAACAGCGATCGAGGTCATTTCAACGCCCGATGAATATGAGGAAATCGAAGTAGACGACGACGGTAATATTATTGAAGAAGAAGAACTTGAACCTGAAGTCATCGACGAGAACGATGAAACTTACGAAGAAGTGGAAATCGAATAATCACAGATGTGCTGTCATACAGAAAAGCATATGAAAGGGCTGCCTGCGGGCAGCCCTTAAAGTATGCTCTTTAACTTATTAACTCAAACTGTTAAATGAAATTGATAAAGAATGTAATTACAAGACTGTTTATAAAGTCGGCGAACAGACTTCCTACAAGCGGAATAAGAAGATAAGCCTTGACCGACGGGACATACTTATCGCAGATTGCCTGCATATTGGCCATCGCATTCGGCGTAGCTCCCATACCGAAACCGCATGTTCCGGCGCTTATAACAGCTGCATCGTAGTCGCGTCCCATAGCGTTGAACAGGATAAATCGTGCAAAGATGAACATAAAGACCGTCTGTGCAGCCAGAAGGATAATGAGCGGCAAAGCCAGCTCAGCGAGCTGCCAGAGCTTCAGCGTGATCATGGCGATTCCGAGGAACAGGCTCAGGCAGATACCGCCGAGGTCATTGATCTCTCCCATATGTACCGTGAACTTGCCGGTATATTCGCTGACATTCCTCATGATTGCCGCCACGATCATTGCTCCGATGTAAATCGGAAATGTCATTCCGGTCTTGGAAAGCGCCCAGGAAACAATCGTTCCGATACCTACTGCGATGATAATCTGAAAAACAGCGGGAGCATACATATTGAACTGGCGCTCATGTTTCTCTTCCTCTTCCACGAGCATGGAAGCATCTTCCTTGACAACCGTCTTAAGAAGATCCTTCTTGGTGATCAGGCTGTTTCCTATCGGTCCGCCGATCAAACTTCCTGCTATCAGACCGAATGTTGCAGCTGCAGTGCAGACCGTTGTCGCTCCCGTAAGTCCGAAGTCTTCGAGGACGGGTCCGAATGCTCCGGCGGTTCCGTGACCGCCTACCATCGGGATAGAACCCGTGCACATACCGATGAGCGGGTCAATTCCCAGTACTTTTGCCAGACCGACTGCCATCGCATTCTGTCCGATGATCAGGATAATTACAAATGCAAGGAAGACGGCAAGTGACTTTCCTCCTGCTTTCAGGACTTTCAGATTCGCCTGGAATCCTACGGATGTAAAGAAGAATACCATACAAACCGTGCGAAGTGTCTCGTCGAAGGAAAGCTCTATGACTCCCGTTACGTAGAGAATGCATGAAATGATGGCAAATACCAGTCCTCCGATGACCGGTGCCGGTATACAGAACCTTTCAAAGAAATTAACTTTTTTGCGAATGCGAGCACCGAGCATAAGTGCTATGACTGCGAGAGCCAACGTCTGATACATGTCAAATGTAAACGTCATAAAGCCTCACCTCACATTCCCGAGGGGATTTCAATTCCCGCCTCTTCATAGTACCTCTCCGCTCCGGGATGCAACGGCACGGTAATTCCGTCGAGACTCAGCTCCAGGCTGAGCGGCATGGCATACTGCAGATCGGATGCGTGCTCATAAAGCTCCTTCGTGAGGGTATAGGCAGCATTTTCTGATATCTTGTTTCCGACCAGCAGAATCGATTTCACACCGATCGTCGCAACATCTGCATCCTGTCCGGTATACGTCCCCGCGGGGATCACTGCAGCATCATAGAAATCGTAGGAATCCGTCAAAATGGAAAGCGCGTTTCCTTCGACCTGTAAAAATCTGATCGGTAATTCCTTGGCAAGACTTTCAATAACAGAAGTCTGGATGCCTGCCGTGACGAACATAGCCTCGATCTCACCGTTCTTGAGAGCTTCCGCCGCTTTCGTGTAGTTCATATTGCGCGTCTTTAAGAGATTATCTGAAATTCCGTAGGCACTCAATATCTGGCTCGCATTTTGCGCTGTTCCGGATTCCTCCTCTCCGACAGATACGGTTTTGCCGCGCAGATCCGATACTGTTTTGATTTCGGAATCATCTCTTACAACGATCTGGCAGTATTCCGTATAGAGAGCAGAAAGTGCGGAAAAGTCACTGTTCCCGGACTTAACGGCTTCATCGATCATATCGGTCTGGGCGATAGCCACAGAGATATAATTCTCCTGCAGGAGCCGTAAATTGGCGGCGCTGCCCGCTGTCTCCTTCACCTCAAAAACAAGGTCTGTGTCCTGTGAAACATATTCCGTAAGTGTCTGACCGAAGAGATAATAATTTCCTCCGATACCGGCTGTTCCGAACCGGATTTTTTTTGATGAACCGCATGCTGTCAGCGAGCAAAGAATCAAGAGCGGTAACAGCAAAGCTATTATTTTTTTCATCGCAGGCCTCCTTTTCTTTATGCGTTTTTTATAATTTTTTCGAGTTTATTATACCCTATTCTGCAGCTATAATCCACGCTGTCAGAAAACATATTTTTTCAGTCTATCCAGCGCCTCCGCAACCAGACTGTGCGGCAGCGCAAAGTTCATACGGATCCCCCACGGATCGTGGAACGGCGCGCCCTGCTGCCATGCCACTCCGACATCCCAGCCTCTTTTGATCAGTTCATCGATCGTGATTCCTTCTTTCCTGCAAAACTCCTCACAGTGAAGGAACATCATGTACGTGCCCTGCGGTTTCGCGACGGAAATCCCCGGAAAATGTTCGGTAATGAAGTCGTAAGCGTAATTAATATTTCCGGAAAGGACACTGCAAAGCTCATCGACCCATTCATACCCTTCCGGCTTATAGGCGCCGATCAGGGCATGCATGGAAAGCACGTTCATGTCGTTATAATGACTGACAGCTGCCGTCCGCCTGATACGGTCACGCAGATAATCACTGTAAATGATATGATAACTGCCGATCAAGCCCGCCAGATTAAATGTCTTGCTCGGAGCATAGACCGCTATCGTGCGCTGTCTCGCATCCTCACTAACGCTCTGCGTCGGTGTGTGAGTGCTGCCGTTCAGCAGGATGTCTGACCAGATCTCATCCGAGACGACAATGCAGTCGTTCTTGCGATAGACCTCCATTGCCCGCTCGATCTCCCATCTCTCCCACACTCTACCGCAGGGGTTGTGCGGACTGCAGAACACAGCCAGGTGGATGTGATTCTTTTTCAATCTATCATCCATATCATCATAGTCCATTCGCCAGACACCCTCCTCATCGCGGAAAAGCGGGCTGAGTTCCGCAACACGTCCGGTATCCTCGAGGGAGTGTGTGAAACCTATGTAAGTAGGACTGTGCAGAAGGATTTTCTCTCCGGGTGCAGTGAACGCCTGAATCGCCGAGCATACGCACCCGAGTACGCCGTTCTCATAACCGATATACTTCTTATCGAGGCCTGTTACATGATTACGTCTCTCATGCCACCGTATAATCGAATTAAAGTACTCGTCAGTCGGAGCAAAGTATCCGTAAGCCGGGTGCTTCACCCTCTCGATGACCGCTTCGGGAATCGTCGGAACGGTTGCGAAGTTCATATCGGCTACCCACATGGGGATCGCAGTGAATCCGTCACGCGGTGCCCCCGGAGCGATTGCCCATGAGACATCTGCTCCGATGGCATCCACAGCGATAGCGTCCTTGCCGTGGCGGTCCATGATAGTTGTAAAATCATATTTCATATCGGTAATCCTTCTCTCTGCTAAATTCTGACTCAATATACGAAGCGATTTTCCGCACCTTTATACGAAAAATCGCTTTGTCTGCATCTGTATGATCTTGCTCTTCCTGTAACCGGTTCATTTTCCGGTCAATCCCGGTCCTCCGGAAACGTATCCTTCGCAGCCGGGATCGATTACGACATCCTTTTTTTATTCCTGACTCTCCAGGAATGTATTCAGACCTCCAAGCAGGGCGTCTGTGAACTCATCGGTAACCGGATCTACCTTCCAGCTGTGACCGTCTTTGGTCAGTTCAAGCTTTACGGTATTGGAAACTGTTTTTTCCGTGAGTTTATCAAGGCTTCCGCTCAAAGCCTGATCGGCCATCGCATTGACCTGTTTTTCCAGTTCTTCCTCAGTCAATCCTGAAAATGCCAGCTCAATAGCTTTAGAATACAGATCCGTAAGCATATCACTGAACATACTCGTGAAATTGTATGTTGTGATCGTTACGTCTACCGTCGCCTTATCGTCGTTGATCGTCTCCTCGCCGAAAGTATAGTCGAATTCCAACACTTTACCGACGAATTTCTCAGCTGTTTCCTTCGACATACCTCCGAGATCTGCGGAATTCAGCGTTGCGGTCAGACCTCCGTCTTCGCTCCAATCACCTGAATACACTTT
Organism: uncultured Lachnospiraceae bacterium; assembly: GCA_902776305.1. Classification (GTDB taxonomy): domain Bacteria; phylum Bacillota; class Clostridia; order Lachnospirales; family Lachnospiraceae; genus Chordicoccus. The sequence goes on along the minus strand of CACYPS010000012.1, from coordinate 28,600 downwards.
TTCCAGCGCTTCTTCGTCCTGTGCTATCAGCGCTTCGAGAAATGACGTAGCAACTTCAGTCGGAGATTTCTGAAAGCTGCAGGCGTTGAAAAGCATTATTACGGTCAACAGCAGACAAATAATACATGTCATCTTTTTTGTATTCATAACTCTCTCCTTTCACTGCTTTCTTACGTCCATTTTACGATATTACCACAGTATATACAATAAAAAGAGCGTCCCGGCGTTCCTGATGTTCCGCATATGATGCTATCTGTCTTTCTCACATGAAGTACATTCTCACATGGAGTACATTCTCACATGAAATACATATACGGCAACCGGCTGTGAGGCAGAAAACAGCGGCACTCCGTCACTCAACTGCTTCGACCGTATAAGCAGCCTCACCTGTCAATACGTTCCTTCGTTCGTAATCCACAGTGATACGCACCTTCCCTTCTCCGAAGTCATATTCATCATACACGTTCCGACGGCGGCTCTTATGAATGTGAAGAGCCTTGTCCAGACGAAGGTATTCACGAAAAACCGAGAGGTCAAAGCATTTTCCCCCGTCAATGCATGTATCACGATTCTCACTGAGAACGCTGTCTGCCTTACTTGTTTCCCGGTCATACCACACATTGTTCTCACCGAGAACGATATCTTTTGTGCCTGTGAGCCACAGATCGTTCTCCGATACAAACTCCTCCAGAACCTCATATCTCCTTGCGGCGGCCGGTTTCGCCTTATCATAACCCCGTTCACGGAAGAACTTTGCGAGCTCGCGGAAAAATGCAAAGGCACTCTCCCAATACTTTTCCATATACTCGAGCGTGTGGATGAACTGTCTCGAATTATAATAATATTCCAGAACATCGCAGATTCTTCGAAGCTGATCAAGCTCCGCATACGTAATCCACTTCGTTGAGAGCACCTCATACGGCGGCCGTCCGGAATACCGCAGATCATATTCCTCCGCCATCGCATGCATAGCGGTCCCGCTCAGAACTTTCAGAAAACCGAGCTGGAGCTGGTCCGCATGCAGTGCGTAGACATCGTCAAAAGATTGTGCAAATCGCGCAAACCCCTCATACGGAAGCCCCGCTATTAAATCTACATGCAGGTTAATATTCTGCGCTCTGCGCAGCCTGTTTATATTGTCATAAAGTTTCGGCAGATGCATCGTCCTCCGAATGGCTTGCAGTGTGTCCGGATTCGTCGATTGAATCCCGATTTCCAGCTGGACAAGCCCCGGACGGAGCGTCTCGAGCAGAGCAAGTTCCGACTCATTCAGAAGATCCGCGCCGATCTCGAAATGAAAATTGGTAATTCCCTTGTCATGGTCACGCAGATAACTCCAGATTGTCATCGTGCGCTCATGATTACAGTTAAATGTCCGGTCTATGAACTTGACCTGCGACACTTCCCGGTCGATGAAATACTGCAGCTCCCTGAGCACAGTCTCGATATTTCTGAAACGGACATGTTTGTCAATGGAGCTGAGACAATAGGTGCAGTTGAACGGACACCCGCGGCTTGACTCGTAATAGATGATCCGGTTGTCGAACGCTTCAAGGTCATCATATAGAAACGGTATTGCGTTTATATCCTCATCTGTCTCAGCCTCGGCAGGACAAATAATAAGCCGGTCTTGCTCGTAGAAGGCGGCACCGGGAACCTGCGTCCTGACATAGCTCACAATGCAGGCAAGACTCTCTTCTCTGTCTCGATCTCCCTGCTGTATTTCCTGCTGCATCACTGACTTACTATCTGTATGCCGTGTACGATCTTCGATCTGTTGCCTTGTAACGTTTTTGTCAGAGACACATGTTTCTGCCGCAACCGCATTGCTTCTTACTACAGGTCTGTTTACATACTCTACAATCTGTGCAAACGGTCTCTCCCCCTCCCAGCAGATCACAAAGTCGCAGCTGCCAAGAAACCTCTCCGGTGCGTACGATGCCTCGGGACCGCCGGCAAACAGAACTACCCGATCCTTTCGTACTCTCCGTATATCCGCTGCCAGATCCTGCACGATATCCGTATTCCATATATATGTTGAAAAGCCGATAAGTTCTGCCTCTCGCTCGAGGATTCCGGCAAGAATATCCTGATATCGGTCATTGATCGTAAATTCGACTATCTCAACTATTTCCGGGTGCATACAACATGCCCGCAGTGAGTACACTGCGGGACATGAATGGATGTATTTTGCGTTGACAGCCACAAGTAGAATTTTCATGCTGTAATCACTTTCTTTGTGACGGAATGTCATGGATTGTCTGCTATCGTCTATATCCAAAAAACTCCTTAAGATTTTATTTCTTACATTATAGCACACATGAGATTGTCTTGTGCCCTCAGTTCCACTTTTCCCCGCCTTTCATCGGGAACCAGCTCCAGCGCTTTTGCAAAACCGTCCTCTATCTCCCGCTCACTGTAGCCGTCGTGGTTGACCAGAATTCCGTTCACCCCGCAGCGGGCGGCCATCACGATGTCCGATCTGATCTCATTCCCGACCATCACGCTCTCATCCGGATCAAGCCCGTGCTTCTCTAAGAGATCCCGCATGAAGCGCGGCTCCGGCTTTTTCATATGGTGCTCCGAAGATATAAAAATATCCTCAAAATAGCGAGTGAGGCCGAGTTCTTCCATCTCAGGTCTCGTAAAGAGACTCTGGGCATTGGAGAGAAGATATATGTGTTTTCCCTCTTCTTTCAGCTTATCCAGCATCCGGATCGTATCCGGATACAATTTGAATCGGATGCGGGAGATAACGCGGAATGCGTTTGCAAATGCCGAGCACCACCTCTCAAGCACCTCTTCGGACCACATATGCGGGTCTCCCCAGATGCCGAGTGTATGATACTCCGGCGCAGACAAAAGAAGCTCAACAAAAACATCGCCCAGTTCAATTTCCGGGTACTCGGTTCCGAGCTCTTTTGAGAGCCGGGCTTCATTTGCCGCAATCAGCGATCTGTAGCGCTTCTTCAGATCGGACGGCTTGTATACCGCGCCGTATGAGTGCATGATGGCGGCGATGCGTCGCCAGAAAACGGCGGGATTCTGATTCGTGTGTATATCGACCAGGGTTGCGTAGAGGTCGAAAATGTAATTTTTATACTTCATGTCTTAATCACCTCAAGTGATACGGTTCTTGGAACGATTAATCGGACATGCAGCCGATATCTTATCTCAGTAAGAGAAGCCGGCGTCAGAAATCTATCAGATAAATTCCTATGCTGATCTGCGTAAAGCTTCCTCTCTTTTCGATCTTTGCAATGCGGGCGATAAGCAGTTTTCCCGCATCCATCAGCCTTGCAAATATCACATTGTCCTTTTCCGGCACGTACCCGAGCTTCTTTTTGCTCTCAGTCAGAATGAGGATCGCGTTGCTGTCGAACTTATTATCCTCCCGTTTCAATGTCAGCTTATCTCCGATTCCGATCTCATCGAGTACGGATTTGTCAGACAGATGCGTTGTCCCTGCAACGAACGAGTCAAAAAGATGAATTTCCTTTGTAAGCGGCTTAATCAGACTTCCAAGATCATGATTCTCTGTCAGAGATACAATCCCATCCTGCTTGATACTTAATTCTTCTGCCATTTTCAACACCCCTCATGTCCGATCCGGCTGTTCCGATTGATTTTTCAGTTCATTTTCCAGATGATCTTCACACCGCTGTTTAATATATGATCGATCACGGCATCCAGCTGCTTCTCATACTCGCTGTACTCATCAAACTTCGCTTTCAGTTCACGCTTTCTCTCCTCCACTGCCTCCGAATCATCCAGCAGATACTTATACTGATAAGGATCCGTCTCTCGGATTTTTTGGATATCCGCCTCCACAGCTTCAATCTTCTCCTCAAGATTCGGTATTTCAATCTCCATACAGCCCATACCGATTCGTTCCAGTGCCTGACTCACAAGAAGTTCTGCCTCCTCCATGTCGTTCAGGGAATTCGTGTTATAGGCTGTGGTAATCATATTCCAAAGCTCCATCAACTCGGGAATTTCCCCTGTCTTCGGATTGATATCGGGATGCAGCTGTTTGGCCAGCTTTCGATAAAGCCGCTTGATCTTCAGAACAGTAACCGAAGTGACTTCCGACATCTTTTTAGCGGCGTCATTTTCCTCTATCATGGTCTGAAGCCGTTTTCGGTAGTTCTCCATCTCCTCATGGATCAGCGCATCTGTTAAGGTCTGATCGATTGCATTGCCGCGGTTGATAGCGAGCTGATAGTACCCGATCATTTTTTTCTTTCCGATGCAGTCAATTTGCTTATCAAATATTCGCAGATGCAGATCCCCGAATTCCCTGACATAGAGTCCGTGATAGATATCTGCTTCCTTGCGGAGCTGGTCGCGCTGCATGAGCAGTTCCTCATACCGGTCATAATCCGCATTCCTGATTTTTATTATATCCATGGCCGTTCCCCCCCTAAACGTCATCACAGTGCCGACACCATCATTCAATAATGATTACACGATGGACACATGAAATCCATATAAGCTCTGATATAATGACGTCAGTTTCTCACCATCGACAACCGCTTTCCTGAAGAACTCGTCACGGTCCCGGTACCATCTGTCATTAAAATGGACCACGACCGCTCCTTCTTCCTCCATAGACTCCAGTACCTGCTTTTTCATCTTATAGAAAAATGTGACATGTGCAGGCTGTTTCAGAACATAATATAAATCGAACAGATCGACATATTCGGGATCGAATTCGATGATTTCATACAAGTCATCAATCAGCCACTTCATGATATTGAGATTGCCGAAAAACGCATTGTATCGAATTCGCTGTGCAAGAAAGTCTTTTGCCTGCAGATACAGGTCAGCAGCCTCCTCGTGCCTCCCTTCTTCTTTGCGAATCCGGGCCAGCCGCGTAAACACCTCGGGTAACGGTTCATGAACATATCCGGCATCCTTCACACGAGGGTAGAGATCTTCGATGATTTGTCTGTATTTCTCCTGATCCTTTTCTACGTAGTAACCGTTCCTGTACATGTCAGCGACCTTATATGTACTGACCGGATTCCCGCGTTCCATCGACCGGGAAAAATGCTGATAAGCCTTCTCATAATCCCGCTCACCGGTACGGCCGTAGTACCAGATGTATCCGAGACACTCATCCGCTGCATCAATATTGTAAGCTGAAGCCATTTCGTAATACTTCAGCGCCAGATCAAACCGGCGCCTATCATAATACCAGCCGCCAAGCTCCATCATATCATGCGGATCACTCAGCTCACGGATCAGAAAACCCATTGCCTCAGTAAAAAGGAATATATCTTCCTCGGATGGGTTTGACTTGTCATAAAAGTCTCTTTGTATCTTTCTTGCCTCGTCAACTGTCATATCTTTCCCCTCATAGATAAGCGGTTTCAAAGAGATAATAAACTCTTCACAGAGTCCTCTCCGCCAGCTCGAGTGCCTTATCATAGTATCGTTTTGTCACGTCGTCGAAGAGCACCCAGACTATCTCATCCATGGCTGCCGGATGCCGCTGCACGAATTCGACCACCGCATCGACCGCGATCTCTGACGCCTGATCGATCGGGTATGAATACACGCCTGTCGATATGGACGGAAATGCAATGGTCCTGATTCCCTTATGCATTGCCAGTGTCAGTGAATTCATATAGCAACCGGTCAGGAGCGCAGGCTCTCCTCTTCTTCCGCCTGACCAGACCGGCCCGACGGTATGAATGACGTACTTGCAGGGAAGATTGTAAGCTCCGGTCATCTTGGCCTCGCCGGTCTCACAGCCGTGCAGTGTGCGGCACTCTGCAAGCAGTTCTCTTCCTGCAGCACGATGAATGGCTCCGTCCACACCGCCGCCTCCGAGAAGAGTGCGGTTCGCTGCGTTTACTATAGCTTCCACATAATCGATTTTCGTGATATCACCTCTGACGGTCCTAATGACCGTGTTACCTATTTTCATACTATACTCCTGATGTTATTCAATCATGCTCCGGTTACCATCGGAAGTTGCACTGCAACTTGCTATAAAAGTCCGATTTACGTGCTACATTCTCAATACGTCACCGATATATCCACATCCGGTGCAATAACGATCTTGTAATCCGGATAAGCAGCGCATACTTCATCGTATATGATCTGCAGGCCTTTTTCCGGCTCAATATCAAAACTCATGACAACGTCAAATGTCATCTCCTTTGTCTCAAGATCCACATAAAAACCGTGTATCTGGACGACCCAGTCGTGGGCCAATACTCTCTTATAAATATCCATTCGGATTCTCGCAGCCTCATCGTCGCCCGTATTGAAAGAATACACACCAACGCCGGTCATAATGATGCCGGTCTCCTTATAAATCTTCGTCTCGAGCTTTCTCGTCAGGCGGTCTACCTCTTTTACCGTCATGGTATCCGGCAGCTCAACATGAACGGATGCAAGATTCTTATCCGGTCCGTAATTGTGGATAATCAGGTCATATGCCCCTCGCACATCCTTTTCCGCTGTCAGGATTTTCTTGATTTCGGATGTGGTCTCCCTGTCTGCCCTTGTCCCCAGAATGTCATTCAGCGTCTCAATCATCATCTCAATACCTGATTTAATGATAATTACAGAAATGACTGCTCCGACATAAGCTTCCAGAGATAAACCGCTCACCATAAAGATAATTGCGGAAGCAAGTACCGAGGATGAAAGAATCGCATCAAACATAGCGTCGGAACCCGATGCGATCAGAGAACCGGAATGAACTTTTTCTCCCTGCGCTTTGACAAATCTTCCCAGGATGATCTTGACGCCGACTGCGACGGCGATGATGACCAGAGAAGTGACACTGTAATCCGGTTTTTCCGGATGAATGATCTTCTTTACAGACTCCACAGCTGAGGTGATACCTGCATAAAGAACGATACCGGATACGATCATAGCGCTGAGATACTCGATTCGACCATATCCGAGAGGATGCTTCTTGTCCGGCAGCTTTCCCGCAAGCTTTGTTCCCACGATTGTTATAATCGAAGACAGAGCATCAGACAGATTATTTACCGCATCCAGGATAACTGCGATTGAATTAGATGCCAATCCGATGACTGCTTTGAAAGCAGCGAGCATAACATTTGCCAGAATGCCGATAATACTTGTCCTTATAATAACTTTATCCCGGCTCAGTTCCGGACTATCCGAGATCATCTTTTCGTTAGACATATATTTTCCTCTCTCTCTGTATATTTCTCTGAATTTTCTTCCGACACCACACTGAATACTCAGGCTTGATTTTATCGGATTCATAACTATTGTACTTCACGATGTATTCCATGTTGAATATTTTCTATGCAGCACAATACGTCATACATTGCAGGATTATTTTCAAAATCCTGTCTCTTACAGTGCAGGATATACTGCGGATATCAGAGCTCATACAAGTCCGAATACTTCTTTTCCAGATAGTCCAGGAAATCATCCGGAGAGAGTTCGCGCCCCGTGATATCCCTGATCCAATCTGCCGGTGCAAGGCGGTCCGCCTTCTTCCACACATTTTCCGACATCCAGCCGTTTATGAGAGCAAAGTTTCCGTTTGCAACCGCCTCGTCTACATCAATTTCCTTCCGCATCCTTGCCGCATACATGGAATTGTACATGTTGCCGAGCGCATACGTCGGGAAGTAGCCGAAGCCGGACGTCCAGTGAACATCCTGAAGCACTCCGGATGCATCGTCGGAAGGTCTGATTCCGAGATATTCTTCATACTTATCATTCCAGATTTTCGGAAGCTTATCGATTTCCACTTCACCCGCCACGATCATCTTCTCAATCTCATACCGGATCATGATGTGGAAAATGTAAGTGAATTCATCTGCCTCCGTGCGAATGAGCGACGGCTTCACAAAATTGACTGCCTCATAGAGCTCCCGCTCGGTCACATCACACATTGCATCCGGGAAAAGCTCCCTAACTTTCGGGTAAATAAGATGAATGAACGCCTCCGAGCGTCCGATCACATTTTCATAGAATCTGGATACGGACTCGTGCTGACCCATCGTCTTTCCCTCATAGATGTGGTGCGTCCAGTCCTCGCGCGGCTGATTCTGGTCAAACAGTGCATGCCCTCCCTCGTGGATTGTACTGTACATGCTGGACAGGAAGAGATTTGGGAAAAAATGCGTCGTGACACGCTCGTCATCCGGTCCCATACTGTCCGTGAACGGGTGCTCGGTTGTCGAGAATGCGCCGCGCTCAAAATCGAAACCGATTGTCTCGAGCAGATAACGCGCCATTTTTTCCTGTGCAATCTCATCCACCGTACGAGTCACAAAATCGCGGCGGATGACCTTTTCGCTCGCCATAATTTTGCGCAGAAGGGGCACAAGGCGCGTGCGGCATTTGTCAAAAATCTCATCAATCTTTGCGGCAGTCATCCCTCTCTCATAGAGATCCAGAAGATTGTCATAGACAACAGGACTTTTCTCAGTCATCAGATCAACCCTCGTGAGTTCCACCTCCCGCACGGCCTTGAGAGACGGGGCAAATGCGGCAAAATCCGACTTCTGCTTCGCCTTGAGCCAGTCAGCATAGGCTTTATTGTAAGTCTTCGAAAACTCTCTGTCCTGCTCGGGAGTGACTCTGCATATACGGGCATCCTCCCTGTGCAGCTGCTCCGCCATGGTACGGTCAAACTCATCGAGCTCGTCCCTGTGATCATAGAGCCAGGAAGCAGCCTCGAGGAACTCCGGATTCCTGTGTATCAGAAAGATTTTATTTGTCAGATAAGAAGCCGTATCGCCGGCCGCTTCCATGGCAGCGGGCGGGCACAATGTCTCCATGTCGAACTGAACGATATGAGCGGCATTGTTAAGATGCTCCTCCTCGTCAAAGAATATTTTAAGCCGATCTAACATTTCCTGTGTCTTTGTTGTCATTACTGTTTCCTCTCTTATGTGCATTATTTTTCTTTCTGCTTTAAGAACGTCCGGAATCTTTTCTGTTTCCCTCTCTTATATGCATTATTTTTCTTTCTGCTTTAAAAACGTCCGGAATCTTTTCTGTTTTCCTCTCTTACGTGTATTAGTTCGCGATAATTCGATGCATTGTTCACGCAGGCGTCTTGCAAGCTCATTCTCATCCGGAGAAACATGTCCGTTCGCTTCGGCACCGTATGTAATCCTGTAATATACGTCAAACACCTTCTTGAGATCCGGACGCATCTCAGACGGCACCCGACCGACATAATCCATGAGCAGTCCCCTGTCAATGAACTTCTCTTCCGACTGCCGAAGGATGGCCTTTTTAATCATCTCCACATCCATCACAAGCTTCTTTTCAGGCGTAGCACGCATGTAGCGAAGCTTGCCGAAAACAGTCATATAGAGGATGAGCACGATAAGAATACCTGCTATGCAGAACAGGATCGGCCACACGACTTTCATAATCGCAGGCGCATCCGCTTCATTTATCTGTTCTGAATCTATCGGCAACGAAGAATCGGAAGTCGAAGGATCCGGCAAGTCGGGAACATCTCCGGCATCGTAATCCTCGGTACTTTCCGGGGTACCCTTTGCTTTCCTTCGCCAGGTATAATCTGCCTGCGGTCTGAACGCGGCTGTCGGCTCAAAGGGGACCCATCCGAATCCGTCAATTAACGCTTCCGGCCACACATGCGCACAGTTGCTGCTCACAGGGTAAACACTTTCCTCTTCGAGAGGAAATACATATCGAAATCCGGTCTGCGCTCTCGCGGGAATCCCGGAAAGGCGAAGCAATATAACCATGGCGGATGTGTACTGCACGCAGTAGCCTTTCTGCGTCTCGAAGAGAAATCTCTGTGCAATATCTGCCATACCTCCCGAAGTGCTCATATTTGACTTCGGATCATAACCTCCGACCGCATCCGTGTCATATGTATACTGTCTTAAATATTGTTCGATGAGTCTGCACGCATCATAGCTGTTTTCCGCATTTTTCGTGATATCCCGGGCAAGTCCCTTCATCCTCGTATCTGCACCGTCTGTTGCCAGATACTCCCGCATGGGGTTCTCATTTTTCTCTTTTACCGGTACGCCACTTTCATCTCCATCCGCCGCCGTCGTAAAATGCGTTGCATCGATTGCTTCCTTGTATGCATCCTCGTACTCCTCACTCGTCATAATTTTCTCTAAAGAGACGCCGAAGAGCTCCGTCATATATCGGCATGCGTCATCGTAGGAAAATGGTCGCAGCTCTCCTCTCTCAAACATGCGACTGTCCCGGGAAGAGGATGCATTCGGCTCCGCTTCACCTGACATCGGCTGTGTTGCATTCTTTCTGTTCAAATCATCTCTGAGGGCGGCCGCATCCGGATTTTCTTCGCCTGAAACCGGCGCCATATCTGCCATGCCTCCGTCTTCTCTCAGAAGATCGATCAGATAAGGACTCCCGTAATCGATATCAAGATATTCCGCCTCGATCCTGTACCCTTTTCTGTGTCTGCGAATGCCTGTCCCTTCAACAATCTTACCCCTTTCAGATTGGAGAACGATGGAATTGACCGGTGCTATCTCGTCGAACGTGTCAAGATAGGCATATTCCACATCCATTTTAGCGACTTCAGAAAATAGCGCCGCGTACTCATGTGACACGCCATGATCTCTCATGAATTTAAGGAATCGTATGAGCTGCTCCCTGTCAGCTGCACTTCCTCCGGTGAGATAAACCGTCTTTTTCACTAACATGTTTTTGCCGGTTTTCTCTTCCTTGAAAACATGATACGGCGTTTCAAATATTTTCAAATTCAGCTGCGTCTTGTCCGTTTGGTTGACTCTCCTCCCGTCCACAAGGAGTGAGCTGTAGCCGGTAGTATAATCCCCCGATTGAAAAAGGGATGACAGATAATAGGAAGCACGGTCAACAATGCCCAAAGCGCTTTCCGCTACTCTCTGCCCTGTCTTTACGACCGGCGTCCAGTCAATCGGGTCCTTCCCCATGGGAGCCGACAGCATAATGGCTCCTATCAAAATAAAATAATGAAAGGGAAAAGTATCTCTGTTCCTCTCGCAGACGATTTTCTGAAGACTCGATAAAGTCAGGATCGTGAGCACAATAAAGAGAATTCTGTCCGTGGAGAAACTGCCGTCCAATAATGATTTGGCAAACCGAAAATATATTGCCACGGCATCCAGGACAAATACGCCATATTGCAGAACGCTGTCTCTGTAAGGCATAAAAGAACATGCTGCTCGGACGGCTGCGGCAACAATCGCAGCGGCAGCAACCGCAGTGGTAGCCAGTCCGTCCCGCACCGCACTGTCTCTCAAGAACAGAAACACGATACCTGCGGGCAAGAGCGATAAAACAGCGGATGCTCTTTTACCGGTAAACAGTCGAAACAGGTACTCAAGAAGACTATAGAGCGCAAAAAGACAGAAAGCGGTCAGTACAAATGTACTTCTCTCAGATCCATGAACCTCTCCCTTTTTAAGGAGATATCCTTCAAGGCCAATGATAAAAAGAGCAAGTGCAAAAAGATGCAGCCTGATCTCAGTCACAAACTGTGCAGTGACTCTCTCCCGGCTCAGGATCTTCTCTGATAAGAATCCAGGTATTGTTATCATACCAACTGCTCCCTCTGTTCATAACCAGACTTCGGATTTTATTATACTCCTCTTCAGAATGATAAAAAATACCGTCAGCAACGGTATTATAAAACTCCATAAAGTTTTCATACGATTCTACTTCCGATTCGCTCACTTTACCGGAAGGATAAATCAGGTGGACAGGTACTCCCTGCTTCGCAAAATGCCAGGCCGCGGAGACGATGAACTCCAGAAAATAGTCCCTTTTTTTCAGGAATTCCAGCTCCTGACAGTTATCCGGAACATTGGCCGCTTCCATCAGGATAGTCACCGTTCGCTTCTCCATTTTATCGGGAATTCTGACTGTCAGCTCCGAAAGCTTCGCGGAAACCTTCCAGTTGACAGAATTCAGTGCATCTCCTCTCTGATAGGGTCTCAAATCACTGCCCGGCGTTTCCTCCGTCATCCAATTGCTTTTTAACCCCGTGCTGTTCACCATATTCTCCAGATCCAGATAGGAATCTGCAATATCCGTAATCCGCGGACTCACAACAGCCCTGAAATTGTACGGGATTTTTACCACCACTGTGAAAATCGAGAAGGGATCCGTGAATGCGGCATTTGACAGGCCGATATCATAAGAACCTGCATATTTGCAGCTTATTCCCGAAATCAATTCCTTCTTTTCCCGAATATTAAGCGAGAGAATCTGCCCGTTTTCTATCTCATAGAGATCGCATCTGTCCCTGTGGGTGTAAAGACGCATTTTGTGAATGGGGAGGAATCCGGCATTTTCAATGACGGCACGAAACCTGTGATCCTCGCCTTTTGGGAACCTGTGCACCTCGATTTCCTGATAAACGCGGAGGAATCTGAAATTCAGAAATATGTAAGCAGCAGAAACAGGTAAAATGAGAAGAGCTCCGTAAAGCGGCGCATAGGACACGGGTCCGCCGTAAAAGCTGGCGAACACAAGACATGCCGATATCACTATGAAATATATGATAATACGCACTTTGTTGACTTGAATACTCATGGCACCTTCAACTGACCGGGAACTCTGTTTTACTGAACGCTAATGACTCTCTCAACGAGCCTATGACTCTGTTTGTCTGATTGTCTGATGGCTTATTGCACCTTCACCTGACCGAGAACTCTGTTTAATTGATCTCTCATGACACTCTTACCGAATCTATGACTCTGTTTGTCTGACTGTCTGATGGCTTATTGCACCTTTTCCTGAACGTCAACTCAGTTTAACAAACGCTCATGACACTCTTAACGAACCTATGGCTCTGATTATCTGATGGCTTATTGCACCTTCACCTGACCGAGAATCGTCTTAACAAGGTCCTCCTTAGTAATACGGCTGAGCTTAGCCCCATTCGTCAGAATAAGCCTATGCGGAATGGTGAGTGAGGCTGATTCTGCGATATCCTCGGGAATGCAATAGGTCCTCTCATCCATGCAAGCTAATGCCTGGGCACACCTGAGCATCGAGAGGAACGCTCTGGGCGAAGCGCCGCAGGCGATCTCCGCCTTGTTTCTCGTCATGTCAACGATCTCAGCCGCATAAGTCAGCAGATTCGCATGAATGCTGACTTGCTTCACCTCATTCTGCATCTCTATCAGATCCTTTGCGTTTAAGACCGGCATAGTCCGGCTGTGCAGCTGTCCTTCTATAAACCGCTTCGCCATATCCTGCGACGCTGTAACGTCCGGATAACCTATGGAAAGCTTCATCATGAACCTGTCGAGCTGGGATTCAGGCAGCGGATAAGTTCCGGCCATCTCAGCGGGATTCTGTGTACCAATAACCATAAAGGGTTCCGGTACGGCTATCTCCTTCCCATCAATCGTGACCTTATGCTCCTCCATGACTTCCAGGAGGGCGGACTGGGTTTTGGGGGAGGTTCTGTTCAGCTCGTCGGCAAGCACTATATTATTGACGATCGGACCCGGCAGTACCTGAAAGGTTCCGTCTGAGGGCCTGTAAATGGAGAGACCCGTGATGTCCGAGGGCGTCGTGTCGGGCGTGCACTGGATCCTCGCGAAGGAGAGCGACAGAGAATCCGACAGGGCTTTCGCGAGCGAGGTCTTCCCCACGCCGGGGACATCCTCCAGGAGCAGATGGCCGCCCGCCAGGAGGGTGATGATCACCTTGTCTATGACGCCGCCTTTTCCGACGATCCGTTCTTCGATGCTCTTTTTTAATCGTAGCGTTCTCTCATTCATCCTGGTTTTTACCTCACAAAACTGTCCCGACGATGCATTTTTTTATGATGAGACTGTCCTCTAGTACCCCGTGTGGGAAGTAAAAGCACCCTGATCTTCCCAACTTTCTAAATCTCAAGCCGCTTTACTTCTCTCCCCCTATTTAAAAGGAAGTACGCTGCTCATACTTCCACCGCATACCTACAGCACAGTCGAATCATTAAAAATGCAATCGATCGGGCGTCGTCGAGCGGCCGGTACTTTAAAAATTCGAGCTTCAGCGATGAATTTTTATTAGTACCGCTGCCAGCGAGACCGAGCGAAAGCGTCCCGACGATGCATTTTTTTATGATGAGACTGTCCTCTACTATCCCGTGTGGGAAGTATAAGCATCCTGATCTTCCCAACTTTTTAAATCACAAGCCGCTTTACTTCTCTTCCCCCTATTTAAAAGGAAGTACGCTGCTCATACTTCCCACCCCAAGCGGCCGGTACTTGAATTTTTCAAGTCAAAGACGCAGAAAAATTCTTAGTACCGCTGCCAGCGAGACCGAGCGGAAGCGTCCCGACGATGCATTTTTTAATGATGAGACTGTCCTCTACTATTCCGTGTGGGAAGTATACGATCCCTACTTCCTTTTCACATAGGGCTCCAACTTCCTCCCCACCTCTTTCGGCACCAAATCCCTACTCACCACACACTCATCCGACGCCAAATAACTCTTCAGCGTATTCCTCGTATAGCACCCCGTACCCCCGGCACCCGTCAGCTGCACGGTAGCCGATGTGAACACCCCGATGACCCTGCACTCGACATCCTTGAGACCCTCAGCGTCAAGCACAGCCCTCAAAATCTTCTCCTGCTCACTGTTCTTGACAACAGGACTCGCGAACTTCTTCTTCTCACCGTTTATCCTCTGCGTCCAGTCATCCTTTCCGCTTCCTGCCGTCACCGTCCCGCCATAGCCGAAACAATTGATACCGATCACCGCACCCCTCGTCACAATGATAGCACCCAGATTGGCAACCTTCCCTTGATACTGTAAGGTTCCGGGCATAATCACGTAAAATCGGTTGCGCCTCACATAATTAGTGATCTCGGAAAGCGTAACGAGCAGTTCATTCCGGTCGCTGTTCTTTTCCGTCTTTTTTGCTGTGTTCTCTTTCTTAGCCTCTTCTTTGTCTTTCGATGCAAATGCGGACCCCTTCACTCTGGAACCGAAAAAAACTTCCATGGGATCCCTTCCTGATATTTTCGCAAACACGACCGGTACGACAATCAGGACCAGAATCATGATAAGGATGATGGTCATATTATTCATAGATGCATTTTACTCCTTTATGCAAGCAAGACCGCTACCGAATAATCGGCAACGGTCAAGCTTTAAAGTATTCAGTCAATAAATTCCGTTTACGCCGGCATGAGCAGATTCGGCAGAGCCAGTGAAATTCCCGGAATGAATGTGATAAGCAGGAGCGCTATCAACATACAGATATAGAATGGAAGCGTCGCTTTTATGACCTGCTCCATCTTAAGTTTGGCAACAGCGGAACCGATGAAGAGGACCGCACCAACCGGCGGCGTCAGCAGACCGATACCGCAGTTAAGAACCATAATGATACCGAACTGAATCGGGTCAATTCCGATCTGTGTAGCGATTGGAAGAAGGATCGGCGTCGTAATAAGAATAATCGGTGACATATCCATGATACAGCCGAGAAGCAGGATGATCAGGTCGATCAGCAGTGCAATGATGATCCGGTTATCTGTAAGACCAAGGATTGCATGGCTTGCGAGATCCGGAACATGGAGCTGTGTAAGGCAGTAACCGAATATGCTCGATGTTGAAATAAGGATAAGGACGATTGAGAGTGTGTCCACGCAGCCGTCCAGAGCATCCCATACGCCCTTCCATGTAAGTCCCTTGTAGACATACAGGGAAACAAGAAGCGAATAAATAACAGCAATAGCGGCTGACTCTGTTGCTGTGAATACACCGGCAACAACGCCTACGACAACGATAAGAATTGCCGCGAGAGCCCAGATACTGTTTTCATTCTATGTCCTCCTTTATAAACATAAAACCGAATAAAAAATGCCACTAGCTATATTACCATTTTGCACTAATTTTTCAAAGTAAAATAATCTTAATCAGTGCAAAATGGCAAGACTTCTGTATTGTATTTCACAGATGGAAAGAAATCTGTATTTTAATTATCTTGCAGAGACGTATTTGTGAAGAACTTCTCTTACAGCACCCTTTCCTGCATAAAGCTCAGCTACCATACCTTCGATCTTCTCGCCGAGACCTGCCTCATACAGGTTCTGTCCGAAGATGTCTTCTCTGGAGTAAAGCTCTTTCAGGCAGCTGTAATCCTGTTCTTTCTTTCCGATTTCAAGAGGCTTAACGATCTCCTGAAGCTCTCCGAGAAGCGGATCCGGAGAAATGTCGAACGGATTTCCCTCATCATCGATGCCCTTCAGATATCTAGCATAACCTGCAAGGACAAGCGGAATCAGTGTGAGCTGGTCCATATCGAGGCCTTTCTTCCTGTAAGACTTGATTGTCTCACCGAAGCGGATAGCGATCTTCTGGGATGTATCCGTCGCGATTCTCTGCGGTGCATCCGGCATGAAGGGGTTCGGAAGGCGTTTTGTGAGAACTGCATCGATGAATTCGTCCGGATGAAGAACGCCCGGATCAACGACGACCGGCATTGCCTCTTTGTATCCCATCTTGGTGATAAGACCGCAGAGATCCTCATCTTTCATCTCGGCGGAAATCAGATTGTAACCGAGCATGCAGCCGAATACCGACATAGCTGTGTGAAGAGGATTCAGGCAGGTCGTGACTTTCATGCGCTCAACATTGTCTACTGTCTCGCGGTCTGTATAAATGACGCCCGCCTTCTCGAGAGCCGGACGGCCATTTGTATAATTATCTTCAATTACAAGATATTCAGTCTCCTCAGCGTTGACGAACGGAGCCGTGTAGGTGTGCTTATCTGTGATGATCGTGTTGCTGTCCTCGAATCCGTCTTCAGCGAGCATCTTCTGAACTGCGGCATCCGGTCTCGGGGTGATCTTATCGATCATGCTCCACGGGAAGGTGATCTTCGTCTCATCCTTCAGCCACTCGACAAATTCAGCCGGAACAAGGCCTTCTGCTGCCCATTTTTCCGCATACTGAAGAACAGCGCTCTTTACCTTGTCTCCGTTGTGTGAGCAGTTGTCCATACTCTGAACGGTGAGCGGGTATCCGCCGGCTTTGAAGCGCTCATACAGAAGAACCGTCACCTTGCCCATGATGAGGACCGGATTGAGACCTCTCTCAAGGTCAGCCGGTGCAACGCCGTAGCCTTTTTCTGTGATCGTGAAGCTGATCATCTGCAGGCTGGGATTTGCAAATATATCGCAGAGTCTCTTCCAGTCATCCGCGAATTCCGGAGACGCCTTAACGCTCTCGGTAACGGAAGCGATAACTTTCTTTTCGATGGAACCGTCAGCTTTCAGTACAACGAGAAGGCTCAGATTGTCATACGGCTTGTATGCCTTGTCGATGATGTCAAAGTCAAACCCTTCCGCTACGATAACGCCTGTGTCAGCATCACCGCTGTCAAGCAGCTGCTGAAGGAGCGCTGCGGGAAATGCTCTGAAGATATTTCCCGCTCCGAAATGTACCCATGTCGGATTCTCGTATGTATTCTTCTTAACTGCCTCAATATCGAATTCGGGAAGCTTATAGCCCTTCCACTGTTCTTTATCCTGAATTCCGTTCAAACTAAGTTTCATTATTACTCTCCTTTTTCCTCAGCCAGTCTGTCAAGCAAATCCCATACTCCGAGCATGTACTGTACGCCAAGTGCGCGGTCATATTTGCCATAGCCCGGTCTGCAGGATCCCGGACCTTCCTCCCACAGCTGTCTTCCGTGGTCAGGTCTTATGTAGCCGTCAAATCCGCAATCGTGATAAGCTCTCAGGATCTCGATGATACCTGTCTCGCCGCAGCAGTCTCTGTGAGCGGCTTCAGAGAAATCTCCGTTCGGGAAATGTTTAATATTGCGGATATGTGCAAATGCGATTCTGTCACAATGCTTTCTTACAATGTCAGCACAGTTATTTGCCGGATTTGCGTTCAGGCTGCCTGTGCAGAGTGTGAGGCAGTTGTGTGGATCGTCGACCATTTTCAGAAGCTTAGCGCAGGCCGCCTCATCCACCATCAGTCTCGGAAGTCCGAAGATATCCCATGGCGGATCATCCATATGGATTGCCATCTTGATGTCAGCCTCCTTGCAGGCCGGCATGATTGCTTCAAGGAAATACTTCAGATTATCCCAGAGTTTTTCTTTGGTGACAGGTGCATAAGCTTTGAAAAGCTCATCAAGCTTTGCCATACGCTCCGGCTCCCAGCCCGGGAACGTCATGTTGTACTTCTCCGTGAAGCTCATGATGTATTCCGCCATGGCCTTATAATCGCTCTGGATCATGTCTTTCTGATAGAACAGAGCCGTGGAGCCGTCTCCTACCGGATGGAACAGATCTGTACGCGTCCAGTCAAAAACCGGCATGAAGTTGTAGCAGATTACCTTGACGCCGAACTTGCCGAGGTTCAGGATGCACTGCTTATAATTCTCGATTAGGGCGTCTCTTGTCGGCAGGCCGATCTTGATATCGTCGTGAACATTGACAGACTCAACGACCTCCGCATCGAAACCGTAAGCGTGGATCTGATCTACTACCTCACGGATCTCATCCTCTTCCCAGATTTCTCCGGGCATCTTGTGGTGCAGAGCCCAGACAATGCTTGTAACTCCGGGGATCTGTTTGATGTCACCCAAAGTGACAGGGTCGTTACCTTCGCCGTACCAACGCCATCCCATTTTCATTGGCATATTCTTCCCTCCTTATTCTGTGGAATTTCAAGTCCTTAATGTATCGGTCCTTCATCGCTTCATTCTCAGTTTGGATCTTTTCCGAACGCTCAGGAATTCATCCTTTATTGAAAACCTCTTCAGGTTTACCCGGATTTCATTTTCGGAAATCTTCTTCATGTTTTCCCTGATTTCAATCTTAGTTGAAATCTTCTTCGAGTTCTCTTAGAATACTTATGTAACGTTATGCTGAAAACGACATTCGCGATTCATATGGTAAGCTAAAAGCTTTCCATGCAGTTCATAAGCAAAGGAGCATAAGAAAATGAAAAATGATGTTTGGGTCTTCTACAAAGATATCGAGCCGGAAAAAGCCGGGGAAGGGGTAGTTCGACGTGTCCTGGCGTACTCAGATGACATCATGGTCGTCGAAAATACCTTTTCCAAAGACGCGGTTGGCAAGAAACACAGCCACCCGCACACTCAGATAACCTATGTAAAAAGCGGTCGTTTCCTTTTCACGATCGGTGATACAACACGGGAAGTTACTGAAGGTGATACATTACTCAAAACCGACGGTGTTGTACACGGTTGTGTCTGCCTTGAAGCGGGCGTCCTTCTTGATATTTTCTCACCATACAGAGAAGATTTCGTAAAAGACTGACCACTTTCTAAGCTGTCGCCTTCCGTAGTAGAACTACTGTCCGTTTCACTAAAAAGAGTATAAAAAAAATCCCGCCAATGAGGAATTGACAGGATTGTTGTGCATATTGCAAAAATTGCGGTTCATGGTTTTTTATTCTCGGATACATCCCCAGAATAGTTCCTGACAGCGTACAGTTTGCGATATTCCTGAGGCGACAGACCGTACTCCTTTTTAAAAGCCCGAAAAAAACCCGGATAATCTCTGAAACCGTAATTGGTATATACCTCGCTTATCTTTTCTCCGAGCAGCAACGCTTCTCTGCAGGATGCGAGTCTTTTTTTGAGCATATATTGATGAATGGAAATTGCAAGGTTTTCTTTGAAAACATGAGCGATATGATATTTGTTGACATAGAAGACCTCACTTAGCCGATCAAGCGTCAGTTTCTCATCCAAATGGCTGTCTATATACTCCAGAAGACTCTGATACAGAGTCTTCTCTGTTTCAGGGTGCTCCGGGTTGGAAGCGGCGTGAACTAACCTGCTTATATCGAGAAGCATTTCCTGCATTTTGAGTTCTATTGCCGTCTCCCTTCCGTAGCTGTTCCCGTTCAGCTCTTCAAGCATGTTCACGACCTTGCCCCAGATACTGTTGAATGTAATCGGATCTGTGTGGAGCAGATAGCCGCTCGAATCCTGAAAATGTTCTTTCAGGCAGCCGAACTCCTCATATCTTTCAATCAGATTCTCCATGTAATCAGGCGATGTCCAGACAATGACACGCCTGTAAGCAATATCAGCATTATTGACAAATGCGCGGTGTTCTATTCCCGGAGGCACAAGAATGCAGTCGCCTTTTATCAACTTGTTTCTCCTGCCTTCTATCTCAAAATCAACGTCCCCGTCCAGATACACATAAAACTCATAATATGTATGCACATGCGGATCCACATTCATATGGTGAAGATCTTCATAATAATATATCTCATAGTCCTGAGACAACATGTACTGGCGTCTGTTGAAATCTGAACGCAGCCTCTTTTTCATGGATACACCCCTTATGTCACTTGATACAATGTTGATTGTTTGAAAGTATACTTTCAAACTTATGATTACCAGTCAGCGAAACGTCGGTTCTGCTTACGATAAACCGAGCAATTCTTCAAGAATTTCCACGGATTCATAGACCATCCCGTCACAATGCTCTTTTTTGTTTCCGCCCCGCTGCGCGTTGACCCGAAGAAGATCCGCACACATAGTCATTCCCTCATGGTTGTCGCGGATTCTGCGAATAAATCCTGACGCATCAGACGGCTTATCCTTTCCCAGCATTCCGAGGACCATCAGACCTCCGGTAATAGCGCCGCATACGGAACCGGTCCTCATGCCGCTGCCGAAATTGGAACCCAGGCGGAATGCAGTCTCTTCATCAATTCCGAGCAGCTCTGAAAACGGCATCACAACAGCCTGTGTACAGTTATAATGACGTTCATTTGATGCTCTGAGTTCTTTTGCTCTTTCCAGATATTTTCCCATATTTTTCTCCCGTTAACAAAAGCGATTCCTACAGCAATTTCTCCTGTTAAGAAAAGCCATTCCCACAGCATGCCCGCCGGTGGGAATGGCTTTATTCTTCATCGCGCAATACTTGTGCTTAAGCTTCAGCCGGTGCTTCGTCTATATCCATCTTTGCACGGATAATCTTCTTTGTAGAGTTCTTTATGAACGGATACTTCCTGATTTTTAGGGAAGTGATAGCACGGTAGGAAGGCTGCGTCTTATTGTACGCATCCAGAATTCCCTGCAGGGCTGCCGCGACTTCCTCCGGAGAAAGTCCTCTGGCTTCGACAACGTCGGGATCCGGATAAATACGTGCCGCAAGTCCGTTCTCTTCACCGGCGATAACGACCTCGCCTACGAGATCATCTGTCAGCATTACGTTCTCGATTTCTTCCGGCGACACATTTTCACCGTTACTGAGGATAATGAGATTCTTCAGACGGCCTGTGATATAAAGGTAACCGTCCTCATCAATGTGTCCAAGGTCTCCTGTGCGAAGCCATCCGTCCATGAATGCCTCTTCTGTTTCCTTCGGCATCTTGTAATAGCCTTTCATGACATTGGAACCCTTGACCTGAATCTCGCCGTCCACAAAACGTACCTGCATATTGGCAAGAACTTTGCCTACGGAACCCGGCTTATTGCCGTTCTGACCGTTTGTGCTGATCGTAGGTGAGCATTCGCTCATACCGTAGCCTTCGCATACTTTAATGCCGTACTCTTCGAATAATGTGATATAAGCGGGATCAAGATGAGCACCTCCGGAGAAAATGTACTCCAGGTTCTCACCAAGCACCTGCTTTGCAACCTCTCTCTTCGGAACATCGGGATTTACGGCTGCAAGACGCTTGCCGATTGTCTCGATCATAAGCGGTACCATAAGCAGGATCTGCGGCTTAACGATTCCGATATTTCTGATCATGTGAAGCAAGGTATCATTGATATACAGCGTTGCTCCGGATGAAAAGCCTTTGAGCCAGTCCATGACGAGGCAGTATGCGTGATGTACCGGAAGTACTGAAAGCATTGTTGTGCCGGGCTCAAAATTGACAATAACATTTGTTACGTCATCATACAGGTTTTGCTGACTCAGCATAACTCCCTTGGGCTTTCCTGTCGTACCTGATGTGAAAATAATAGTACTGACGTCATCCGGCTCAGGACGCTTTTCATCAGGTATCGCTTCCCCGCTCTCATCAGCTATGAACTCTTTGAATGAGAGGATCGAGGGATCCTTCGACGGCTCCTGATTAAGAATTACATAAAGGCGAACAGCCGGGCAATTTTCTTTAACAGTATCAATCAGCGACGCAAGCTTCGGAGCAATGAAAAGGGCTTCTGAATCCGAGCGGTTGATCAGATCGCAGAGCTCCAACGGCGGAAGGAGCGGATCGAGAGGAACTGCAGTCATTTTCGCACTTACGATTCCGAGATACGTGGCAATCCACTCATAGGCGCCGCTGCCGATCATCGCAATCTGCTTTCCTTCGAAACCGTTTTTCAGAAGAGCAGAAGCTACTTTGTTTCTGTCACTGTTCAACTCCGCATATGTTTTTTCGGGAATCTGTTTCTTTACGATCCAACGGACAGCCGGAGTATCCGGATACTTTTCGACCGTATTCTCCAGCAGATTTGCAATAATGTGTTCATTGGCCATGATTTTTCTCCTTTTCTCGCAAAAGGTCTCAGACGTTATTTATTCCTCGGGAAGCAGAGTGTTCATGTAATCGAGAGCCTCACCGATGGTCGTGATCTGGAGTGCTCCCTCCTCATCAAGTTCTACATCAAAAGTGTCTTCGAGATCACCGAGATATGTCATGAAGCTCAGCGAATTAAAGCCGAGATCTTCACGGAAACGCATGTCTTCCGTCAGCTCCGATACATCTTTATCACAATACTTGGCAACGATTTCCAAAAATTCCTGTTTGCGATCCATAATAGTCCTCCTGTTTGTTTTGTTTTTTTTCTTAAAACGTCCTCCTACAGGACGTCATAACTTATCCTGCATCTATACCGAACGCAGCATAAGAATATTCATTATTTCAAACAACCATTATTATCGTACACATAAGTTTCTGCAGACCGATCTATTGAAAATATAAGCTTCATCTGACCGGATTATTTGAAAATGTAAGTTCCGGCTCACCGGATCATGTTGTACTGATCAGCTCGCCGATCGTTACATCCGGCTCTCTGACACCGTGGAACATCATCTTCATCATGTAATAGTACAGCTTCTGAATGTCATCATAGGACAGAACCGCTTTCTGATAATGATAATCAAAGATAAGTCCGCCATCGTTTGAACTGTGAGTCACAGTCAGGTAGATCTGCTTTGTAGCTGCACCGTTGGGATACCAGACCGACCGCGTCTTGATACCTACAAGATGCTCATTCTGCACACGTACCGGCATCGGCTGATATGTCAGAGACATGGAAATATATTCTGTTTTATCCGGTGCCCCGTACAGGTCTTTCAGCATCTTATCAACTGCAATCGGGTCATAATTGCAATGGAGATACACTTTGTTCTGGACATTCTGGAGTTCATAAAGAGCATCCAGGAATTCCGTATCCGGGCTTATAATTGTGCGGCACGGGAAAGATAAAACACGGCTTCCTCCACACGTCCACTCAGCCATAGTAGATCTGCGGGATACGAAGTTTCTCAGTGTGATGTCTTCCTGTCCGCCGTTCGTCTTCGACAGATATGTTCTCATCGCAAGCAGAATCAGGTTCGTCATGGAAACGCTGTGCATTGCGCAGAAGTCCAAAAGCTGCTGTGTCGCTTCCGGCTCAAGATGGAAATCCGCTACGCCAACGGAACGGTCTTTCGTCTCAACATCCGCCACACGCAGGGACTTGTCACCGTGATTCCTTCTGCTCTCCTGCAATATACGCGGACCTCTGATATCGGCATAAATCGGCTCGCCGTCCTCGGTGAGGTAATCATGCCAGAATTTCTCGTCTTTTGTCTGGCGTTTCGTGTTCTGAGCTTTCTTGAGATCGCTGATCAGAACTTCCTCGAAAGAAGCCAGCGGTTTCGGATATTCAGAGCCGAAGCGGTAGTGGCAATACAGCTCCATAATATCGTTCACCATGACGATAAGACCCGAAGAGTCTACCAGACGATGATCGATGTGGATATACATACCGTTGTATCCTTCAGGCATGCGCACCATTGTAATCTCGACCATCGGAATATCCGGCTCATTGAATTCTTCGAAGGTCTTCTCCTGCAGGTAAGCGTCCGCTTCTTTCATGGTCATGTTAGACAGATCAAGATACGGAACTTCCCGGTCGTCCCGGTCTGCGATATACTGCTGTACGTTTCCATCCTCATCCGGTGCCGTAAAGCGGAGGCGGAGACATTCATAACGCTTGAACTCGTCTTTAATACATCTTTTCAGCAGATCGAAATCAATCTCGAACTGCAGACCGGAAAAGACGCTGATGTTGCAGCAACGCTGGGTACCTGTCTCCCGTATGGGCAGATATTGCAGCATCTGTCCTACGTTCAGGGGATAAAGTGTTTTTTCCATGTTGTTCCTCCTATAGTGCTTTATCAGTTGCTGTTCTGATAAATGAACAGCAGACATTTTCAGGCCGGCGCTATGCCGGTTTATTCATTTATGAAAACTCTCTGATTAAGACGCAAAAGTCGATTGTGAATTGTTCCGTGCTTACAGCGCTTTAAACTCAGCGGCTTCAATTGCCTGAGAGGCTATTTCATTAATTTCATCATTAATTGCTTGACCCTCTTTTTTATCACCGGAATGGATTCCTATTTTTCTCCTGATTTTCTTAAGTCCTCCGAGCCGCTGTGAAAACAGCCACTCCATAAGCTCTTTGTCCTTATAGACAACTTCCCAGCAGAAATGAGCGCTCTGCCAGAAAATCTGCTTTTCCGGATACCGGGTCAGGCGATATTTGATACCTGCTTTATCCAGACATGCCAGCGTCGGATCCAACGTATAGGATGGGACGATTACCGGGTCGTCAGATGCATGGAAGATCCACATCGGTAATTGCTTCAAAGCACCGATCCGTTCGGGATTAGCAGCACCTGCGACAGGAACCAAAGCCGCAAATGTATCCGGATGCTCCATAGCCATTACATAAGCCCCAAATGCTCCGGAAGAGATTCCTGTAAGATAGAGCCGCTTATCATCTATGCGATAATCTTTCATGAGCTGCTCTACCAATTTCCATGCTACCTTGAGTTGAGGCATCGGCCAGAACGGAGAATCTGTTCTCTGACGAATGAACTGATTAAGTGTCGTCCAGTTATCATCCTCATCGTAGCGAACATTACACTTGGGTATTAATACAATGCATTCATTGGTTCCCGCTTCTGAAGCTTCTGCAAATGCAGTACCCATCTGCGTCTTCATCAACACTGCACATATTGGCTCCATTACCTCACCTGTTCCGTGCAGGCCAATCACTAACGGATATTTCTTTCTCCGGTCATAATTCGTGGGAACATATAAATAATAAGGCATTGTGATGTCGAATTCACCGTCATAGAAGGATTCTTCTTTAAAGAGAGCGCGGAGTTTTTTTCCGGAATCCCTGTGAATATGGATTTCATAGCGGTCGGTACCATGCTCTGTACTGCCTACATCTATCGTAACGGTTGCATCCAGATCATATTCAAAAAAAGCCTCTCTCTTCTCAAGGCGAATGATATAGCCGCCATAATATTCATAGTATGGGATTTCAGTGCCGGCGATATAATCTCCCATATTCGGGTCAAGGTCCGCATAGCCGAATCTTCCGGCATCGCGGTCAGAACGGATACTTATATAGAACTCAGGCTCATAATCCAGTCTAAGAAGGGCTCCGAAGCAATCTGTCGGAACGGTCACTTCGTATTTTTTAATATCGGGATCGAACTTGATCAGACTTTCTGTGGATGTGTTGATAGTTAATTTTAAATCTTTAATTGGTTTCAAAACTGAGTGACTCCTTTATTTAAACGATTAACAGAGCAAACTATTATAGTAAAAAATCCTATCATAGTGAGTGCCCATGTCTGTTTATATTTTATCATATAATTGTTAGTGACACCATTATTTTCAATCATTTTATATATGTAAAGCCTTTAGAGGAAAAACAGGGCTGCCACATCAGGTGTGATGCCTCAATATATAGCAGTTATTCTAATATAAGTACGCTATATATCGTAGCACCATCACTTTGGATGTGACAGCCCTTTTTCATTTGATGAAGCCTATGGACTTAGTGCTTCAGATTATCTGTGACTTCTCTTTTTCGATGCCATTGCGACTCCAAGTATGATTATTATACTCGATATAGCTTCAAGCATGAACGGTACCGCATTTGTCTCATCTGCTGTCTTCGCGGCAGTCACATTTGTGGATCTTGCCGTAGTGCCGGTACTCTTGGATGATACATTTGTACCTGTACCACCACCAGATCTGGCTATTGTAGATGTGCTTGTGCCTGTTCTGCCAGGAGCAGTTGATATTGTACCCGCTTTCTTCGTAGGCACCACCGAAACAGGTTTCGTTGTCGGCGTTATCTTACCTGGTTTAACCGTAGGCGTCACAGTATCGGGTTTCGTCGTCGGAGTTATTGTCTCCTTTTCATATTCGCCACTAAGAGCAATATGTGCGGTTCCGTCTTCCGTGAGCTCATCATTGCCGTCTGTTTCAGGAACACCTTTCAACTTGTATCCCTTGATGCTGCTGTTCGTCTCGGTAATCTTATAATTGCCGACCTTGACATCATCGAGTTCCAGTGTGAACAGGTATCCTTCTTCTTCGCTGCCCGTTACTGTATAGCCGTCGAGAGCGCTGAGATCCTTGAGCGTTACCTCTGTCTCAGTATCGCTCCAGCCGATCGTTCCGTCGTCGTTCACGGTCAGGTATTCGCCTGTCGTCTCGTTCTGGATCGTGTACGTCAGGGACTCTTCTGCCGCTGTCTGCGGTACGCCCTTGACACTCTTCGTGAAGGTCAGATGGCCGGTCGGGCCCTGCTCAATCTCTTCATAATCGTCCTTCAGATTGATCCGGATCTCGCCCAGTGACTCAAGTTCTTCACTTCCGCTGGTTACGGACGTTGTCTTTGCTTCGAAACCTTCAATTGCACTGTTCTTCTCAATGATCGTGTATTTTCCTGCTTCGACTTCGTCAAGTACCACCTCGAACAGGAAGCCGTTCTCGGCGTTGCCTGTTACTTTGTAGCCTTCCACCTTGCTGAGCTCTTTCAGGGTCAGTTCGGTCTCTGTTTCTGTCCAGCTCGTCGTTCCGTCAGCTTCAACTCTCAGGTACTCACCGGTCGTCTCATTCTGGATCGTGAAGGTAAGGGCTCCTTCTGCCTCTTCCAGTGTAACACCTCCTGTTACTGTCTTCGTGAAGGTCAACTTGCCGGTCGTGATCGCCTCGTAATCATCCCTCAGGCTGATCTGGGCTCCGCTGCCAGCCTCGAGCTCTTTGCTTCCGGCCGTGACAGATGTCTCCATCGCTTCGAATCCCTCTACTGCGCTGTTCTTCTCCGTGATGGTATAGACGCCTGCCTCGACATCCTCCAGCACGACCTTGAACAGCAGGTCGTTCTCGGAATCAGATGTTACGGTATACCCCTCCGTCCTGCTGAGGTCACCGAGTGTAAGCTCGGTCTCTTTGTCGGTCCAGCTGACCGTGCCGTCTTCTTCTACCTTCAGGTATTCGCCGGTCGTCTCATTTTGGACGGTGAAGGTCAGCGCGCCTTCCGCTTCTTCCTGCGTCACGCCGCCTGTCACGCTCTTGATGAAGACCAGGCTGCCCATCGTGATCTCTTCGTAGTCATCCTTCAGGTCGATCTGCAGTTCGCCGAGTGCCGCAAGCTCTCCGCTTCCGGTCATGACGGACGTCGTCTTTGTTTCGAATCCGTCAATATCACTGTTCTCTTCGGTAATGATATACCTTCCCTGCTCGACTTCTTCGAGTACCACGGTGAACAGGAAGCCATTATCGGCGCTGCCTGTCACGCTGTAGCCGTCAAGCCTGCTCAGCTCGCCTAACGTCAGGTTCTTCTCTGTGTCGGTCCAGCTGATGGTTCCGTCTTCACCCACGCTCAGGTATTCTCCGGTCGTCTCGTTGTGGATCGCAAAGGTCAGCGCGCCCTTGGCTTCTTCCTCGGTCACGCCTCCGGTCACCGTCTTTGTGAATGTCAGCTTTCCTGTCTTGATCTCCTCGTAATCGTCCTTCAGGTTGATCTGGATCTCCTGACCTGCCTCTAAATCTTTGCTGCCGGAATGTACGGATGTTGACTTCGTCTCAAAGCCTTCGACAGCACTGTTCTTTTCGATGATTGTATATGTTCCTACTTCAAGGTCTTCAAGGACCACCTTGAACAGGAAGCCTTCATCGACATCGCCTGTTACTGTGTAACCGTCAAGTTTTGCAAGTGTTCCGAGTGGCAGCTCTGTTTCTGTATCGACCCAGCTGATCGCTCCATCTCCGGATACTGCAAGATATTTGCCGGTCGTCTCGTTCTGGATTGTGAAGGTAAGCGCTCCTTCCGCTTCTTCCTGCGTCACGCCGCCTGTCACGGTCTTGGCAAACGTCAGCCTGCCGGTCGTGATCTCCTCATAATCGTCCTTCAGGTCGATCCGGATCTCGCCCATTGCCGCAAGTTCTTTACTGCCGCTGGTCACGGATGTTGTCTTTGTTTCAAAACCTTCGATCGCACTGTTCTTCTCGGTGATCGTGTACTGGCCGGCTTCGACTTCATCAAGTACTACCTCGAACAGGAAGCCGTTCTCAGCGTTGCTTGTTACTTTGTAC
>CACYPS010000011.1 GCA_902776305.1 uncultured Lachnospiraceae bacterium | reverse complement strand
TGACAGGGTTCAAAAGAAAAGTACGAAATCCGGGGCCTGAAGATCATATCAGGCTCCATTTCTTTGAGCCCGGACTTCGAACTTTTCTAACCTATTCTCTCTAAATGTTACAATCAAGGAAATGCTGTAACCGGTAGGTTTATACAATTTCAACAACTTTTCTATGGGAGGGTATTATGGCAAAAATACGCGATTATGGAAAGCTTGCTGCTGACATTAAGGACATTATTGGCGAGTCTAATATTACAGCGGCAACGCACTGCGCGACGCGATTGCGTCTGTTTCTGAAGGAAGATCCGAGTGATGAGATTACTAAGAAGATCGAGAGTCAGCCCGGTGTCATTCAGGTCGTAAAGGCCGGCGGTCAGTATCAGATCGTCATTGGTATGCATGCTAAGGATGTATACGAAGAACTCAGCAAGATCATGACATTCTCCGATGACGCTCCGGTAGCGAAGGTCGGACTTGGCGATAGAATTATCGCAATCATTGCCGGTTCAATGGTTCCGTTCCTGTATGTTCTCGCAGGCGGCGGTCTTCTGCAGGGTGTTCTGATCATCATCCGACTGATTCTTGACAAGATGTCACCGGGTGGGTCAGCTGCTTTTGATGCGTCAGGATTCGGTCAGATTTACAACCTTATTTCCTGGACGCCGTTCAATTTCATGCCTGCATTCATCGCAGTTTCAGGCTCCAAGCACTTTAAGTGCAATCCGTTTATTGCTCTTTGGTGCTGCTGTACATTGATCAATCCGGGCTTCACCGAGATGGCTAACGGCATCGCTGCGGGAACTCCGCTTAAGTTCCTCTTCATCCCGATGACAGCTACAACATATTCCGGTACGGTTATTCCGGCTATCGTTATGGTAGGCGTTCTCTCGATTGTTGAGAAGAAGCTGAATAACATTCTTCCCGAAGACTTCAGAGCACTGTTCCTTCCGGTATGCTGTGTAATTATCATGGTTCCGCTTACAGTTCTTCTGATTGGCCCGATCACCACGATCGTTGCTGATGCAGTTGCAAAGGGTTACCAGTTCCTTTACAGCCTTGTTCCGTGGCTTGCAAACGGTGTTGTCGCTTTCTTCTGGCAGGTATTCGTTATCTTCGGCGTACACCACAGCTTCACGCCGGTCGCGACGTCCGAGCTTGCTACATCCGGTTTCACCATCTTCTTCTCTATGGCAGCTATCGCAGTTTGCGCTCAGGCTTCCGCATGCTTCGGCGTTTGGTTCAAGACAAGGAACTCCGAGATGAAGCGCGCTGCTCTGTCAGCCGGCGTTACAGGTCTCTTCGGTATCACAGAGCCTGCTATTTACGGTGTAACGCTCCGTCTGAAGAAGCCGTTCTGGTGCGGTACTGCAGCAGCGGCTGTCGGCGGTGTCATTGCTTCCTTCTTCGGAACACGTTATTTCAAGTATCCCGGCATGGTCGGTTTCTCCACGATTCCGTGTGCTATTTATGATAAGGCGGCACAGGAAGCCTGCACGGCTCTCGGAACAGCAGATCCGTCACTGGCTAACGGTATCTACGGTGCTCTGATCGGAACAGCTGTAGCAGTTGTACTCGGCTTCGTTCTTGTACAGGTTGTCGGATTTGATGATCCGGTAGAAATTCCTCCGGAAGAAGATGATGCTGCAGGTGCAGCTCCGGCAGATGAAGAGCTTAAAGACACAACAGTTTACGCACCGATGAACGGCCGTGTTGTTCCTCTGGCAGAGGTTCCGGATGATGCATTTGCTTCAGGTCTTCTCGGACAGGGCGTTGCGATTGATCCGTCGGAAGGCAAGCTCTATGCTCCGTTCGATGGCACTGTAATCGGTGTCTTCGATACGAAGCATGCTTACTCACTTGCAAACGATGCGGGTGCAGAGATGCTGATCCATATGGGTCTCGATACGGTTCAGCTTGGCGGCAAGTACTTTACACCGAAGGTATCTGATGGTCAGGCAGTCAAGAAGGGTGACCTCCTTGCAGAATTCGACATCAATGAGATCAAGAAACAGTATAAGATGTTCACACCGATTCTGGTAACGAATGCTGATGACTATAGTACTATTGAATATATTAAGGATTCCGGCGAAGTCAAGGTTGGCGATCCGCTCTACACAGCCAAGGCATAATTAACAGAGTATCAGATGGTTATAAAGGGGCTGCCGCAAGGCAGCCCCTATTCATGTAGTGTGCCGGCAGCGGTTCCGGCTGGAGTTTTTACAGAGGTACGATATGAAGATGCACTTTGTTTTGTCACAAATTGGTGCCGACTATATGAGAGTAGCGATGATCTGCTTTTTTGCGGGTGTTCTTCTGATTCTAGTCGGCTGGCTGATCTGGAAGAACAATAAGCCGGAGTATCTGGTCGGATATAAGAAGATCGAACATGAGGATACGAGGACTTTTGCAAAACTAGCAGGGCAGGCTCATATGCTGGGAGGTGCGGGAATGGTCCTTCTTTCTTTCCCGCTGAATGAGGAGAGTCCGAATCCCGTATTTGCAGTTTCCATGCTCGTATGCAGTCTTGTTCTGATTGTGATGGCTTTTGTTCGTTACAGACAGGCATTAAAGAGCAGACGAAAGAAATAGTATATCCTGATTTTATTCCGTTAACGCACAAAACCGTGATTGACATTGTATAAAGATGAACATATACTAAGAAAGTCTGAAAAACGAGACTTATAGTATCAAGGAACATATAGAGTTAGGAGGATTATTATGAAGAAGAAAATTATGGCAGTACTTGTAGCAGCAGGTATGGTTGTATCGCTTGCAGCTTGCGGCGGCAGCAGCCAGACAGCAGCGACAGTTGAATCTGCGGCAGAGTCAGTTGCTTCTGCAGCAGAGACCGTTGAATCTACAGCAGCAGATGCAGCCGAGAGTACCGCTGAAGCGGCAGCTGCCGAGGATGCAGAGCTCGTAACTGTCACAGAAGGCAAACTCACTATGAGCACGAACGCTGCTTTCCCGCCGTATGAAATGACAACAGACAGCGGTGACCTTGAAGGTATCGATATCGAGGTTGCAGGCGCTATCGCTAAGAAGCTTGGTCTTGAGCTTCAGGTTGATGATATGGACTTTGACGCGGCTCTTCTTGCAGCTCAGCAGGGCAAGAGCGATATCGTTATGGCAGGCGTTTCCGTAACAGAAGAGCGCCAGAAGGTCATGGAGTTCTCTGACTCCTACGCAACGGGCGTTCAGGTCATCATCGTTAAGGAAGATTCTGAAATTGCTTCCGTTGAGGACCTTGATGGCAAGATGATCGGCACACAGCGCGGCACAACAGGCAATATCTACTGCACAGATGATTACGGCGAAGACCACATCACAACATATGACAACGGTCTTACAGCTGTTCAGGCTCTTATGAACGGACAGGTCGACTGCGTCGTTATCGACCAGGAGCCGGCTAAGGCATTTGTCGCTGCAAATCAGGGACTTAAGATCCTTGATACCGAGTATGTTTCCGAGGATTATGCAATCGGTATGGCGAAGGGCAACACAGCTCTTCAGAGTGCTGTGAATAAGGCGCTTGCAGAGCTTCAGGAAGACGGAACGGTCCAGTCTATCGTTGACAAGTACATCGCTGCAGAATAAAGTAGTTCAATTCCGGATCCGGAGCAGTCTGAATTTACCGCGACGGATCCGGTTTCCTATATAAAGATTAGAAGGAGACTTTAAATGGAAGAATTGTATGAAGCCTTATCGCAGATTGCAACAAGCGGTGAAAAACTGAGCTTCACTCAAAACTTCTTTATGAAGTTTTATCAGGCTTTTCTGTACAATGAACGTTGGAAGCTCTACCTGGGAGGAGTCGGAACTACACTTCTGGTCACGGCCTGTGCCCTTATTCTCGGTATACTGCTCGGAATCATCGTCGCACTTGTCCGCACGGCTCACGATCAGCAGAAGTCCCATAAGAGTATTCTGCTTGGAATTTTGAATCTCATTTTTAAGGTTTATGTAACGATCATCCGCGGCACGCCGATGATGGTACAGCTGCTTATCATGGGTATGGTCGTGTTCTCATCCAGCCGCAATTTTACATTTGTCGGAACATTGACGCTGGGTATTAATTCGGGTGCTTATGTTTCCGAGATCATCCGCGGTGGTCTGATGGCTGTCGATTCCGGACAGATGGAGGCCGGACGCAGTCTGGGACTCAATTATATGACGACCATGATTCATATCATTATTCCGCAGGCTATCAAGTCAGTCCTGCCTGCAATGGGTAATGAGTTCATCATCCTTCTCAAGGATACTTCCCTTATCACCGTAATCGGCGGCAAGGAACTGCTTTACGCCGCACAGGGAGTTATGAACCGTACATATGAGGCCATGTTCCCGCTGCTCATTACAGCCGTGATTTATCTGATACTCGTCATGATCTTTACGTATCTTCTCGGATTATTTGAAAGGAGGTTGAGACAGAGTGATCGCCGTTAAGAATCTGCAGAAAAGTTTCGGAGGCCTGAAAGTCCTCGATGGTATCGACCTTGATGTGGAGCAGGGAGACGTGATCGTTCTTGTCGGTCCCTCCGGATGCGGAAAGTCCACGTTCCTGAGATGCCTTACACATCTCGAAGAGCCCACAGGCGGACAGATTTTCCTGGATGGAAAAGAGGTAAAAGACCGCGATATCGATCAGGTGCGTTCGAAGATGGGGATGGTGTTCCAGCATTTTAACCTGTTTCCGCACATGACCGTTAAGAAGAACATTACGCTGGCTCCTGTCCTTCTGAAGAAGAAGACGCAGGCAGAGGCCGATAAGCAGGCAATGGAACTGCTTGAGAGAATCGGACTTGCTGACAAGGCGGACGAGTATCCGAATATGCTCTCCGGCGGACAGAAGCAGCGAATCGCCATTGTGCGGGCGCTGGCTATGGATCCGGAAGTCCTCCTCTTCGACGAGCCAACAAGTGCTCTCGATCCCGAGATGGTAGGCGAGGTTCTTGAGCTTATGAAAGTTCTTGCCAAGAACGGAATGACAATGGTTGTTGTTACGCACGAGATGGGATTTGCCAAGGAGGTCGCTTCGAGGGTGATTTTCATCGACAAGGGCAAGATTCAGGAGGATAAGCCTCCGCAGGAGTTCTTCGCCAATCCGGAGA
Source organism: uncultured Lachnospiraceae bacterium (assembly GCA_902776305.1). Taxonomy (GTDB): domain Bacteria; phylum Bacillota; class Clostridia; order Lachnospirales; family Lachnospiraceae; genus Chordicoccus. The sequence continues at coordinate 56,166 of CACYPS010000011.1, read as the reverse complement.
ATCCGAGGCTGCGAGATTTCCTGTCGAAGGTCCTCGTGTGAGTACAATAAAAAGTGGAGTATCGTGAGAACGATACTTCATTTTTTTTCTGATTCAAAAGCATATGTGTAAGCAATTGAATTTGAAAAAACGAAATGTTAAAATGAATGTACAAGTTACAACCCCCCGGGGAGGTTATGTATGCTGCAAGATGAACCGGGTATTAATAAAGGAGGATGCTTATGAGTGACAAGAACGCTGTGCCGGGCAAAGACGGCAACAAGTATGTTCCGTTTGAGGAGAGAACAGGGGATACATCCGTTGTCTATTTTACGAGAGATCTGTCAGCTGAAGGCCTGAAAAAGATTTATGACAGAGTCTCCGAGGGTATCGAAGGCAAGATCGCGATAAAGCTTCACACCGGAGAGAGGAAAGGTCCGAACATTATTCCGCGTCCTTGGGTAAGATCCCTGTATGATGAGAAGCTCCCGGGGGCTACAATCATTGAGACGAATACCTACTATGAGGGAGACCGTTACACAACGGAACAGCACCGCAAGACTCTGGAAGTGAACGGCTGGACATTCTGCCCTGTCGATATCACGGATGAGGACGGCGTGGCCACGCTTCCAGTGAAAGACGGTAAATGGTTCGACGAGATGCATGTCGGTAAGAACCTTCTGAACTACGATTCCATGCTCACCCTTACACATTTCAAGGGACATGTTCAGGGCGGTTTCGGCGGTTCCAACAAGAATATCGGCATCGGATGCGCTGACGGAAGAATCGGAAAAAAAGAGATCCACTCTACCGCCGACGACATGTGGGGAAACCGTAAAGAGGAGCTTATGGAGCGCATCTCGGAATCTACCAAGGCGACAATCGATCATTTTGCCGGGCATGTATCATATATCAATGTTATGAGAAACATGTCTGTTTCCTGTGACTGTGAAGGCGTTGCTGCTGAGCCTGTCGTGACGCCGGACGTAGGTATTCTGGCATCTTACGACATTCTGGCTGTCGATAACGCGTGTGTTGATCTTGTTTATAATCTGCCTTACGGTGGCGGTAAAGCATTAATCGAGCGCATTGAAAGCAGACATGGACTCAGACAGCTCTCCTATATGAAGGAGCTTGGCATGGGAAATGACAGATATGTGCTCATCGATATCGACAACGATGATAAGGAGATCACGGCGAAAGAAGCGGTGAAGGATGTGGAGCCGGATTGGAAGCCGGATATGTTCAATGTCTTCTACGGTCGTAACAAGATAAACTAATCGTACAAGAAGAAAATAATGATTGCTACGTAATGATTGGCATTTGAAAACCTGTCGGCAGCTTGAAAGAGTGAAGCCGGCAGGTTTTTTGCTTCACGGCAGGTTTTATTATTCTTCATCGCGCAATACTCATGACGTAAGTCTTGATACGCGCGCAAGGTGACACTCATTTTCATCATGAGTAAAATCTCACGATGAAGAATATATGTGGTATACTAATATCATTGAAATTGTTTTCGGGACTCGGAAATTATGGTTTGCGTGAGTTCATTTTCCATATATAAGAGCCTGAAAATAGTCGTGAGGTGATAAGCATGTATTTTCTGATTTCTGATAATCTTGAACAGGTTACTCTCGCCGAATGCATGAAGGGAATCAGACCCTATGTCGTCGTAATGGATTCGAAAGAGTGGCAGAAGGAAAAGGACTCCTTCCGCATGGGAATCGATTTGGACATCGAATACGATCGGATTCATACCACCAAAGCCGAGGTCAACTACGATTCGCTGACCGGCGGTTTTACGGTTCCCGACAAGCGTGATATAGCAGGGAAGAACCATGAGTTCACATTTGCACTGGATGAGAAAGGTGTTGTCTTCATTGACGACGACGGCCTGGCCAGACAGATCGTAGAAGAACTTCAGATGACGCGCAAGTGGAAAATCCCGAGTCTTGAGCGCTTTCTTTATGATTTCCTGAACAAGATAGTATTCGGAGATCTCGCTTATCTGAATGAGATGGAAGACAGACTGGCTGCAATTGAGGACAGCATTCTTGACGGAACGGTCAGCAATAAGTCAGTGAACCGCATAGTGGAAATGCGCAGAGAGCTCCTCCGCCTTCGGACACACTATGAACAGCTGATTGATCTCGGACAGGAGCTTGGTGAGAACGAGAACAATTTCTTCGCTGAGCACAATCTCCGTTATTTTGATATGTTCACGGCAAGGGTGATGAGGCTGCAGGATATTGTTTCTTACCTGAGGGATTACAGCGTGCAGGTGCGAGACCTGTATGCGAACCAGATTGCGGTTCAGCAGAATAATACCATGACGGTTCTTACGGTCGTGACGACGATATTCATGCCGCTGACTCTCATTGTCGGCTGGTACGGAATGAACTTCCGGTATATGCCGGAGCTGGATTCACCGTTTGCCTATCCGATCGTTATCGTCCTGTGTATAGCTATCGTTATTGTGAGTATTATATTTTTCCGGAGTAAGAAGTGGTTATAGGGGTCAAGTCCATCTTCGCACATATGCAATAATATGCAGGCGAGAACCATATCCTTACAGATGCAGCAACATACAGGCGAGAACCATATTTTCACAGATGCAGCAACATGCAGGCAATCATATATTTCATTCGGTCTTCAGAACGCTCAAGGCTGCTCCCGAGCAGCCTTTTTATATTGCCGAGCTGGTAGATTACCGTGTTTCTGTGCATGAACATTTTCGATGCGACCGCCTGGATGCTGCCGTTATTCAGCAGATACTGCTCCAAGATTTCCACATAATTCGAGCCGTGTTTTTTGTCATACTCTATGAGGGGCAGGAGCTGATCCTCACCCATCTCTTTCAGCAGCTGGTCATCTGAGACGAGCGCAAGAATTCTGTATATTCCCATATCGTCGAACCACATAATTCTCCTGTTCAGCTGATGGGATGCTCTGAGAGCGGCCTTTGCTCTGTGATAGCAGAGATGGAGGCTGCCGAGATCTATCATAAGACTGCTTCCTCCGGCATAGATTGAGTGATCTTTCATGCGCACTTCTGTTCTGTGAATGAATGCGTCGACGAGCGCATGCAGCTCGTCTTCGGGGACTGCGTTCACTACTATTACAAAGCAGGAATCGTAATAAAAGAAGCAAGCGTTGTGTGTGAGGCTCTCAAGATAGAGCTGGAGCTGGAAGCTTATCCTGCGTCGCTCGACCGTATCCATGCTGTCCAGACCATCCAGTGTGATCAGGATGATCTGAAAGGTACCGTCGACATCGAAGTAGGGGAGCAGCTCATTTTTGAACTGTTGCGTAAGATCGGGCTTTTCGATTGCCCCTATTAAAGCCTGCGAGATCTGCTCATCCGCCATGCCCTGGAGAAGAATACGCATATCGAGATCTTTCGTCATCTCAAAGAGTTCTGTGCTCCACGGAACGGTCAGGAGCGGAAAGCTGTTCTCATCGCAATATCGGATCAGGGATTCCGGAACCTCCGTGATATACATGCCGGTATTGATGATAAGCCCCGAAGCATCGAGACGGATGAGATTCGATACCAGTTTCAATTGGGATTCTTCGTCCTGAAAGCCGAACCCCGTCGTGATTGCCAGGTCTTTTCCCTTGAAATTATTGAGAATCTTAAGGTCCTCAATAAGCAGGATCCAGCTGATGGAGTTGGACCATCCGTTTGCTCCTGCGAGAAGTTCCATTCCGTATCGTGTTTTTGAGACGGTCAGCATGTCTTCAATCGTAAATCCCATATATTTCTTACTGTTCCAATCATCGGCGATGGCGATTGGACTTCTCCTTATCTTTTTGCTTTCGGTTTATCGGTGAAATCTGAAAACGACATTCTTATGAGTTTGGATATATGTGCTTTCAGTACATATATCATAGCACAAATTCAGATGTGTAGCCTATAGATAACCGGAAAATTTGCGGTAATATATAGTCATAAGATACAAAAGGGAAAAGAAAGACGATAAGAAGAAGAGAAAAAAAGGGAGGTCGTTATCATGTTATCATTTCCGATTGATTTTTATTGTGAATATCATAAAGAAGATCCTGCTCCGGAATGGATGACAGGAGAGAGAATGAGCTTCTGTGAGCAGCCGGAAACAAGAGAGAACGGTGTTCTTGGCGGAATCATGGAGTTCCTCAGCAGACTGTTCTGAGAAACGGATAGATACGGGATGTGAAGATGAGAGATCATTTTCACATCCTTTTTTTGTTTCTATCTGACCGCCAATGCGAGCAAGACGCGAAGCACCTGCGAAAGATGAGCTGTGTAGTTATGACATTTTTTATATTGGAACCTTTATAGTGAAGTGTTATTATCAAACTATCAAGATGATGTTTCAGAAGAAATGAAAGCGTTCCTCCTGACGACCAAAGAAGTAGGTTCTGATTTTACGAGACGACTGGATGAACGGGTCGGTACTGCCCGCAGACATGAGAAATGGAGGTTAGAGTACATGACACTCTTGGAACGAGATGAAAGAATGTGGGAAGAAGGGCATAGAGAAGGTGAAAACCTTTTTGCTTTGCTTGTAAGCAAACTCATGAAAGAAGGGCGCTCAGAAGATGTTGAAAGAGCGGCAACAGACGAAGCGTATCGTAAAACTCTTTACGCAGAATACAATCTTAAGTGACAGCTGCACAGAGCGTGAATTTTCGAGCTGACCGAATGCACAGAGAATGATTGAAATCTTTTACGTGCATAGAAAAACAGATTGACAAACCAGCCGACATAAATTAGAATCTTTCATTAGATGTGACAAAATATGAAATATATATAAATGCGATGAAGGCACTATGCAATTTGCCCACCACTACAGAGATCCGACGGTTGGTGCGAGTCGGAGTGAGTACAATGCGCAGTCTCATGCCGGAGCAGATTTCCTGAAGGCGAACGCTGTGTAGGGAAATCCGGAAGGTCCCGTTATCAAGGCCAGGTACTTTATTGAGTACTACAGAGCGGTCGCTTGTGCGGCAATCTGGGTGGTACCGCGATTAATTGATTAGTCGTCCCAGAGGTTCATTAAGTTCGTGAGCCTCTGGGCTTTTTTCATTAAGAAAAGTTTCTGATCGGCCATCCCGATTCATAGAAAGGGATATGCGGCGTGAGTCGGAACGGCAAGGCTTCCGGACAGGTACTTATCTATAGAAAGGAAAAGAAAATCATGAGAACACTGAAATTCATCGACATGACCCTTAGACAGGCTGCAAATGCCCGCGGCAGAGAGCTCTCCTTCAAGGAGAAACTCGAGGTGGCGAGAAGCCTTGACCGATTAAAGGCAGATACGATTGAGCTCGCACCGATTTCTGACAGCAAGGCCGATCAGCTTGCCAACCGGACCATCGCTTCCATGGTGGTGACAAGAATCTCCGCGGCAGTCGATATTTCAGTCGGCAATATTGAGCAGACATGGGAAAGCGTTAAGCCGGCTAAGAAACCGAAGCTCAACATCATTGCTCCGGTTTCGACCGTTCAGATGGAGTATATGTGCCATAAGAAAGCGGGCGCAATGCTCGAGCTCATTTCGGAATCCGTAAAGAAGGCCCGTTTCTACACGGAGTTCGTTGAATTCTCCGCTGAAGATGCGACCCGCGCAGAGCCGGAATTCCTGTATAAGGCGCTGAATGCTGCCATTGATGCGGGTGCTTACAAGATCACAGTCTGCGATACTGCAGGCATTATGATGCCTGATGAATTCGGCACATTTGTCAGAGAAATCATGGAAAATGTTCCGGGCCTTAAAGACATCGAGCTTTATGTCGAGATCAGGGATACCATCAACATGGCAGTTGCCTGTGCTGCACAGGCAGTCAGAGAAGGTGCTGTAGGCGTAAAATGCACCGCCCTGCCGAACGGCTATCCGACCATGGAGGAGCTTGCCGAGTTCGTGGCAGTCAAGGGTAATGACCTCGATATCACTACGCAGGTCCGTGTGACGGAGCTTCATCGCGCTGTAGGACAGCTGAAGAGAATCCTTGATCCGCAGGAAGACGATCAGTCCCGCTTTAATAATATCGGGCTTGAAGACATTGCGAATGTCTGCCTTGACAAAAACGATGATATCAGCGAGGTGACCAAGGTCGTTCGCCAGATGGGCTATGATCTCAGCGAGGAGGACAATGCCCGCGTATTCGAATCTTTCCTCAGAGTCGCTGCCAAAAAGACATATGTAGGAACCAAAGAGCTGGATGCAATTATCGCAAGTACCGCCATGCAGGTGCCGTCCACATATACACTGAAGACTTATGTAATCAACAGCGGAAATGTTATCACCGCGACTGCAAATATTCTTCTCGTGAGGGACGGTGAAGAAATCCGTGGCGTAGGTATCGGCGACGGTCCGATCGATGCTTCTTTCCAGGCTATTGAGCAAATCATAGGACATCACTATGAACTCGATGATTTCCAGATCCAGACGGTAACGGAAGGCCGTGACGCCATGGGAAGCGCTCTTGTCAAGCTTCGCGCCGGCGGTCGCGTCTATTCAGGAAACGGCATTTCAACGGATATTATCGGGGCTTCGATCCGGGCTTATATCAGTGCTTTGAACAAGATTGTTTATGAGGATGCATAATATCCGGGCTGATATTTCGACAAGGACTCATGCAGAGGCGGTTCTTGGCTATCAGGAACCGTTCCTGCCGGATGACTGTCGGGATACTTTCGAGCAACGATGAGTGACAATGAGTGAAAAGTAAGAGGAGGTTTACATCTTGAAACTGTCATTCTCTATCCAGAATTGGAATAATATGAGCTGGGATGAATTCTGCAGCGTTGCTGTTTACACGCGCATGCAGGGCATCGAGCTTTATGATATACACAGCCCTGTCTTCCGCGGAAAGGGCAGTCCTACGAACCCGGAGCGGGCGGCATCCGTAAGACGGCATCTGATTGCAGATCATCTTCAGCTGCCGTGTATCAACACCGTAAAGGACTTCACTTCTCCGGATTTCATCAGAGAGTTCACGGAATGTCTCACGGTAGCCGTGAATCTCGGCATAAGCTGCATCGGCATTCATACTTCGGAGAGCGATCCGGAAAAATGTGTGGAGCCGCTCGGCATTCTCCTTGATATAGTCGGAGAAAAACCGGTGACTGTACTTGTCGAGACTGCGGATGCCTACGCGGATACGAGCCGTCTGCGCGATCTCCTGAATCGTTTCTCTGACGACAGGCTTGCAGCCCTCTGGGATATGCACACAACTGTGTTCGAGGGCGGAGAGAGCGCCGAAACGACGATCACAAATCTGGGTGCATATGTAAAACATGTGCACATTCATGACTGTCGGCAAGAGGATGGAAAAATCATTCCCGAACTGATCGGTGAAGGCCAGCTTCCTCTTCAGGATCTCATGGACGCCCTTCGCTCGGTCAACTATGACGGTTATGTATCGCTCGAGTGGGATCCGAACTGGATGGAAGGACTTGAGGATATTGAAATCATTCTGACGCATTATGAGAACGGGATGCGTCCATTTGAAAATACAAAGCGCGGCAAACGCCATCTCTACTGGAGCAACCGCCATGTAGGACGGTATGTCTGGAAGAAAGGCGACCTGATCGACAAGACGTTTCCGCAGGTTCTGGATACCATGGTCGAAGAGTTCCCGGATCAGACGGCAATCCGCTTTACGACATTGGATTATACAAGAACATACAGCCAGTTCAGGGATGATGTCGATGAGTTTGCACGCACGCTGGTATCCCTCGGCGTCAAGGCCGGATCCAAGGTCACGATCTGGGCGACAAATGTTCCCCAGTGGTTCCTGACTTTCTGGGCAACCACGAAGATCGGCGCTGTTCTTGTCACGATGAATACCGCTTACAAGATTCATGAAGCGGAGTATCTGCTTCGCCAGTCGGATACGCATACGCTGGTCATGATCGAAGGCTACAGAGATTCCGATTATAACAGCATCATCAATGAACTCTGCCCGGAAATCAAGGATAACAAGCCGGGTAAGCCGCTCCATACAAGACGTCTTCCGTTCCTGCGCAATGTTATTACAGTCGGTTTCCGCATGCCGGGCGCGCTGACCTGGGAGGAATCCCTCGAGTATGCGTCCCGCACGCCGATCGAAGAGATCAATCGCATGGCTGCGGCAGTCGATGTGAACGATGTCTGCAATATGCAGTATACATCCGGAACGACGGGATTCCCGAAGGGCGTTATGTTGACACATTACAATATTGTCAATGACGGTAAGAGTATCGGCGACGGAATGGATCTGTCTACGGAAGACCGCATGATGATTCAGGTGCCGATGTTCCACTGTTTCGGCATGGTACTCGCTATGACTGCAACGATGACCCACGGCGGCACGATTCTTCCGATTCCGTACTTCTCGCCGAAGTCGTCGCTTTCCTGCATACACAATGAGCATATCACCGCTTTCCACGGCGTGCCGACGATGTTCATTGCGATGCTGTCGCATCCGGATTTCGAGAAGACCAGTTTTGCTCATATGAGGACCGGTATCATGGCAGGAAGTCCCTGCCCGATTGCTGTCATGCGGGATGTCGTCGAAAAGATGCATATGCCGGAAATCGTTATCGTTTACGGTCAGACCGAGGCTTCACCGGGGTGCACGATGAGCCGCACTACGGATTCTCTGGAAGTCCGCGTTACGACCGTCGGAAGCGCTTTCCCGGAAGTCGAGTGCAAGATCGTGGATCCGGAGACCGGCGAGGATTGCCCGGACGAGGTCATCGGAGAGTTTGTAGCCCGCGGATATAATATTATGAAGGGTTACTACAAGATGCCGAAGGCAACAGCCTCTGCGATCGATAAGGACGGTTGGCTGCACACAGGCGACCTTGCCTGCAGAACGAAGGAAGGCAATTACAGAATTACAGGCCGTCTGAAGGATATGATCATCCGCGGCGGTGAGAATATTTACCCGAAGGAGATCGAGGAATTCATTTATACACATCCGAAGGTAAGCGATGTTCAGGTCATCGGCGTCCCGGATCAGGCGATGGGCGAGGAGATCATGGCCTGCATTATCCTCAAGGAGGGTGAGACCATGACGGTCGAGGAGATGAAGAAATTCGTACTTGACCACATGGCGAAGCATAAGGTTCCGAAGTATATCGATTTCGTGGACGGATTCCCGATGAACGATGCGGGCAAGATCCAGAAATATAAGATGCGTGAGCAGGCGATTGAGAAGCTCGGGCTGCAGAAGGCGGCGAGTATTGTAACGGCTTAAGTACATGTAAGAAAGCTGAAGTTTGAAAGTAAACTTTCAAACTTTGATTGGCGGGTCAGATGACCATGCAAGCATGGTCGCCTGACCCTGGAGGAACAAATTACCGAAGCAGACGGGAAAAACCGTTATGCTTCGGTAAATCTGACATAAGAGAGAAACTCGGAGGAAAACATTATGAGTGACAGACAGAAGCAATATGTGACGGTGGACGGTAATGAAGCCGCCGCTTATATTGCATATGCATTCACTGAAATAGCGGCTATTTATCCAATTACACCTTCCTCGCCGATGGCGGGAAAAACAGACGTCTGGTCTGCCAACGGAAAGAAGAACATCTTCGGTCAGCGCGTCCGCCTCGTTGAGATGCAGGCGGAATCCGGCGCGATCGCAGCCGTTCACGGCGCCCTCGAGACCGGAGCCCTGGCGACAAGTTTTACTTCTTCGCAGGGACTTATGCTGATGATTCCGACCATGCACCGCATTGCCGGTGAGCGTCTCCCGGGCGTACTTCATGTGGCCAGCCGTACGGTCGGCTCCCACGCGCTCTCCATATTCGGAGATCATTCGGATGTATATAACTGCCGTCAGACGGGATTTGCCCTTCTTGCGAGCGGCGATGTTCAGGAGGTCATGGACCTTGCAGGCGTGGCACATCTTTCGGCAATCAAGGGGCTTGTACCGTTCATCCACTTCTTTGACGGCTTCCGCACATCACATGAGCTGGACAAAGTCGAGCAGATGAACTACGCGGATCTGGCGGACCTTGTTGACTATGAGGCTCTGGACGCATGGCGTGCACAGGCGCTGAATCCGGAACATCCGATGATCCGTGCTACTGTTCAGAATCCGGACATTTTCTTCCAGATGAGAGAAGCCAACAACAATGATTATTCAGCACTGCCGGATATTGTAGAAGGGTATCTCGGAAAAATCAGTGAGATCACCGGCAGAGAGTACCATATTTTCAACTATTACGGAGCGCCGGATGCAGAGCGTGTCATTATCGCGATGGGATCCGTTTCCGGATGCATCAAGGAGACGGTCGACTTCCTGAACGCTCGCGGCGAGAAAGTCGGTTTTGTACAGGTCCATCTGTATCGTCCGTTCGATATCAGCCGTTTCGTTGCTGCGATACCGGCTACATGCAAGTCGATCGCTGTTCTGGATCGCACAAAAGAGATGGGAAGCGCCGGCGAGCCTCTGTATCAGGATGTCTGTACAGCGCTTCGCGGACGCAGCGACCTCGTTGTGGTCGGCGGCCGTTACGGTCTGTCCTCCAAGGATACCACGCCGTCCCAGATCGCAGCAGTCTTTGCGAACCTGCTTGAGGAGAAGCCGGTCAACAGTTTTACGATCGGTATTAATGACGACGTGACTCATCTGTCTCTGAAGGAAAAGGAAGTCCTGAATCTTGAGGAGGACGGACTTGTCAGCTGCAAATTCTGGGGTCTCGGTTCTGACGGTACCGTCGGCGCCAACAAGAATACGGTCGAGATCATCAATTCGCATACAGACAAATTCGCACAGGCTTATTTCGAATATGACGCAAAAAAATCGTTCGGCGTAACGAAGAGCCATCTCCGTTTCGGCGACAGACCGATTCGTTCGTCCTATTACGTAAAATCAGCAGACTTCATTGCCTGCCATAATCCGACATATATCGAGAAGTACGACATCGCATCGGAAGTCAAGCCGGGCGGTACGCTCCTCATCAATTGCCCGTGGGATACGGCAGAGCTTGAGAAGCATATTCCTGCAAATGCAAAGCGAGAAATCGCAAATAAGGGCATTCAGCTGTACACGATCGACGCCACGAAGATTGCACGCGATCTCGGACTCGGCGGCCACTTTAACATGGTCCTTCAGTCCGCTTTCTTCAACCTCATGCCGGTCATTCCGGTCGAGGATTCTGTCCGCTACATGAAGGCGGCAGCGGAGAAGACATATTTCGCAAAGGGAGAGGACGTCGTAAAACGTAATCTGGCGGCTATAGACGCGGGGTGCAGTGCATTTGTCCGCATCGATGTTCCGGATTCATGGAAGGACGCCGAAGATGCTCCGAAGAAGGAGAGAAATGTACCGGCTGTCGTCACGGAGATCCTTGAGCCGATCAACGCCCAGAAGGGCGACGATCTGTCAGTCAGCCAGCTGGCAAGATATAAGGACGGCGTCATGGACATGGGTCTTACAGCCTATGAAAAACGCGGAATCGCTGTCCGCGTACCGGTGTGGAATCCGGAAACATGTATCCAGTGCAACAGATGTGCTTATGTCTGTCCGCATGCGGTCGTCCGCCCGTATCTTATGACTGAGGAGGAGAAGAGCGCAATGCCGGAAGGCATGAAGATCGCACCGGCAAAAGGTAAGCAGGTCGCAGGCATGTACTTTACGATGCAGGTGAGCGAGCTCGACTGCACGGGCTGCGGCAGCTGCGCAAATGTCTGCCCGGCTAAAGGCAAAGCACTCACCATGGTCCCGGCTTCCGAAGCCGCTGATACATCCGCTGCATGGGAGTACGCGCTGAATCTGCCCGAAAAGAAAGATATCTTCGATCCGTATTCGGTCAAGGGAAGCCAGTTCCGCAGACCGCTCGTCGAGTTCTCGGCGGCATGCGCCGGCTGCGGCGAGACGCCGTACGCAAAGCTTCTCACTCAGCTTTACGGAGATCGTGTTTACTGGGCAAATGCGACCGGCTGCTCTCAGGCATGGGGCTCCGCAATGCCGGGTATCCCGTATACTGTAAATCAGAAGGGCCGCGGACCTGCATGGTCCAATTCCCTGTTTGAAAATAACGCTGAATTCTCTCTCGGCATGGTGCTGTCGGTCAATCAGCAGCGTCTGCATGAGAAAGACAGAGTGGAAGAATATCGTAGTGTCTGCACAGACAGTGCAGCCTGCGAGGCGATGGATGAGTGGATTGCGACGTTTGAAGATTTCGAGAAGTCGCCCGAGACCAGCGAAAAGCTGATTGAGGCTCTCTCAAAGTTGGACGATGAAGAAGCAAAGGCAATTCTTCGCTATAAGGACCAGCTGGTCAAGAAGACTTTCTGGATGTACGGCGGCGACGGTTGGGCGTATGATATCGGATTCGGCGGTCTGGATCACGTAATCGCCAGCGGCGAGAACGTCAACGTCCTGATCGTGGATACGGAGGTCTACTCCAACACAGGCGGTCAGTCTTCCAAGGCGACTCCGGTCGGTGCGGTCGCACAGTTCGCGGCATCCGGCAAGAAGCAGCCGAAGAAGGATCTCGGCAGCATGCTCATGACATACGGCAAGGTCTATGTTGCACAGGTGGCTATGGGAGCGGATTACAATCAGCTGATCAAGGCGGTCCGCGAAGCGCAGGACTATGACGGTCCGAGTGTGATCATCGCCTACGCGCCGTGCCAGGAGCATGGACTTCGCTGCGGAACGGATAGAGTGCAGGATGAGATGAAGAAGGCGGTAGACGCCGGCTATTGGTTCCTGTACCGGTTCAACCCGGAAACCGAGCCGAAGTTCCACCTTGACTCGAAGGAGCCTTCCATCGATTATGAGGAGTTCCTGAACGGAGAGGTGAGGTATGCATCGCTGAGACGTACGTTCCCGGAGAATGCAAAAGCGTTGTTCGAGGAGGGCGCTAAGCTCGCGAAGGAGCGCTACGAGAAATACAGAAATATGTAAACCTGTTTACAACATACAAAAAAAGCACCGGCGGGACGCCGGTGCTTTTTCAATCACTCAAGATATAGGTCTCTGATTTTTGCGATATCCTCAGCGGACAGGTCATATTCTGTCCGGAAGAAATCCTCGTAACTCGGGTATCTCCTCTGAATGGTGGTCAATGCATATGCAGCGAAAGATCTGCACACGCCTTCCTTGACCCACAGAAAAGTCCGGATATTCTTGCTGAGTCTGGACAGAATCCTGAATCTGGACATCTGCTCTTTGATCAGAGACTTTCTGTATTTGTTCGTCAGTTCGAAATCATCGAGAATCGTCTCCTCGTCGACGCCGAGCAGGAGAAGGATGAGCATAGCCGCTATTCCGGTGCGGTCCTTGCCCTGCGTGCAGTGAAAGAGCATGGGTACACGTTCCCTGAGTATGAGCTGGAACATCTTGTAATAGGCGTCATTGTCAAATGAAACGTGAGCGTACAGGTGCTTCCCGAAGCTCTCCATCTTGTTAAGACCCGGTTCTTTCATGGCCATGAGTATCATCTTTCGTGAAGAATAGTCGATCTCATTTAAGTCATTGTCATTCATGGCGGTGTAATGGTAGTTGGTGGCTCCGTCGATGGGAGGATCCGGGAACGTGATATGCTCGATGGTACTGCGAAGATCAACAACGCTTTTTAATCCTAATCGCCCGACGGCTGCCAGCTCGCGTTCATCCATGAACGCAAGCGCACCGCTGCGGTAGAACATTCCTTTTTTGACGGTGCGTCCGTCTTTCGTCTTATAGCCTCCAAGTTCGCGGAAATTGTGTTCGTGTCTGAAACCTGCCATAGTGTGACCTCATATACATAGCCAGCTTTACGGAATAACTAAAATTTCCCATATGCTACTTTACTGAGTCGAAATCATAAAATACATAGTGTAGGAAATTTTTGCGAATAATCATTCTGATTATAACACAAGGCCACTGTATATGCACATTTTTAGATGTAATCACTCCTGGTCATTCTTCACAGTATCCAGAAACTTCTTTTTGAATACATTCCGATATTTCAGCGGAGACACCCCCTTCTCATTTTTAAAGACCCTGCTGAAATACATGGGATTCTCATAACCGACGATATGCGCTATTTTTGCGACAGTCTCATCTGTTGTCTCGAGAAGAATCTGTGCATTGCGCATACGCGCATGCAGAATAAATTTCGTGGGCGAGATACCGACGACACCGCGGAAACATTTGTTGAACCAACTGGTACTCATGTTTCTCGATGCGGCATACTCCTCAATATTTATACTCTCATTGTAGTGCTCTCTGAAATAATCCTTGGCGTACGATACTTCCGCCTGTGCGAACCCGGATATTTTCAGATTTTTCTGGTTCATTTTTCTGTTGATCGTCATCATGAGTTCCCTGAACAGGCAAATCAGCATCTCCTCATATTGAAGGGGACATTCTATAAGCTCATCCCTCATCTTCTTGAAAAGATCCTCATATTCGTATGATATTCCGGTATGAAGTACATAGACATCCAGCGGAATGCCGTAATGCTTCAGAATATTTTTGACCTGGCCGCCCGTAAAATGCACGAACCAGTACTGAGAATTGTCCTTACCCAGAAAAAAATAACGCTGTTCCTGTTTCGGCTGATAAAGAACCATATTGCCGGCCGGAACAATAATCTCCTTATCATCAAGCTGAAAATGCCCTTCACCTGCAGCAACGTATATGAGCTGCCAGTCTATGCGTCCCTTCGGGCGCCAGGTCGGCAGTTTCGGCCATGATTGAATCTGATAGGTGCCGACACTCAGAATCCGAAGGTCCATCTTAGTTTCCTTGAAAGGAATTCTGGAATTATTAAGATAACCTGAATTTACGTACATAATTGTCTCCTCCTTGGCATAAAAACTAGCAAAACATTCAAGTCTCGCTCGCGAGACTTGGCGCGGGATTCGGGTCAGCTTTAGCTGACATCTTCCAAACCGGATCCCTGCGCATCCTCGCGGAGCGTATATCTCAGTGTAGGATTGACACCCGCCACTGAGACTACTTTGTTGCCCACCGCCTATAGAGGCGGGGGTCATCTCACACTGAGATATATACTCAGAGCAGTCTAGCCATGGAAAAATGGAGCTTTGGCACAGTCCGGCTGCTGAGATTTATAGTTTACAAAATATATTGGACAATTTCCACAGACATGAGGATTTGTGCATAAAATGAATTGCTTTGTTCATATGCTTTTAAATGTATGAATTGTATCATTTTTTATATAATTGTCGTTTCTGATACGGGCATTTGCTGCCTTGAACGCATTTGAAAAGAAGGGGGTGTTTCGAACTTGATTGTACCAAGACTCTATGAAGATCTGTCGGTTCTGCATCAGAATACCGTACCTTATCACTGTTACTTTATTCCAACTTCGAATTCCGCAGAGAATATAGGCGCTTTTCCTGCCAGAGAGGATTCCGACCGTGTGCAGATGCTCAGCGGATGCAAATGGCTCTTCCGCTATTATCCCGGCATTCACGACCTGCGGGAGGAGTTCTACCGACAGGAGTATGTGCCGGATGACAAATGGCAGAGAGAGGACGTCCCGTTCTGCTGGCAGATGAGAGGGTATGACGAAAATCAGTATACAAATATCCGATACCCGTTCCCATTTGACCCGCCCTTCGTGCCTCAGAATAATCCCTGCGGCAGTTATCTTCAGCGCTTTACGTGGCACAGGAATCCCGAAGCTCCCCGCACCTATCTGAATTTTGAGGGAGTTGACTCCTGCTTTTACGTGTGGTTGAACGGAGTTTATGTCGGATACAGCCAGATCACGCATCACACATCCGAGTTTGAAGTCACAGAGCTGTTAAAAGAGGGGGAGAACGTACTGGCGGTCCTTGTTCTCAAGTGGTGTGACGGTTCCTACCTCGAAGATCAGGATAAATTCAGAATGTCCGGCATCATCAGGGATGTATATCTGGTAAGTCGTCCGGAAAATCACATAGAGGATTATGTGATAACGACCGCATTGTCGCAGGACATGAGGACTGCTGAACTTAAAATAAAATTCACGTTCAGCGGAGAGAAAGTTCCGGTACACATTGAGATTGCCCGTCCTGCGGTCCCTGTTATGGGAGGAGATAAAAACCCGAAAACGGACGGTATAACGGTAACCGAAGCTGACTCGGATTCCCTCGAAAGACAGGAGGATATTTCGCTGAAATCAGGATCTGCCCTTGAGACCGACTTAGGTGAGAGGGATGACATCAGTCTCAGGATTGATAATCCTTATCTCTGGAACGCCGAGTCACCGAACCTGTACACGCTTATTTTGAAGACCCCGGGAGAGACGATCACAGAGAAGGTCGGATTCAGAAGTGTCTGTGTGGAGGACGGAGTTCTGCTCCTGAACGGTAGTCCGATCAAATTCAGAGGCGTCAACCGCCATGAATCTGATCCGGTAACAGGGTCTGTTGTGACAAGAGGTCAGGTCGAAAGGGATCTTCGCCTGATAAAAGACCACAATTTTAACGCAGTTCGTGCCAGCCACTACCCGGATGTTCCTTACTTCTATCAGTTATGCGATGAGATGGGTCTCTACGTGATCGATGAGGCGGATAACGAGAGCCATGGGACAGCTCCTCTTTATTTCAACGAGGACGACTATGCAGAGCGCATGAGGCTGGCTCATGAACAGATGGCGGACAATCCCGCATTTGTCCTGCCGACTCTTGACCGCGTGAAATCCATGATCCTGCGCAATCGGAACAGACCTTGCATACTCGTTTGGTCCATGGGGAATGAGTGCGGGTACGGACGTACATTTGAAGAATCTCTCCGTTGGACTAAAGCGACAGATCCCACAAGGCTTACCCATTATGAGAGCGCATTCTACATGCCCCGGGACAGAGAGTACGATGTCTCGAACATCGATCTCTTCGGAAGAATGTATCCTCCTTTCGATGAGGTCACAGACTATCTGAAGAGTAATCCTGAAAAGCCGCTTTTGCTCGTGGAGTATTGCCATTCCATGGGGAACAGCCCGGGAGATTTTCAGGAGTACAGAGACCTGACGGAGAAGTACCCGTGCCTTTGCGGAGGCTTTGTGTGGGAATTCTGCGATCACGCGGTTCTGAAAGGATATACGGATGACGGAAGCCCCATGTATCTGTATGGCGGAGACCACGGCGAACTTCAACATGACGGCAATTTCTGTCTCGACGGTCTGGTCTACCCGGACAGGACTCCCCACACAGGCCTGTACGAATACAAAAATGTGCACAGGCCGCTCCGGGCAGTTTATGACCCGGAAGAAGGACTTCTCACAATCGGGAACTACTGGGATTTCACGGATCCGTCGACCTGCGTGCAAGCTCACTACAGTCTGGCACAGGACGGTGCGGAAATCGAAAACGGCGTGATAGAAATACCGCATATTGCTCCTCATGAGAAGGCAGAAGTTCCGCTTGAACTGGAGATTCCGGATAAAGGCAGATGTTTCCTTCGCATCACGTATTTTATGGAGAAAGCAGCCGGCGGTCTTGCGAAGGGCCATATTCTCGGGTTTGACGAGATAAGGATCCGCAATGCGGACAGTAGATTCGGGAGGGCAGCGGAGCTGTCTGCCGGTGAAGACGGAACTTATGTCAGCGAGACTCCTGCCGTTCATGAAGACGGAGATGGAACTTATGTCAGTGAGGCTCCTGTTGTTCGTGAAATCGATAATCAAATCACGGTCTCCGGCAGGAATTTCACATATACGATGGACACCCTCTCCGGTCTTTTCATCTCTTTTGCAGTCTCCGGCAGGGAGTTCCTTAAGGCTCCGGTCGATTTTAACCTGTGGAGAGCACCGACGGACAATGACAGTGCGCCCGCCGAATTATGGAGATGGGAGCGGCTTGATCACACAGTGACCCGAGCATATGAAGTGACGGCCGCTGCGGAGAATGATAGCGTCGTGATTCGTGTCCGCCAGTCGGTGGCAGCTATGTCCGTTAAGCCGTTCCTTCGGATAAACGCCGAATACACGATTTATCCTGACGGCAGGATACGGGCTGACATTGAAGCGGATAAGGATCCGGAGGTACTGACTCTTCCGAGACTCGGACTTCGGATGTTCCTTAGCCCGGAACTTGCGAATACTGAGTATTACGGCATAGGTCCGAAAGAGAGTTATATAGACAAATGCCGCAGCGGGACGCACGGCCTTTTTACCTCGAAAGTAGCGGACCTTCATGAGGACTACATAAGGCCGCAGGAGAACGGCAGCCATTGTGACTGCGATTATGTGAGACTTGACGGCGGTGGCATGGAGTTTACGGTGGCGACTGCCGGCGAGGAAACATTTTCCTTTAACGCCTCACTGTATACGCAGGAGGAGCTTGAGAGCAAAAGGCACAATTACGAACTTGAAAAATGCGGAGATACCGTTCTGTGCATAGACCATCGTATGGCAGGGATCGGATCAAAGAGCTGCGGTCCGGATCTCTCGAAGGAGTACAGGGTCGATGCGGATCATTATAAATTTGCATTTATCATGAAGCCGGATAGGAAAAAATAATTTCGATTCCGGCTCACCTTGAACAGATATGTGATATGCGGGAATTTTCAGCTAAGACGTAGTTTATGAAAACGTTCCTGATAATAGCAGGAATGATAATTAAGGGGGAAAGTATGCAGGAAAAAACTTATTTAAAATGGTATAACAAGGTCGGTTACGGCTCCGGCGACATCGCGGGCAATGTTGTGTACGCCCTGTTGTCGGCATTTGTCATGATCTTCCTCACCGACACGGTCGGCATGAACGCCGGCGTGGTCGGCACGCTGATCGCAGTATCGAAGCTGTTCGATGGCGTGAGCGACATTTTCTTCGGATCCCTGATTGATAAGACACACACAAAGATGGGAAAAGCGCGCCCATGGATGTTCTACGGTTTCTTCGGATGCGCGCTCTGCCTCGTGGCGATTTTCTGCATTCCGGCAGACATCAGTCCGACAGCCCAGTATGCGTGGTTCTTCATCGCGTATACACTGCTGAACGCCGGCTTCTATACAGCGAATAACATTGCTTATTCCGCACTGACAGCGCTTGTCACGAAGAACAACCATGAGCGCGTGCAGATGGGATCGATCCGATTTATGTTCGCATTCGGAACCAGCATGCTCATCCAGACGATCACTGTCGGCATGGTAGCCTATTTCGGAGGCGGCGCCGCGGCCTGGAGAACCGTTGCTGTCATCTATGCGGTCGTCGGTATCATTTCCAACACAATTTCCGTCTTCTCCGTGAAGGAACTTCCGCCGGAAGAACTTGACGACGCGGAGATCACGAAGGAGCCGGGCGAGGAGGAGAAGTACAGCCTGCTCGATGCATTCAAGCTGCTCATTCAGAATAAGTATTATCTTATGATCTGTGCTTCCTATATTCTGATGCAGATTTATTCCGCTACCCTGAACATGGGCATTTACTATATGACGTATGTGCTCAAGAATGCAAATCTGCTCGGAGTTTTCTCCTGGGCCATCAACATTCCGATGATTATCGGCCTTCTGTTCACTCCGACCCTGGTCGCCAAATGGGGAGGTATGTACAGACTCAACCTCACAGGTTACACACTCGGAACACTCGGAAGACTCGGTGTAGTCATTGCGGGTTATCTGGGTTCCGTACCGCTGATGCTTGCTTTCACGGCTATCGCGGCAATCGGCATGAGCCCGCTGCAGGGAGATATGAATGCACTGATCGCAACATGTTCCGAGTACACCTACCTTACAAGCGGTAAGCGTGTTGACGGCACCATGTATTCCTGCACTTCTCTGGGAACCAAGCTGGGCGGAGGTATCGGTACGGCGCTTGCCGGATGGCTGCTGGCTTTCAGCGGTTACGTCGGCGGAGCTGCCGAGCAGAGCGCATCCTGTCTGAATATGCTTCACATCATGTATCTGTGGATGCCGATGTGCTTCAACCTGCTGATTACCCTGATCCTGACAAGGCTCAATGTTGAGAAGGCAAACGAGGACATCAGAGCTAAACAGCACGGCAAGGTATAATCGGATCATTGGTTACTGACTAAAGTGTATCGCTCGATGATAAAATGAAAAGCAGGCCTGTTTACTTATTCGAATATGCTGCATTGCCTTTTTCTCAAATAGAACATATAATACAGTTTGAACCTAAAGATTTCAAACGGCGAGGAGAAAAAGGATGAGCAAGATTATTTTGACCGGTGACAGGCCTACGGGCAGATTACATATAGGACACTATGTCGGATCCCTGAGACGGAGAGTAGAGCTTCAGAATTCAGGGCAATTTGATGAAATTTATATCATGATAGCAGACGCGCAGGCTCTGACAGACAACATGGACAATCCGGAGAAGGTACGTGAAAATATCATTGAGGTAGCGCTCGATTACCTTTCTGTCGGACTTGATCCCGAAAAGTCCAACCTGTTCATTCAGTCTCAGGTCGTGGAACTCACAGAGCTGACTTTCTACTATATGAATCTGGTCACAGTCGCAAGACTTCAGAGAAATCCGACGGTCAAGGCCGAGATCCAGATGAGAAAGTTCGAGAACAGCATCCCTGTCGGTTTCTTTACCTATCCGATCAGCCAGGCTTCCGATATCACCGCGTTTAAGGCAACGACCGTTCCGGTCGGTGAGGATCAGGAACCGATGATCGAGCAGACAAGAGAAATCGTGAGAAAGTTCAACTCGACATACGGTGACGGCCATACGCTGGTCGAGCCGGAGATTCTTCTTCCGGATAATGACGCATGTCTCCGCCTTCCGGGTACGGACGGAAAAGCCAAGATGAGCAAGTCGCTCGGAAACTGCATTTATCTCTCCGATACGCAGCAGGATGTCAAGAAGAAGGTCATGAGTATGTATACCGATCCCGGACATCTGAAAGTTTCCGATCCGGGAAAGATCGAGGGCAATACTGTATTCATTTATCTTGACGCGTTCTGCAGGGATGAGCATTTTGCAAAATATCTTCCGGACTACGCAAATCTCGACGAGCTCAAGGCACATTATCAGCGCGGCGGTCTCGGCGATGTAAAGGTCAAGAAATTCCTGATCAAGGTGCTTGAGGAGGAGCTTGCTCCGATCCGTGCACGCAGAAGAGAGTATGAGAACAACATTGAGTATGTCTACGAAGTGCTGAAGAAGGGAACCGAGGCTGCACGGGCCAAGGCTGCGCAGACGCTCGCCGATGTAAAGAGTGCGATGCGCATCAACTATTTTGAAGACACGGAGATGATTCAGAGGCAGCAGGCATACTTTAACGAACTGCATAAGAAACAGTAATTATTCATTATCGCGCGATTGTATAAATTTTATACATTTTTTAGTATTGACTTATTTAATAGAAGTTATATAGTGAAAGTGTATAATACTGTTGCGCTGATCATGTAATAATGCAACAAAGTTCATAAAAAGACAGAGCATGATTGGCCTTTTCAAAATTATAAAATCTTTACGAAGGGGGCGATTTTATGATTAGCTTTATTATCTGTCTGGCACTTTTAATATGCAGCTACTTTACTTACGGTAAAGTGGTCGACGGAGCATTTGCTCCGGATGACCGTGAGACACCGGCTGTTGCAATCAACGACGGAATCGACTACGTTGTCCTTCCTGCCTGGAAACTGTTTCTTGTACAGCTCCTGAATATTGCGGGACTTGGCCCGATCTTCGGTGCTATGCAGGGCGCCCTGTGGGGACCGATCGTATTCCTGTGGATCACATTCGGTACCATTTTCGCAGGTGCTGTTCATGATTACTTCGCAGGTATGCTTTCCGAGAGAAATAACGGTGCATCCATCTCAGAAGTTATCGGTATCTATTTAGGACCGGTCATGAAGACGGTCATGCGTATTTTCGCAGTCGTTCTTCTGGTCATGGTCGGTACTGTATTCGCAGTAGGTCCGGCAGGCCTTCTGGTCAAGCTTCTCACAGAGAAGGGTGTTACAGGCCCGTTCGCACAGACAACCGTATGGCTTGCAATTATCCTGATCTACTATTTCATCGCAACATTTATTTCCATCGATGCGATCATCGGCCGTATTTATCCTGTTTTCGGATTCTGCCTGATCGCTATGGCTGTCGGCGTTATCATCGGTATCCCGGCTCACGGATATGCAATCCCTGAGATCTGGGCAAACTTCAGAAGTATGCATCCGGCAGGAACTCCGGTCTGGAGCTTTATGTTCATCACGGTCGCCTGCGGTGCTATTTCCGGTTTCCATTCAACACAGTCTCCGCTGATGGCACGCTGCCTGAAGTCTGAGAGACAGGGTCATTTCGTATTCTACGGCGCAATGGTCGCTGAGGGCTGTATCGCTCTGATCTGGGCTGCAGCAGGATGCTCACTGTATGAGGTGACAGACGGACTGAACACCGGTCTTGCAGCTATTCTTGCAGACGGTCAGTCAGCAGCTATTTATGATGTGTGTGTTCATACGATGGGTTCTGTCGGCGTTATCCTTGCAATGCTCGGCGTTATCGCATGCCCGATCACATCCGGCGATACTGCATTCCGTTCCGCAAGACTTACACTTGCAGACTGGCTGAAGATCGATCAGGAGACTTATGCAAATCGTCTGAAGCTCTGCATCCCGGTACTTGGCGCAGGTGCATTCCTCGGCTTTGGTAACACACTCGGATTCCTGAGCTACACGGTAATCTGGAGATACTTCAGCTGGACAAACCAGACTCTCGCTATGATCGTTCTCTGGGCAGGTGCGATGTACCTTGCACAGGAGGGCAAGAACTACAAGATCTGCATGATCCCGGCTACATTCATGAGTGCGGTTTCCGCTACATATTTCATCATGGCTCCCGAGTGCCTCGGCATGATTCCTGTACTGACCAACAATACACTTATTGCTTATCCGGCAGGTATCGTTATTGCGATCGTATTCCTCGCTATATTCCTGAAGAGTGCGAAGAAGTATCAGACCGCATAATACTCAGGCGTGATGATGCATAGAATCAACATATAAGCTGTCGCACAGACAAAACATAACGGTATGGTGACATTATATGCAGATGTCGGCCGGACGCGCTTATGTTGGTCTGTGCGGCTTTTCTTTTTCCCGTACGGCTTTCGGAAATACTGTCTTTATGCAGTTCCGTGCAGTATAATGGTGCGGGAATCGGATGTGAAAAGCACGTCCGTCCCAAAATATATCTCAGTGTGAGATGACCCCCGCCTCTATAGGCGGTGGGCAACAAACCAGTCTCAGTGGCGGGTGTCAATCTCCCACTGAGATATACGCTCCGCGAGGATGCGCAGGGATTCGGTTTGGAAGATGTCAGCTAACGCTGACCCGAATCCCGCGCCAAGTCTCGCGAGCGAGACTTGAATTTAACATTTACCCGGGGAGGTTATTATGCTCTTTTCACCTGTACCTTTCGGAAAAATCATACTGGATCCGAATACTTTGAAAGAGGACCGGAAAAAGTGTATCAAAGCCGGTCCATGCGGAATGGGAGAGCGTGCCCTCTACCTGAACAGCTTTTATTTATCCAGAAGATATTATGTCGTCTATTCGGAAATACGTCGCGTATTTAAGCGTATCGCCATGAGCAGCGGCGGATTTACCGGAAAGGGTGCATTCAGTACGATTCCTTACCTTGTTGTTGTCCTGAAGGACGGACGCGAAAAGCAGTGCAATTTTAAGGTAGAGGAGAATGTCGATGTCATTTTGAAATGGATTGCAAAGAATCATCCCGAGATTTCTACCGTGACGGAGAAGGCTGAGAGAGCAGCGGCACTTCAAAAGGGACAGGCGAAGGCGGATGTCCCGAAAGAAATTCAGCATGAGATCGACCGCATCCGAAGCGATGAGGCATACCTTGAGAAAAAGCCTGAGATATATCAGAGGCTTTCGGCAGCGGTCAGAAGGAAACGAACGATCGATCAAATGCCGAAGAGCAGCGTGATTCTGGTATCCGCAATAGCGCTTGTCGGTTTCATAGGTCTGGCGTCGGGAATATATTTTCTGACAAGCGGTGAGCCGTACGGCCCGTATCTTCTTCTCTTCGGAGCGGCTTTTCTGTTTTTCTCGCTGGCAGCGGGCACTCTGCCGGTCGGAAGAAACACAAAAGCGGCCGTGGAAAAGGAATGGAGGACGGCTGTTGCGGAATCGGAGCGATATATTTCCGGAAAGGCAGGTTTTTTCCTCCCGCCTCAGTATGCGCATCCGATTGTCTGCGAGCGCATGATCCGCGTTTTGGAGAGCGGACGTGCAAAAACGTGCAGGGAAGCACTGGAGACTGTAAAGAGCGATCTGAAGGGGTTGAATTCCGGTGTGAAAGTGAGTCAGGAGGAACATGATGAGGTGGTGCAGGTGAAGCCGATGTTCCTTGAGTGCGACTATCAGGACAAAATTTAATCTCTGACACAGAATTCTCGTGATTTTGATCGTGAGAGGAATGCGCAAAATGAAACTTGTCTCTGACATGGGATACAAACCTGCGTCAGAGATTAAGAGGCTCCGCTACACAAAGCTCCACTGGAGCATTGTTACGCATGCTCAGGCACGGCGGATCGCAGCCGCGCATTAAGGAAGGTGCTGAAGACTTATTCTGTGAAAATATTTGCAGGAGGATGATTATGAAAGATACACTCGCATTCCTGAGAGAGGAAGGCGTGTCGGCGGATTTGATAGCCGGCGTCGAAGCGTTCCGAAATACGTATTCCATGAAGGAGAAGTACAGGGACAGGATACCGGTCCCGTCTTACCGCTATTACGGAAAAGATGTGTGGGAAAGAGCTCTGGCAGCGCTCCTTTCCGGGAGAAATCTGCTCCTTTCAGGACCTAAAGCGACCGGAAAAAATGTGCTGTGTGAGAACCTGGCGGCGGCATTTGCCATGCCGGTATGGAATGTATCCTTCCACATAAATATGGATGCGACTTACCTGATCGGAACGGATACGTTCGACGGCGAGAAGGTAACTTTCAGACCCGGACCGATTTACCTCTGCGCAAAGGAGGGCGGATTCGGCGTGCTCGATGAGATCAACATGGCGAAGAACGAGTCGCTTGCGGTCCTGCACAGCGCACTGGATTTCCGTCGTGCGATCGATGTGCCGGGTTATGATCTTATCAGGGTCAAGCCTGAAACAAGGTTCATCGGTACAATGAATTACGGCTATGCGGGCACGAGAGAACTGAATGAGGCTCTGAGCTCGCGATTTGCGGTCCTGTCCATGCCGGAGATCGGTTCGGCGGATCTTGAGCGGCTCATCATGAACAGCTTTCCCACTATGAACACGAAGATCTGCGGACAATTCGTGAAGCTCTTCGAGGAGCTTCTGCTGAAGACACAGAAAGCGGAGATTTCGGACAGAGCGCTTGATCTGCGCGGTCTTCTGGATGCGTTCAGCCTGATTGAGCAGGGACTGACAGCCGGACAGGCGCTTGAGATGTGTATAGTCAATAAGACATTTGACGCATATGAGAGGACTTTGATAACGGATGTGGTGCGTTCGAGGATTCCGGCAGAGATGGGGCGCGGGGAGGTTTTCGGGAATTGATCAGAAAACAGTATGCGGGAAACGCAAGGCGTGCCAGAAATTACATATGGAATGCAGCGGGGCGGTATGATTTTGAACCGCCCTATCTTGCCTTTTATCCCACTGGCGCAGTGGATATGTATTTCAACATGGTCATTGGTCTCGCTGTCAAGTGGTTCGATATGGGCAGGCTGAAGGAGTTTTTCAACTCGTATGCTGCTTCCCGAAGCGCAGACGAGTATGATGAACTCCTCTGGCTGGGGATAGAGAACAGCGTGTATGAGAAGGAGATAAGTGAAAGACCGGTTCTGGCCGATCTTAGGAAGAGCAGGGCGTCGGATTTCTTCCGCATGCTGCAGAGCATGTCCAGACAACAGATGGAAATGCAGAGCATGCTCACATATGAGCAGCAGAACGTCCGATGGTCCGAAGTTATGGGAAAGAAGGTTTTTCTGACGGGGAAGCAGAAGAGAATCAGCGAAGCACTGCGCTTTCCGGGAAGTCTGGACACGGAGAGCCTGATAGAAAGAATGAGCGGATTTCTCGAAGAATTCTTCCGATATGTCCCGGGAAAGACGAAAGAATCACGCAGTATGAGCGGACTTCGAGATGCTATTTTCCGCGGATTCGGAAAACGGCGTGGCCGGAGCGAAAAACTTATGCTCCGGGTCGGCGACGGCGGCGGTACGACCGACAGGGATGTGCAGCTTACCCATACAGCAGGTATGCGGTTCGGGTTTGCACCGGGAGAAAAAGATGAGGAATATGTAAGGAGCATTTTCGGGGAATGTATCTATAGTGAAAATGAGATGCAAATCCTGGAGAGTATGCTGTGCGTGGATGCGGATGCCGCCTCGAGGCTGTGGGTATGCACTGCGCGGAATACGGATGAGAGAGCAGACAATCGGAATGCCGCATTACAGTCCGTGAGTGAGAACAAAGACGTGCGTGAGGCTCTCCGCAAGATGGCTTCTCAGAAAGAGCGGAACAAGAAATACAGAGCGGATCACGCCCTCATGATTGAAGAGAGTGTGAAGCGGCTTACTGCGGAGCTGGATACGGTCTTTTCCGGGTATGCGAGACATTTGCCCGAAAAAGCCAAAGCCGGAAGGCTTGTTGCAAGACAGGCCTACCGAATGAGCGTGCTCCACGACCCGTATGTCTTTTTGCGGGACGGGGATGAAATTGAGAATCGCATCAGCGTGACGCTTCTTCTGGACGCCTCCATGTCGCGGCTGCATGCTCAGGAACTCATTGCCGCCGAGTCCTATGTGATCGCGAGGAGCCTCCTCAAAAACGATGTCCCGGTTCAGATATTATCCTACCGTACCATCAGAGGGTTCACGGTGGTTCAGAGACTGAAGGGATTAGAATCAAAAGATGCGGAGGGTGTCTTCCATTACGCAGCCGGAGGCTGGAACCGTGATGCGCTCGCTTTCCGCCTCGTTCGGCAGATGATCAATGAACAGGATCCGGAAAGAAGATGGAGTCATCTCCTTCTGATTCTGACGGATGCAAGTCCGAATGACTCGATGCCGCTTGCGGTTCCGGGAGCCCGCTTTAACGGGCGGGAATACGAGGGCGCTTTGTCTGTTCGGGAGGCGCAGAAGGCAGTAAAGGAACTTCGAGCTGACGGAATCAGGACTTCAGCGGTGTTTCTGGGAGCCGGCGCGCACCTTGACAATGTCCATCAGATTTTCGGTAAGGAGTATGTGAGAATTTCGAAAATCGCTCAGCTTTCGGACGGAGTATCCTCTCTGATAGAGATGGTGCTGAGAGAGTCTCCGCCGGATTGAAGTATGAGTCACCAAAAAGACCAGTTGCAGGAATCGGAATGAGATTGTAACTGCCTTTGCGGGAGCGGAGACACAGAAAAAGGGTGCGCTCCCCACTCACGCTCAGATATAGGATCTTTTCGTCTTCAGGGCCGCATCGGTCATAAGGGTCTCGTCGATCTCGGCAACCAGACCGTTCCGGAGAAGGATCTCATTGGCTTTTTCCACATCGCTTTCTTTTACTTTGATAAAATACACTTCGCGGTCGACTTTTCCTTTTTGACCGAAATCACGCGGGTCGAGCTTGGCACCGCATCCACCCGCCATGACGCTTTCCTGCAGATAATGTCCGGCTTTAAAACCGGTGAGACCGCCTTCTTTGAGGGCGGTTTTTATCTGCGCCCAGGTCTCCTTATCTTTTTTCTTATAAATATCAGTTCTTTTTTCAAACATGTGAGCCTCCTTTATCATCAAAACTTTCCGGATTGTTCATTTGAGATTGATAAATATGAGTCCTACCAAACAGATTGCTGTTCCAAGCAGTTTATTCCAGGTCAAAGATTCGCGGTAAAGAAAAAAACCGACAAGCAGAAGCGTTATCGCAAGAAAAGCGCTCTGTACTATAAACCCTGTACTGACCTGCCAACCCGCTTTATACGCATAAATCCACCCGGCTTCCAATCCTACGATCACAATACCGAGGACGGCCGGTGCCCAGTTCATCTTCCCGTATTCCTTCAGCAGATTCCCGTCAGATCCCAGCACAAAATAGAGGATTGCACTTGCCACCGCTCCCATCAGATATGTTACGATCAGTGATGCGAACGGATTCATCTCTTTCGGTACGGATTTGGCGCAAATCTGATAGACGGTATTAGATGCTATCAGAAGCACCATAGGCCAGATATAAGACATTGTACGTATTTCCTTTCCTGAGTATATATATGTCAATCAAGATCCATGTCCGCTATAGCTGCTTCCGAAGATTGCATTATTGCTTCGACATCGGCTCCGTACAGATCCAGGCCGACAGCTTCGATTTTTCTGACTTTCGAAATACCATAGAAATTCTGTGCCAGCGACTTTACATAGCCAAAGCCAAACTCTTCCGGAACGTATGATCCGCCGGCTGTCGTCACATAATACAGGCTGTCTGCCCTGCACATACCGACAGGTATGCCGTCTTCCGTGTATCGGAAAGTGATCCCCACGACGTTGATTTGCTCGAAATACTGTTTTAATGCGGCGGGAAAGGAAAGATCCCAATACGGTGCTGCTATCACGATGGTCTCAGCCTCCGAAAACTTTCGTGCAAGGTCGAACACGGGATTGCTGAAATCCTGTTCGGAAATAAGCCGATCGCGCATATTGAGAAAGTCATCGTTTACGACGGGGAAAGAAATCTCGTGAAGACGCAGCTCCTCAACAGGACTGTTCAATTTTGAGAGCAGCTTTTTCGCCAGCCGCTCAGTTCGTGATTCTTTCCGCACACATGCATTAATAAATAGTACTGATTTTTTCATTATATATCCTCGCTAAATTCCACTCGTGAAAGTTCGGTGTCAGAATGATACTGTGGTTACGGTAATCATTACACTATTATAAACCGGGATGGAGGTTTTTAAACAGTATTTTATTCTTCATCGCACAATACTTGTGACGTAAGTCTATGATACGCGCGCAAAGTGATACTCGCCTTCATCAATAAGCAGGACCGGTATTTAAAGGATTGCACGAATCATATGAATAGTGGTAAAATCAGAAATTATTATTCTTCATAGAGTAAAGACCTCCGGCAGGAAGGCCTTAAATTTGAAGTTTAACGAGGGAGAGAATATGTCTGACGATAAAAAGAAACTGCTTATAATCAATCCGGGCTCGACATCGACGAAGGTCAGCCTTTTTCTGGATGAGGAGTGTCTGTTCGAAAAGAACCTGTTCCACGACGCGCCTGAGCTTCTGAAATATAAACATGTGAACGACCAACTGCCGTTCAGATGCGGTGTCATTCTGAACATGCTTGCGGAGGAAAATGTAGATCCGTATGAGATCGACGCTTTTGTGGGACGCGGAGGCAGCGCCTGCACGCAGCCGGGCGGACTTACGAAAATAGATCAAAAACTGTTTGACGATACAGTGGCGGCTGTCGGCGGTTCCGAGCATCCGGCTAAGCTGGGTGTCATGATTGCATGGACATTTGCACAGAAATACGGGAAAGAAGCTTTTACACTCAATCCTACAAATGTCGATGAGTATTGCGACTATGCGAGACTTACGGGAATCAAGGGTATTTATCGTGTTTCACACTCACACGTACTGAACCAGAAAGCGGTGGCTGCGTACCATGCGGGCAAGCTCGGAAAGAAGTATGAAGATTGTAATTTTATCGTCGCACACATCGATGGCGGCATCACTGTAAGCGCACATGACCACGGCCGCATGGTCGACGGAAATATGGGCGCGGACGGCGAGGGTGCATTTACGCCCACGAGAATCGGCTCTCTGCCGGTACTTCAGCTGCTGGATTATCTGGAAACACACTCTATAGATGAGGTGAGACTGGCATGCGCGAGATCCGGCGGATTTGTACAGTATTTCGGAACATCCAACTCAGATACGATCCATGAGCTTGTCGATCGCGGAGATAAGAAAGCTGTACTTATCTGGAATACGATGATTTATCAGATCTGCAAGATGATCGGGGAGATGAGTGCAGTGCTTTGCGGGAAGGTGGACGGAATTCTTCTGACTGGAGGTCTGATGCGTTTTCAGGATATTGGGGAGACGATTGAGAAGCGATGCGGATTTATTGCGCCGATCAGCGTGTATCCCGGTGAGATGGAACAGGAGGCGTTGGCTCTTCCGACATTGGAGGCGCTCAGAGGAGAGCGCATTGCGATGAAGTACTCCGGTCATAATGTATGGGATGGATTTGACTTCCTGAATGAATAGTGAGGTATGGGCCATGAGCATGATAGAAAGGGTAAAAGAAAAGGCAAGAGCTGACAGAAAGACCATCGTGTTCCCGGAGGGGATTGAGGAGAGAACAATTCAGGCAGCGGCGGAACTGGTCAAAGAGAAACTCGTCGACCCTGTTCTTCTCGGAAAACCGGAAGAAATCAGGGGCGAAGCTAAGAGGCTCGGCGTCGATCTGACAGGTATCCGAATTGAGGATCCCGCGGATAGTGATAGATTCCGGACATATGCGGACAGTCTCTATGAACTCAGGAAAGCAAAGGGTGTGACGCCTGAGAAAGCGGAAGAACTGACATTGGATCCGATGTATTATGGCATCATGATGGTGAAAATGGGAGATGCGGACGGTCTGGTTTCAGGAGCTGTCCACACTACGGGAGATATGTTAAGACCTGCCTTGCAGATCATCAGGACTAAGCCGGGTATGAAGATCGTCTCTTCAAGCTTCCTCATGGACTGCCCGGATAAAAGTCTCGGTGAGGATGGTCTTCTGGTCTATGCAGACTGCGTTGTCATGCCCAGCCCAACGGAAGAGGAACTTGCTTACATCGCTGTGGCGGCAGCGGATACTGCCCGCACACTTTGCGGCATCGAAGAACCGCGTGTAGCGATGCTGTCATTCTCAACAAAGGGAAGTGCAAAGCATGAGTCTGTTTCCAAGATGCAGCGGGCGGTTGAGATAGCACATAAAATCGCTCCGGACCTTCTTCTGGATGGCGAGATGCAGTTCGACGCGGCTCTGGTACCGGAGATCGGGGCAAGTAAAGCCAAGGGAAGTCCGGTCGCGGGACGTGCCAACGTCCTTATATTCCCGGACCTGCAGGCCGGCAATATCGGTTATAAGATCACACAGAGAATCGGCGGAGCAGAATGCTTTGCCGTGTTACAGGGACTGCAGAAACCGTGTAACGATCTGTCCCGTGGCTGCAGCGTTGAAGATATCGTAAATACGGCAGCCATGACGGCAGTTCAGGCACAGTCATAAGATAAGGCGAGCAGCTGACTGCAATGCCGATTTGATCGGGCATTGCGGTTAGCTGCTTTTCTCTTTGTTCTTCATCGTGAGTACAATCTCGCGATTAAGAATAAAAGCTTCCGCTACACAATGCTTCACTGGAGCATTGCTACGCATGCTTAGGCACGGCGGATCGCAGACATCCTTGGCGCCGCGCATGTCGCGGCAAGAACGACGAGGCGTTCTTCAAAAGTAATCCACGAGCGAGTTAATTCGTGGTATAGTAATGAACAGCAAAGACCTGAAATCACCAGTGGGGTATAGCTATGAATACAAGAGAAAAAGTGATAGCGGCACTCGAGAAAGAGAAAGGCGCATATGTATCGGGAGAAGCTCTGGCTAAGACCTGTAATGTTTCCAGAAACGCCATCTGGAAAAGCATTAATGAGCTCCGGAAAAGCGGATACCCCATAGAGTCTGTCAACAACAGGGGATATAAACTGGACGAAGGCAGCGATATCATCTCAAAAGCCGGAATCTGCATGTATCTTCAGATGAAAGAAGAACATGAAGGATCGGACCGATACGACCGGGAAGAACCTGTTCTTTCAGGTAACGATATGGAGGCGGATTCAAAGAAAGCATGCACCGGGTTCATAGATCCCGACAGGATATATGTCTACAGAGAGCTCGACTCTACCAACAATGAAGCAAAGAGAAATATTCTTTTCGAAAATGCCCGTATCCTTCACGGGATGGTTTTTGTCGCTATACACCAGACTGCCGGCAGAGGACACGGCGGAAGCAGTTTTTCCTCACCGGACGGCGGGATTTATTTCAGCATGATTCTTGAGCCTGACAAGATGAGGGAAAATGATATTCCTGTCACGGAAATGATATCAGATGCTGTCATGACTGTTCTCGAAAGCAATTATCACGTTAAGACAAAAAAGATGAGGGACAGCTCCCTCTATGTCGGAGACGAGAAAGTCTGCGGAATTCTGACAGAAGGATTTTCCGATCTTGAGACGGGGATTTTCAGCAACTATATTGTCGGAATCGGAATCAGGGTCCGCAAGCTGCAGGCTCTCGGTAATACTGCACCACAGAAAAACAGGGTCATAGCTGATATAATCAGAGCTTTGATCTGAGGTAACAGAAAGTTTATGACACAGACTTGCAGTTAATTGTATAATGAAATGAGGGCAGTATCGCTATACCGATCATAAGGTTACACCCGTCTTCATCGCGAAATTGTACTCACGATGAAGACGAGTGTAACCTTGCGCGCGTATCATAGATTCACGTCACGAGTATTGCGCGATGAAGAATAAAACAGATGCAGAAAGGCACAGAGGCGTAAAGCGCTTGGGGAGGTGCATTCTTGAAGAAAATAATGGGAATGACATTTGGCGGCCTTCAGAAAAAGATGGTCAGGCTCGTAATGCTGGTTTTATGCCTGGCGATCGGTGCACTCACCGTGGTATCTTTTTTTCAGGACAAAATGTTGATCAGGCTAGTAGAAGATACTCGTATTGAACAGCAGCAGGCTATATCCGGCATTTCAAAGGAGACGATGTCTCAGGTCCTTGAGGATTCGTTCGTAAGGATGACGGGTGTAGAGGCTGAGAATGCGGATCATGAATTTTCCGAGGTGGTCACAGACATCACAATACTTCAGAGCATGGCTGAGGAACTGCTTAAGAACAGGGATTCAGTGGCACCTGTCATGATCGGCGGACCGGATATCTCCAAGGACGGTACTGCATCGGCATTTGCCCTGAGTGAGAACGGGGGTGATTACACAAAGTCTGAATTACTCGGTGCGGTCGCCCATATGAGCAGTACCATGATAGCCATGCTGAACAGCTCTGAAAAGATAAGTTCCTGTTTTATCGGACTTGCGGACGGAACGCATCTTGCTGCTGACAACACAACTGCAGATAAGCTGGATGAGAAAGGGAATCAGATACCTTTTGCTGTACGGCAAAGACCATGGTACAGAGGGGCTGTGGAAGATGGGGGAATTCATTTTACCGGCGTCATACGTGATGCATTTGACAGCGAGATGTGTGTGACCTGCTCAGTTCCGATTTTCGTGGATGACAAAATTATGGGCGTTGTCGGAATTGACATCAATATGGCAAGTATAGACGAGTCTATCGCATCTTCTTCCGGTGAAGGCGGATGCCTTTTTATAGTTAATAATAACGGGCAGGTGATATTTGCGCCTGAAAACAACGGTCTGTTTGAGACAGAACTTGCGGAGGATGCCGCAGATCTGAGGGAGAGCAGTAATATGCAGCTTGCTCAGTTCATCAGGCAGGCTCTCAGAGAAAAAACGAATCTGATGACCGTGAATCTGAGCGGAAAAGACTACTATATTGCGGGCGTACCGATGCCGACAGTCGGCTGGGCGATGATCATGGCAGTCGATAAGGAGCTTACGGAACAGCCGGAAAAACAGTTGCTGGCAGAATATGACAGCATCAACGCGGATGCAAGTGCTGCGTTCCGTGCAGGAAATGCAAAAATACTGGGTACTTTTGTACTTCTTGTGCTGGCAGTCATTCTCATAGGATCCTATCTGGCACTCTCTGCTTCAAGGAATATCGTCAAGCCGATCGAGGAGATGACAAAGGATATCAACCGCAGCAGCGAGACCGGTTCGCTGTTTGTCATGAAAGATACCTACAGAACGGATGATGAGATCGAAGTCCTTGCAGAGGCGTTCACGGATCTCTCGAAAAGGACAAAGCAGTACATAGCAGATATAACTGAGATCACAAGGGAAAAGGAGCGCGTCAGTACAGAGCTTCATATGGCGAACCGGATTCAGAACAGTATGCTTCCGGGTGTCTTCCCGCCGTTCCCGGACCGAAGGGAATTCGATATTTATGCCACCATGGGTCCTGCCAGGGAGGTCGGCGGAGATTTCTATGATTTCTTCCTGATCGACGAAGATCATCTGGGCATGGTCATGGCAGATGTCAGCGGCAAGGGTGTTCCTGCGGCCCTGTTTATGATGATCTCAAAGGTCATCCTGCAGAGCTATGCGATGCTCGGACAGAGTCCGTCTGAGATACTGAATAAGACAAATGAAGCCATCTGCTCCAGCAATCAGGAGGATATGTTCGTCACTGTCTGGATCGGTATTCTTGAAATCAGTACCGGTAAAATCATGGCGGCAAATGCCGGCCACGAATATCCCGCACTTAAACAGGACGGCAAATTCGCACTATTGCGGGATAAGCACGGACTTGTGCTCGGCGGTATGGAGGGTATTATCTACACCGATTATGAAATAAAACTGAATTCAGGCGACAAGCTGTTCCTTTATACAGACGGTATTCCCGAGGCAGCTGACGCAAGCTATAATATGTTCGGCACGGACGGAATGCTCGAAGCGCTGAATAAAGATGTCAATGCATCTCCGCGGGAAATCCTGAATAACGTGCAGGAAGCGGTGGAGAGCTTTGTCAACGGGGCGGAACAGTTCGATGATATGACAATGTTGTGTCTGGAGTACAAAGGGAGAGAAAATCAGTCAGGTATAAGACCGGGAGGTGCATAATGATACGACGGCGTATTGTATTCAGAGGTCGGGTCCAGGGAGTGGGATTTCGATACAGAGCGAGAATGGCAGCTGCGCAGATAGGCGTGACCGGATGGGTCAGAAATAATCCGGACGGCACTGTGACCATGGAAATACAGGGAACGGAAGAGCAGATCGACAGCGTTATTATCGCAATTGAGAGAAGTAAGTTCATACAGATCGACTCGATGGATGTGAAATCTCTGCCGTTAATTGAAAAGGAGCAGGATTTTCAGCCTGTAAGAAGTTATTACGGATTCTGAGACGGGTATTCCGGAATGGGAGAGCGCTCTCAACATTTTAGAAGAATCGAAAAAGGACTATTCTATGTATCCGCCTGTTCACGAGAGACCTGAAAACTTGTTTACATTTGAACGATTGGACATGTTATGGGAGCGATATCCGCAGTACCGTGACATGTCCACTTTTGCTGCGCTCGATGAACTGTTAGAAGAACATGAATCCTACCGGAAGGATTTTGAGGATCTTCGGGAGGAATATGAATCAAATCATTACGACAGATTTCTTGTGCAGCTTTCCTGGTCCGATCTGGCTTACAGGCATGCGACCAAAGAACTCATAGAAGCAGCGCCTCATTTTGAAGAGAATGCTTATGTGAAGAGCTTTATCGGCCAGTTTGCGGACATAGATACAGACCGGAAGGCATGCTTTCTGTTTCCTGAAAGTTTTGTCTCTCAATATTTCGTTATAACGGAGGTCTGCAAAAGGGCTGAAGACTTTCATCCTGTTAAGAGTCTTTTTCCGGATGAGGAGAAAATTCACTATCTGGCGGTATTTGACAAACAGAACATGGACGACGTGCTCCTCATGTACCACCTGCTCTACACCAATTCGTCCAGTGAAGTTTTCGGCGGTTATTCGCTCTACGACTATCCTTTTCCATGGTATCAAAATCATCTTTGGGAAAATGGCGTGGTCCTCAGATCTCCGTATCTGCCTGACAGACTGGCCAAATATCAGGGAAATCTGCCTTATTACCACAATCCCGCAAAGACTGTTTATGTGAGGCGGAATATCGAGCATATGTTGGAATGCGGGTACTTTTCCACCGAGCTTGAGTTCTTCCTTACGCTTACCAAAGTCATCATGCCTTTCTTTCAGTGGTGGTATACGGATCTTTCCCTCTATGAGGAGAAGGATGGATTCCGAACGGACTGGAGACTGGAGAGGACAAAGATCCGGACAAATCTCACAGCGGAAGGCGTCATAAAACCCAAATGGAAGCATGAGCTATCATTGTTCCACGCTGTCAGACGAAAGCATCCGGATACCTTATATCAGTACCGACCGAAGTGGCTCGGAAGGCAGAGCCTTGATTTGTATGTCCCTTCTCTTCGAACGGCAATCGAATATCAGGGCGTTCAGCATTATCGCCCGATTGATTTCTTCGGCGGGGAGGAAGCGCTGGCCCAGAGGCAGGAGCTGGATATCCAGAAGAGGAGACTCTGCGAGGAGAATAACGTTCGGCTGATTGAGTGGCCATACAGTCTTGAGCCGGCCGAGAAAAATATTCGGAAAGTATTTGCAGGTGAAAAATAAAGTATTTAAATGAATCAGATATGTTTGTTTGTATGGAGAATCAGGAAGAGCATAATATGTCTGATTCTGCGATGAGCATAGAAAACAAAAGAGATATCCGGAGTAGTAAAGAGAGAGAAAAAACTATGAGCAGGAAAGTATTGATTATCAACACAGGAGGAACCCTATCCTCAGTCGCCAAGGAGTACGGTCTGACGCCCGGTCTCACAACAGACTCCATGCTGCGGGAGCTGCACATATTGGCCGGTGAAGCAGAACTGACAACGCTGGAATACGCGTCTGTTGACAGCGCCAACATTTTTCCGGAAGACTGGGCAAATCTCGCAAGTCTGATCAGCGAAAAGCGTGAAAGTGTTGACGGAATAGTTGTCATTCACGGAACGGATACACTTGCTTACACGTCTTCAATGCTCTCCTTTATGCTGCAGAATATCCGCATCCCGGTCGTCATTACCGGCAGCCAGCTGTCCATTTCGAATCCGGTAGCGGATGCGATGGAGAACCTGCGATGCGCTATTTACATGGCGCAGACCGGATGCCCGGGCATATTTGTTGCTTTTAACAGAAAGGTAATGCTCGGCTGCCGTGCGTCAAAGGTGAGGGCGCTGAGTTTTGACGCATTCGACAGTATTAACTGTCCGAATGTTGCGGAAATCAGCTCTATCGGTATGAAAATCAATCAGCAGGTCCTGCCCGGAAGAAGAGGCGTTTTCCGCCTGCAGAATAAATACTGCCAGGATGTTGCGGTCCTCAAACTGTT
Organism: uncultured Lachnospiraceae bacterium; assembly: GCA_902776305.1. Taxonomy (GTDB): domain Bacteria; phylum Bacillota; class Clostridia; order Lachnospirales; family Lachnospiraceae; genus Chordicoccus. The sequence goes on along the minus strand of CACYPS010000011.1, from coordinate 19,157 downwards.
CCCGGGGATGCACCGCGAGGTCCTCAGAATGTATGCAGATCACGGATACCGCGCTATTTATATCGAGGCGTTCGGACTTGGCGGTATGCCCTTTGTGAAACATGATTTTATCGGTGAGATCCGCAGTCTGGTAGCAGAGGGGATAACAGTACTGGTCGGTACGCAGTGCCGATTTGAGGGAAGCAGCCTCTCGGTCTATGAGACGGGGCGAAGGGCGATAGAAGCCGGTGTCCTGCAGGCCTATGATATGACGACGGAAGCGGCGGTGACCAAGCTGATGTGGGTACTTGGACAGACGGGCGACCCGGCTGAGATCCGTGAGTACTTTCAACTGAATTTGTGTGGGGAAGTGAAGATTAATCTTTGAGCTTGCCATCCGATTTGAAAAGTAAACGGCGCATTTCATATGAATTCGATTGTGCTATTCCGAAAAACAGTTGCACACCGGGACGAGGACAATATATAATAGATAATTAGATTATCAGTCATCAGATTGCCGGCGACGTCAGAAATAATGAAGAATAATGGCGTTAATAATCGACATTGGGCGTCTTGATTATTTTATTAATAGTAGGAGGTATGCAAAATGTCTGTTCCGGATAAAAGTATAGATCCCCGACTGCTGTCCGCAGCGATGGAAGAGTTTTTAGAAGTGGGGTATGAGAAAGCTTCTCTGAAAAATATCTGCAGTAAAGCGGGTGTCACAACAGGTGCGCTATATAAACGATATAAGGGCAAGGAAGATCTGTTCGGTGCTCTCGTAACAGATCTGATTAGAGATATGGAAAAGTATATGACTTCCATACCGGATGAGGTCTTAAAGAGTTTTACCGATCGGGAGCTGTATGAGTCCCTGTCTATGCCGGCGGAGATGGTCATAGCATGGTTTCAGCTTCTGTATGAGCAAAAAGATGCGTTCACGCTTCTGGTAAAATGTTCAGCGGGTACCAAATATGCCGACTTCAATCATGAGTGGGCAGAAAGAATGAATGAAGTTGACTATATGAACTATCTTGAAGCCAGAAAGCGCGGGATGACTGATAAAATCGTGACGGAGGAAGAAATGTACTGCCTGACGAGTGCTATCTGGGCATTGTTTTATATGCCTTTCGCTCGTGGTTTTACATGGGAACAGATCGTCGAGCACGCTCAGTATCTGCATGATTTTGTAAACTTGCACAAAGCGCTTGGAATTAAGGAACCCGATTGAAAAGCAGCCGGATGATCCGGAAAAGAAAGGAAACAACGGCATGACAGAAAAAGTTTCAACACAGGAATTATGGGGAAAGCTTTTTAAGGCCAATGCGGTGGAGGATTATCTGGATGCCGCAGGAGATTGTCAGTTGCCGGAGTTTACTGAGTATATCAAAGCTCTTTGTTCCGAAAAAGGGGAAAACGCAGAGAATGTGATAAGGCGCGGAAATATCGAATCATCATACGGGCACAGACTCTTTAAAGGAACGCGAAAACCCTCACGGGATACCGTGCTGAAATTAGCCTTCGGTCTTGAAATGGATTCGGACGGAGCGCAGCAATTGCTTAAGGTTGCCAGAGTCACCGCACTTCATCCTCGTGTCAAGAGAGACGCAGTGATAGCATATTGCCTGTATCATCATAAGAGTTTTACAGAGGTGCAGCAGCTTCTTTACGACAACAATCTGCCTACGATAGGGGAAAAACGTAATGAAGAATGACGATATTCTAAATGAAATTTTGGAATCATACAGTGATACCGATTATCCGGAAGAGTTTTCTTCGGAGTTTGATATCATGGAGTGTTTATCCGAACAAAACGGAATATGTACCTTTCTTGTGCGGGATCATAAGGGTGTCGGGTATATAGCGAAATGCTTTGATAAGTCGCTATGGAAAAATCTCACGGGCAATGATATCCTGACGAATCTTTCTCATAAAGGACTTCCCGGGTATTCTGGTACTTATGAGAACGATTCCATGACGATCGCCGTACGGGAATATGTGGAAGGGGATTCTCTGGACCGGTATGCCACCGAGCATAATCTTTCACAGGAGGAAATAGTAGATATCTGCATACAGCTTTGCGATATCCTTGCTTATCTGCATCACAGAGAGCCGCCTGTAATTCATCGCGATATAAAACCGCAGAACATCATTATCAGACCGGATGGAAGTGTAGTTCTGATTGACTTTGATATTGCGCGTTTACACAAGCAGGAAAATGATACGGACACAGTATTTTTCGGAACACGTTCCTATGCTCCGCCGGAGCAGTACGGGTTTTCGCAGACGGATGAACGAACGGATATCTATTCTATGGGAATTCTGCTCAGATGGCTGCTCACGGGTAGTACAAGAGAGAACAGCAACATCAAGGTATATGCTCCGCTTGCAAAAATCATAAAGAAATGCACCGGATTTTCCCCAAAAGACCGTTTTTCCGATGTTGATCAGGTCAGGAAAGCACTCTTGAGAGCGAACCCTCGCTCGCAGAGAATTCGTATGAGTTTTCTTGCAATCTGTATGGCGGCTGTTGTGGGTCTTCTTGTCTACGGAGGAATCAGGATTTATCGGTATATCACATATACACCCTTTACGGAGGGGGCAATTCCGGCGTATATGACCGACGAGGAAAGAGTGAAAGATGCGGTCAGCTACATGAAAAACAAGTATGGCACTGATATGTTTGATAATGATTCCGACATAGCTCATGTAGGGGATCTGCGCAGGGCGATGATCGAACTCTATGGACTCGACAGAGATTATGTTTACGGAATCAACACGGACATGCCTCAGGAGAACGATGCGTATTTCCTTCCGTGGGGATGGGAAGATGAACAGAATATAGACAGGGATCCGATAATCTATGCGGCTGTTAAGGCGCATGATGCATCTATAGTTGCTGACTGGTCAAGTCTTAAGGATGACAACGGGTTTTATCCGGGGGTGAGAATTGCGGTAGCATTTGCCGAAAAGCACGGTATCACGGAAGGCGTCAATAAACCGTTAGATCTCACACTTGGGGATATGGCGCTTATTCTGGCGAATACAGATCGAGTCTTTGAAAAATGAATATCAGAAATATGCAGAGGTGGTCTGGCAGACCACCTCTTTTTGCTGTGTTTTTGATACGATTAACTATAGAAGAAATATGCCTGATCGGTTTCAAGAACGATTCAGGGCGAGACTGTACTTACATTGAAGACGAGTGTCACCTTGCGCGCGTATCATAGACTGACGTTACGAGTATTGCGCGATGAAGAATACAAGTCAGAGATTGTATATCGAACGATAATACTTAGGAGGGTGTTATGAAAGAAAAAATAACGATTGAGATAATAAAAGGCGAAGGTGCGGGACAGAAGTTCGAATATGAAGATGCGGAGCGGATTTTTGTGGGACGTCAGGCGGACTGCGGGATCGTGCTTCCCGAAAAAACGGTGTCAAGATATCACTGTCTGCTTGATATCAACCCTCCGACGGTAAAACTTCAGGACTTCGGAAGCTTAAACGGCACTTTCCTGAATGATGTGAAGATCGGTCAGAGAGAGAGGGATAAATCATGGGAAGAAGCCAGCCGCGATGCGCATAAAGAGTATGAACTGCACGACGGAGATGTGATCGGGATCGGCAAGAAGTGCAGATTGAAATGTACTGTCGAAGAGCCGGATATCATGGCTATTTCCGGTGCATGGGACGGAACTATGCCTGAAGCAGACGAGGACGAAGAGAATCCGGCAGCATATGACGGAATTGACTTCATGGGAAATGAGGGTGCGGCGGAAGAGTCGGAGGCTGTACCGGAAGGACCGATAGAAACGGCGGAAAAAGGACAGTCGGAAGCAGTAGCTTGGTCTGAAGAAGCGAAAGAAACGTCGGGAAAAGGACAGTCGGAAGCAGAACCTGAAGAAGCGCCGGAAGAAGAGCCGGAGCAGAATAATCCTAAGCACGACGAAGAGATGGATAAGATTCTGGGAGAGCTCCTGATAGCAATTCTCGGAGGAAAGCAGGAACGACCGGTCGGTCCTTCGCCCGTGGAAGGCTTCGATAAGATCGCGCTTCTCGGAAAAGGCGGGATGGGAGAAGTATGGAAAGTGAGAGAGAACAAGACCGGAAAGCTCTACGCGCTGAAGACCATGCTGCCTCAGATTGCCGGAGACAAAAAAGCAAGAGACATGTTCCTCAGGGAAGCAAAGCTCACTGAGTTTTTGGACCATGAAAATGTCGTTCGCACCTATAAGACGGGATTTTCCAACAATGTCTATTATATTCTGATGGATATATGCGAAGGAGGCAGTGTCGATGATCTGGTGAAACGATATGGCGGAAAGCTGCCTCTTAATCTTGCGACATACATTATTCTTCAGGCTTTGGAAGGACTGGAATATGTCCACAACGTGCCGGTGCAGGCTGAGATCGTCAAAAGAGGGCTATTTGGCGGACGCAGGGAAAAGCTTATGGATGCAAAGGGGCTGGTACACCGGGATTTTAAGCCGGGTAACATTTTCCTTATGGATAAGAGTGATCATCCAGTCGCGAAGGTGGCGGATTTCGGCATGGCAAAGGCTTTCCAGGCAGCCGGGTTCACCACAATGAGTTCGGAAGGAATGGTCAAAGGTACAGTCCCGTTCATGCCCCGCCAGCAGGCTCTTGACTGCCGTTTTGCGAAACCCGAGGTCGATGTTTGGGCTGCCGCTGCCAGCTATTACTATATGCTTACGGGTCAATTCCCGAAGAACTTCAGACAGGGAGTAAATATGTGGCAGATTCTAGTCACGGAGAGCGCTACGCCTATCCGGCAGAGGGATCCCTCCGTACCGGAAAGGCTTGCGCAGGTGATAGACAGGGCACTTGTTGAGAGACCGGTGATCGGCTGCAATTCAGCAGCAGCCCTTCGTTATGACATTATACGAGCACTGCCGGAAGGAACCCGGAACTATTGTATGGATATAATTGATTGAATGAATATGCAGGGATGATATGAAGAGTAAGCATTTCAGATATGAGTACCGTTTTGCAGGTCTGGTCGATATCGGGAAAAGCAGGAAGAGCAATCAGGATGAGGTGATCGTTTCGCCCGAGAGAGGATTTTTTGCGGTTTCCGATGGTATGGGAGGACTTGAGCAGGGCGGAAAGGCTTCGGAATATGTGAAAAAGGCACTGCCGGTTACGATCGGTACAGGTGAATATAAATTTTCTCAGCTAAATGCGGAGGAAGTGTCCGACTTCCTTCGCAATACTGTCCGATTAATCAGCGACAGGCTTTATGAACAGGGAAACGCATGGGGTCATATTCGATTCGGCGCTACGCTGGCAGGTGTACTGCTCCACGACGATAAGGCAATATTCGTATGTCTCGGAGACAGCAGGGGATATCTTCTTCCGAAATACAAGAAGAATCCGGTGCAGATCTCGGAAGATATGAACATTGCGGGTTATCTTGTGAGAAACGGTGAGATGACAAAGGAGCAGGCGAAAAATGATTACAGAAGCTCTCGTCTCACCGCTTTTGTCGGGATGCCGGAACCTGCGACGCCGGAGACCTATATCGTCGATGTAAAGCCGGGAGACCGGATCCTACTGTGCAGTGACGGACTGTACGGAATGGTGGATGAACGTAAAATGGCGAGGATCATGCGCTCTTCCGGAAACCCGGAAACAGTCTGCGGTAAGCTGATAGATGAAGCTAACAAAAATGGCGGAAGAGATAATATTTCAGCGGCATACATATATATCTCAGCGAGAGATGCTCCCGCCTCTGTAGGCGGTGGGCAACAAACAAGTCTCGCGAGCGAGATTTGAACACATGAATACAGAAAAGATGATTACGGGGGTCCATTATGGAGGTTTCTAAAACTGTAGATTATGTAATGAACGAGGCATCAGTCGAGGCTAAGAGAGGGATGAAGAGATTTATATCGCAGGAGCATATATTTCTTGGGATTCTCAAATTGACAGGGATTACGGCTTCAGACATTACTGACGGGCGTGAGGATAATGCGCAGGCATTGAGCGGGGAAATCAGTGAACTGAAGCAGCTGTTTGAACAGACATTTGAAATACGTATCGATCATATGACACAAATTCTCCGGCTGGAAACAATGCTGAGCAGGAAAGTAGTACCGGCCGATGTTGACGCTCTGCAAAGCAGGGCAAAAGAGGTCGCAAGGATGCGAGGCAGCTCAGTGTGCTGTGCCGTGGATCTGCTCAATGTAATCCTTGAGAATCCGCCTGAGACGTTAAGAGCGGCAATGAGGATTGAAAAATGGAAGGACAGGTGCTCCGAATGGCCGCACGGGACTGTTTACGTAGAGAAAGAAACCGACGGCACCGTTTATGAGGGAGACGAAACCGACGGCACCGTTTACGAGGAGGACGAAACCGACGGCACCGTTTACGAGGGAGACGAAACCGACAGCACCGTTTATGAGGAAGATGAAACCGACAGCACCGTTTATGAGGAAGATGAAACCGACAGCACCGTTTATGAGGAAGATGAAACCGACAGCACCGTTTATGAGGGAGACGAAACCGACGGCACCGTTTATGAGGGAGACGAAACCGACGGCACCGTTTACGAGGAGGACGAAACCGACGGCACCGTTTTTGAGGAAGATGCCCCGGCTGCTTCCAATAAAGATATAAAGAAAGACGGAATAGTCCTGGACCGGTATCGCGTTCTTTCAGATGCAATAGAAGGCGGTATGGGCTCCGTGTGGCGCGTTCACCACACGAGCTGGGATGTAGATCTGGCTATGAAACGTCCGAAACCGGCATTTTTCGTGTCTGAAAAACAGAAAGAAAGCTTTATTAGAGAATGTGATTCATGGATCAGGCTTGGTCTGCATCCGAATATCGTATCCTGCTATTATGTGCGTCTGGTCGAGGGAATTCCGACTATTTTCTCCGAGTGGATGGAGAACGGAAGTCTGGAGAATCACATAAATGACGGAAGTCTTTATGAAGGATCGGACGATGAAGTATCGAGACGGCTTCTTAACATAGCCATTCAGTTCGCCCGCGGACTTCACTACGCTCATGAGAACGAGCTTATCCACCAGGACGTTAAACCGGACAATCTTTTGCTTACTGAGAACTGGGGTGCCAAGGTGAGTGATTTCGGTCTCGCTAAGGCGCGCTCAATGCTCACTGCGTCAAAAGGGGAGAGGACGGTGAAAGAAATCGATCCGGGTTCCACGATAATTACCCCTTCCGGCGGCATGACGCCCGCATACTGTTCACCGGAACAGTCTATGTCAAAGACGCTTTCCAGAAGGACGGATATTTACAGCTGGGCAGTGAGTGTTCTGGAAATGTATCTCGGAGGAAAACCCTGGGCGCACGGAAGGGAACTGACCGGTCCGATGGTCGGTTCTGTCTGCTATGAGTATTTTGAAATGTGCCGCGTGCCGGTTCCGGATCGACTTCAGAAACTTCTCGCAAGGTGTATGGCACAGGATCCGGATGACAGATATCATGATTTTGCAAAAATCGAGATTGCTTTAAAAGAGATTTACAGGACGGAAGTCGGCGAAGAATACGACCTTCTTTATCCGAAAGCTGCCGGAACAACTGCAGACAGCCTGAATAATATGGCGCTGAGTTACCTGGATCTCGGGAAACCGGAAGAGGCTTTGCGTCTTTGGAAAATGGCCCTGAAGGAGGATCCGGGAAACACCAGAGCGCTTTATAATTACTGTCTCTACAGTCTGCGAGAAGGTCTTCTTACCCCAAAGGAAGGCGTGTGCTATCTCTCAGCCAATTGGGAGAATTACTTCAGCAAGCCGGAACCCGGGGTTCTTCTGGCAAGGTTTTCTATGGAAGCGGGTGAGTGGGATGTTGCACATCAGGTAAGGAACTATCTGGATGAAGAATCCCGTGACTTGATTGATACTGCTTATGATTCGGATGAGGATTACATAGCATTATATGAGTTGAGTTTGATCAGGAGTATCATCGATTATGAGCAGTTTCAGAAGAAGTGTGATGACAAAATCGATGAGCTGCGCGGTTACCTGGACCGTGGGGAATACGGGGAGGCAGCACGCGAAATGCTCATTTCCAGAATGAGCGGAGAATACCGGGATGCTGTCTTCGGCACTCGCTGGCTGGAAATAAATGACCGGTTAGCTAAAAAATGCTTCCCCATGCAGGTTATCGCACACTGGCCGGTTGCGGTTATTGAGGGTACAGGCGAGGAGGATGAAATCAGTTTCAGTAAGAACTCCGCCTTATTTTTGTATGGTGACAAACTCTATGATACCGGCACATGGGAGCAGATAGCGGATTATGGAGACGGCTCGCATGTGACGTCGGAAATATCGCCGGACGGAAAGTTCTATCTCAGGGCGGTGAGAGGTGAAAAGATATTTTACGTGATAGAGGCAGATACGGGAAAGATCCTCGGAAAATGTGAGGGAGTAAGCCGTGAGGTGATCGGCTTGAAGATAAGCCGGGACGGACAACTCTTTGCATCGATTCTGGAAGACGGGAGAATCGGTTTCTGGAATCCGAAAGGAACTCTGCTGGAAGAAAAGGAAATAACGGATGAAAGAATAATACAGGTCGAGATCAGTTATGATGGTATGAGAGCGCTCGTATTGTCGCAAAGGCACTTGTACCTGATTCATATATTTAAAAATCGCTCGGAAGAGCTGACATTACATAACGGCCGTGCCAGGATGACCTGCAATACACCTTTTACGAGGGTGGTTCTTGCCTGTGATTGGTATGCTCTGTTCTCAATAGACCTTGAAACAAAAGAAATAAGACAACACTCCGATCCTGTTGCCATGCAGCGGGGATTCTATCTTCATTCTCCGCAAAGAGCTTGTTATATGCCGAATGATCAGTTTGTTCTGGTCGCGAACCGTGAGGACCTTTACTTTTACGATCCTGTAAATGACAGGGTGCTGAGTGTGATACACACGCCGGATTATATTGATGATATATGCATATCCGGAAACGGAAAATATGTGGCAATCAAACGGGAAGAAAAGACATATATCTGGCAATGTATGTATGCGTACACGCCATCGCCCACGGAGTGGTCAGACAGGCTGCTTCCTTATGTGGAAATTGCATCTCGGGCGTATCCGGACGCTGACGTATCGGAAATCATGGATGCGGTTTCGGTCGAATTATCGGATCGGGGATTCGGCAATATACCTGCGGAGATCCTTCTTGAAAAAGTGGAAGAGATTCATGCGTGGTGAAGAATAAAGAAGGGATAAAAGAAGCGGAGGTGTATGTATGCTATACTCAACGACAATGCGCGCAGTAGTCATGCCGCGAGCGGCGGCAGAGGCAAGATACAGGAAACAGGAGAAGCCTTCGGTCGAGGACCTTTTCCTCGGAATATTGAAACTGAGCGAGATGAAAGCCGAAGATTTTCTTAAGGCTCCGGCAATCATGATGCGTGTGACGGATATCGAGATTCACGCATTGAGCATCCTGTTCAGGGATGTATATAAAGTGGATACCACGCACTTAAGGGCGCGGCTCAGACTGGAATTAACTGTCAGGAAAATGGCTGATACGGAACATGTTGATGAATACTACAGCAGAGCAGAGGAAATAGCTCATGCACGCAATTCGAAGGAGATATTTCCCTGTGATCTGCTGAGCGCCATTGTGGAAAAACCCACACTGACGTTAATGCAGGTCTGTGATATAGCCGAATGGAATCCGAACAAGAAGGATGAAACAAAATCGGCAGATAAACCGGATGGACATCAGAAGGCGGAGAGACCTGCGGATAAGTCAGGCGGATCGAAGGAAGCGGATAAAACAACAGACAGACCAGCCGGATCGAACAGGCCGGAGAAAACGGGCAGCGCCGGTGGAAACGGCAATCAAAATGATTCGCACAGCTCCGGCGGTGATAATATGGAAACGGGCAGCGGATTCCTGCCGGAATTAACGTCAAATATCAGAAAACTGAGAGCAAAGCTGCTCAGTACGGTGCAGGGGCAGGATCATGTGGTCCATGCATTTGCGGAAGGAATATTTGCAGCTGAGGTGCTGGCCGAAAGCGACACATCCAGGAAGAGACCAAAGGCGATATTTGCCTTCGTGGGTCCTCCGGGAGTCGGGAAAACATTCCTTGCAGAGCAGGCCGCTGAATCACTGGGGCTTCCGTTCAAGCGATTTGATATGTCATCCTATGCAGACCATCAGACCTATATGGGACTTGTCGGCTTTGAAAAAAGCTATTCCGGAGCGGCAAGGGGGCTGCTGACAGAATTTGTTGAGAAAAATCCGAAATGTATCCTGCTCTTTGACGAGATAGAGAAAGCACATATCAATACGATACAGCTTTTCCTTCAGATTTTGGATGCCGGGAGACTCAATGACAGATACACCGGGGAGGCTGTAAACTTCAGGGATACTATAATTATCTTTACGAGTAATGCAGGCAAATCCCTTTATGAGGGTGATGCAAAACAAAATGCTGCAGGGATTCCCAGAAAAACGATTCTCGGTGCACTGGAAACGGAGAGAGACCCGAGAACCGGCGAACCGTTTTTCCCGGCAGCCATAACAAGCCGTCTCGCGACGGGATGGCCGATCCTGTTCAATCATCTATCGCCTCATGATCTGGAGAAGATCAGCGCAAGGGAACTGAGACGCGTCGGAGATCTTTTCGAGAAGCAGTACAAAATCAGGACCAAGGTTGATGATCTGACAGCAACGGCGCTACTCTTCCGTGAGGGAGGAGCGGCAGACGCCAGAACGCTTCGCGCGCAGACAGAACTATTCTTCAAAAATGAGATCTTCAAGGTATGCAGACTTTGGAGCGAGGACAGCTTTGCCGAAGCGCTGAAAAAACTGGATACAATCAGATTTATTGTAGACACAGATACTCTTACGCCGGATTTGGTGCCGCTTTTCTTCAGTGAAGAGAAGCCTGAGATACTTATCTACGGGGAGGCTTCATTTGTTGAAAAATGCCGGAAAAATTTGCCGGGCTATGAATTTTATCATACTGCCAATGCCGATGAGGCCTTAAGGTTGGCAGGCGAAAATGATATCAGGTTGGTACTTCTGGATGTCGCCATGGAAAGTCAGGAAGACTTCGATCCGATGGCAACAGTATATGAAGATATGACGGAAAAAGACAGGATGCTTTCGGTCGGCGCTTTCGATTATAAGCCGATGGCTGCCAGTCTGTTCCATGATGGGAGGAGTCTGTTCAAGATGCTCCGCGAGAGGCTTCCGGAGCTTCCGGTATATCTCCTTGAGTCCGGAAACGTTCAAATCGATGAAGAGCTGCTGCTCAGTTTCGTGCGAGCGGGAGCCAGAGGGAAGATCGAAGAGCCCGAGGCTGATTTCTCTGTATTTGAGGACATGCTTCAGGAAATCTGTCGTGAGATTTACCTGCAAAATGTTGCTGTTATGCTTGCCTCAGAGAGAAAGGTAATCTCATTTGAAACCGCGCCGAGGCTTTTAAGAGATAAAAAGGAGGTTTTTGTAAGACTGCGTGATTTCTCACTGAAGAGAGCTCCTTCGGCAGAAGATACCGGCAGCGTGCTGGATGAGGTGGAGAAGCCGAATATACATTTTACGGATGTGATCGGTGCAAATGATGCGAAAGATGAACTGGGATTTTTCATAGAATATCTGAAGAATCCGAGAAAATTCTGCGCACAGGGACTCACTCCTCCGAAGGGCGTACTTCTCTACGGACCTCCGGGAACAGGGAAGACCATGTTAGCCAGAGCCATGGCTGGCGAGTCTGACGTTGCATTTATTCCGGCAGTGGCGAGCTCCTTTGTCACAAAGTATCAGGGCAGCGGACCGGAGGCAGTCAGGACGCTCTTTAAGAAGGCAAGACGTTACGCTCCTTCTATCATTTTTATTGATGAGATCGACGCGATCGGGAGGAAGCGTGATGCTTCCCATAATGCTCACGGGGAAGAGATGGCGCTCAATGCGCTTCTCACGGAAATGGACGGCTTCTCCGTTGATCCGAAACGTCCGGTGTTCGTACTGGCGGCAACGAACTTTGACGTCGAAGAAGGCCGCGGAGGTATGGGTGTGATCGATCCGGCGCTCTCACGAAGGTTCGACCGTAAGATCCTGATCGATCTTCCGAATGCGGATGACAGGGAGAAACTGCTTCGCCTGCTGCTCAGTAAGAATATTATGTGTGAGGTGAGTGAGGAGATGATACGGCGCACCGCCGAGAGGGCAGTGGGTATGAGTCCCGCTAATCTTACGAGTGTGGTAGAGCTTGCCAACCGTATGGCAGTCAAGGCCGGTAAGGCAGTTGACGATGCGATCCTGGATGAGGCATTTGAGCTGACCCGGCACGGTGAAAAGAAAGACTGGGGATATGAATATCTGGAGAGGGTTGCCAGACATGAGAGCGGCCATGCATTTTTATGCTATCTCGGAGGAAATACGCCTTCCTATCTGACAATCGTGGCGAGAGGCGCGCATGGCGGTTACATGGAACATTCTGCGAAGGAGATGGGACCTCTGTCGACTAAGGAAGAGCTGATCAATCGTATAAGAACAAGCCTCGGAGGCCGTGCGGCCGAGATTGCCTACTACGGTGAGAAGGACGGCGTGTCAACAGGCGCTTCGGGTGATCTTGAGCAGGCAACCAGGGTTGCAACGGCTATGATCAGCGTGTATGGGATGGACGATGATTTCGGTCTCGCCTATATGGACCCGAAAGAAGCCATGCGGGATCCGGCATTTCGCAAAAAGGTGAATGAAATCCTCGGCAGGGAGATGCGTGCAACCATAGAAATCATTCAGAAAAACAGAGCTCGTATTGACCGGATGGTCGCGGAACTCCTGAAAAAGAATAAGCTTACGGGAGATGAGATAGAGGAGCTGCTGAAAGAGTAAAGCAAGAAGATAGAGAGCTGTCGGAAAAGTAAAGCAGAGAGATAGAGAAGCTGCCGGAAGAGTGAAGCAGCGAAATAGAGGAGCTGCCGGAAGTGAAAAGGAAGGCGGTACATGAAAATAGATATAAGGAATCAATTTATTGTAAAAGAGATATTTGTTCATGACGTTGCCAGAGCCGTAGAAGATGAAGACCTGAGAAAACTGGTTCTCGGTATGGGAGAGGAACTGGGAGAAAACGGAAGATTTATATTGCGCTGGTACAGTGCCGAACCTAAGATCGCTGTATTGATCGAGGCGCTAACCATGGAAGAGTGCGAAGCGTATCTTGAGCGGTTCATGACATATCTTCGGAACCATGGATATCTGGATTAATAGGGCTGGTCAGTTCTTTTCTTTGACAAAGTCGGGAATCCTATGTTAGCTTTTTGATAGGTGAAGAAGAAAACAGCGTAATGTGTTGCTGATGCTGAAAAGCAGGGGTAAAAAATGGGTGTAAAGATTTTCAGATCCGATAACTGGAACAGAATCAAGAACGGCAATATATTGCGCAGAGATATCATGGGACTTCACCCGAATCGGGACAAAGAACTGATCAGATACCTCATCGCGCACGCTCCGGAGGCGTCCCGCAGTTCTATGATGAAATACGCTGCGGAGAAATACGGCTTGGATGAAATGCCGGAGCCTCTGGAAAATATTGATGACCCTAATGACGCCCGTTATGAAGACTATGTCGTTCTGCGGGAGCAAGTTGTCCGGGAAGAAGATGCTGACGTACTGAAAGATGCGGCGCTTTATAATTCGGATTACGACATGGCGGCATTTGCATTTTGCAGGCTCACCGGATACAGATTTCCCTCAAGCGAATGCGATGCATATAGTTATCGCACATTCAGCTGTAATACATTACCCGAAATGACGGAGGAGAGCATACGGGAGTTTTGCCTGGAGGTAATTGAAAAAGGAGGCCGGTTCAAAGAGGCTGCCACAAAATACCTGTGTGTACTGTGCGATGCAGATAGATAAGCAATGAAGGATAAATAAAAAGAGCAACTATTATGGTTAGACTGCAAAAGATTTTCAGACCTGAATCAAAATACAGAGCCTTTTTCCTGTCTGTGCTAACTGTCGGGCTTGCCTACGGGCTATACAAGGGTGTGATCGACAACTATCTGGCGGAAGTCGTGGGCATGTCCGGTTTTGATAAGGGCGTTTCGGAGTTCTTCCGGGAGCTGCCGGGTCTGCTGCTGGTGTTTATACTGGCGGTGCTATATACATTTTCAGCAGAGCGCATTTACAGGATCGGAGCGGTGTTCATGCTGGTCGGTATGGCTGCGCAGGCCGTTGTGCCTGCAAGCCGTGTGATGGTGATCCTGTGCATATTTGTATACTCTCTGGGAGATCACATGCAGCTGGGAATGCGCAATACGCTGTCGCTGCAATATTCCCGAAAGGGGTGTGGCGGTGAGGCATTGGGCATGCAGAACGCCGTTCAACAGATCGGCACGCTGGCAGGTTATCTGGTCATCATCGCAACTTTTTTCCTTTTAAAGAATTCATACCGGCTGTACCGCGCAGTCTTTGCTGTCAGTGCCTGCATTATCGGCCTGAGCTTTATGGCCGGTCTGCGCATGACGGACGAGAGCGCTTCCGATGCGAACAAACGCCGGTTCTACTTCCGAAGAAAATACTCCAAGTATTACATGCTGGAAGTATTCTACGGCACGCGCAAGCAGGTATTTTTCACCTTTGGTCCCTATGTGCTGGTGCTGTTCTACGGCGCAAACGCAATGGTCATCAGCGCTCTGTTCGCACTGTCGGCGGTCTGCAGCTTTTTCGCGTCGCCTCTTGTCGGCAAGATTATTGACCGGCTGGGATATAAGATCGTCATGGTATCGGATACGCTGATTCTGGTGATCGTCTGTTTCTTCTATGGCTTTGCTCATCATATATTTCCGAGAAATATAGCCTTCATTGTGTGCTGTGTGAACTATATTCTGGATTCGGTTATTTCTCTGGCATCCATGGCTTCGAATGTTTACGTACAGGACATCTCCGACAGTCCGGAGGAAGTGAGGGCTACAATCTCAACGGGCGTTTCCGTCAATCACCTTATTACGATCCTCATTGCTTTGTTCGGAGGATGGATCTGGGAAACACTGGGCATCGAGACGCTATTCATACTTTCAGCTGTGCTCGGTCTATGCAACAGCGCCTATGCTGCGACAATCAAGGTGAAGAAGAAAGCGGTATAATGTCTATAATTTGTTCCTCCAGGGTCAGGCGACCATGCTTGCATGGTCATCTGACCCGCCAATCAAAGTTTGAAAGTTTACTTTCAAACTTAAAACAATGAAAAACAAATCTTGAAACGGGGTAAGGAGAGATGAGAAAAACAAAGAGAGCATTAATGGTAGCAATTATTCTGGTACTGATGGCAGGCATTGCCGGTTGTGCCCAGATGCAGAGCGGGATCCATGATCTCCATGGCAGTATTATCGGCAATGAGTACATTATCGATATTTTTGACAATTCCGGGATTCGTACTTTGAAATCCCACGGAAAAAAGATCGACATCGACAACAACATCGTGGAGGAAAAGACCTACGCCTCCGATACAGATCAGTGGTATACGACGAAGAATCTGAGCTCTGTCATCACGATCACGATTGACGGCAAGCAGCTGATCTCCTGCGGAGATACCTGCATCTTCTATGACAAGCGGCTGTCTCCGGAATATGAGTTTTATCTGGATCAAATTGAGAGCGATTCATCCGGGCTCTTGTCCTCGACACTGATCAGCGGGAAGGTGAACAGTATTAAGAACAAGTTCGGAAAACCGATGGTGGTTGTCATCAAATCACAGATGGGAGCGCCGATCTATGCTTTTTCCGGAAATAAAGTATATTGGGAGATTGAGGAAGACCTGCCAAGATTTACTAAGCTGATGATCGATGGAAAAGCTCTTTATATTCATAGGGCCAACTTCCAGGTCATTGATAAAGCGCTATTGGATTAAATTCGGTTGATTAAGAAATCTGCTTTTTGCAGATAGTTATTCAGCTTTACCTGAAGATGCAATCGCTTCCACCGTCTTCGTGACGATCACATCGCTGCCAAGCCCGAATATATCATGAATCACGACCGTGCCGGCATAGACCGGCGCGGTCACTTTATATCGACGGATTTCAGCCATAACGTCCATGATGCGATTCTTCGGAATCGGGGCAGTCAGTCGCACACTGGCAAGCGGCAGCTCGCCTCCGATGACCAGAATCGATGTGGCGATCGTCCTGCGCGGGTCAATGAGCTCCTGACGCACATATTCCGCGCCGCGGGGGCACAGATTGCCGGAGACGGACCTGATTACAGGTGCACCTTCCGATGCAGGCGCAGGGTCATACTCTGTCTCGATCAGGCATCCGTTCGGGCACAGGATGCAGGTGAATTCTCTTGTCATAAGATCCTCCTTTTCGTACGGATTATTCATTTTCACAAACCGCCATTACCGTCAGCCCGCCTTGGGATGACAGCTTAGAAGCCGGAATATTCAGCTGAATCATCTCAGCAGGTATTGCTTTGCGCATTCTGCGGGTGAACACTTCCCGGTCGTCCTGCATCACGACGATCCTGCAGTTTTGAAGAGGCTGCCGGACACGAAGAGATATCTGAACATTACTCGTTCCGCTGATCCGCTGCGGCAGGACATGTCCTACATTTTCACCGCATGCAACCGGGAGCGGACATGGGGGAAGCGAACCGTCTTTTATGTAAGAAGCGGCATATGCAGCGAGACGTTCGGCTTCAAGCGACACATAGTCCACGAGGTCGTGCACATGCAGAACATTGCCGGCAGCAAAGATGCCGTCTATATTTGTCATGTAATGCTCGTCAACGTAGGCACCGCGGGTTCGCGGATCCAGCTTAACGCCCGCTTCCAGGGAGAGTTCATTTTCGGGAATCAATCCTACGGAAAGTATCAGGGTATCGCATGAATATTCTTTTTCTGTTCCAGGTATCGGTTTCAAGTCTGCATCCACCTCGGAGATCGTTACCCCGGTCAGGCGGTCGCTTCCGTGGATCTTAGTAGCTGTATGGGAAAGATATAGAGGAATGTTGTAATCATTCAGGCACTGCTCGACGTTTCGGGGAAGGCCTGCAGGGTAAGGCATCACTTCAAAGACAGCCTGCACGTGGGCTCCCTCCAGCGTGAGGCGGCGTGCCATGATCATGCCGATATCGCCGGATCCGAGGATGATGACTTCGCGGGCAGGCATGCGGTTATAGAGATTAATGTAGGCCTGGGCCACACCGGCTGTAAATACGCCTGTCGGCCGCTCGCCGGGAATGGCCAGTGCGCCGCGCGTTCGTTCCCTGCATCCCATTGTCAGGATGACAGCCTTTGCTTCATACCGGATCATGCCATCAGGAGATGCGACCGTCACGATGCGGGATGGGGAGACGGACAGCACAGTGGTATTTGTGATGAACGGTATTCCCATGCGCACAACGTCGTCAATATATTTCCGGGCATATTCCGGACCGCTGAGGGTCATGCCGAACTGTGTTAATCCGAATCCGTCGTGGATACACTGACGCAGTATGCCTCCGAGGTGCTTTTCCCGCTCCACGATCAGGATATCATGAATTCCGTTGTTCCATAAGCCTACTGCGGCGGCAAGACCTGCGGGACCTCCGCCTACGATCAGAGCATCTACAGAGCGTCTCTCAATCATTTTGCCACCTCCAGAGCACATTCATTTTCTTCACGTATTTTCCCAAAGAAGGGATGTCCGTCCTTACGCATGTATACCAATTCCGTTTCCGGGATACCGTTTTCCTCTTCCAGCATCCTGCTGATGCGCATCTGGCAGTAGCCGCCCTGGCAGCGGCCCATCATGGATCTCGTTCGGTACTTGACGCTTGCCATGGTCGCACAGCCAAGCGGATTGCGGATGGCTTGCAGAATCTCGGCCCGGGTGACTTTTTCGCAGCGGCATATGAGCTCGCCGTAATTCGGATCTTTCCTGATGAGCTGCGCCTGCTCCTCGGGGGAAAGCTGCTCAAAACGCGGGATCGGTTTTCTGATAGGATCAAAGGATGGATCGGGCGTAAATTCCTCCCTCTCCAGCATCATAGAGATTGCATATCGGGCAATAGCCACTGAGGCCGTAAGCCCCGGGGACTCGATGCCGACGAGGTTTACTGCATGAGGAGCGATATCGTCAATGATCTCTATTTTGAAATCCTGAATCTTGCCGTTTTCATCAATCCACTTGGGAAGGATGCCGCTGTATGTGCGGATGTAGTCGCCGCGGCTCACATGCGGCCATATTTTGACAGCTTCCTCGTAGAGGTAGTCGAGGTTGCGCTGTTCCACTCCGTAGTAGGAGAGGTCGTCGGTGTCCTCGGCGGTCGGACCGAGCAGGACATTTCCGTCTGTGGTGATGGTGACATGGATGCCCATGTACGTGTTCGAAGGGACCGTGTAGATCGGCATTGGGACGAGATGACCGAGCCTGCGGTCCAGGATGATGTAGTCGTCCTTGGAGCCGATGATGCGATAGCCGGTGAGACCGAGCATATCGGAAATCTTACCGCATCCGAGGCCGGCGGCGTTGATGACCCAGCGTGTCCTGAACTGTCCGTGCGCTGTCGTGATTATCCATATGCCGTCCGCTTCTCGATGTATGTCCGTCACTTCATTATCGAAAAAATATTCGGCTCCGTTGTGGGCTGCATTTTCAGCAAGCGCTATAGTGAACATAAAAGGATCCAGAATGCCGCTGTTCTCTGAAAATAGAGCGAATTTCCCTACGACAGCAGGTACCAGCCGATGCAGCTCGTCATCGTCTATCATGCGAAGGCCGGTCGCGCCGTTCGTTTTTCCCTGTTCCATGACCCGCAGGAGTTGGTTATACTCCTCATCGGTATTTCCGACCAGGACTTTGCCGCACCGCTTGAAGGCAAATCCGAGTTCTTCGGAGAGCTGTCCCATCATTTTATTTCCCTCTACACACAGGCGTGCTTTCAGGGATCCGGGATCGTACGCAAATCCGCCGTGGCAGACGCCTGTATTCCTGGAACTTGTCTCGAAGCAGACGTCGAGATTTTTCTCCAGAACGGCTATATCCAGTTTGTAGCGGGAAAGCTCACGGGCAACGGCGCTTCCTACCACACCGGCACCGATCACGACAACATCATATAGTTTCTGCATAGATACCGTTAAATAAAACCGTATAAAACAGGTCAGCGACTCCTGTTTCTGTTGTTTCAGGACTAACGGCTGTCCAATCTGTGTATGTCTGGCGGCAATTCTC
>CACYPS010000010.1 GCA_902776305.1 uncultured Lachnospiraceae bacterium | reverse complement strand
TGCTGTATCCGGACAAGGTTGCTTTTCCGCCCGCGAAGCAGAGAAAGACTCCCGCGGCGGACCAGCAAGCTCGGAGATTCAATCTCCGAGAAGCTGACTGATTTGCCTTACCATTTCAAGGTCAGAAGCTCTTATAGCAGTAAACAGTTTCTTCATATCGCTTCACCTTCCTGAATTATAATTTATTTTTTCTCCGGCAATTTCACAGATCATATCAAACTCTTTTTTATTATGTCGACATGTGTTTTATCGCAGCCAGCAGGAGAAGGTGCCCCGGGTAAAAGACATAAAACAACCACTTCAGTCCCTTCCCTTTCTTCCCGTTATACAAGGCAAGGGGGATAAAGCTGAATCCTGTGGCACAATAGTACCCCATCGTCCTTGTGAGGGCCAGAAAGGCTATGCCCACACCGGTCCGAATCAGCGGATGCTTCTGCCGGAGTACATAGAACAGGAACACAGCGATGACCGCAAAGACCGTGTAATCCGCACGAAGCAACAGTGACAAAACGGCAATCGCCGCGACGGCAAACACGCCCAGTGCGGTTCTCCAGATGGGTGTATGCTTTCCTTCCTGGTCCTTTCCGCCTTGAATTCGATCAAACAGCATCAGCGCCAGGACAGCGAGAAAGAAAGACAGCATGATATTCTGGTGTGCGAATCCAACCCTGCCTTCAAAAGCCAGATCAAACGGGATTTCACTGATCAGAGCAAAAATGCCGATGCGGCAGAGGTATTTCTTTCTATCCCTTGTATGCGCAACCCCCTCTGCGATGAAAAAGGAAAAAATGGGCATAGCAAGCCTTCCGATCATTCTGAGCCACATGACGTCTGGGAAAAACATGTCACCCACATGATCAAACACCATGCTGATCATGGCTATTATTTTCAGTGTCGTCCCATCCAGTACCTGGTATTTTTTCCTGTTGTTCATCTGCTCCGCTCTCCACGAAAAAACATCATGAATTTTAAAAATCCATATTTATCTGTCCAGCAAATCTCGATCTGTCATCTGGATTGCAAATACGCAATCAAACTTTTGAATCTCTTATTATTTATTTCTCAAAAAGACTTTTATCGGGCTCGCTTCTCCATACTTAAAAAGCTTCGCAACAGACTTCCCTATATACTTTTTTCAAATTGCTTGTTTCGCCGATGCTGCCAACACCGGATCGCAGCTGTCCCGCTCCCTGAACTTCGGCGGTATTGTAAAATAATGCTCCATCTCGGACTCGGTAATCACAAGACCTCTGGAAAATATATTATCCTCCGCCTCTGACCTTTTAAACTCCAGATACCCTTCCAGCACCATGTCGATAAAACGAAGCCAATCATCCAGTTCCTCCGTTACCGCATGATAAGGCGTGTCCTTATTTGATTCATCAAAATAGTCATCGTAATAATACATGATGCATACCCTTCATCTTTCTCATATTATTATATGTATTCATCAAACTTCTCCTTCAGGAACTCCGCATCACATTCTGCGCAAGCTTTTATTTTGAACTCCATCTTTTTCTCCTTAATCCTCACGCACCCGTGACGCAGATACTGACTCCTTCGAAAACCCGAATACCCCGACTTGCAGCGTTTCTGTTTGCCCTCGTTATACTGCTCTTATTATAAGACAAAGGGAAAAAGCGTTCTAGAAATTTGAGAACCCCTTGTAATTTCAAGGGATTCTCAACATCTCTACATAGTTTGATTCAGTTTTTAATCGACTGTGAATGGCAACGCCAATTCTCAACTCCCAGCTGACTCGTAATTATCCTTTCTGTTTCATCCTCTTTTTCAGGTCTGCGATCCGGCGGCGCACATGGGAATCTATCGCCATTGATTTAAGCAAGCGATACACCTGTGATTTTTTCTTGTCCTCTCCGGGATGTCCCAATTCATATTGAAGGAACAACTCATTGGTTACTGCATCGTACTCATTCAGGGATTGGAAGCCTACTTGTGTACCTATTTTTCCAGTTCTCAGCATTCCTTTCGGGAATACCCTTTGAATTGCATCCGTGCCTTTTTTTGTTTGCGAATTATTTATTATTTGATTCCTGCATAACCTCTTCTGCCCATTTATGAATGAGCTTGAAAAAATCCGTTTCACTGCCAACTGCGTTACTAGCAACCATGGAAATATGGGTCCTCATAAAGGTCTCCAACGTCACCGGCTTATTATCATCAAATATAGCTAAAGGAAATATTACCTCGAGATAACTGCTCTTGAGCATATTCACGAAAAGATGAGCAAGCGACTTTCCATTCTGATCCTCCATCACCGGAGTCGTCTTAAGAATACGCATATATGTCTTACATCCCTTCTCGCCGTTTTCGTCTGCCTTTTTTTTGAGATGGTTCGATATCAGGTTCCCATAATATTTACGATAATCGCCAGCATCATCTCCATCATTCTTTTTCGGTAACGGTCTCTTATTTTCTTCTTTCAGATTCGCCTTTAATCCTCCGAATATACTTTCAAAAAAGATGGCCAGATAATTTCGCGACATTGGGTTTTGTGCCGTTTGTCTATATTCGGATTTCTCTTTTTCAGATAAGTCGGTGATATACTTTAAATCCGCAGTGGTAAAATTCCCTTTATTCAGCAGATATCTATGTGCCTCTTCATAATCACCGGCGCGTTCGAATGAACGTTTCAGCTTATGATATTCATGCGTATTTGTTTCATCATCATCATCCAATTGCTTTTTTCTTTTGATACTCATCATAACGGCTTCCGGTGACCCAAACTCCTGCAGATAGGCTTCATATTCGGACGGCGTCATATTGTATTTCCAATCGCCAACAGTCACTGTCATATTCTTTTTTCTTGCATCTCTGCGCAATGTCCCCAGATCGTCATCATTCGAGTAAGTTATGCCCTCACTTTGATAGAGCTTTTCCACCGTATTTATGGCCATCTGCAATGCAGAAAGATAATCCATGACCTCTTTATGTACACGGGCATCAAATCTTAATGGACTCGCATAAAACCTGCTGACATCTTCTGTCGCTTTTCTTAATGCCGTGTACGTTGGCTGCAGGTAGGGTTTTGCATTGGAGTTTGCATTGGAGATACAATCCGAAATCGCCATTGTTTTAATATCCGGCAATTGATCTCTTAGCTTCTCATCATTCATATAATTCGGATTGGCTTGTTTCCATCTTTTGATTACATTATTAGCGTCTTGTAAAACTGATGATTTCAGCATCTCCACACTCGTCACAACATCTTGCATTTCTGCAAACCAACCCTTAAAGTCCTTATATTCCGTGCCCAGCTTTTCTATCTCTTCTCTCGGCATAATCCTATAGATCGCCTGCTGAAGCGCTGCTCCCGTTGCACCCACTTCTCCTCTGTCTTCCGGGTTTCCAGCCAAATACGTGCCGCCAAACCAGAGCAATTCCTGAACGGTATCAGGCAGCAGATCTCTTGCAATTCCTTTTCTATCAACACTGCTCATATACCCCCGATATTTATCGGTGACATGCCGATAGGATCCCATCAGGCTTTTGTCATTAAGCCGCCTCATATTTTCCGCAGCCGAAGCAGGAGAATAGCCTTGCTGACCATATCCTCCTCTGTTATATGTATCATTAAACCTTTTATACTCCTCCACAGTCATCCGCTTATTGCCCGTGCCCTGATAAGTATCATCATCCTCCGTTCCATACCGTGCCATTTTGTTATGATGAATCATATTTAAAATCGGCATGGCACCTTCAGCAAGTGCAAATCCTGTGTTCTGTATCGGGTTGAAGCGGAACGTTTCCTTCGTGAAAATTTTATTAATTTTGTCTCCCGGAAGATTTCCCGCATTCAGTGTATCCCTGAGAAACGTTACGCAGTTCCGCGAAAACCATCCGTATCCTCCCTCTTCAGTATACTTCTCAGCCTTCTCCGCCATCGCTCTGACGTTCTCTCGTGTCGAGAGGTATGTCCTGCTGATATCATAACCATGATCCCTGTCATCCACCAGTTCTCCGACACCTATAGTATCTTTTCCCAACAAGATACCCGCCCAATTATTACCCGTCGTCGTTCTTGCCGGATAAAATCCGCACTTTATTCTGTAACGTTGATTACGCCCGGTAATCCTGCTGTATTCGGTAAATTCAATGCCCAGAAAAGCATGTCCGCACTCCATAACACCTGTGAGGCTGGCCGATGAATAGCTTCGGGGCTGCTGTACATAAGCCGTCACCTTCGGCGGCAGTTGATCTTCTTTTGTTCCCTTTCCGTCTTTTGTGTCTGCCGGATCCATTATAGGCACTGCCCACACAGTAGGAACCCGCCGGAAATCATCCAGGATATCCTCCTGCGGATCCTGCTGACCTTCATCAGAATATTTCGCTCCATTCCATCCGGGAATGATGTTGTGGTGTCTTTTCTCCTGTCTTTGTCCTTTCATCTCATCATGAGTAAACATTTTCTTCGCTTTATAGAAAGAGTAAAAGCCACCTAAAAGATACGTCACAGAGAAAGCCGTCCACAATATCGGATCGGACACTACATATCCGAAAGTTCTTGCGACTATGTTACTGACTTTATTTCTTTTCGTTTGCGGAGTTCTTCCCTTCATTGCTTCGGGCTGTACAGGAAGAGCGAGAATAACCTCCTTATCCTCCCGGGCATTTCCATTGGCATTTTGAGGATTTGCATGAATCTTGTTGTCCTTTTTTAAATCCAGTTTAATAACATTGTCGTTATTATCTGCAATTATGAGTTCTTTTCCTTCAATGGCGTTCTTGATTTCCTTATTATTGATAAGATTATTTAAGCTGTCTGCGAGGTCATTATTATTTATATTATTTACATTATTTATATTATTATTGATGATATTATTCTGTCCGGACGCTTTGGGCTGCAGCTCGGCTAATTTCCTGTTGATAATTTCCTGCCTGAGCCGGTCAAAATCTTCATCTGTAAGATAACGTTCACTCATCCCCGCGTTCTTTTGATTCACTTCTTTCTCCACCTCATCATAGAATTTCTTCCGATCCTGCTGATTCCTGATGACGGCGTTTACCTTCGGGTTATTCATAATCGGAGGTTTTACAGACTCTATGCTGAAGAAACTGCTTTTGCGTTTATCATCCTCCGGTTTCATATTCTCCAGATTGACATTCTTGTTTTTCTTTATTACGGCGCGCCTTCTCGCCATGACCGTATTCCTGTAGGCATCCTGACGGGCTTGATACTCTATGTCAGCACGTTTCAGTGCCGGATCCCGCTTCCACTCTTCTAGCCGCTGCTGTTTCTGCTGCAGTTCCCTGACAGCCTGGTTTTCACGTTCTATGACGTCCAGGTTCATATCCTCCTGCAGCTCTTGTTTATGAAAAGCCCACTGCCTCTCTCTAGCCTCTAAAGTCATTCCTTCATAGCCCTCGCCTGTTGCAAATTCGGCCGGCATCTTACTGTCTTTGACCCTTAAATACTCATAGTTAGAAGGAATGCTTCTTTTTTGTCCGGAAAGGATCCTGGAACTCTCACGGACAGAATAAAGGAAGGCATAGCTGCCCTTTTCGAAGTCAATCTGCGGTCTGTACTCATTATTCCCATCCTCACCTATGGTTCCCCCGAGAGTCATAGTCAGAGGCGTATGAGGCGGAAGACCGAAGGTCTGCAGGATCGTATCCGCAAAAAGACGGCAGGTCCGGCCGTTTCCGTCTTTGAACGGATGCAGAGAGATGAGCATCTGGTATGAGTATGCCGCAACCCTGATTGCCTGCGATCTCCGGAGTTTCTCATCCTTCATTCCCCCGAGTTCCCGGATATAAGAACCGATTCTGTTCAAAAGACGGTATAAATCTTCCGGAAGCTGGTTCTGTCCTACACTGGAAATAGTGCCCGCCGTTGCATGTGCCGCACGCAGCTTTCCGCCTTTGTCCATCCCCTCCTGGACGCTTTTGTTAAGATTTTTCAACAGTTCATATAGATAAGCGAACCCGATCCACTTATTTTTGTTTTTACGGATTTCAAGGGCGGCATTGCGGGAGATTTCTGCAGCCGTCTTAAACTGTTTCTTCATTTTAGCGAGTTGTTTATCAGTTGCTGTTCTCGCCTGAAGTCCATCACCTATATTGCCCGTCAGGGAAGCGGAGCCGCCCATGCGGGTCTCCGAAAGTCTGTCGGCATCATAAGCAGGCGACCATTGTGCAATATCATCAATCCCTCCAAACACCGTATTGTCAATGCTGAATCTGGCCATATCCCGCAATAAGCCATTGCGGGTATGTTCCGATTTCAGTTCCCTTCCGGGCTCGACCACTGTCTTTCCGGCATCTGACAGATGTTCATAAGCATTATCACTTATGCCATACTTTTCCCTTGCAGCTGTATAGCCCGCATTCTGCGCATTATAAAGCTCGTTGTGCAGATACTCCTCAATAAACACTTCATCATCACTCTTTATCTTCGCCTTAAAACGTCTCTTCACGCTGCTTTTGGCATCCTTATATGCCTTCAGCAGTTTCTCATCCCCTTTCATCTGGCTTTTCAGTTCTTCCCGCCTCTCATCGGAAGCCACATCTCTCAATTCCTTTTCATTTTGTTTTCTGATTTCTTCCATCTTATCGATGTGGGACTGATAAGCTCCTTCAAGCATCTTGATAGCAGCTTCGACATCCTCTGTCGGCACATGTGCGTTATTCAGGGCTTTGGATAAAAAGACTCCCTGTACGACTCCGCCGTTCGGCGTAACGCCCGATACCGCGCCCGGCGGAACAGCAGTAGACATCCTGTCCGCTGCGGCTTCCAGCGATTCGGAAGTGTTGACAGGCATCCCCCCGATGCTGCCGGTCGGCTCAACAATCCCCTGCTTCTGCTGTACGACATGCGTCAATTCATGGGAAAGATGTCGTTCCTGACCCGGACCCAGGAATACATCATTGCCCTTCGCATAAGCCTCCGCCCCGATTGCGGCGGGCTTTTCCGAATTGTAATGTACCGCGACATCGCTCAGACTCACGCCGGACGACGACTCAAGGATGCTGCTGAGTTCAGAGAAGGATGCTCCGCCCCCGAGCAGCGCATCCATGGACGCATTGCTGCGGCCTCCCTGCATTTGGATCGTCTGTCCGCCGGTTTCCTCATTTTTGTTCTCAGATAAAGAATCCTTCTTCAATAAGTCATATGCCATTTTTCTCCTCCTCGCAGCAGGATTTGCTTCGAATAACCTCTTACCAATGCCTGTAAGGCACCTGCCTGTGTCTTATATATCGGTTTTATCCGCCGTTTCTCCACCCGGTATTGTTCTCACATCTCCGGTTAAAACTGAAGGCTCCCCCCCTGGGCGATCAGATATTTTGCATAAGGGCCGAACGACTCCCGTTTTATGAACCGCCCCAGTTTTTTATACTCATATTCCAAACATCGCACGATGTGTTCAGTCCCAACCGGTTTTTCTTCGACTCCCGCCATATATGCCGCCCCAAAAAGTATCGCCTTGATATTGGCACCGGTCAACTCAAAATTCTCCGCAAAAAAGCGGAAAGGAATGTCCGGATCTCTTTTTGTCTCCTCCGGAAGTGTTGATACCCACAATGCATATCGTTCTTCTTCCCCGGGATTTTCTAACCTGACCGCATAAGTAATCCTGCGTACAAACGCCATATCAAAATTCGAATACAAGTTCGTGGCAAGTATGGACATGCCGTCATACTCTTCTATTTTCTGAAGAAGAAAGGCAGTCTCTGAATTGGAATACTTGTCGTTGGAACTGCTGATTTCAGTACGCTTAGAGAACAGCGCATCCGCCTCGTCAAAAAAAAGGATTACATTTGAACCTTTTGCGGCATCGAATATAACTGACAGGTTCTTTTCCGTTTCTCCGATATACTTAGAGAAAATCCGGGAAATATCAACACGGTACAGCGGGATTCCCAGTTCATTGGAAATCACCTGAGATGCCATTGTCTTGCCGGTACCCGGCGGACCATAGAACAGAAGGCTTACTCCGTTGCCGTACGCATTTTTTTTCGTCAGACCGCCTTTCTCCCCAACCCGGCCGCGGAGGCGATACCGGTCACAGGCAAGCCTGAGTATAGTTCTCTGCTCATCATTGATCGTGATGTCGTCCCATGTATAAGTCGCCCGCACGTATCTTGCCAGACCTGAGAAATCTACCTGCCCCAGCTGCCGCAGTGAATCCAGAAGCACATTTCGGCTGATTCTGTTCTTCTTCCCCACTCTTATCGTGGACATCGCATGGCTCACCGTATTACGGATCATGCTGTATGAAATGTCATAGCAATTCGCAATATCCCCAATCACAACATCCTTTTCCAGCCTTATTCCATCTTCCTTTTCAAGAAAATACGACCAGATTTTCAGGCGCATCTCTTCATCCGGTCCGGGGACTCGAAGGAAAGGAACCGATTTTACAATCAATTCACCCGGTTCATGACTTCCCCCAAACAGGAACAGGCATCCGGATCTATAGATATGATAAATGCGTTCTATCATCCTCCATCTCATTGACATCTGCTCTCTTTCGTCTTCACGCTCGCGGTCATCTTTCGTTTTGAAGCGTACGGCAAGAAGGCCATCCCCCAGACGCAGACGCATGGACAGGTCGGCTATACAGCGATACTGCTCCTTTTGCCCCATGCGCAGCAGATGTTCCAGATCCAGGATGTAAAGAGGTTCGTCCGCCGCCCGTGAAAAACAGAAGAGCAGATGCAAAACGGTTTCTTCGTCTGCATTTTCAAGAAAGCAGAACTTCTGAGAAGGATCTGACATAATATGCTCCAATTCCTCTGCGCTTCTTTCAAAAAAAACCGGAATATCCATATCTTCGTGATACCGGGTCAGGGGCGGGGGCAGCTTCATGTCATCTTCCGGCTGCCCCATCAGAATTCTTTTTATGAGCGGATTCAGCACAAGCTCCGTAGCAAGGCTCAAGTCTTCTTCTCCTCCGACAAAAAGAGAGGAAAAAAGGTCTTCTTTCGGCATTCCGAGAGGCAGACCCCCGGATTCTTCTTCGGACGTGATCCTTGACATCAGCGCGTTAAGAAGGCCTATTGTAGGTCTGGTCCGGGAAATGTCATCCTGCAGATAACCGAAGATGCGCTCATAACGGCGGTCAGTCACGGAGGCGATCGCAAGGACAACAGCCATCACCCCCATAAAATCAAGGTCAAATATTTCTCTCAGGGTCTGCACCCAGAGGATCCCCGGCTCATCGTCTTCTGCCCCTTCTGGATTTCCATTGTTTTTTTCCGACCGGGCCTCTTTTTCCGTATCGCCGGAACCGGTTTCCGAATCTGCCGCTTCATTCCGGAGCACGTATATGCCCGGTAAACCTAAAGTAATTGCCGTCCTGTTGGCAATGTATTCAACGGATAACCTTGCCGACATAGAAAGTGACGGAGAGAAGCTGTCCAGTTCCCTTAAGTACGGCGGCTTGCTGAAATAGTTTTTCATTTCATTCTCGGTTATTACCAGGCCTCGCGAAAACAGATTTTTCTCTGCACCCCGGCTTTTTTGCTCCAGATAATCCTCCAACAACATGTCAAGAAGTTTTATCCAGTCCCGCAATTCATCAGCCGATGACCGGTAAGGCCGTTCTCTATACCGCTCATCATAATAGTCTGCAAAATCGTACATAGTATTATTCACCCTTCCCTGCCTCTTCCTCCTGACGGTCGGCATTACGATTAATGAACATGTCCTGTCAAATTCTGTAAATATCAGGAGAAATGATTACATGTTGCATTCTGCTTTATGCAGCTTATAGTCCTGAAAATAAACCGCCGACCGAATTTGTGCAATTTTACCAAAATACATTATTTTAAGTATATCACATTGGGTAAAATTTCGCAAGTTCTACCACAATTCCCGACCTTTTTCATTATATTGTTCTGAGCCTGAAAATATCCGCGGAGACATCCGAGGAAGCTCCTTTCATAGAAAAAGCTGTCATGTCAATTTGTGACATGGCAGCAGCTTAACAACGTTCATAGATAATTATTATCCATTGACAGTATATAATTTATAGTTTTTCCTTTTGCTTTGCCTCACAAGGAGTCTGAGTATTCTTCTCCCCTGAATTCTACTGTTTTTACATCATTTTTCGTATGTGAAATCCCAAAAAAACTTTATTTATGCGGAAAATCTGACATCATTTTTGACATCATTTGCCCCGAATTGCAGTGAATCCCAGCAACACTCAGCAACACCGGTTAACATAAATAATGGTTAATATTTCGCTTAAATACAAGCAAAAATGCCACCGGATTAACATAATATGTCATCCGATGGCACTCCATAATATTCACTGCAGGAAAAGGGACTGTAACTATTTTTGGCTTATTTACGCTAAAGATACGTATTTTGACCCGCTTTTGACCCACATCTATACAATTAATTAAAGATTACACGCTATCATACAAACCAGCAAGTGCCTCTCTATCACCAGTATTAGTGTGTTCAAAAAAGTATTTATAGTCCTTCTTTAGTTTTTCTATACGGATTATCTCTTTCCAAACCCTTTCTGTGTTTGTGTTGTCGGCGGAGGCAGCAAAATCCTGCTTCCATGGCGCGAATGCTGCCTTTGATCCCGGCGCGTTTCATCCCGGGCAGTCAATGAACGCCGAACTATCAAAGATGACCGACACCACCTAGCAAAAGGAGCCGCCGCACCCATGCGACAGCCCCATCCTTTATTCACCGAAGTTTTATATCACTCAGCTCTTACCACATAGTCAAATAAATCCAGCCGAGTGACCCCCATATTCCTCAGAGCTTCCGCGCTCTTTCGCTGATCCTCCGCAGTGTTGAAACCAGGGATGCGCGGAACCCGGACAAGGACCCGCTCTGCGCCGCAGGACGCAAGAAGGAACTCCAGATTATCCCTCATGAGCTGCGCGTCGCCTCCCGTATAGCGGTGGTAAATATCAGGATTCATATCCTTGCAGTCCACAATGAATTCGTC
Organism: uncultured Lachnospiraceae bacterium; assembly: GCA_902776305.1. Classification (GTDB taxonomy): domain Bacteria; phylum Bacillota; class Clostridia; order Lachnospirales; family Lachnospiraceae; genus Chordicoccus. The sequence continues at coordinate 92,487 of CACYPS010000010.1, read as the reverse complement.
CACCGCAGACAGCACAGGGAGAAGATTTTCCCGCGGTACTGCAAGACTGGTCTCAGCAGCGATCCGCCACTCCGGCGGGCACAATTCTCTGAAGCGACCGATAAAGACAGAATGAAGCAGCGACTCACCGCCCCCAAATGTCACTCCGCCGCCCGTCGCGCGAAAATACAGGTCGTCGATCCGAATTTTCTCTATCAGCTCCTCCGCTGTCACATATTCCCTCGGTGCTTCTTTGAGAAGGCGCTTGTTAATGCAGTAGCGGCAGCTGAGCGGACATCCGGCACCGGCTGCGAGCGTGGTTACACCCTTGCCATCCGTTCCCATTCGCAGCCGCGCGAGGGCAAGCAGGGGAAAATGCAGATTATCCATATTTTATGCCTCAGGCCACGCAACTTCGCCCTCTGTCGTGACCATGATATCTTCTGAACCTGCGGAAGCATAGCCATCAGGGTAGGCGACATCGCCGGAAAGTTCAATGTAATCCGGTTCAGGCTCCTTGACCGCGCCTGTCAGATCATTTCCGGTCGGATACACTGAATCCGGTTCCGAAGCAGGCTCATAAATATCGACCTCACCGGACAGTTCCTCAACATTCGACTCGGGATCCACGGCTGCCCCGCCCAAGCCCTCAATATTCGACTCATCCGGGCCGACTTCGCCTGTCAGGTCTGTCTGCATTGATTCTGTGGGCTGCTTGACAGACGGAGCACATCCGGCTGAAGCCAGAGCCATGCCAACGCATAACGCGGCGACGCTCACCCGCTTTCCGAGGCTCCTGCGGCGCTCGAGCTGTTGCTCCAGATACCGAAGTTCACTCTCGCAGCGAGGGCAGGTCCCGGTGCATTCTCCCTGATAGCTGCATTCGCGGGTAACATATGGGATATCATTTTCATCGGCGATGCGCTGACGGATTTCTTTCAAAATCTTGCATTTATCTTTGCCTCTCATAGCGGAACACCTCCTCTTTACAGGTATCGTTTTGAAGTCTCACACAGTTGCGTCGCAGAATAAGCCAGCTACTTCTCCATCTGGAATCTAATGAATGATAACTTATTGATCCAATCTTACAATATGATACACGAAAAATCTACATGCCACTATGCCGGCACATTATACCCACTTTCGATCCGTCATCGACGCATTACAGATCATTTATAGGGGAAACATTCCGAATCACAGCAGATGCAAATCACATCTGAGTAATATATATCATTAAAATGTGTACGCTCTGCGAAAATTGCACTATAATATATAAAAAGTTGCCTGCCGTATTCTCGAGAGTGCCGGCTACTGAAAAGTAAGGCTCCAACAGACACAGCCCCTGCCATGCCACGGAGGACCGCCATGAACAATAAAAGCATTGAAGAGATTGACTTTCTGTCGCTGACGACCGAGGAAGCAGAAGCACTAGGCCTAAATGCTATCTTTGAGGAAGAAGACGGCACTTATGACTGGATCTACTGCATGAACATGGTGAAAGAAAGGTCCATGTTCTCGTTTTATTTTAAAATTGTCGGTCTCTGTTTCCTGCCAATCGTTATCATGATGATTTGGATGGCGGCAAGCTCCCGGCTCTCGATGTCCACGTTCCTTATCACCATGCTGAGCTTTGGCGGTGTGCTGCTGGTCGTTGTATTCGCCATATGGCTTGTCAACACAATGTACGGTGGCAAATACATGCTGATCTATCAGATGAACAACGAGGGAATCACGTTCTCGCAGACGACTGATCAGGCCGCGATGACCAGAGCGATCGCAGCGGCATCGGCTGCAGTCAGCGCCGCAGGCGGCAATACCGGAGGCGTTATTTCAGGGACCGGTATGACGCTCAGAGCAAATGCCTACCACTCCAAGTTCGAAAAAGTCCGCTCCGTCAAAGGAAAGAGAGCGGATAACCTGATCTGGGTGAACACGTTCCTCCAGTATCAGCAGGTCTATGTACCGAAAAGCGCCTACAATTTTGTATGGAACTACATTACTGAACGCTGCGTGAACGCAAAAATCATCTACGATTAATGACTATTTGTGACGTACGAATAATACTTGCATACTGATAATTTGACACACGAATAACACAGTGGAGTGATGACTATGACCAATAAAAATACTCCGGAAAGCACAGACCGCGTTGTACAGGGTCCCGACCGTGTATATCGATGGAAATACACCCTGTCCCGGGAGCAGGCCCTTGTCCACTATAAATTTATGAATATAATCGGAGCAATTGTCGCCACTGTAGTCAGCGCGATCATGATTTTCTTTTTTGTCTTCGGGGGAGAAGGTCTGACCAGCCCCGGCACACTTCTACTGTTCATCCTCTTAATTTACGGGATGATCCTCGGTATGCCGGCCCTCATCGGATATCTCGCGCTTGGCAGTGATACCCGCTCATATGAAATGGACGATAACTGTATCCGTCACAAGCACGCCACAAGAGGCGGTGACGCAGTCGTCTTCTTCGACAAAGTAAAATGGGCATCGGAGAAGGAAAATGCAATCATTCTAAAGGAGGGAATAACCACTTACACAATGTATGCGCCTTTGGAGGATGCAGCATTTGTAAAAGAATACGTTCGAGTAAGAATAGGCTCCGAAAAATATGAATGCTGATATTAATCAGCGTTCACTTATTCTTGCTCTGTCGCAGCGCTCCCTGATGTAGTTCCATACAAAGTCATAGAACTCATCGGGAACGTATATCATCAGAGACTGCAGGAAAGTATTTACCCAGATCAGGTTATCCGCTCTGTTTCCTCTGACGGATGATACTTTTGCAAATTTTGCTATGTGCACATTCGGACTCATTGCGAGGCCGGTTCCTGCAATCACACCGCCAATATTGTTTCCCGCGGCATTTACCGCGGCGGACGCGCCCGCGATCGTTCTGGTCATCGCAGCCTGATCCGTCGTCTGAGAGAACATGATTGCATCATTGTTCATCTGATATACGAGCATGTAGCTGCCTTTATATATCGTGTTGACGAACCAAACGGAGAACAGTGTAATAAGCATCACCACTCCAAAACACGCCGCAAGTATGCCCACCATCATCGCAAATTCATCGGAGCCCCAGGACAAAAACAGCAGCATTGCTGTTACCGGGATAAAGCAGATGGCAACGACCTTGAATATGAACTTCATCATGGACGTGTTCTTCATCATGTTCATACAGTAGATCCAGTCATAGGTGCCGTCCTCCTCCCGGAACAGGACGTTGATCCCCAGTGCCTTCGCCTCTTCAGTTTCCAGAGATCCAAAATCTATGCTTCCGATGTCCCTGATATCCATACAAAAATCCTCCCTTTAGCGGCTCGCCTGTTCTGCAAATGCAATCTTTTTAAGTGCTTCCTTTACGGATGCAGTATGTAGTGCTCACTCCATTTACTCATGACAGTGTACAGTTTTATTTTATAACAACTGCTGTTCATTTGCCACCATGAATACATGAAATCCAAGTCCGGCCGGCAATATCCGGCTCAAGAAAAGCAGCGACTTCTCAGAAAGCCTTTATTTATGCGGAAAAACCTGACCCCGATTTGACCCCATTTTGACCCATTTTGCCTCGAAAACCAGTGAATCTCAGCAACACCCAGCGACACCGGTTAACATAAATAACGGTTAATATTTCGCTTAAATACAAGCAAAAATGCCACCGGATCAACATAATATGTCATCCGATGGCACTCCATATAATTCACTGCAGGAAAAGGGACTTTTTCCACGTTTGCCGTATTTATCAGCAATTCCGCATTCAGCACAACACGAGTACAACATTTTCAATTTTTCCTTTTTTTGCCATCATCTAACGAGAATAATATTCTGGTGAGATAGCTAAGTCAAGGGATTGTGTATAGTGATTGTACGGGGTTTGTCGGGGTTTAAGGGCGCACCCTTACAAGATGCATTTGTGGTACAAATGCGTATCTTGCCATCTCTTCAAGATGTCTTTTCAAGCACATAAAACATGATCCCATGAAAAAACGGATATTCAGCGGACATTTTTTGTCCGCAAAATATCCGCTACATCCGCTGAATATCCGGAAAATATCCCGTAAATATCCGTCGTGTCCGCTAAATATCCGCTGCATATCCGCTAAATATCCGTCATATCCGTTTTATATCCAGTACATCCGGAAAATATCCCGTAGATATCCGGAGAATATCCGCTATATCCGGAGAATATCCGCTGAAGCATCAGCCCAGCTTTATAATAACATTGTCCATTGCTGCCTTCTTGCGCTCTTCCATGACGTGTGTATAGAGATTCAGTGTTATGCTGATATCAGCATGACCTAATATCTCTGAAAGCGTCTTGTAGTCTTCTGGACGCTGCTCTATGAACCTTGTTGCAAATGTCGCCCTGAATGCGTGACTTGTCACTCGCTCAATATCGGCCGCCTTGCAGCAGCGTTCCATTTCCCTATCTACCGAATAATCTCTAAGAAGCGCACCTTCCGGACTTGTGAACAATGTTTCCGGAAGGTTGCCGCCAAAGAGCAACCGATTCAGGTTCTTCTGTTTCTTGACGGTTTCCAGTATGCCCGGATTCAATGGAATGTCGCGCCGGCCTGATTCAGTCTTTGCAGCATCTCCGATCTTGTAAGCGTTCGCCTCGTCCCTGGTAATCGTTCGCCTAACATGGATCACCCCGGCTTTCTCGTCAATGTCGAATGCCGTTAATGCTCCAATCTCTCCTACTCGCATTCCGGTCCGGATCATCATTTCAAATACATTCAGGTAGTAAGAACTCCGCTTCTTTGCAGCCTCGAAAAATCTCTCTGTCTCTTCCTGGCTTAATGCTCTGTGTATGGTTTCCCTTGCCGGCTTCTCTGTTCGCTTCAGATTGACGATACATGCACACGGGTTTCTGTCTATGGTCTCATCTCTCACCGCTGCATTGAATACATGCTTCAAATGTGCCATGATATTATTAACCGTTTCCGTTGTCCTTCCGGAAAACGCAAGGACCATCTGAACGTGTTGCATGTCCTTCGGTGTAATATCTCTTATCTGAAGCTCTCCCAGCGTCTTGCCGTTGCCATCTATCGGTACACTTGCCGCTCCCTGGAACTGGTATGCTTGCGCTCTTATGGTGGATTCTCTCACTGATCCGCGCCGCACTTCGGTAAATTGCTCGTAATACTTACTTAATGTCGGGTTCACTCTTTCCATTGTCCCGGCTTCCAGCTCCGCGCGCTTTTGGAATGCCTTTTCATTTAATTCCTTGTTTGACTTTCCATAGATGTAATAACGCTTACCCTCATATTTGAAAGTTCGCGTTAAATACTTTTTTTCATCTTTTTTCTTGCTTTCTTTCTTACCCTTTGCCATCTTTGCACCTTCTTTCTATCAGGAAGGGGCGGCGGCCTCGCCTGATCCGCGCTAACCGCTGCCCCTTGCATCGTTCTCCCCATCCTGATAAAATAGGTGAATGGGGATTACATCACGTTCTTTCATGGTTTCCCTTGCGTCCTTGTCAATGTTGCCGCATTGGCAAGGACATTTCATTTTTATGCTTCAGCTCTCATCTCATCTGCTACCTTGAAAAGCTTATCAAGGAATTTCCGGAAGCTCTCGCTCCTGGCCTCACCGGACTTGTAAAGTTCCGATCTTGTCGCCTCGTACTTCTCATTGCTCATGCTCACAAGGCTTGCAACTGCTGAAATAAGGTTTTTCTGTTCGCTCATGCTTTATCTCCTCGATGTCGTGTTTACTTATCCGTTCGGTTTTGTCAATGGTGACGCATTGACAAGGCTATTTGTGTGGTCGATGCCCATTAGCTTTTATTTCTTAATCATTTGTGAATAATCCGCATATCCCAGAAATAGAAGTGTCCGGTTTCCTTCCGGTACATGTTGATTGCTTCCGTTGCTGTCCTGGCTTCATAGTCCTCATAATCATCTGACTTTGAACTAATCCAGATTCTATAGGTCTTCATGATCTCACCTTCTTCCTTCAGCTCTGATCTATCAGTTCTTTTGCATCTACGTGTAAAGCTTTTGCAAGCTTTACAATGGTACGCTCTGTAACGGCTTTACCGGCTCTTGCCTTACATACTGTTGCGTATGATACCCCGGAAACGTCTGCAAGCTCCTGAACGTTCATACCACTCTCAGCCGCCAACAGCTTTAGCTTTATTGCGTCAATTCTCACTTTCTCACCTCGCTTTCTCTTATTTTGTTGATATAATTATGTTTATGTTCAAATCAAATTATATAATCATAATTATCTATTTGCAACTACTTTTATCTATTTTTCTTCATATTTATATATCTATGTGTTACAGTGATTACGGAGGATTCACACATGGATTGGGGAACTAAAATAAGAGAAGCACGTATAAAAAAGAATCTCTCGCAAGCGCAACTCGCAAAGATACTCGGAACAACGCAACCTTTAATAGCAGCTTACGAGACTGATAGACGCATTCCCAAACTGGAAACACTTGAAAGAATAGCAGTTGCTTTAGATATGAGCATCTTTTCGTTTTTCCCTTCCAGTATCACGGATGGTGCTATCATACCCACTCAGGAAGAACGCGCGTTGCTTGCTGCCGTGTCCGATCTGAACGACACCGGTATAAAGAAAGTGTGTGAATTCGCAGAAGACATAAGCACGAATCCCAAATATCGGAAGTAGCTCTATGTGTGCTTGACACAAGCACCCGTTTCATAGTAGACTATTCTTCTGGATCACGCGCGACAGAAAGCGCAAAGCCGCTTGTGTAATTGATTATTGCATGGGCGGCTTTTTGATTGACAAAAGCACCCGTTTTGTTGTAGTATCTCCATACCTGGTTATGCATTGAGCTGACACCATTTGCTTTTTCTTTTCTTTGTCCGTTCATGGTGTTGGTCTTTGCTTGCCTTGCCGCTTGCATTGGTATTTCCAATGTGGGCGGCTTGTTTTTTCTCCGGATCACAAGCAGCCGGCCCGTTCATGCCATCTCTGAAAGCCTTGCTTCTATCCTGTCTTCCTTGTCCTGGTACATCTCTATGATTCCCTGAACCTTCTCAAATGCTATCCGATCAGCTTCTAATGTCCTTGCCTCAAGTTCCGGAAACTCTAAGCCATATTCACGCAACTTGTCGTAATACTCTGATGCACTCTGCTTGTCTTGCGCGATCAGCTCCAGAATTTCAAGCCACCGTTCTATACACCCGTCTATACTGGCAAGCTCACAAATAAGAAGCCGCGCTTCCTGATCTCTTTTTCTTTCTGTCATAATTCCGCTTTCAGCTTTTCTATTCGCTCGCGCCTTGCTCTGCGCTTATCACGGTCAATCATATCAAGGTATACATTACGCTGATTCCATGTTAAGCCGGCCTTTTTGAATTTCTCATGTTTTGCCGTTGATTCAAGTACGGAGTTGCGCGCCGTTTCGGAAGATTCCAACCGGATGAATGCAGCTCGCTCCGTTGCGCTCATTCCGGTTCTCTGGAACGTACCGACACCAACACCCCGATAGCTTGTACCGTCCGCGATCTCATACCCTTTTGCAAGCTCTGATATATCGCGCCAAAAGCTCCCCTTCCTCAGCTGCTTCAATGCCTTTTCTTTCAGATCAGCAGTCTTCCACATTGGCAAGTTCAAGCCTTCCGCGATTTCCTTCAATGTCTTTTCATCCTGAAAATATCCATGCAGTATGGAAGAAGAAACTTCTTCCAGCTTGTCAACCGTGTTCCATAGCTTTTCCTTTGCCTGGTCTCTGAAAATAGCTTCCTCGGCTTCCTCTATCCCGTTTGTGCTATCCGGTACAAAATCACATAGCTCGCTCCCGTCCGGATCATCTGAAAGCACTTTGTTAAGGCTTTCCATATTTGCCCGTATTTCGATTTTCAGAAGCTCCTCGACCTCTTGACCACCTACACCCAGAAACGCGCTGATTTCGTCAATTTTGGGGTATCTCGCATATTCTGCAAGGTACGATGACCGGAACTTTCTAAGCCTGTTTAATTGCTCTCGTTTATGTACCGGTATCCTGATAGTATGCCCCCGGTCACTTAATCCTCGGAGAATTGCACCCCTGATATACAGAAGGGCAACCGTTGAGAATGCCGCGCCCCGTTCCGGATCATAATTCTTCACCGCCTGAATTAATCCGATATATCCATCCTGTTTCAGATCATCCGATTCAATGACCGTTGCCCGGCTCGCGCTCTCTGCTGCATAGATGCCTCTAAAATCGTTCACAATCATAAATATCAATCGTTCGTTCTGCTTGCAGATTTCCTCAAGCTTCACACGTTCGCCGGTCTTCTGGTACGCTGATACAAGCTCTTCGTTCGTCATACATAACACCTTTGCAAGTGTGGTTAATCACTCGTGAACCACACTTGCCGTATATATGCGGATTCATTACCGCATTGCAACACCTGATACAACACAATGTATGTTATTCGCTCTCAGCGGCCTTTTTAGCCTTGTCTTTCATCCCCAGTCTTGCGGCGGCTTCCGCTTTCAGAACATTTGCCGCGCGTCTTTCAATATCTGAATAAGCAATGCTACAATCAGTTCCTGATGCACTGATAACACGAACAATCTTTGAAAAAGCGTTGAAGCCGTAATTCATCCTGGTTTCAATCCTGTTATTGTCATACGGTGACCGCTTCCGGTAAATTTCTTCCTGAAGATATTTTCCGAAATTGTCGCAAATTCTCATTTCATCTTCATACTCGGAAGCAATAGCTTTCATATCATCGATGCACTTCATGAACCTTGCGGCGGTCTCGTTTGTGATCCTGGCCTGAAGCCGGTAAAGTTCCTTGTCCATCCGGTTGAATTCTTCAGCGGAAATAAGGGGACCTTCTTCCAAATTGATAATGCTTACAGTGTGAGCTGTAGCCCTCTCCTGGTGCATTTCAATATTGTTCCTGGCATCGGTGTATGCTGCATTGTCAGCGGCTTTCATGGCGGCAATCCGCTTTTCTTCCAGTTCCGGAATAATTCTATCACTTTCTTGAATTTCAGCTTTCAGACGCGCGATCTCTCTTGCAGCATCCTCTTTGACCGTCCTGTAATGCGCTCTAAGGTTCTTCACTTGTTCCAATGTCATAATGTCTGTCTCCCCTCTTTAGTTTTTAAAAAGGTCCATATTCTCGCGTATAAGCTTCTGACGTCTCAGCGTGTCCTTTTCAGACATAATCTCTTCCTTCGTCATTCTCCCGGATTTTCCCTTCTTTTCGCGCTCTTCCTTCATTTCGGCATAATCTGCAAGCATTTCTTTAAATGCCGCTGCCTCTTCCTCAGTTAAAGCCATCATTCTATATTCAGACATTTTATACCTCACTTTCAATTTTGTTTGTGTGCGGACCTTGCCGGGGAACCACAGCCGGCAAGGCCTGTTGACAACATTACAACCTGTCTACTTTTGTCTACATTTCCACCATGTAATAAATATTTTCTGTAACTGTTAATGAGTGACGTTTAGTGACGTTTTGCCCTGATCCCGTCCGGATCACGACCACCACGGCGGCGGCCTTGCCTCTTCCATGCATTTTCCTCACTTTCTCCGGTATCCTATCGGGGTTTATCGGGGTATATCGTGCTTTCAGTCCCTTTTATGATGTACGAATATTGCAGAAATGCTAACAAATGCTAACATTGCTCAATCAATCCCGTGTGCCTTTTTCCACTCCAGATAGAGAGCTGTTTCCAGCTCTGCAGCAGCAGCGGCGGCGGCTTCCGGTGTCCGTCCCTTCACCCGGAAGACATCACCCTCTACCGTTTCGATAACGATTGTGGTAGCTTCCTTTTTCTGATCTCTCCGGACCTGTCCGGAAGCCTTGCCGCCCTTCTTTCCCATCTGAGACAACTGCTCATGTGTGCGCTTGGTGTTCGGTACCAGGTTTGCAAGGCTTGCCGGGTTCATTCGCCGTTTTGCGTCATGGTTTGTCATGGTTTCATCGTTCATCATCGTTCCAGTTCCTCACACATAAGCAGTTGGGTTTAGTCGAGTTTCGTGGCGGTTAATTCGCTTTTATCCGCATTGCTTGAATTCATGCGGAACATTGACCGATGTGCAACACCGGATACAACACCGGTCACACTCTCCCGGCTATCAGCTTCAGGCTTGCAGCGATGCTCTCCAATGAATTGTTAATGCTTTTCATGGTGTCTTTCATATCTTCCAGATGATTCTCACTGAACCGAATAGCATTCATCGCAAGGATAAAATCATCCTCTTCCATGTGTGCCAGGATTTCATCAATGCTCTTTTCGATGCCCTTCAGATAAACCGCCTGAAAAAGCTCGGAGCTTGTTGCATCCGGTACGCGCCACAGCTTTTCATTGTCCTCGTTAAACTCCTTCACTGTTTCAGGAACGTCAATAGCGAATAAGTTCAAATTCAATTTGTAATGTTCTTTCATGGTTTTACTCCTTTTTCTATATATACCGTCACAATAGGCACAACCGTCACTCAATGCCGAAACACCGCATAAATTCAATTAAAATGACTGTGCCTGTTACTATTTGCAACCGTCACACAACCGTCACTATTTGCCGTTTATGACGGTTGTGCCTGTTGTGCCTGTCGTGCCTGTCGTGCCTGTTATTCTTTTTCTGTTAACTCATCCCATCCACCCATCAAATCATCTATTGTAGTTTGAGTGAATGTGTATATCCTTTTGCCGCCTGTCCTTGACCGCTTAAATGTGATCCCATCATGAGCGAGCATCGTTTTGTATCTCTCTATCTCGCTTGTGATTTTTCGTGGTGTATCATGGATAGCACACCCCCAGAATACCGATGCCGTTACCATGTCGGAAGCTGTCGCGCAATATGTGCCGTTCTCCATTTCAAGCCCTTTTTTTATGGTTTGAATAATCGGATTTCTTGAATAGTCATCCCGGAACCGCTTTTTATTGATACTCTCACGAGTCCCCAGACATTGCCACCGCATAGAATCTTTATCGAATTTCATCTGCAATGCTTGCGGTTCCACGTCTCGGCCTGTAATCAGTAACGTGCTTTCTTCACTGTCGCGCTTGTCCTTGTCAATTCTCATGATTACATCAACGGCGCCTGTTAAACCTGTACTTCCTGATAAATTGTTTGTCCAGTCTGAAACATCCTTCATTTTCCTGTCGTGAGTGACCGCCACTATACACAAGCCCGGAAATGATTTAGCAATATCGGATAATGGTTTAATGAGTTCATAGTCTGCATCATAGGACAGTTGCCCCCGTTTCGCTTCTGGCCTGATCATTTTCAGAACGTCAATAATAATCAATCTCAGTTCTGTATCATGGTTCAGTAGCTCCGTAATCTGATCCTCGAAGCCTTGCCCGATCCGCCTCACATCGTCCTCGCCGGTTAAGATGTAAAGCCCTTCTGGTGGCAGCTCTCCGTTGAGTATCTTTTTTAATCGGTCACGTGGTCGCCTCTTTCCTGATTCCAGATCGAGATATAACACGTGGCTTTTATTACATTCGTGATTCATGAATGAACCACCCTTGCAGACCTCAATGCATAAATCCAACATCATAAATGACTTGTAGCTTTTTGGTGGTGCTGACAGTAAAGCCACACCTTCAGGAAGAAGCTCTTTTGTAATCCATCGTATATCAGGGATTTCAAGTGCATTCAGGTCAAGTGCTGAGATGGGTTTCAGTGTCGGCGGCTTTTTCTCTGCTTTGCCGGTTGCGTTTCGTGACTTCTCCCATGCGGCCCACGATTCAGCCCCCGTGTTCTTTTCTATGATCCGCTGCCGGTTGCCGTTCCGATCACAGCCCGGAAGCCTTGAAAGCCTGGACGGGTTTTTATTCTGTTCATCGATCTCAAGCCCGTTTTCTTTGCAAATCCTGTATAGCTCTTTCACTCGTGTCTTGTACGTTTCATAGTCTGGTGCATCGATGTGAACGATAGCATGTAAACTTTTGCCGCCTGAATGAACCAATGCAGCTATCGGAAGGTTGAGCTTCTTAATCAGATCTTTTTGTTCACTGATTGAAAGCGTGTCGCTCTCAACTAATGCATACCGGTATTCTGTTACATTGGTATTCTTTACCCCTTGACCGTCTACCGGATTAAAGCGCACCCACGCGCCGGCTTTTTGGTTATAATCTCCGATCGAAGCCCCGATGTCATCACCGTATCTTGAAAGCTTATCCAGCAGCTCCGACACCCTAAACGTGTTTCCGGTATTGCATGGTTTATATTTCCCGTCTTTATCCTGAATGCTCTTAGTGACAATGCTTATCAGGTCGGAAGGTTTGAAAAGTGTTTCAAGGTATCTCCGGACTTCTTGCCCTGGCTTCCATGTGTCGGCCTGTTCGTGATCCGCGCGACCATCCGCTATAAATGCAGCATCCCAATTCAGAAAGCCATCTCTCACATCTGGCAATAATCCCCGGTCTTTGCACATCTGGTATATTGTGCCGCCTGTTATAATATTTCCTGATCCGGTGAACGTGTCCCACTTCCGCGCACATTCGCCCGGCTTGTACCTTGCCGCATCTCGTGCGCTCCAATCATCCCAGACGCTTACAGGAAAGCCCTCTTGTTTAAGGGCCATACCGCATTGCACCCACTCCGAATAGTTCAATGCTGACGGGTTAAGAGCTTGTAAGTATTCTATTAGTTCGCTCATTTATGCCGCCTCACTTCACCGCCTGTTCGCTGCACCGATTAGCCAAATACGCATCAATCGCCGGCTTGTAATATCGGACAGTACGACCGAATTTTTGCACCGCCCCGGCTTCTTCAGCGATCCGCTTTGCTGTTTGACGCCCACAGTTCAGGTACTGATAAAGCGTTGCTTGATCTAAAAGAACCGCATCCGTATTTCCTGTTGAACGTGTTTTATTCATGCCCTGTACCCCCTTTCTTGTGGTTTACTGCTTCTTATTATATCAATCGCACATTTTTATGGTTTTGTGTAAAAAATTACTAAATTATCCAAAATTGTGGAATATTGTAAAGCGAAGTAGCCCTTAGTAACATATAATTGCTGTCAAGTGCTTTTTTCATCTTTTTTAATCATCTCCTTTCTTGTACTGCCGTCTTGCGCATATACTACCGAATATAGTAAAATAAAACAACAGTTTTTAGAGCATTTTTGTCCTGAGTATTGTACTGAAAAGGAGATGAAAAAATGAATTCAGAACATATTTGTACTGATTGCAATTTCGTGAAAAGGCTTGTTTTCCTCTGCTCCCAAAAGGGCATAAAGTACAAGAGTATCGAGAACTTGCCCCGTGTGCTTGCAATGGAATTTGTTAATTCCGGTATAGTACCTTTGACACCTGGAGCTAAAGAAACTAAAGAAGGTTTGATAGAGAGCACTCGTCAAAAAATATCGCGCGACATTAAGAAAGAATCACCGCTAAAAGTAGAATTTCTGGACTGGTATTGCAGATTCTTCAACTGCTCTGCTGATTACCTGATGGGCTACTTAGATACACCTACACACGAAGAAAAAGAGATTCAGGAACTAACCGGCCTGAATGATGGGACTGTAAGAACGCTGCTGCACAAGCGTCCAGAAGTAATAGACGCTCTCAATATCCTACTTGCAGATATTGAATCATATGGTAATGGTGATCCGGATCACATAGCCAATGTAAAGCTATCGCTTTTGCGAGACTTGCATTCATACCTTACTGATCCCGGTATAATTACAGGAGTGACCACCGGTTTTCATGATAGTATAGATGCTGAGGGAAACGTCTTTCTTTTGGGACAATACGCAACCATTGCCGGTCTCGATCTTGACAAGCTCCCGTTAATCCTCATGTTGAGTATTCAGGAATCACTGCAAGACATTAGAAGATATAACCAGAAGAGAAAATGAAAAAGCCCCGGCTTCAATAGCCGGGGACTTTTTTTGTATTTTTTTTAGTACAATCCAGAATTGTAAGTGTTGTTCATACAACACACGGTTTTAGTACAACATGAGTACAACACGAGTACAACACTTTAGTGTTGTACTCGTGAATTTTGATGACGCAAGACGACACAAGTCAACACAAATGAAAGTTCAGTTTTTCGCATAAATACAACAAAAAATGCTATCCAGACGACCCCGGATAGCACTTGATGAATTTATATGCAGGAAAAGGGACTTGAACCCTCACTCTAACCGAATAGAACAGGCACCTGAAGCCTGCGCGTCTGCCAATTCCGCCATTCCTGCATTTTGGACGCTCTCGCGTCAACAAAAAGAATTATACTTCATAATTCATGCCGCGTCAATACCTTTTTTATCACTTTGTCAAATGTCCGATAGCGCAGGCTCGACGCCCGCTATAAATCCTATGAACCATCACAGCGTCAGCGTTTCTTACCGCCATCGAACAATTTTGTGGGAATAAGAAGCATCCCTCCGGCCAAAATCATGACATCCGCCAGATTGAAGACAGCCTTTGAAGGCTTTCCTTCCCCGTCTCCGATACTCAAAAAGTCCGTTACACTGTCTCTCGTCCAACGATCGTAAAGGTTCCCGGCCGCTCCCGCCGTAAGCAGAGCCAATCCGGCCTTCGAGAAAAATCTTCTCTTTCTGGGAATCTCACACAGAAAGCTCAGCGCTATCAGGGCGCCGGCTGCAGATGCTGCCAAACGAACCTTTTCGGATTTTTCGGGCAGAAAACCGCCGGCCATCCCTTTATTGCTGACTCTGCGGAGCAGCAGTCTTCCGTCGGCAACCGGAACCGGCTTTGCGCCGACCTTAAGTCTCGCTTCAGCCTCTCTCTTCGTCCTGTAGTCTATCAAAAACAGTATATATGAAAATATAAGCCACTTCATTCTTCCGGTTCACTCCCCTGAGCAGAAGCGCCCTGAGACTGTCCGGCCGCTTCATATAAATTGTTCTCGTTGCTCCTCGCTGCTGTCGAATCCTGCGCTTCAGACATATTCTGTGCTGCTGTCGGATTGTGTACTGCTGCCGGATTCTGTGCTGCTGCCGGATTCTGCACTGCCGGTGATTGCGGCACAATAGGTGCGGGTGCTCCGCACTTCGGGCAGAATGCAACATCCATGGCGATGACCGATCCGCAGCTCTCACATATTTTCATTTTTCTCACATCTGCAAGGGTTCTCTTATATGTCGTGACCTGATTTGTGTGAGCATCAATGTCATGAATAATCGGGGCAAACTCCGGGTCGTACTCCATTTCTCCCATCTTCACTTTGCGGTAAACAATCTCTCCTATTCTCTGATAAAGCTTATCAATCTCTTTCTGCTCACCGGAAATCTGAGCAGTAATCTTAGTTCTCTCGATAAATACACTCGTCTTATCAACAGCCTGCTGTGTTGCCCTGGATATCGATTTGCCTAATTCGCCGAAAAAATCTTCTGCCATAACTTCCTCCTGTCTTTACTTACAAATATATTCGTGTTCCTTTATTTCACTGTCCCCTGAGCATGATCTTCGGTCCGCCTGTGTACTCTATATTTCACAGTCCTCTGAGCATAGTCTTCGGTCCGCCTGTGTGCTTTATATTTCACTATCCCCTGAGCATAATTTTCGGTCCGTCTGTGTGCTCTATATTTCACTGTCCCCTGAGCATAATCTTCGGTCCGCCTGTATGCTCTATATATTCCTTTGTTATTATAACACGGCCGATACTGTCGTCTTTCGGTATTTCGTACATAATATCCATCATGAACTCTTCAATGATGGATCTCAGTGCGCGGGCACCGGTATCACGTTCCAGGGCCTTCCGCGCTATCGCCCTCAGAGCCTCGTCCTCGAACTCAAGCTTGACCTCGTCGAGCTCCAGAAGCGCCTCATACTGCCTGAGAATAGCGTTCTGCGGCTCATGTAGGATCCTCACGAGCATATCCTCGCTCAGGCTCTGCAGTGAGAAAATAATGGGGAGTCGTCCCAGAAACTCCGGAATCATACCGAATTTTCTCAGATCTTCCACAGTGACCTTCTGGAGAATATCAGGATCCTTATCGTATTTATCCTTCAGATCAGCCTGGAAACCGATCGAGCTGCGTTTATTGAGCCTCTCCTTGATGATCGTCTCGAGATCCGGAAATGCACCGCCGCAGATGAAGAGAATATTTTTTGTATTGACTCTCTTGAGAGGTACCATAGCGTTTTTGCTGGACGCTCCTACCGGCACTTCGATTTCAGCTCCCTCAAGAAGCTTCAGCATTCCCTGCTGTACGGCCTCACCACTGACATCACGCTGATTCGTGTTGCGCTTCTTTGCGATCTTATCAATTTCATCAATGAAAATAATGCCGTGCTCCGCTCTCTCCACATCATTATCTGCATTTGCAAGAAGCTTGGAGACAACGCTTTCGATATCATCTCCGATATATCCTGCCTCAGTCAGGGATGTGGCGTCCGTGATAGCCAGCGGCACATCGAGAAGCCGTGCCAATGTCTGTACAAGATACGTCTTGCCGCTTCCCGTCGGACCTATCATGAGCATATTGGATTTCTGAATTTCTACCGGCATCGGCACATTCGGATCCGGTATCTTACCGGCTTCCTTCTTCGCCCGCTCCTCGGCCCGCTGTTCGGCAATAATCCTCTTATAATGATTATAAACGCCGACTGAGATAATTCTCTTGGCGCGCTCCTGACCGACAACATAACGGTCAAGCATCGTTTTGATTTTATGCGGGGGCTGAATATCTTTCATTGAAAAACGGATTTCCGGCTGCTCCTCCTTTTTCTTTTTGGGTGCGGGAGCCTGATTTCCTCCGAGGTTTAAAAAAGAAAGACCGGGAATATTGGAAAGCCCCTGTAAGAGGGAACTGTAGTCGAGACCGCCGTTATTCATGTAGTCGACTGCCTTGTGCATACAATCATTGCACACACACATATCCGATGTGAGTGTCACAAGCGGACCGGTTACGCTTTCCGGCCTGTGACATATGCTGCAATAGCGGTCTTTTTTCTTCTCCGTATCCCGGATTTCGTTCTTGTCTTTGTTATCAAAATTATCTGTCATATAATCCTCCGACAACCTAAAAAAGTAAAGAGGCTGTGCAATACAGGATACAGAATGCATCCGTATTATGCAACAGCCTCCAAGTAGGTTTAATAATCCTTTTATGATTGCCTTATTTCAGTCGCTTATCGATTCTCTACATCAGGAAGGAACGGAAATCCGCCTTCCGGCTGTTCTTCAGAACCTTCCTCCGGCTGTTCGCTGTTCTCTTCCGTATCTTCAGCCGGCTCTTCATCCTGAACGCTTTCGTCAGGTACCGAAGCATCCTGTTCATCGTCACCGTTGTCCTCTACAAGACCGGCGTCATTTTTATTTCCGAGCGTGATCGGCATCTTGGATTTATCAAATGCCGTATTATCCTTATTCAATCTGCTGACTGAGAAATCAATTGTCTCTCCTGCAGCGTAATACTGAAGATAATTGATCAGCTGAGAGGATGATGTAACGCTGATTCCGTCAATCGCTGTGATAATGTCTCCTTCTTTGAGACCCGCTGCATCGGCGGGACCGCCTTTCGTCACTTCACTGACATAGACGCCTGCCGGGTAACCGGCTCCAACATAATATGCAGGGACATCAATGCACTTGATACCGATATAGGATGCCTGAGAGTCATCGACCTTCTGCCTTGCAGCCTTGCTTCCGAGACTACTGAGGATCGGTTCGGCAGTTGACATCGGGATAGCATATCCCACTCCTTCGACTGTCTCATCGACGTATTTTACTTCATTGATACCGATGAGCTCGCCTCTCATGTTGATAAGTGCACCGCCCGAGTTTCCGGGGTTGATCGATGCATCTGTCTGAATAAGTGAATGGGGCGTACCGTCAATATTCACTTCTCTTCCGAGAGCACTGATAATGCCTGCGGAAACTGACTGTCCATATCCCAGCGCGTTTCCTATAGCCACGACCGATTCTCCGACTACCATATCGTCGGAATTTCCGATAGTGATGATTCTGATAGCGTCTTTCGTCTCCTGGGAAATGTCATCCAGCTTTACTGCTACGATCGCAAGATCGTTGTCTGAATCCATACCTTTGATCGAGCCTGTTATAGCCGATTCATCAATGAATGTTACAGTTATATCCTTTGAGTTCTGAACGACATGATTGTTTGTTGCGATCAGCAGCTCCGTTTCCGTTTCCCCGACAATGATGCCGGATCCTGCGCTGACACTCTCCTGTGTGGATCTGCCTCCAAAGAAATCTCTGTACTCTTCTATCGTGGTATTCGTAATAGCGACCATAGAAGGCATACACTGCTGTACTATCTGAGGTACCGTAAGTTCAACTACAGTGGCTGTAGCATCTGACGTACCCGCCGAAGCCACGGAAGTGTCATCATCCGGCTCTCCGAGTATAATTGATGGCGTTGGTGCTGCAATGCTTCCTCCGTTATTCCGGGAAGGAGCTTCCTGCACCTTATTTCCGAACAGAGCTGTTATTCCCAGAAATACAATTGCCGCAACAAGACCAAAGAAAGCTGCGATACCTGCAATGAATCCGATTTTCTTGCCTGTAATCTTGTTTTCGGTTTTTGCCTTATGCTCAGCTTTTTTCTTTTTTCTGGTGTACTGAGCTTCGCCCGGCTCAATTGGTGCCGGATCTACGGGCGTCTCAAAGCGATACGAGTCATAGCTGCTGGAATAGCCTGTTCTTCCTTTACCGTATCCGTCGTTCGAAAACCTGTTTTTATATTCGCTTCCGGATGCTGCGTTTCTTCGCTCCGGATTTCTCGGACCATGGCTGTCGCCCTGATCGTACATATTCTTCTGTCCGTGACCGGAATACTGGTCCTGATGCATCCGGTTCGGATTATGATTCATACTCTGGCCGTAGTTAGCATTCTGACCGTAATGATCAGGTCTTCTCCCGCCCCTGTTCGGGTCGTACTGGCTTGTGCCGTAATTATTCGGTCTTCCGTAGCCGCCCTGGCCGTCTGTATTTGCCTGATTATAGCTGCCTTGTGCGGCATCCGGCTGCGTATAGCCCGTCTGGCCGCCTGTATTTGCCTGATTGTAATTATAGCTGCCCTGGACGACATCCGGCTGCGTATAACCCGTCTGGCCGCCTGCATTTGCCTGATTGTAGCTGCCCTGTGCGGTACCCGGCTGTGTATAACCCGTCTGGCCGCCTGCATTTGCCTGATTATAATTATAGCTGCTCTGAACGACATCCGGCTGTGTATAACCCGTCTGACCGCCCGCCGGCTCCTGAACGTCTGCCTCGTTCCGGACATATGAATCCGGAGCCACATAGGGCATCTCATCCCCGGCTCCGTTTGGGTCATATTTTGTTTCATCGACAATAAGCTCCGTCTGCGGCTCAGGGACAGGATTTACTGTAACCTCTTCCACGACTTCAGGATTCAACTCAGCTGACGGATTCTCCGTCACCTCCGGTTGTGTTACGTTCTCCTCTGTTTCGCAGTTATTTAATTCTTTGTTCATGTCATCCATATATTAAGCCTCCGGATCTATAGGCTCGATCCTTTAATCAATATTTATTCACTTTGAACCATTGTGTTACTGTGAATATAATCAGTAATATATATGTCAAATGTGTATAAAATGTGATATTCCGTCACTCATCCTCAATATTGCTGTAAGACCAGAAATCCTTGTTCATACTGAGTTTCCTGACCATGCCGGATGGGAGAATATCATATAATTTTCCCATGCTAAATCCCGCATACTTGAATGCAGTCTGCCAGATGAGCTGCGGAATCATATAGGATCTTCCTATGCTGTTCAGGTATGCGGCAGTGTCCATGACCATATGGAATCCTTCGCCTTCCGGACTGACTTTTGCAAAGACTTCCGGATGCATAGCCTGTGACACACCGTTATCAAAATTGCGGTGAAACTGCTGCATGGTCGTATAATTGTGAGAATGGATAACACGCGCATCTGCAGCGTAAGCTACAGAATATCCTTTTTTCAGCGTTTTTGCTGCAAATATCATGTCCTCGTTGAAAATACAGGGTTCTTCGAACCCGCCCATCGATTTGTGAAATTCCCTTTCATAGCAGGCACACACGTCTGAACAGAAAAGGGCTTTGATCCCCTGCGTTGTAATGTCCTCTTCTGTCTTTACGATGCTCTCTGCCGGATAATTAAAGCTGCGGCTGAACCCCTCTATGATCTTACAGTCTTTGCGCGGCAGCTGTCTCGCATAGGAAACTTTAACAAGCGGATCCGCAAACGGCTCCAGCAGCTTCCTGATCAGGTTCTTATCCTTGGGTATGGCATCCTGCGTCATGAAAACAATGTAGTCAGCGGTAGAAAATCCGGCGCCCATATTTCTCGTGGCTCCGTGATCGAACTGTTCCTTGGAAATATGGAATACTTCAGCACGAGGAATATCCCGGATCACTTCCGGATCCCAATATTTCTCTTCTGTATTGATTATAAGTATATTGGAGACCGGATACTTCTGTTCGGATAATCGTCTCAAGATGACCGAGAAGGTATGATCGGGTTTGTATGTCGGTATAATAACATCTACTGATGGATATCTCATGTTCCTCGTCCCCCTTTCAGAAATGTACCGGTCCGCGGGGCAGACCGGGTACGTCCCACGTAAGGAAACTCCTGTAGTTATTTTCGTAAGTAAATCGCCTTATAGTATTTTACTACGACCTTACATAAAAAGAAAAGTACCATCTTTATCGTGATCGAAAAAGATGGTACTTCGTGTGTCTTTTATTTTGCGAGGTCCGCCTCACTGCCTGTATCAGGTATGATACCGTTCTCTATAGCGGCATCTCTGTAACCCGCACCGAAACCGCTGTCCGCTTCTATCTTATCACTGTACGCCTTGACGTTCGCTGACACCTGGTACCCTGTATCATCGAAGAGGAACTCATGCAGTTCTCTGACGTTATCGGCAAGAGTAACCGGGATAACGGCATCAAGGTCGCCGATATCTGTCTCAAGATGTTCAAACGGGAATCCGCTGGTATACTCGATATTATAATTGAACATCTGGCTCGCCATTTTTATGAGCTGTGAACTCGTGAAATTGGTCTTGACCTTCGGGAATACATCCTCAATGATGGCCGTGACGGAAGATAAGCCCTTGCTCTTGGCCTTGTCGATGATCTTTTCAATGACAAGTCTCTGACGCTGTGTTCTCTTAGGATCGTTACCTTCCGTGTAACGAATACGGGCATAGGAAACGCCCTGTACGCCGTTCAGGTTATACTCTCTGGGCTCCATACCCTCATCATATGAAAGCGGTGTATACGGCATACCCGTAACTTCCGATGTCTCAACACAATAATTGTTGAGGTGGACAACTTCCTGCTCTGTGAGCGTAATAGTAATGCCGCCGAGATCATCGATCAAAGTAGCCACAGCATTGAAATCGACGATAACATACTGCGTGATATTAAGATCCAGATTAGCATTCAGCATGGACAGGAACTGGTTGACACTTCCGTAAGCGTATGCGGCATTGGCCTTATTGTAGTTTCCGTACTCACTGTCCGGATCAATATTGACATAGGTATCGCGATAGAGAGAAATCATTCTCACGCCCCAGGTATCATTATTGATGCTGGCTACAAGCATTGTATCACTGTTGGCGTAATCAATATCCTGCTCACGTGTATCGATACCGACCAGCGCTACATTGGTATAGCCGGTCAGTCTCTCATTGGTGGCAACTTCGGTATTGATGACAACATCGTCAACATTGTCATTTGCGACCGCTCCGGTCATGTCCGTACCGAGGTTCTCATTCAAAGAACGGTTAATTTTGGCAAATGCAAATATACCCACCACAAGCACGATGAGTACGACGATCTCGACAACAAATAATACTATATTGCCGCCCTTTTTCTTTTTCTTTCTTCTCTTCTTCTTACTGTTAGTGGCCATTATGACTCTTCGCTCCTTCAGAAAGCATTCTAATTCTTGCTACCGGCACGACAGCGTATGCCGTCGTTTACTCTTGATGGAAAAGCTTATTGCTCCTCAATATGCGTTATTGTTTACAAAGCCTTTGAATATTGTAAGGAACAGGATCTTAATGTCAAGTCCCAATGTCCAATTTTCAATATAATAAAGATCGCACTCGATTCTTTTCTTGATCGAGGTATCTCCCCTGTAGCCATGGATCTGCGCCCATCCGGTCATACCGGGTCGCACCTGATGCTTGACCATGTATCTGGGGATCTCTTCCTGAAACTTTTCAACGAAGAACGGTCTCTCGGGACGCGGACCGACCAGCGACATCTCTCCCTTCAGAACATTAAAAAGCTGCGGGAGCTCATCAATGCTGGTCTTTCTCATGATCCGTCCGACTTTCGTAACACGTGGATCATCTCTTACGGTCCAGGCTTTTTTCTCAGACTGTTCTTCCTGGACGACCATGGATCGGAATTTATACATCATGAACGGACGATTGTGCAATCCCACCCGTTCCTGCTTATAGATAAGAGGTCCGGGAGACGTCACCTTTATGATAATTGAAAAAATAATCATAATGGGTGAAGCGAGAATGATTGCGCAGATGCTTCCCACAATATCCACGATCCGCTTAACTGCGGCTCTGAATGTATTGGATAAAGGCACATACCTGATATTTATAACAGGCATTCCCATGATGTCTTCCGTATATGGTTTCGTCGGAATAATATTATTATAATCCGGTATAAATTTCGTATGAACACCTGATTTCTCGCAGAGCGCTACGATTTCTTCCAGGCGGGCATATTCCTTAAGTCCCAGTGTGATTGCAATCTCGTCAAGATGATTCTCCGGAAGAATGATCATAAGATTATCAATCCGTCCGATCACCTTGATTCCCTTATAAGTCGTACCGGCCTCTATTCTGTCGTCCAGAATGCCCCTGATATTGTATCCCCATTGAGGGTTCTGCACAACACGGTCTATGTATTCTTCCGCCGCGCGGCTGTAGCCTACGAGGACTACAGAGCGCTGATTCAATCCCTTCTTCCGATAGCGCTTAAGTATACTCCAAAGTGCAAAACGCACAATGGTATCTATAACTACGTTAAAGCAGAAGAAAAGGAACACGAACCATCTTGACCAGTATGTCTGATGTAAAAGTTGCAGGACAGACATAAAGATCAGCGCACCGATCATGTTCGCTTGCATGATGGATGCTATTTCAAGCCGTCTTCCCTTCACACGATTGGACGTGTAGAGGTTACAGGCGGAATAAATAACGATCATAGACGGTACTACAAAATAAAGCGCACGCATATAGACCCTTTGCGGAACAGCCTCGAACGAGCTGCTGAAAAGGAGCGTGCTCCTGTATCTGAAATACCAGGCAAGCCAGTACGAAACACAGATGGTGATCGCATCCATGAAAGCCAGAAACCGGTTATAAAACTTCTGATTTTCTTCTATCAATTTCGATTACCTTCGATATTTCGTATGTCCGTATTTACTTAAATTCCCATCGCCCGCACGGGCGATCAGATTCAGGTATTCCCCATGCACACCCGACTTTCATACCCGGTGCTTCGATTATAAGAGCATGGAGGTTTTGATGAACACAGCACACCTGTGCTTCTATACTTTTTTGCAATAATCTATGCTGATTTGCACAAGTATCCGCTGACAGTTCCCATCAACTATACTATATAGAGACACTGAATGCAAGGCAGAATTTCTCCCCTAAATATTAAAAAAAGAAAAAGTTGCATTATTAATTATGCAATCTCCTCAGGCAATTCACCCACAATTCCACCTGGATATGTGCATAATTCCAAAAATTCTTTTTATTGTATGAAATCTTTCTTCCTTCTTCCCTGCCCTTTCGGCACAGCGCGAAGCCTTTGCGGATGCCTCCGATGTACTCTTTTCCGAAACCTTTCAGCGTAAAGAAAGCTGCCTTGATCAGAAAACCCGGTATAAAAAGCGGCAGATTCAGAATGATCTGAGGCGTGGGCATGTTTTTATAAATCAGGTATATGCTGTTCCTCGATGTATTCTTTACCTTAAAATCATTGTATACCGAACCGGTGGACGCGCTCCCGACATGGAGCACTCTTGCACGGGGAAGAAATATATTCCGATACCCGTTTATTCTCGCTCTCCAGCCGATATCCGTATCCTCAAGATATGCGAAATGATTCTCGTCAAATATTCCGATCTCATTTAGTATTTTCATACTGTAAATCGCCGCTCCGGCACATGAGGAGAACAATGCCGCCGGCTTATTGTAGAGAGATTCGGGTTTTCCTCTGCCGCGTGCAAATGCCCAGCCGAGCGAACAATAATAATCTCCGGCATCATCGCAGAGAGAAGGATCGCTCATCTTCAGCATCTTTGCCTGACACGAGAAAACTTTCTCCTTCCCGGCTATACCTTTCAGAAGTTCCTCCACAAAATGAGAATCCGCTTCCGTATCATTATTCAGAAGAATCACATAATCACAGTCCCCGGATGCTTTTATACCCGCATTGACGGCTCCGCAGAAACCGGAATTCTCAGCAAAACGTATCAGCTCAACGGACGGAAATTCATGTTCGATGGCATCGGCGCTGCCGTCGACAGACCCGTTATCCACAACGATAACGCGGTCAGCCGGCCGCGTCTGAGCCATAACGGACGTAAGGCACGGCCTGAAAAAGTCCATTCCATTATAATTAGGGATAATAACCGAAACCCTATACTCCATATTCCATCTCCATCGTATCAGGTAATCATCTGTCAGATACCTGTCTGTTCTTTACCGGTTTTATGCCTTCAGTGAATAATTCCACTTTTTCAGCGAAAGGTTTTTATTATAGTACGGATCTCCGTTCTTCAGAATGTCGATCCAATGTGTGCGCATGTACTCGATCTCGTTCTGGAATCTCCGCACTTTTTCCGGCGAATCCTCAGGCCCGCGGGTCCGTGATTCGTCATGATAAAGCTCGGCATAGGGATCGTAGACGATTCTGTAGCCGCATTTTCCGACTTTCAGACAGAAATCAACGTCATTGAAGGCCACCGCGAGCTCCTCGGTAAACCCGGACACCTCTTCGAAAGCTTCCTTTTTTACGATCATACATGCAGCTGTAACCGCAGACAAATCCTGCATGATTGCAGCTTTGTGCATATAGCCGCTGCGGCCCCTTGGAAGGTCGACGAACATCGCACCTGCAACGCCACCGATTCCGATCACAATACCGGCATGCTGGATCTTGTTATTCGGATAATAAAGCCGGCAGCCTACAATACCTACATCACGTCTCTGGCACACACCGAGCATCTCGCTGAGCCAGTCCGCAGAAATTGAAGCACGTACGTCATTGTTCAGGAAAAGATAGTATTCTCCGCGTGCAAATCTCGCGCCGTAATTGTTAATGGCCGAATAGTTGAAAGGCTTTTTCCACCTCACCAGGCGGACTTTCGGATTTTCGGAGAGCTCTTTATAATATGCAAATGTCTCCCGCTCCGTACTTCCGTTCTCAACAATGATGATCTCAATGTTCTCATAAGAAGCCTCCAGCACGGACTCCACGCAGCTCCGAAGCATATCTGCATGGTCTTTATTCGGAATAATGACAGATACGAGAGGATTCCCGTGTACCGGGTATTTCACCCTGTAAAAGCCGAAGTCCGGAAGAAGCTCCACCGTCCCTAACGTATCCGTTCGGACAAGATGTTCTTCAATTGCACGTTTCCCTGCCTCATAAGCATACTGTTTGCTCATCGGATTATCGGCAGTCGAAGTCTCGGAAGTTCTCCAATGATACAGGATTTCAGGAATATGTGCAATATGGGAAGCCTTTTCGGTGCAGCGCAGGATAAAATCATAATCCTGAGCCCCGTTCATCTCAGGTCTGAAACCGCCTGTTTTCTCCGCCAGTGACCTTTTCACCGAGACAAAATGCGTAATGTAATTGTTTGATCTTAACAGGTCAAGGCTGAAGTCCGGCTTAAAGTGAGGCTGAATATGTTTTAATCCGTCCTCTTTCACTTTATCTTCGTCGGAATAGAGGAAGTCTGCTCCGCTTTTTGCTATTTCTTCGGCATACAGGTACAGGGCCTGCGGTGAAAGCAGATCATCGTGATCAAGGAAGCAGACATAATCACCGGACGCCATCTGCATCGCAGCGTTGGTATTCTCCGAAATCCCCTTGTTTTCATCCAGCTTTTTGTAGACAATCCTGTCATCGTCTCTCGCGTAAGTTCGGACGATTTCCTCCACACGCAGTGACCCGGGAGCGGCTTCCCGGTCGGAGGCATCCGCAATACACAGCTCCCACTTTTCATATGTCTGTGCGCGAACCGAATCGATCATCTCCCTGAGAACTCTCTCAGGCGTACAGTATGCCGGCACGATCACGGAAAAGAGAACGCCCTTTTCCTGCATACTTCTTGAGGATCGCCGCTGCCGGGCGAGCTCCTCTTTTCCCGGCGTATGTTCTGCGAACCATTTTTCGTAAGGAACATCCTCCGGTTCCAGCCGGTCAAGGAGATGATTCATAAATTCCCGTGCACCGAAATGCTTAAAGTAAAGGAATGCTTTTTTTATCTTATATGGTGTTATAACAAGCACTTTTTTTCTCCTTCTTTCCGGGCATCCTTAATTTTCGATCAGGAATCTTCTTCCTCCATCTCATCATCGAAAATTTCCATCTGATTCTCTTCATTCTTTCGGCGGAAGTACGTGCCTATGCTCAGCTTGCCTTTAACGCCGTTAAGTCTCTCCTTCCACTTTTCTTTCTGTCCGTCAAACGGCTTCGGTTTTGAAGCAGTTTCCGTATTCTTTCTGCCGGAAGAAGATTTATCCGATATCGTTCTTTGTTTTTTCTCTGTGGGAACCCTCTGCTCCGCTGCTTTGCGGGGTTTTCTCCTTCCCGCTTCTTCTCCGTCCCTTACTGCGGATTTCTTTCCCGCACTCGCTGCGGATCCGGACGTTTTCCTCTGCGGTCTGTCTGTTTCAGGCCCGCGTGTGTTCTTTACGGGCCTCTTTCCAGGTCCGGCAGTTTCTCTTCTCCTAGGCTGCGTCTCGGTCTGTTCAGAAACGTTCCGCTTTCTGCGCTGTGATTTTCTGCGCGTTCTCTGTCTCGGTTCGGGCGGATCGATACTTGCCCGGTATTTATCCGCCATCTCGGGATTGACCCTGCGAATCACCGGAATAAGCAGAGTTCCGACAAGAATCTCGGCCGGAGTGACCCGGTACCAGTCGTCCCGTCCCTCTGTTCTCCGGTCTCGTCTTCGTATAAGGACACAGAATAAGATGAACAATATAATCGAGAAGACTGTTACGACGACGCCCTTTATAAGTCCCGGGCACATGTAGCGTAAGCTGATTTCATGAACGCCGGCTTCGAGTTCCACACCGATGAACCCTTCATTTGCCTTCAGCATTTCTTCCTTTTCGCCGTCCACATAGACAGACCATCCGTTTTCGAAGGGAATTGCGATGAACAGAACGCCCTGCTGAATAACGGTGACGTCACCGTCGATCCGGCTGTCTTTTCCGCTGTCTTTCATGTAGATCTGTGCCGTAGTATCTCTGCGGTCATAGTCGACCGTCACAGTTCCCGTAAAACCGTCACTCGCCGTAGCGAATGTTCCGGAAACATCACTGTAAGGATAATACGAACACATATTTCCGACGTCCCTGAAACGGTAGACGTAGACGTCACCGAATTGCTGAACAGGCTCCGTACCGGGAAGCACTGCCTCGCTGTTCTTGCTGAGCACATATTTTATACCGCAGAGTTTGGACTGCGTCGTATCTGTGCTTCCGAGGACATATAGGTAGTGATTTATGTCATTGTACAGAATATCGTCCCAGTACATATTGACGTAATTCTGGATATTTGCATTCTGGGTCGAGTTATAGGCGCTGATCGGATGATACCCCTGAACCATGGAATCCGTAGCCATCGTGGCGCCGTACGTCTTCTCAATGCGATACCATTGTCCGTCATTTTTCTGTATCCAGTCGATTGCCGAGAGGGTATCCTCATCATAGAGTTCTTCAAAGTATTTGCCGCCTTTGAGAACGGTATCCCGCCCTCTGAAGTTGGCAATGTTGTCCACCGTCACGTCAACGAAAAGCAGTCCCGCCAGCGCAATGATGAGATATTTTCTGATAAAATCCAGTCTGCCGATCGTATACAGGAGCAGGACCACGCAAATCAGTACACAGCAAATCAGATGTGCAAGAGCTGCATACTTCGGATTCGAGATACCGGTATCAATATAATACACAAGGCAGAATCTCGCCGTGATCGTTCCGCCCAAAGCAAGACCGATATAATTCACCTTCTTCGTTCTGATGATCTCGTTCAGTGTGAACGAGGCGATCAGTGCGAAATACGGCATGCAGATGAACATATACCTTGAAAAGAAAGTCGTAAATCCGTTAAAGATCGTGCCGGTTCCCGCCCACGACAGACAGGCCGGAACAAAAACAAGCAGGACATATTGACAGGCAATCAGTTTCACTTTATTCACCCGGTATTTTTTCCCGCTCTGTTCAGCCAGTTCGGCAACATGCGCGCTGATTGAAGGAATCAGGAACACATACTGGGCAAGAAGGATCACAAAAAGTATCGAGAAAAAGAGACACGGGTCCTCATAATAGTTGAAGAAGCCCCTGTAATCCGAAATTCCCTTGAAAGTACTGCCGAATAGTCTTCCTATCAGGGTACTGTAATAGATTTTCGGATACTTCATGCCGAATAGTCTGTAGTACAGAGAGTCCTGCGTGGCCAGACGTGAAGAAACACTTAAAATAGCCGCGACCGCAGGAAGAAGAGTCACGAAGCCGATTCCGACTCCGAGCCCCATGACCCAGGCAAGATGAAAGGCATCCCAGAAATACCGCTTAAAGGAGCGGAGTCTCCGCATGAAGACTCTCACACATACATAAAACGCACAGAATATCAGACTCATGTAGGCAATATACATGCTGTTAAAAACAAGTATTGCCGTCATGATCGTGAGCCCTTTCCACTTGCGCGGACAGCGTATGCATCTCTCAATAAATAACATTTCGAGAATCAGAAGCGTGGGCACGATCGCGAACTGATAGTGCTGTCCCCAGACCATGATAAAGCCTGAGAAGCTGTACATATAAGCTGCCATCGCCTTCGCCCTCTCATCCAGGCGGAAGACGGACAGATAGAGGTAGCAGCTGATTCCAGCTGCCAGGATCTCAAGCATATATACCCAGATAAGCATATAGGGCATACGCTCGGTACCAATCACGGCCCCGACGAAGTATACAATCATCAGGGCAGGGTTGGTCATATTCAGCATATTCAGATTAATGCCGAAACCGTTGTCCGCTCCCCAGAGGGTCAGGTCACCGCTCTGCAGTTTTCTGATGAGCATGGCGTAGAGGGACAGATACTGTTCGGCCGTGTCTGAACCGATATCATAGAAAGCGAGGATCCTGTTTCCGAAGATATATTCGCTGAATACAAACATGCAAGTTGCTCCTATCACGGCGGAAAGGAGCAACATGGTCATTTTATTCAGTTTCAACTGGAATGTTTCATTCATAGCTATTCTACGTCCGTCAACAAATTATTACTTCTGATCCTTCAGAATCGCAACATACCTTCTCAGAGCATCTCTCCATTCAGGCAGCGGCTCGAACCCTTCGCGAACGATCTTGGACCGATCCATCCTGCTGTTGTACGGACGCTTCGCTGCCGCACCGTACTCCTCGGAAGTTACCGGGGTCACCTTGACATGTGTCACACCGGCCTCCTCAAAGATTGCCAGAGTGAAATCGTACCATGAGATGTAGTCGCCTTCATTTGTAACGTGATAGATGCCGTAGCGATCCGTCTGGATCATATCCACAATAAGTCTTGCAAGATCATATGTGTAGGTCGGAGTACCGATCTGGTCGCACACAACGCGGAGGCTGTCATGTGTCTCGGAGAGGCGGAGCATAGTCTTGATGAAGTTCTTTCCGTTGGTTCCGAATACCCACGCGATACGCAGGATAAAGAACTTCCTGACATGCTCTCGAACAGCGACTTCGCCCTCAGCCTTGGTCTGGCCATATACGCCGAGCGGTTCATACTCATCATCCGGTTCCCACGGACGGGTGCCGTTTCCGTTGAATACATAGTCCGTCGAGAAGTACATCATCGGAAGATCGAGTTCTTCGCAGACCTTTGCAATATTCTCTGTTCCGTAGGCGTTCACCTTGCGGCATGCCTCGGGCATCTCTTCCGCCTTATCAACCGCAGTCCAGGCTGCACAGTGGATCACTGCGTCTGCTCCGGAAGCGATGATCGTATTCCGGACGCTCTCAGGATCTGTTATATCCATGGAGAGATAGGGCATCGTCGTGACCGCCGTCCCATCCTGCATACCCGCATACTCCGGGGCAAGATCGCTTCCGACGCCCTCAAACCCGCGTTTTGCAAGTTCATTCATTACATCATGACCGAGCTGGCCCGCTACTCCTGTTACAAGCGCTTTCATGTTTCCACCTCATCTTTCTTACTAAAACTTCCCGCTTCACGTATATAGGCTGCTGTCGAGCCAATAATAATGCAATCTTAATTATGCTTCAAAGAAAAATCCTGCGTCACCATCGACAGATTCGGATTGTAATAGGGATCCCCGTCCCGGAGGATCTCAGGCCATCTCTTCTGGAAGATAGCCATCTCGTTCTGGAATCTCCTTACCTTCTCCGGATTTCCCTGGTCAAGGCCGCGGGATTTGGATTCGTAGTGATACAGCTCCGCGTACGGATCATAGACGATCAGATAACCGGCCTTTCTTATCTTCATACAGAAATCTATATCGTTAAAGGCTACGGCCAGTTCCTCCGTGAGACCGCCCACCTCATCGTAAACACTCTTCTTCACCATAAGGCATGCAGCCGTGACCGCACTCATATCCTGCTGACAGATGATCCTGTGCTGATACCCTGTCTCACCGCGCTTCTGATTGACAAATGCGTGACCCGCGATTCCGCCCCATCCGACGATGACGCCGGCGTGCTGGATCGTGTTGTCTTCATAATACAGTCTGGCGCCGACCGCTCCGACGTCCGGTCTCATACAGAAACCGAGCATCTCGCCGATCACATCCTCGCTGATGAATTCCGTATCGTTATTCAGGAGGAATAAATAATCACCGGTTGCATGTCTTGCGCCGAAATTGTTGATTGCGGAATAATTGAAGCCACCTTCATAGTAAACCACTTTTACTCTGCTGTCACGGTCAATTAATTTTTTATAATAGTCAAAAGTTTCCTGTTCTGTACTGTTATTTTCAACGATCACGATTTCCAGATTCGGATAGACGCGGCCGCTGTCAATACTGTTCAGGCATTTATCCAGATCATCGATATGGTCCTTATTCGGTATCAGAATCGATACCTTCGGCGTTTCATCCCAATGATAGATCGTCCTGTATATTCCAGGGAACTCGCCCTTTACGACCTCGCAGGGCAGGCCGAGACGGTCGTAATGTGCCTGAATAGCGCGCTGTCCGGCATCGAATGCATATGCTTTGCTTTCCGGGTTGGCAGCCGTACTTCCCTCAAAGAATCTCCAGTGGTACAGGATCTTCGGTATATGCACGATATGGTCCGTCTTCTCCGTACATCTGAGAACAAAATCATAATCCTGGGCACCGTCATAAGCCGGATCCAGAAGTCCCACGCGGTCAATCAGTTTCTTCTTGACGACGAGAAGATGGCATATATAGTTGACGGAAGTCAGGAAATCGGGATCGAAATCCGGCTTCAGGTTAGGCTGCATGTATTTCTCACCGATTCCGATCTTATCCTCATCGCTGTAAAGGAATTCGGCTTCCGGATTGTTGTTGATCGCAGATACGACTTCAAAGAGGGCGTTCCGCGTAAGAAGATCATCATGATCTGCAAATGCGATAAACTCTCCGCTCGCCGCTGCCAGCGCCATGTTGGTATTCTCCGCTATGTGCAGCTGCTGACCGTTCCGGATTGCCTTTATCCTGTCATCCGATTTCTCAAGTCTGTCAAGGATGGCG
This sequence comes from uncultured Lachnospiraceae bacterium, assembly GCA_902776305.1. Taxonomy (GTDB): domain Bacteria; phylum Bacillota; class Clostridia; order Lachnospirales; family Lachnospiraceae; genus Chordicoccus. The sequence continues at coordinate 60,598 of CACYPS010000010.1, read as the reverse complement.
TCAAGCGGCGAGTCCGCGCCGCTGCCGTCCGAGAGGATGAGCTCCCATTTGCCATACGACTGCTCCCTGACGGAATCCACTAACGCGTCGAGGAACTCCTCCGGAGTCTTATACAGTGGAACAACAATACTGATCAGAGGCTCATAGGCGAACGTCGTCTTTTTCTGTTTCTCAATCGCACGGTCGCTGGGCAGATGCTTTTTGATCCAGTCCGCATAAATGACCGGCTTCATCGCGGGGTTAAACAGCTTGTCATAAACTTTGACGGTCAGTGCCCGGACCCCGTGGTACTTCAGATACTCCGTTGCTTTTTTGGCGAGACGCTGTCCTTTCTCCACTCTGGCAACGACAGAACCGGTCCTGTATTCCCTGATCATCCTGTCCTCACCGGCTTTGAACGCCACATAAATCTTATCCTTCGGAATGGGACGGATCTCGATGTGGAAGCCGCTCATTTTATCGACTTCGCACTCCTCGAAGAGACCCTGCACATCCAATCTCTGATAGCGCTCGACCTTGACATTCATCTTCTTCCTGTCAGCATCGAGAACAGCCATCTTCACCGGCTCCTTTGAGACGGCCCATCCCTGAAGTCTCATATAACCGTCTTTCTCATTCACGGAGAAATCGTCGATGAACAGCTTGATGGGGTTCATCTTCTCAGCCAGTTCTTTTCCTGATATCTCAAAGCAGAGATGTCTTCCCCTGTCCTGATTGACATAAACTTTGAGCATCCTGTAGGACGCAATGTCTGACGGGATGCGGAAAGACGCGATCGTCTCGCTTCCGCCGAATCGCTCATCCACATTCTCGGTGAGCTTCCTCACGTCCACATCGAACGGTTTCCCATCGAGGAAAGCAGTCAGATCCGTGCGCGGAGCAAGGTGTCCGCGCAGGAAATAGAGATTGTCATCTGTCAGTGAAAAACGGTCATTTTTAATGATAAAGCCGTCATTCATCATCTTCGCTCACTTCCTCTCTGGCTTTCTGAAGCGTTGAATAGTTGGGCGGCATCGTTCCTTTCAGTACAAAGTCCGACGTACAGTAATCAAGGTTAGCGTTGAAGTAAGGATCACCCTTCTCAAAGATCTCCGGCCATCTCGCACGAAGTCTTTTCGCTTCGGCCATCTGACGAGCATGCTTCTCCGGGTCATCTTCTTCCTCGTCAGATCCCCTCGAGAGCGATTCGTAGTGATAAAGTTCGCACCATGCGTCGTAGACTATGAAATAGCCCTTTTCTCTGACCTTCAGGCAGAGATCGACGTCATTGTAAGCGACTTCAAAACTCTCATCGAATCCGCCGACTTCCTCGAAGACCTTCCTCGGCATCATCATGCAGGCAGCAGTGACGGCACTGACATCCTGGGACTTAACAATCCTTCCGAAATATCCGCCGGAGCTTCGCTTTTCAAGATGGCAGATATGACCGGCTATTCCTCCGATTCCGACTACGATTCCGCAGTGCTGGAGTTTGTTGTTCGGATAATACAATCTTGCCCCGCAGGCGCCTACATCCGGTCTCTGGCAGTAACCGAGCAATTCCTCGATCCAGCGGTCCGTAATGACTTCCACATCGTTGTTGAGGAAGAGCAGGTACTCTCCTTCAGCCTGTGCCGCGGCAAAGTTGTTGATCGCGGAATAGTTGAACGCCTTGTCCCATACGATCACGCGCACATTGTCGTGCGCCGCCTTCAGCTCTTCATAATATGCAAATGTCTCTTCCTTCGTCGAATTGTTCTCGCATATAACGATCTCAAAATTCCTGTATGTAGACTTCTCAAAAATCGAGTCTATCGCTCTTCGAAGGACAGGCACAAGATCCTTGTTCGGAATAATGATGGAGACGAGCGGCTCTCCCTGAATCTCATAAGTCGAGCGGAAGCTGCCGATATCCTCTGCCAGCGATACTGTCGCCGGGATCCCCATTCTGCGGTAGTGAGCCTCCACGGCCCTTCTGCCGCTGTCATAGGCGTACATCTTGCTCTCCGGATTTCCTGCCGTAGAGGATGCGTGTGCTCTCCAATGGTACAGGAATTTCGGGATATGATGGACCTTTCTCGCCTGTTCACAGCACCGGAATATGAAATCATGATCCTGCGCTCCGTCGAACTCTTCCCGCTCTCCGCCGACTTTGTCGACGATGCTCTTTCTTACACAGAAAATGTGCGTGATATAGTTGTTGCTGCAAAGCAGATCCGGGCTGTAGTCCGGCTTGAAATTCGGGCTGTAATAGATGTCTTTCGTCAGGAGCATCTTGTCCTCATCGGTGTAGATGACATCGATCTCCGGATCCCTGTTCAGCGCCCGAACGATCTCGTAGCAGGCGTCCTTCTCAAGCGTATCGTCGTGATCGGCCAGCATAATGAAATCACCCGTCGCCATTTCGATCGCAGCATTGGTGTTGCCGGAAATTCCCTCATTTTTCTCGAGACGCTTATAGATGATCCTCGGGTCATTTCCGTATTTTTCGCGGATGACCTTCCCCGGTTCATCGGAGGTGCTGCCGTCCGCCAAACAGATTTCTATATTGGAGTAAGACTGGTCGACCAGAGTATCCATCAGCTCCGTGAGGAACTCTTCCCCTGTATTGTAGAGCGGTATTGTGATACTGATCTTCGGTTCGTACGGAAAATGGTCCTTTCTCTGTCGCGACAGTTCCGCATCCGTGACCCTCTGATCATGGAACCAGTCATCGTAGCCCGCGTTATCCACAGCATAAGTGGGCTCGGCATTCTCAGCGAGATATGCCTCCCTCTTCTTCTCATCAAGGATGATCTTTATCTCACGGGCAACATAGCCGAACTCATTTACGAACTCGATCGCGATCCTGTCATGCTTAATTTCCGACAGGGGCGTCTTGATTACATAGCCGGAGCATGTGTCATCGGCCAGTTCAAGAGATTCGTTGACATCGGGTCTGGGATAGTGCTGCTCTGTCATCGGAAGAATGCGGCTGCGGTCTTTCAGAACGATGGGCGGAAATACGCCGTTCAGATCATATGCCCATCCTCTCACGACCAGATGGCCTTTTCTGTATGTCACGGAATCAATATTGGACAGGATCCTTGCTTCCGCCTGCGTAAGCTCCGGACGAAGCATCTTGAACGGATCGCCCTTGCCGGTATGCTGCATCATCTTCCGATAAGCCCGCATGGTCTTATTGGAAGCGAGTGCGGCTGCGAGATTAGCCTTATCGATCGCGCTTTTTCTGGCGGCCTGATACTGCTCCGTTACTTTTTCCGTTTCACTTTTCTGCTCTTCAAGTTCCTTCCTAAGCTTCTCATTTTCCGCGAGCAGCGCTTCGTAGGAAGCCCGGAGTTCTTTGTATTGTGTAAGGATATCAGACATAATATCTCCTTCTTATCATCCCTGCGCAGGTTCGTCCTTCTCGCGAAGCGCGTACCCGGTGCGTCGTAAAGTGAAGTTCGGATTGTAATAGGGATCTCCGTTCTCCAGGATCTCCGGCCAGCGTTCCCTGAACAGCGCAACTTCCTGTTCAAATCTTGCCACCTTGGCCTTGGTATCCTCATTTCCGCGGGACTTTGACTCGTAATGATAAAGCTCCACTGCCGGATTATACACGATACGGTAACCGGCCTTGGTGATCTTCATGCACAGATCAACATCGTTAAAGGCGACAGCCATCCCCTCGTAGAAACCGCCGACCAGATTGAACACGGTTTTCTTCATCATCATGCAGGCGGCTGTGACTGCTGAGAGATCCTGCGCCGACGCGATCCGGTTCATATAACCGTGATCATCATGGATTGTTTTGGCGAACGGGTGTCCCGCAAGCCCTCCGAGACCGACCACGACGCCTGCGTGCTGCAGGGAACCGTCCTCATAGTACAGACGGGCTCCGCATGCTCCGACATCCTCTCGCAGACAGTAGCCGAGCATTTCCTTCATGAAATCGGGATTTATGACTTCCGTGTCATTATTGAGGAAGAGGATGAACTCTCCTCTCGCAAAACTGACGCCGTAATTGTTGATAGCCGAGTAATTGAATGCATCCTTGTAGGTCACAACGTTTAGATTCGGCAGATCGCTCTTCAGCTTCTCGTAATAGCTGAAAGTCTGCGGATCAACACTGTTGTTTTCAACAATAATGTACTCGTAATTCCTGTAAGTACTCTTCTCCTCTATCGAATTGATACATCTTTCGAGGTCTTCCTTATGGTCCTTATTCGGAATGACGATCGATACGAGCGGTTCACTGTCCCAGTGATAGGTCGTCTTGTACCAGCCTGCCGCTTCCGTCATGGACACCTCGGCAGGAATTCCAGCCCGCTTGTAGTAAGCCTCCACTGCGCGTTTGCCCGAATAAAATGCGTATTCCTTGGATTCAGGATTTTCCGCGGTCGATGTGGCTGAAATGCGCCAGTGGTAGAGTGCTCTCGGGATATGTCTGATATTCTTTGTCTCGCTCACGCAACGAAGTACAAAATCGTAATCCTGCGCGCCGTCGAATGCAGGGTCGAGTCCGCCGACTTTCTCCTGAAGCTTTCTGCTGACGACCAGCAGATGGCATATGTAATTGTTCGTGAGCAGCAGGTCAAGATTGAAGTCCGGTTTAAAATGCGGTTCCGTGAGCATCCAGTCATCCAGGATCTTATCCTCATCCGAATAAATCATTTCCGTGCCCGGATATTTGTTGATTATGCGCACATTTTCAAAGAACGCTTCGGGCGATAAGATATCATCGTGATCGCAGAATACAACGTAATCGCCGGTGACTTCCTCGAGAGCGGCATTGGTATTCTCCGAAATGTGAAGCTGCTGCCTGTTGCGGACGACTTTGATCCTGCTGTCCGACTCTTCCAGCTGCGTAAGGATTCCGTCTATCGGAGAGTTCTCACCGCTGCCGTCCGAGAGGATCAGTTCCCAGTTGGTATAAGTCTGTGCCTTGATGCTGTCAACAAGTTCCGTAAGATATCTCTCGGGCGTCTTATAAAGAGGCACGACCACGGAGAACTTCGGCTCATAGCGGAACTGTTTCCTTCTCTGAATCTCCAGTTCATCTTTTGTGGCTCTGTGATCGATGGCCCAGTCGTTATAATCGATGTAAGCGCTGTTCCGGTTCTCTTCCACGATCTTCTGTTTTTCCGCATCCGGCTCATAATTGAGCTTTCTGCGTACAAAACCGCGAAGGTCATGAATCTCCAAAAACAGCGGCAGATCGTGGATATCCTCATAATTGATCGAGATCGAGAAGCCCTGGCGATCCTTCGGGTCCAGGCAGAACTGGTCCGCAACGTCATTGCGGATCTGGCGCATGATCTTGCAGTTGATCGGCTGTTTTTTGGCGTTCAGGATTTTTATCTCGCTGATCAGGTATTCGCGGTCAAATACCCAGCCGCGCAGGACGCACACCTCTTTGTGGTAAGTGATCTCATCAACGTAATAGCAGATCCCCTCCGTATCATTTTTGAGGCGGGGATGTATGCGGCTGAACGGATCGTCCTTCTTCATCATACGGCGCATCTGTCTGTATGTGCGCACGACCTTGAGATCCGCAATCGCGCGCAGAAGCGCGCTGCGCTCAATCAGGAGTTCCATTCTGTGGCGGTCCACGATGCGGAGATGGCTGACTTCCTCATCGCGGTTTCCGATTTCCTGCGCGACGAGCGGAGCCACCTCAGCGGACAGCGTCAGCACGTTCAGACGGCAGTAGAACACACGGGATCCCGCCATCCACTCACTCACGACAAAATCCGGGTCCATATTCGGGAATATGCAGATGTTCCCGGTGATGGACTGAAAAGTGCCCTTCATGCTTTCCGTTGTCAGAACGCCCTGATCGGTCGATATGCCCGCCACGCGGACATAAGCCGGCATATGTCCAAGTTCGACACGCACTTCCGCTGCGTCGCCGAGCGGGAGTTCGACGGCAATATCGCCGTCACGACCTACAGGTATCTCAAGAGCCGGTTCCTCGTCATAGGTCTCGCCGATCTTTCTGTAGATCTTCACCGTTCTGCCGCCTGCGTTTTCCGCAGCAAGTTCATCATACTGTTTCTTGAGCAGGTCATAGCTGTTCTTCAGCTCTCTGTATTCTAACGAATCTTGTGACATAGTGTCCTCCGATTGCCATTCCTATTCTTCTTCCTGATTTGCGAGCTTCGGATACTCTCCGACGAACGCGAAATCTCCGCGTGCTGCATCCAGATTCGGATTGAAATACGGATCGCCGTCTCTGAAATACTTCTCCCAGCGCTCTCGTATATTGCGGGACTCCCTCAGGAATCTCTCATGCTTTTCGCTGTCATCTCTTGCCTTGTCACTTCCGCGTGTCAGGGATTCATAGTGGGTGAGCTGTGCAAATGCATTCACCGTCACCAGATAGCCTGCCTCCCGCACCTTAAGGCACAGGTCCACATCGTTGAACGCGACCGTATATTCCTCATCAAATCCGCCGATTTCTTCAAATACTTCTCTCTTCACCATCAGGCAGGCGGCCGTCGCGGCGCTCAGGTTCTGAGTCAGACAGGATCTGGGGTCGCTGTGAGGAGATGATGCCTCCTCGCCGCTGAACATATGGCCGGCGGCGCCTCCCATACCTACCACTACTCCGACATGCTGAATTGTATTATCCGGGAAGAGCAGCCTTGCTCCGCAGGCTCCGCAATCCTCCCTCTGACATATGGAGAGCATTTCCTCGATCCAATCCGGCGTGATCACTTCGACGTCGTTGTTGAGGAACAGAAGGTAGCTTCCGTTCGCCGCTTTCACACCGAAGTTATTGATTGCGGAGTAGTTGAACGGCTTATCCCATGTCAGGACCCTGACGTTCGGGTACCTGTGTTCCAGTCTCTCATAGTAGAGGAAAGTCTGTTCCTCGGTACTGCCGTTCTCGATGATAATGATCTCGTAATTTCCGTAAGTGGTCTTGCCCATGATCGAATCGATCGCTCTGCGAAGGGTCAGCATGTGGTCCTTATTGGGGATGATGATCGATACGAGAGGTCTTCCCGAGACCCTGGCCTTTACGTGATATCCGCCTCTTATCGGACCTCTTTCGCTCCTGCCGTCGATTCCGACGCGCTTTAAGTGCGCATCGATCGCGCGCATTTCACAGATATATTCCGCTTCGATACTGTCGGGATTTTCGAGCAGTCTCGCCGGATTGATCCGTCTGTGGCTGAGGGCGATCGGTACATGGGCTACTTTGCGGGCATTTTCACAGCAGCGGAAAATGAAATCGTACATGTAAGCGTCGCCGTAGTTGAGATCCGGCAGACCGGCTTTCTCAAGCACCTCACGCCTTACCGCGAAGAAGCTGCCGATATAGTTATTGCTTCTCAGATAATCCGGGCTGTAGTCCGGTTTGAACTTCGGTGAAGTGTAGAAGAATCCCTCCGGGGTTACCCTGTCCTCATCCGTGTAGACGGCGTCCGCGTCCTCACGGTTCATATATTTCACTATTTCATAGGCTGTCCGCGGATCCGCTATGTCATTGGCGTCGACCGGAATGATCACATCTCCGGATGCGATCTTCATCGCTTCCGCGAGGTTGGACGCAGTGACTGGGTCTTCCTCGAGCCGGACATAGCGCAGTTTCGCTTCCGTGCCGTAACTGTCCTCAATGAATTTCTTTGTCTCATCGTTCGTGCTGCCGTCAGCGATGCAGATTTCCACTTTCCGATAGCTCTGAGACAGAAGGGAGTCTATCATCTTTCTGAGGTTCTTGTTCGATACGTTGTAGACCTGCATACAGAAACTCACGAGCGGTTCGAAGGCGAATGTCTTCTTGCGCTGTCTGCGGAGTTCCTCATGACTTGCCCTTCCCCTTCTGGAGTAGTCGTCATACTCCATCGGGCGGCCTTCTGTCGCTTCGTAAACGATCTCACCCTGTTTTCCGCGCTCGATTTCCGCCTCGTCCACGCCTTCTACCGGCACTTCGAGATATCCCCGCGGATCTTCGATTCTGAGCGTGAGCGGCAGGCTTCCGATCCTGCTGTAGCGGATCCGGATTTCAAAGCCCGGCCGTCTCTCCGGATCGAACTTGAGCTGCTCCGCGACATCATCCCTGAAGGAGCGGAGAATGCTGCATTTTACTTCATGTCCTTCCGCGTCCACGACCTGAAGGATCTCATTGCCGAACAATGTATCCACAGTCCACCCGTGAATCAGAAGGTAGCTGTCGTGTGCCGTGACATTATCGATATTGTAGAGGATCTCCGACCCGTCGTTGGTGATCTTCGGACGGAATCGTGCGATCGGGTCATCCTGCTTTCTGCTTGCCCGGACTTTGCGGTAGAGGCGAAGAACTTTGGTATCGCCCAGTTCATTGATGGCGTGGTTCCTGTTATCGATTATATTCTGGGAAAGCCGCGCGGCACGCCGCATACCGGCCATCAGAGTCTTCTGTTCCTCGATTCTGTCTTTCAGAGCGGCGTTCACCGACTCCTGCTCCTTCATCGCGGCCGACACTTTCTGCCATGCAGCTGTGTAGCCTTCATCGAGAGGAAGCACCTTCATGTCGACCTCCACGCTTTCCGATCCTTTCGGAATATCGGTCAGTATGAACCAGGGATCCTCTTCCGTGAAGATCAGGTCGTTGTCACCCAGAAGTCTTCCGTTTATGATCGCTTTCGAGAGGTCGAGGGGCACTCCGTCGGCAGTCAGGCTGTTCACGTGAACGATGACGGCTGCCTCGGTCGGGTCGATTCGCAGCATGGAAGATCCTCCGAGACGAATCGTCCGCTTGTAGATACCCTGCGGGGCAGAGTACGTTACGATCATGTGATCAGGCGTGAAAGTTCCGTCCTTTTCAGGGAAGAGCGTGACAGTGCGCTTCTCATTTTTCTGGCTGTATGCTTCGAGAAGCTCGCCGATCACGACGTGACCCGGGGAAATGACAGGATATAAATCGCGCAGTGCGACCTTATCCCCCGTAACATAAGCCTGGAAGTTCGTCTCCATCTGCTCGTATCCGGCAATATCCTTCTCCGTGATCCCGTAGGACGGGAGGATGTTGTAATCGTGAAGGAACTGCCGTTTCATGTTCACGTCCACATAGTAGTGGTATACTCTCCAGATGATATAGTTGACGGGCACGGGAAAATGGAACGTCCACTCGTAATCGATTACGTTCCAGCCGTCCCTGACAATCACATTATTAAGTACCATATCAATATTGGCCACAGAGAAGGCCCGTGTTCCCGATGTGTTGATATCCCCAAAAACGCGGACATAATCATCTGTCTTTACATAATCGGTGTCCGCGGCCTTGATCAGCTCATCGAAGTATTCCCGAAGCGCTCCGACCAGTTCGTCCGGGCGCTCAAGAAGCATATCCATATGTTCCTCGAGCATCTCTCCCTCAAGGAACTCAAAGGAACAGAATCCCTCACCGGCAGTGCACCGGTTCGGAATGAACCGCGTCTTGTCAAATATGCGCATGAGTCCCTGATAGCTGTCCATAAGACCGTTCATGTGCGCTGATGCACGGGGATCTGCAGCTGCCTTGATAACAGACTTTACGCCTCCGTCCTCGATGATATCCGTGCGGATAGCGAGTTCAGGACGGCGGTCATTTGAATATTTCGTAAAAATAATCATAGGCTTCCTCTAAATCAAAAGTCTGATGCAATAGTTTTCGGGTACACCTGCCGGTCTATCGGCGCGCTACGACAAGAAATGAATTGGAGAACAGCGGAAAGAGCCCGCTGTCAACAAGTGAATCGTACGCCTGCGTCTCATCGAAAAGAATCATCCTTTCCCTGTCGAAATTGGCAAGGTTCATGCGAAGTTCACCGCGCTTCGGAAGATAATAGTCCGAGTAGATCGACATCGGGAACTTATAGTCCGGATATGGGTAGTAGAAGGTAAAGTCGGAAATTCCGCCTTCCGTAAGGAGTGCTTCGAGTTCAGGCTTTGAAAATGTTCTCGCCCTGCTCGTATCGCTGTAGCCCTCGATTCCCTCGAAATACTTTCCGCTGTGATCTTCCGTGGCGCCGGCAAAGTATTTCATGCCCAGGCGGTTCTCTATGGCTATGACCAGCTGTCCGCCCGGCTTAAGGTGCCGGAGTATGATGGCAAGGAAATCCCTGTAGGGCGTGCCGGATGATATATATCCCTGCGCGTACTCAAAGACGCCGATCAGGGTGATCATGTCATAGTCGGTTTCGAGCTTCTTCTCAACATCCTCGAAGTTGCCGAGACGGATCTCGATGTTATCTTTCTCCCGGTTGCGCCATGCATTGATGAGGCTTCTCTTTCTGGACAGCTCCACACATGTGACGCTTCCGGCTTTCTCCGCGATCGTGCCGGTGATCGCGCCGCAGCCGGACCCGATCTCCAGGACTTTCATACTGCGGTCGATCGGCATCCAGCTCATGATATTGGTCCGGATCGTGGAGAAATGATACATGACCGGCCAGCTCTCCCTCTCCTCGACTACCTTGTCAAAATCCCTTGGATCCGTATTTTTCGCAATGTCAAGGAGGACGTCCTCTATCTCACCGTCCGAGTAGAGATCACGTCCCGGATAATCCTCGGTATTTAGTACGACATTTCCGATTGTCTCTCTGTATTCCATACTCTCTCCGTTAATTAAGCAGCTTTGTGGTGATCTGGGAATTCATATCATAGAAACCGACTGTGTTCTTCGGAGATACACACGTGACGTTCAGGATATCGTAAAGTCTGTGGAACACCCTGAAATCTCCGTCCATATATCCGGTACATCCGAAGGACAGCAGATATTCTCCTCCCTGCAGGTCCATCTTCTGTCGGAATGTGATCACGATGTCATCTCCTGCTTTTCTCGGTCCGACGGGTATCCCCTCGAACATCGTGTTGGTGCCGGTAATTTCCGTACCCTGCAGGTTCTTAAATGTGTATGCGAAAATCGGTTCGCTCACGTCCTTATTGAACTTCACGCGCATGCGGATAGAGAATTCCGTTCCCTTTTCGATGGAACTCGTGACATTTCCCGCCGCATCCATAGTCGCGACATAAACGATTGACGCGTGACCTTCACCGTATTCCAGCGTATTTGGATTCTTCGGGAGCCCGCCCGTGAGACCGCCTGTCTCCATGGCGCGCTTTTCCTGTTCCTCGGGCGAGAGCGCTTCCTGCTCATTTTCACCCTCAGTGCCTTCTCCCCCGTCCTCGATGTGGACAAGAAGCTTCTTGTAGAGGTCAACGATCTCCTTGGGATTTCCCTCATCCATCTTGACGCCCTTGTTGAGCAGGATGACTCTGTCGCAGTACTTGGAGATGCTGCCAAGGTCATGGCTTACGAAGAGAATCGTCTTGCCCTGCTTCTTGAACTCCTCGAACTTGTGATAGCACTTAGCCTGGAAGAATACGTCACCTACCGAGAGCGCCTCATCGACGATCAGTATCTCAGGGTCAATGTTGATGGCAACCGCGAAGGCCAGTCTGACGAACATACCGCTCGAATATGTCTTACAGGGCTGGTTGATAAAGTCTCCTATATCCGCAAATGCAAGAATTTCCGGTACTCTCTTCTCGATCTCTTCCCTCGAAAATCCCATCATCGTACCGTTCAGGTAGACATTTTCCATACCTGTATATTCCATGTTGAATCCCGCACCCAGCTCCAGAAGCGCAGAAATCCTGCCGTTGACTTTTACGTCACCGGCAGTAGGTGAGAGAACGCCCGTTATGATCTTCAGAATAGTCGATTTGCCGGAACCGTTCGTTCCGATGATACCGACCGTCTCGCCCTTATTGACCACAAAGCTCACATCATTGAGGGCGTAGAGCTCGCGGTATCTCTTCTGTCTGGACAGTCCCAGTGCCTCTTTCAGTCTGTCTGAGGGCTTGTCATATAGTCTGTACATCTTGGAGAGATGCGTGACCTGAAGAGCAGCCACTTTTTTGCCGCTGCTCTCCTGCTCTTTCACGTTCCCGTCCAGGACTTTTTCTGTTTCACTCATCTATATAAGTGCTCCTTCTTTTCAATCTTGTATTCCATGTCAGAGACAAGTTTCATTTTGCGCATTCATCATAGACTCGCGTCACGCGAATCCTGCGTCAGAGATTAAAAGATTCGAGTCGTCTTATGCTCCAACAGGCACCGGCCCGGATACGGTCATTCTCATTAAAGCACATCCGCAAAATGTATCTTAAGTCTCTTGAATATAACGGAACCGATCACGAACAGGACTGCCGTCACGGCCCAGAAATAGATCGTGAGCTTCAGGTCCTGCCAGAACCAGACATGTCCGTATATAGACTGTCTGTACCCGTTGATAACATAGAACATCGGATTGATCTTGAAAATGAACTGATATTTCGCCGGGACCATATCCAGGTTCCACATGATCGGGATCGTCCAAACGCCGATCTGCAGGATGATATTGATGATCTGCGACAAGTCGCGGAAGAAAATTACGATCGCGCATGTCCCGTAAGTTATGCCGAGACCGAATACGAACATGCAGATGAAATAGTAAAGGACCTGCAGTGTGTAGAGGCTCGGCCAGATACGGTAAAGCGCCGCAATCAGGATCGTCAGCACTACAAAGAAAGAGTGCACGAACAGGGCTGAAATGGCCTTTACCATCGGCAGCACGCTGATCTTGAACACGACCTTCTTGACCAGATAACTGTACTCAATCAAGGCGTTGGTGCCGGAATTCATGAGATCCTGGATGTAGAACCACGGAACGATACCGGATACCAGATAGACGACGAAGGGAACCTCCGCCACACGCCCGCTCCTGAAGCCGACCGAGAAGACGAACCAGTACACCAGGACCGTGACGACCGGCTGAACGAACGCCCAGAAGATACCCAGATACGATCCGGCATATTTTGTCTTGAAGTCGTTGCTGGCGAGCTTGAAAATGAGCTGCCTGTTCTCAAATATCTCTATCGGAAGAGTCAGGAACTTGTTTCTGAATACAAATGCCGCGATGAACGCTCCGTCAAGCAGAAGAAGCGCCAGAATACGGATGATCCAGTCGGCTCTCTGCGTGCTTGCCAGGGCTGCGGCTTTCGTCTGTGCGAGTTCGACCGGGATCACGATATGCGGATCCCCCGCTTTCGTCTCCACATGCAGAACGCCGTTCTTAAAGGTCATCGATGCGATGTCATTCTGCACCGCACTCCCCGCTGCCGCTTCGAGGTCGATCTTATCGACCGTATCGCCGTAGGCCACAGTCAGGCTGCCGATATCCCAGGTACCTGCTGCCGCGCCGAAATCAATCCGCAGGAACTCGGTCTGAGACCCGGCCGTAAATTCCAGCTCGCAGTCATCGCCGATCTTCTGTCCCTCGGCGGGATATCCTGCAATCGTGCTCGTACTTTCTCCGTAAGCGTTCTCGGGACCCGAATAGAAAATCTGGACATTGTCTGATATGTCCGATCGGATTGTCATCTTCCCCGTGAATGCCGCCCCGCCCCGGCTGTGCCACTTCAGGATACCGATATTGAGAAGAATGACAAGAAGGATGCCGAGAACAGCAATCAACTTCAGTTTCTTTGACATGTTGTATGCTCCTTGTGTCTGTAATCTAAAGCACCTGCGAATCGGGTGCTGAGTAGTTGCCATAATCCTAAGTATTATAGCATCGAAAGAATACCTGTGCAAGCTGAGCGCTTTTATGCCTACTTGCGCCCGAGAATCCCCTTTAATTTCATCATATCCTTGTAGGAGCGGGAATTCGTCACCGTCTCGAAATTGGATTTCCAGGTATCCCGATCCTGTTCCATGAGTCTCAGAGATTCCCGGAGAGCGGCGTTCTCTTCCCTGAACTTTTGCAGAGCGTCCCTTGTCTCGTCCCATCTCCAGAACCACGACTGATCGAGGTCCGCATATTTCTTCCGCGCTTCTTCCAGTTCCTTCGTGAGACGGTCTATCTCTGACCGCTGCACGAGGACTGCCCTCTCATTTTCTCTCCACATGCGTTCTGCGAGGAGGGTGCGCTCATTTGCAAGATAATCGATCTTTTTGCGGTCCGTCAGGACCGAAAGCCCCGCATCCGAGTCACTGCCGTAGACATAGCTGAAAAAGAAATGTTCATAGCTCCTCTGCAGGATCTCCTGTTCCGTCTCGACGCCGGCAAGGGCTATCGCCTCCGCGAGAGGAAGCAGGCTCTCCAATTCTGGAATGTGGTAGTAGCTGTCACGGATCGCATGGTAGACGACAAGATTCCGCGGAACGGGAAATTCCGTCACCCATTCATAGTCGATAAAGACCGGCTCCCCATCCTGCAGAATGATATTTGAAGCGGTCGCATCAAAATTGGCTGCCCTGTAGGCCGGCTTGCCCGCATAGACTCTTCCGTCCCCGAACCACTCCCGAAAGCTGTCCGTCTCCTCGAACGGAACAGTTCCGCCGGGCACAGAATCGAGCAGTTCTGCATGGCTTTTCATATACAGGACCAGGGCATCCCGGTCACCCTCAGAAGCGGCCAGGCGGTAGCGGTCCTCAAGAGAACTCCCTTCGATAAAGTCAAAAACCAGACCGTTCTCAGTCAGCTTTGCCGGGCACGCACGTACGCCCGGATAAATCTCGTCAAGGAGCGTCTGATACCGTATCATATTCTCAAGGTGTCTTCTGCCCTCTTTGTGGACGGCGCACTTTTCGACGAACCGCTTTCCGTCGTCTTCCCATACGGAGGTAATCATTGCAAATGCCCGTCTTCTCTCATCCGCACACTTCATTATAAGTTTCTTCATACATTTTCTCCGATTCGGTCGAGCTTTTTCAGAACCTCCCACCAGGCACCCGGTCGGATTTTTTCAAAGAGGACCTTATTGTTTTCCCTCAGTTCGTAATCCAGGTTCGTCAGCTGAACGGAAGCATAGTGCGAACCCGTGACCGTCCCCGTCATCTGCTTCCTGCTCTGGAAAAGGTAGGGAAGAAGCAGCATGATCAGCTCAAAGTCCGGCTTCACGTTCTTTCCGTCAGAAAGACGAATCTCGCGGCTCAGCACATCCGACACTTCATGAGACTCAAAGATCTCCATGAGCAGACTTCCTCTCACCCAGAAGCTTCCGCCTGCCGGCCATACCGGCGGCATTTCTCCCCTGAGGATCGGGAAGGTGAAGCCGAGAGCGTCCGTGACCGCTCGAACTTCCTCATATCTCCCGTGCCAGCCGTCCTCCGCCTCATGGAAATGCCTCCCGAAAGTGGGCAGAGGCGGCACGAGCAGCCCGAGTTCGGGGTTATCTCTGAATATCTGCACAGTGTTCTCTGTCTGGGAAGCCGAACCGATGAGGCTTTCCGCGCTTCCGTAAAAAGTCGAACCCATGTCCTCGTATGCGCTTTCCGGAAGTTTCAGAACACATACATATCTGTATTTCCTAAGATCCGGCGAAGCGAACAGCCTTCCGAATTCGGAAATTGACTGTGGTATTTCATTCGAATACAGAATATCGCATTCTGCCGGAATCTGCTTCAGGTATCTTCCCGCAAGAAAGTCACCCTGCTCTTTGGTGCCGATGACGAGAACGCAGGCTTCATTTGCAGAAATCTTCCCCTTTGAGACTTCCGAATCGACCACGTAGGATTCATGGATCGCATAGCGCACCGAATTCAAATCCTGCAGTCTCAGAAGATTGTCCCAGATCATGGACATGTCGTAATCGGTCAGCTCCCGCAAAGCCCTGCAGGCGTCGCTGTAGCTCTCCCCGGCGGAATTCGCCAGCAGGCTGAAATAGTCGCCGAAGAAGAGACGGCGCTTTATGATCGGGCAGCGCTCCTTGATGAGCTCTCCCCCCTCGAACATAAATGGGGCGTACACGACGCCCTCAAATGCATCGGTGTTGGAGTATACATCCCATTTATAGCCGAGATCCGCAAAATGCCTCGTAAAGATCGCCTCATACTCGTTGATGGACGCCTCGTAGGAAATGGGATCGGACATGTTTATGATAAAATCCCGGTAGCTGTAACTGAGGAAAAAGTCTCTTCTCAGGGCAAGAAAATGTGAATTCAGATGCTCCGGAATATGGCCGTAACGGATCCGGCCGCCCGTCGTGTCCGTCGGAACGTCGTGATGCTTCGTAATGCCCCAGAAATCGAGATCACGGCCGCTCATCTCGCCGAACATTTCCTGGAGCGGGAACAGCGGCGCAAAAAATGTATAGTTCATCAGGATCAGTTCGCCATACGCCGAAAGCCTCTCGAAACCGATCCAGAAAAGACCTTCCCTGTATCCCCCGACATCAAAACCGGTGTTGACGCGCACAAGTACAGAATCCGCGTGGCTCCTCAATTCGGCCTCGCCTTCCCCTGTCACGTAGCCGTTCACCACAACAAGCACGTACGAGGAGACGCTTTTGAGCGCGTCAAGAAGACCGGTCACATATCGATCGACCAGTCCGTCCTTATCGTAATATAGAAATATTATGCATCTGTTTCGCGAATTTCTGTCTATGAACATTTCTTATTGCAGACCTTCCTCCGGTCTGTCTACATCTTCCCCGGGAATGTGACTGAGCCGGTCCATAAAGAACCTGTAGGGCATGTAGCCGCCGCACAGTGCGCTCTCCCGGCTTTTCAGCGTATGCGTCAGATATGTCAGATTGTCAAGGATGACCGGCGCCCACCGATCGGACATGAGCCATCCGGAATAGTACCCGTCATTCTGCACGGCAAACGGGATTACTCTCTCAATCGCATGGAGCGGCGTCGCATCTGCCGGGGTAGGTTCCTTCGGAAAATCGTTGATCGACCAGTCCTTTGAGAACAGCGTTCTGAGAGCCTCCGAGCGGATATAGCACTCTGAGCCGAACGGCGCCACAGGCTCCCACTCTCTCTCCACGGAAACCCGGATGTTCAGCTCCGAAGCAATCTTTCTGACTCCCTCATAATTTTCTCCCCATTCCCCATGTCCGATCGTCGGATAGTAATCCGCGTGAACGGGAGGCGGAGGCGTGAGAAGTCCCAGCCTTTTGTTCTTTGCAAAGAGATCCAGTACATTCCGTACATATACTTCCGTGGGCATCAGACATTCAAAACACATCTTCTCCCATGACCGGCCGGTGGACAGCTGCGGCAGCTGCGGCACCTTCTTATCATGGACTTTGAGGATCACATCATATCTGAAAATGACGTCCCTCCAAAGCATAAGGAACGGCATGAGGTCACGTCCCCGGTTTTCTATCGACCTGATCTCGACCCTGTGT
This sequence comes from uncultured Lachnospiraceae bacterium, assembly GCA_902776305.1. Classification (GTDB taxonomy): domain Bacteria; phylum Bacillota; class Clostridia; order Lachnospirales; family Lachnospiraceae; genus Chordicoccus. Next base: position 43,483 of record CACYPS010000010.1, on the reverse strand, counting down.
GATTGTTCGAGCGGGGCAAATGCGCTCTTTACCTTTTCGGGCGTATCTCCTGCCGGAACGGAAATGTATATAGGAGTCCCTTCCGGGAGATGCGCGGCGTATGACGCCATATTTTCAGCAAGTTCCGGATAATAGATGTGCGCGATTACGGCAAGGCTCGTCTGCTCGGGACCGCTTTTCCTTAAGCATTCCGTCGGAAGCGTGAAATTGAGATGCAGACGCCTTTTTACGGCAGCCATGTTCTCGGTCCTGAGGATCGTCTCCCAGATGAGATCCGTATCATAGTCCGTCTCGTGCTCAAGGTACTCGAAGGCTTCCCTTGTGGCCTCGCCGCCGCTCCTCTCGAAGGCTTCCCCGTACTCGTGGAAGAAGGACCGCTTCTTCATGACCGGACATCCCTTTTGTTCGATCAGATAACGCGGAAAATCGCGCAGCGGATCCTTCGAGTATCCTCGGAGCTCGGGACAATTCATGTAGACGTCCCAGCGGTACCCGAGGTCACTCATATCTTTGGTAAAGACAGCCTCAAAGTATCCGATTGCCTCCTCGTAGCGATGTATCGCAGGCAATTGCTTCCACCAGCATCCGAAGTCTTCCGCCTTAAGGAATCTCCTCTCGAACACCATGAAGAAAGACTGCACGTGCTCCGGAATATATCCGTATCGGATCGTGCCGAACGGATCCCCCGGATCTCCCTCGAACGCTGTGATGCCCCAGAAATCAAGATTCCGGCTCTCCATCTCCTCGAACATCTCCGAAAAAGGCCGGAACGGTCCGAACAATGTGTTGTTGCACAGGATCACGGAAGAAACATCTTCTTTTTCGGACAGAATATGCTCCAGACCGGCCTTGTAGGCCGTGACATCATAGCCGTCATTCGGACGCAAAATGACTTCATCGGAATATGTACGGAGGAGTTCGAGACCGCGTTCACACACCTCGCCGTTCACAACGACACATATGCCGTCCGCCACTTCCCTGAGCCCTTTCAGAAAGAAAGGAACATACCCGTCGACGATCCCATCTTTATCATAAAAGCAATATACCGCCTGACGGTTCTTTCTGATCACTTGCTCTGCCATAAACTTCCCGCTGCCTGTTCCCTTCTCAAAAACACAGGGCTGCCACACAAAGCGCATATGACCATATCTCCGAAACAACGACCGATACAGTTATATTACACGTGTATGCAACAGCCCTTTTCATTCTATGTTCTATCTGTTACTTATGATACTTTTCGGTATACTCCTTGAAGCTTCCCCATTTCTGGTCCTTCTCGGAAAGATTCAGCTCCATGCCCTCCGGAATCGGCCACTCGACGCCGATATCCGGATCGTTCCATGCAAGCCCGCCTTCATCATTCGGATGATAGAAATCCGTGCACTTATAGCAGAATTCCGCTTCATCACTCAGAACGACAAAGCCATGGGCAAAATTCTTGGGGATGAAGAACTGCTTCTTATTCTCAGCGGAAAGGAGAACGCCGAACCACTTCCCGTAAGTCTTCGATCCTTCTCTAAGGTCTACCGCAACATCAAAGACCTCGCCTTTGACTACGCGAACGAGCTTATCCTGCGGATAATTGATCTGAAAATGCAGACCGCGAAGAACTCCTTTGACGGAGCTGGACTGATTGTCCTGAACGAACTGATAGTCAATTCCCGCAGCTGCAAAATCATTGTAGTTATAAGTCTCCATGAAATAACCGCGCTTGTCGCCGTAAACGGTAGGAGTAATAATCTTAAGTCCCTCTATGTCACATGTTTCAACCGTAATTTTGCCCATTTTTATTCCTTTCTTCCCTTGTCCGCTTCCATAATTTTTCTGATTTTTGTCGGATCGCCCCAGACCGCCGGGGAGGCATCCTCCCTCTCGGGGTATTTTCCGTAGTCAAGCTGTATATCCATCTTGCGCTCTTTCAGAAATCTCTCCGCTTCATCCGCCAGCGGAACAGCGATACCGCTGCAGCAGTTTATTATTCCGCAGACTTCCTTCTGCATGATGGTCGCTGCGATCTGACCGGCCAGTTCATCGATGCCGATAAAATCAAATTTATTCCTGCCTGTTGTGAACGGGAACGGCCCACTCCCGGTCTTACTGGCTTCCACCATACGCGTGAATACCGAATTATTGTGTTCATCGTCACCGACAATATAGAATCCCCGGATCCACTGCAGGATACAATTCTTCTCTCTGCAGTAGTCGGTCATCTTCTTTCTCAATGCGTTTTTTGCGATTCCGTAGGCAGTGACCGGATTGGTCGGTGTATCCTCGGTTATGGCTCCTTCAAAATAGCCCACCTCGTGCATAGTGCTCATGACCATGAGCTGAGGCAGTCCGTCATCGACAAGACCGGAAAGAAAACGATAGTGTTTCTCCATGTCTGTTGTATGACTCTCATTGTTATGCTCGAAGCTGTTCCTCCATGCGAGATGGATACATGCATCCGGCTTTCCGGCTTTCTCATAAAAGCCGTCTCCGGTACTGAGTATATCCGCTTCGATCGTATCGCAGCGTCCATCCACCGCATCACAATGAAGATCCACAGCCGTCACCTTCACGCCTCTGGATAAAAGCTCCGGGATAACATGTCTTCCGATGTATCCGTTCGCTCCGGTGACAAGAACTCTCATGTCTACTGCTGCTCCCTTGTACTCATTTCCTATCTGATTCAGAACCAAGTTGTCGAAACCTCCACATGTCTGAGACTATTTCGATGCCCTCCGCCCGCGGAGGCGGGGCATCCCGCACTGAGCTTTTACCCTGATCATAGCGGCCCTGTGCCGGGAGATTTCTACACGCAGTTATTCTTCATCGCGCAATACTCGTGAGCGATGAAGAATAAAAGCCTCCGGCGGATCGCAGACATGCGCAGTGGAAGGCGCTTGCGCGCCGCGCATGTCGCGGCAAGAACGCCGAGGCGTTCTTGATTTTTATAACCCTTCCGCCACGTCAAGCAGATACTGGCCGTATGGCGTCTTCATCAGCGGCTCGGCAAGTTTCCTGAGCTGTGCTGCGTCGATAAAGCCGCGTCTGAATGCTATCTCCTCGATACAGGAAATGTACATTCCCTGTCGCTTCTGGAAAGCGGCGACGAAATCCGCTGCATCAAGAAGCATGTCATGATTGCCCGTGTCGAGCCATGCAAATCCGCGTCCGAGCGTCTCGACGTAGAGGTCTCCCCTGCGAAGATACTCATTATTGATGGATGTGATCTCAATCTCTCCTCTTGCGGAAGGCTTGACATTGCGTGCAATTTCCACAACGTCATTGTCATAGAAGTAAAGTCCCGGAACGGCATACTTTGACTTCGGATACTTCGGCTTCTCCTCAATGGAGATCGCTTTTCCGTTCTCGTCAAATTCCACGACGCCGTATTCGGACGGATCTTTTACATAATAGCCGAAAATCGTAGCACCTTTTTCTCTTCCGGCCGCTTCCTTGAGGACTCTGGAGAAACTCTGTCCGTAGAAAATGTTATCGCCGAGCACAAGCGCTACTCTGTCATCGCCGATAAAATCAGCGCCGATGATGAAGGCATCGGCAAGTCCTCTCGGCTTATCCTGCACAGCGTACTCGAAATGCATTCCGAGCTGGCTGCCGTCGCCGAAGAGTTCCTCGAACGCCGGAAGGTCGCGCGGTGTGGAAATGATCAGCACGTCCCTGATTCCGGCAAGCATCAGTGTGGAAAGCGGATAGTAAATCATCGGCTTGTCATAGACAGGCATCATCTGCTTGCTGACTGCCTTGGTCAGCGGATAAAGTCTTGTTCCGGAACCGCCGGCAAGAATAATTCCCTTCATAATAGTAAACACCTCGTATTCTTTTTTTCAGATGTCTGCAAGTGTCGGATCACTGAGTATGTTAACACTTCTGCACAGCCGTTAACATACTCATATGTTCTTTCTCAACGACCTGCGTACATATCCTCGTAATATTTCTGATAATTGCCGCTTGTAACATGCTCCATCCACTCCTGATGGTCGAAGTACCAGCGAATCGTCTTCTTGATACCTTCCTCAAAGCATGTCTCCGGATACCAGCCGATCTCAGCCTTGATCTTGTCCGGAGCGATCGCGTATCTGCGGTCATGTCCCTTGCGGTCTGTGACATACTTGATAAGGTCTTCGGATACGTTTTCTTTTCTCGGATCGTCATCTGCGAGCTCTTCGCGAAGTGTGCTGATGATCGTCTTTACGATCTGGATATTCTCTCTCTCGTTGTGGCCGCCGATATTATATGTCTCAAAAAGTCTTCCCTTTTCCTGGACCATATCGATACCCTTGCAGTGGTCTTCAACATAGAGCCAGTCACGTACATTCTTGCCGTCGCCGTAAACCGGCAGAGCTTTTCCGTGAAGAGCGTTATTGATCATGAGCGGGATCAGTTTCTCCGGGAACTGATACGGACCGTAGTTGTTGCTGCAGTTCGTAATGTTGGCCGGGAACTTATATGTGTCCATAAATGCCTTGACCATAAAGTCAGAGGACGCCTTGCTCGCTGAGTACGGGCTGTGCGGATCATACGGAGTCGTCTCATAGAAATACTCGTTAGGATCGGAGAGGGATCCGTACACTTCGTCGGTGGAAACATGCAGGAACTTCTTTCCTTCCGGGTATGTTCCGTCCTCACGCTCCCAGGCAGCTCTTGCGGCGTTCAGCATTGTGAGCGTTCCGAGGACATTTGTCTTAACAAATACGCCCGGATCCTTGATGGAACGGTCTACATGGCTCTCAGCGGCAAAATGTACAACGCGGTCAACATCATTCTCCTCAAAGATTTTGCCGATTGCTTCCGCATCGCAGATATCAGCCTTTACAAATGTATAGTTGTCTCTATCCTCGATATCCTTAAGGTTCTCGAGATTTCCGGCGTATGTAAGTTTGTCCACATTGATAATGCGGATCTCATCGCCGTATTTTTTGAACATATAGTGAATGTAATTTGACCCGATAAAACCGGCGCCTCCCGTGACTACATACGTTCTCATATTCCGTTAAATCTCCTTTTTTTATATGCTGTAATGGTACCAGCACTTATTTGCATTATTGTACAGATAGAGTCATTATAGCATCATCGATGATGAGTTGCAAGAAAGCGTTAAACATGGTATATTGTTACAGTGTCGGATTCTGCCGGCAGGTTTTTGTCTGCCTGAGCGGTGATCCGGCAGGATTATTGTTACCGAAATGAGTTTACAACAGAAAACGAGGAAATCATGAGTCTGTACTCAATCGTTGTTCCCGTATATTACGGCGAACACATGCTGGATGAGTTGTACACACGTCTGGCAAAAGTATTCGATGAAGAAATAAAAGAACCCTTTGAACTGCTCCTGGTGGATGACGGTTCCAAGGACCGCTCCTGGGAAGTCATGAAGGCTCTCCGCGCAAAGGACGACCGGGTCAAAATATTCCAGATGGCGAGAAATTTCGGCCAACATCCCGCTCTTCTGTGCGGCTTCCATTATGTTAAGGGAGATTTCGTTATCACAATGGACGACGATCTCCAGCATCCGCCCGAAGAGATTCCGAAGCTCATCAAAGTTATGAATGAGCGCGACGATGTGGATGTCATTCTCGCCCGCTATGAGGGACGAAAACATAATATCATTCGCAAGATCGGCACAAGGATCTCTGTATCCATGACCTCAAAGATGCTCGGCAAGGACCCGGATCTCGAGATCACAAGCTTCCGTCTGATGAGGAGGTTCATCGTGGATGCTATTATGGATACTTCCATCCATCTTCCGCAGATCGGTAATCTTCTGGTCATGAGTTCGAACAGGATCATTAACGTGGATGTGCATCACGCGGAGCGCGCTTACGGCAAGAGCGGTTACACAATGAAGGAGCTCGTCAAGGAACTGCTCTACGATATCACGACCAACTCGATACTGCCGCTGATCATTGTGAGAAATATCGGAATCATCACCTTCTTCGTGAGCATGGTCCTCGGGTTATTCTATCTGATCCGCTATTTTGTGATCGGCACATCCGTACAGGGCTGGACCTCTCTGATCCTGGTCATGCTCGCGTCCACGGGACTGACGCTTCTGTCCGTCGGCATACTCGGAGAGTACATGATGCACATTCTTGATGAGACGAAGAAGATGCCGCACTATGTGCTCAGACAGAAAGATATTGATAATAATTTAGAAAAGGAAACCTCATGAAAGAAATCGGTGGATATCTGGAATTTGAAAACCTTGGCAGCCGGGAATATCATCCCGGCTGTTTAAAATTGAATCTGGGAAGATGTGCGATCACATGGTTCCTGTCCGAGGTCGGATGCCGGAGGCTTTATCTCCCGTGGTTCATATGCGCATCTGTCACAAATGCAGTGTGCGACGCGGGCATTGAGCTGATACGCTACAGCATGCGACCGGATTTCAGGCCGGAAACATCCGAGCTTCCGGAAACGCTCGAAAGCGATGCATGGCTCTTTATCGATAACGCTTACGGTCAGCTGACCAATGAAGAGCTCTTCGCATTCAAGGAGCGCTATGACCGTGTCCTTGTGGACAACACGCACGCTTTCTTCCAGAAACCTGCGGAAGGCGTAGCAACGCTCTATTCCGTCCGAAAGTTCCTGGGCGTGACCGACGGAGCCTACCTCTATCCGGACCGGGAGATCGCCGAGCCGCAGCTGCAGGACTTCTCCCATGACAGATTTTCTCATATCCTCGGCAGATATGAGAAAGATGCCGGGACGTTCTATAAACAGATGCTTGACAATGCACACGGTTACGAAGGCGCAGCGCCGGCAAGAATGTCACGTCTTACCGAAAATATGCTGGGCGGTCTGGATTACGACAGAATCGCAAAAACAAGGATGTCGAATTATCTGGCCCTTGATGCACGTCTTGCCGGCTGCAACGAACTTGCACTGAGCCACAACCTGCGCGTTCCGGATATAGGTCCGTTCGTTTACCCGATGCTTGTAAAGAACGGTCCCGACTTGCGAAAGAAGCTCGCGGCACAGAAGATCTTCGTGCCGACTTACTGGTCTGATCTCATTACAGATGCTCCGAAGGGGAGCGTGGAGCAAAGATATGCAGCCGATATTCTGGCTCTGCCATGCGATCAGCGATATGATAAGGAAGATATGGAAGTCGTCGCGGAGGCGGTCATGCGTGAGCTTTCATGAAGAGCTTTCGATATGAAGAGATTACAATAACAGAATGGAGTTCCCATGTCAGAAAAAACCTTACTTATATTAGGAGCCCTGGAGGAATTCGTCCCGCTCGTTAAACTCGCGGTCAGCAGAAACATCCGCCCCGTCGTCGTTGACGGGAACCCCGGAGCGCCCGCAAAAAAAGAAGCACAGAGACTGGGCGGCACTGCCTATGACACCGACATCCACGACACAGAGCACATAGCCGGCATCGCGGCGAAGGAACATGCCGACGCCATCACAACGGCTTATTCGGACCTTCTTCTGGAGTGCATGGTCAAAATCGCAGACAGAGCAGGTCTGCCGTGTCACCTGACGCCCGGCCAGCTCCCCTGGTATCGCGACAAAGATGTGACGAATCGAACATGCGAGGAGCTTGGTATAGGAACGACGAAGAGCGTCCTGTTAAAGCCGGGCTTTGAGGATTCGGAACTCGACGGATTCGAATTTCCCATGATCATAAAGCCGCTCGACATGTACGGATCCCGCGGGCTCCGCATTGTAAAGAGCGCATCCGACATCCGCGCACACTTTGAAGCCTGCCTGAAAACCTCACACAGGCCGGAAGTCCTTGCGGAAGAGTATAATGACGAATACGAATTCAATATGCAGTGCTGGGTACTTGACGGAACAGTACGCGTCCTCGGTATCGCGGACCGGGAAAAGACGTCCCACGATCCGACAGAGATCCCGCTCAGTACGCGAAACATTTATCCTTCCAGACTGATAGACAAGGTGTATGCGCCCGCGCTTGACGCACTCTCCCGCTACATAGCGAAAACCGGTCAGACGGACGGTCCGCTTTCCATGCAGTTCTTCTGGGGACCGAAAAAAGGATTCATGGTCGGCGAAATAGCCGCAAGGTATCTCGGGTACGAGCATGAGCTTATCGAGTTCACCACCGGCGTCTCGATTGAGGAGATCCTGCTTGCGGGAGCATTTGACAGAGAACGGCTTCACTCGCTTCTCGATTCCTGTGATCCGTTCGCCAAAAACTCTGCTGCGGTCATTTATTTCCATGCGAAGGACGGAATTGTCTCTGATTTGAGCTCCGCTCTTGCTATTCGTGCCCGAAACGATGTACAATACGGTAAGATTTTCTATTCTGTCGGTGATCGGATCGGTTCTCCGCAGATAATGCCCTACGCTGCCCGCTTCTATATCATTGCGGACTCAAGGGAGGAAATCGATGCACGTTCTGAAGAAATCATTTCTAAAATGGCGATGAGAGATGCAGACGGTCACGATCTTCTGTATCCGAATTGCCTGGGAACTTATTAACATACGGAGGAAATGCATGATTGATTTTAATGTCCCGCCAAGCACCGGGAAAGAAACATATTACATGAAACAAGCCATCGAGAACAGAAAGATCTGCGGCGATGGGCCTTTTACCAAAAAATGCCAGGCATGGATGAACGAGAAGTTCGACGTTCCGGCCACATATCTTACCACTTCCGGAACATCGGCGCTTGAGATGGCAGCTCTTCTCTGTGACCTGAAGCCGGGGGATGAAGTAATTCTCCCGTCCTATACGTTCTGCTCAACAGCAGATGCATTTGTGCAGAGAGGCGCAACGCTCGTATTTGTCGACATTCGCCCCGATACGATGAACATCGATGAAAAGAAGATCGAGGCAGCTATAACGGACAAGACCCGCGTTATTGTGACGGTGGATTACGCCGGGGTAGCCTGCGAGATCGACACCATCCTCGCCATCGCAAAAAAGCACGGCCTGAAAGTTGTCGAAGATGCGGCACAGGGCTTCGGCTCCACGTATAAGGGAAGATTTCTCGGCAAGGACTGCGATTTCGGATGCTACTCTTTCCATGAGACGAAGAATTTCTCCATGGGAGAAGGCGGAGCACTGGTCCTTCCGGACCTCGCCTACAGAGATCAGGCTGAGATCTACCGTGAGAAAGGTACTGACAGAAGCAAGTTCTTCCGCGGTCAGATCGACAAATACACCTGGGTAGATTACGGTTCATCTTATCTGCCGAGCGATCTGAACGCCGCCTACCTTTGGGCACAGCTCGAGGAATATGACACGATCTACAACGATCGAATGGAGACATGGAATTTCTATAATGAGGCTCTCCGCCCGCTTGCGGACAAAGGTCTTATAGAGCAGCCTTATATACCGGAGGAATGCGGTCACAACGCTCACATGTATTACATCAAAGCGGCAGACCTGGAGCAGCGTTCCGCACTTATAAAGCATCTGAAGAACAACGGTATCCTGGCTGTGTTCCACTATATTCCGCTTCACAGCGCACCGGCCGGTATAAAGTTCGGACGATTCCACGGCGAGGATGAGTATACGACGAAAGAGAGTGAACGTCTTCTGAGGCTTCCTCTGTATTACGGAATCACACAGGAGGATCGTGAGAAAGTCATCGCTTCCGTATTTTCATTCTTCAAATAAATTCTTCTGCTCTATTAGAGCGCATTGATATCAAGAACGCCTCGGCGTTCATTCCGCGCCGCGCATGGTGCGAAGCATACCTTAATGCGCAGCTGCGATCCGCCGCCTGCATGGCGTGGACATCTCACACTACAGAATAATCAGGAGGTTTTGCGTGCTATGTCTTTCTTCATAAGAAAACACACACGGACCACACTCCTTGCAGCGACGGCCGTACTGTATCTGATACTGTACGGTCGTTTTCTGTTCGGCGATGCGGTCTACATGTATAGCGATGTCGGTTCCGACTCGCTCTCATCCAGCTATCCGATCATTGTCATGCTCTCGCGTCTTTTCGGGACCCGGACTTTCAACTACTATACTCTCTGGGATGGACTCGGTGCCGATACAACGTCCACTTTCCTTCAGTACATAAACCCGTTGAAATTCCTGATCCTGCTTTTCGGGCGTGACAATTTCCCGATCGGCATCCTGCTGGTCGTATTTCTGACACATATGTTGACCGCACTCTTCGCGTTCGGTTTTTTCAGGCGTCTCACGAAAAATGATTACGCCGCGCTCCTCCCCTCCCTGGCCTGGACTTTCTCGTCCTACATGGTCGTCTGGGGACAGAATTACAGCTACGGTATGTGCATGCTCATGTTCACCATGATCATGTTCCTTTTACAGTGCTTTCTGCAGAACGGCGGTATCAGGAGAGCTATGCTTCTCGTTCTCGGATATGCAATTTTCCTGATATCCAATTACTATTTCTTCTACATGACGGCTGCGGTGAGCGCCCTCTACGTCATACTTTACACATTTTATGCCGGCGAGGAGGGAAAATTCGTTCTCACGTTCAAGAGACTGTTCATGCTGCTTGCAATCGGTATCGGGTCTGTCATCGTGTCTGCCGTATCGGTCCTGCCGATCATCATGTCCTTCACCGGCAGCGCGCGCACCGGAGATACGACATCCGTAGGAATCAGGCAGCTCATCGCGCTGTTTGACTTGAAGACCTACATGACATTCCTCGGAAGGATTTTCTCGGCAAATATTTTCGGCGCCGGCAACGCTTTCACCGGCTCCCTGAATTATTACGAGACAGCGCTTCTGTCAACGAGCATCCTTTTTACATTTGCAGTAGTTTACCTGTTCTTCCGCAGGGGAACATTTGTAAAAACACTCTTCTCCCTGCTGATTGCCGCAGGTCTGCTCGTGGTGCCGCTCGCGGGATTTGTACTGACATTTAACATTCATGCGCAGCGATATTCATTCATCATCTGCTTTGCGGAGTGTATCGCGATAGCATTCCTGATGAAGGATCTCGATGAAGGCATACACAAGGCCTCGCTGGTGCTCTCCGGCATCCTGACCCCCGTGATCACGATCGGTTCGCTCGCACTGCTTTATATCACAAAGGACCGCTTTGCTTTCAACTTCAGGAACAAGACCCTGGTGCTCTCGGCCGCATGTGTCGTGTTCTTCACGGTGCTTCTCTTCCTGCATTTCTCGGAGAAGCTCAGACAGAGATTGCTTCCCGCTATCATGCTGCTGGTCCTCATCGCTGAGCTCGCTGTGCAGAACGTGCCTTCTCTCTATGACCGCGATTTCCTGACCAAGGAAGGATTCGCGAATAATTTCTACAATGACGGCACACAGGATGCATCCGCAAAAATCCGTACCGAGGACGAATCGCTCTATCGAATCTGCACCGGTTTGGACTATGATATAGCCAATGAAGGCCTTGTCGACGGCCATAACTCCGTCAGTGTATATTCCAATACCAACGCCGCTTCGCTCGTCTCTCTGACCCGCGCTGCGAAAGTGTACCAGAAGTCCAGCAATTTCTTCATCGTCGGATATCCGCAGTACTACCTGTACACGCTGCTCGGCGGAAAATATCTGATCACCGATGAACCCGATTTCTTTGCGGACACCTATGAGGAGTCTCTTTTCAAGAAGGTGGATGAGACGGGAACGAACAGGACATTTGAAAATGTCAATGCCCTCCCATTCGGCTATGTATATGAAAATGAACTGAACGGCGCCGCTTTTTCCGCCCTCGACGGCATCGATCGCATGAGGGCTCTCACGACCGGATATGTAAGAACAGAGGAGATCCTGCCTCAGGCTGATGCAAGCTCCGACAAGAAAGCCGCCTCGGATTTCGATCGTACAGAGAAGGAGACGGATCTTCTGGAGAAAATACATTCTCCGAACGACATATCGCTCGAAGAAAATAAGGATCATTCGCTGACTGTTTATTCAAACGGAACAGACCCCTATTTCCTCTATGACTTATCGGGTGTTAATACGAGCAAAAAGAATCAAATCCAGTATCTGACGCTGACCGCCGATCCCGATACACTGGGAGGCGAATCCCAGATTCAGATTTTCCTGACAACGAAAAAGCATCAGCAGCTCTGCCCGGAGCTGAGCAGGATTTATTACCTCAGTCACGACTATCCGGAGCTCAATATCCTTCTTCCGGATCAGGTGCAGGATATTCGCGTGGATCTCGGAAACACCGCAGCAATCACGTTCCGGGAAATGAAGATTACGACGATATCGAATGCTGCCTCGGACTTTGAAGCGCTCGCCAAAACGGACATCAAGGATGCTCTCTTCCGGGACGATACGTATAGTGCCACGGTCTACACGAAAGATAAGGGGGGCGTGCTCTGCGTGCCGCTTCTCTACTCGGAGAACTGGAAGGCGTATGTGAACGGGAACAAGGCCGACCTGATGAACATCAACGGTGGTATGCTTGGCGTGACGCTGGAGAAGGGGGAGAACCGGGTCATGATACGCTATGCGGTTCCCTACTTTAAGGTGGGTATGTATGTGTCGCTGGCGGCGCTGGTGGGGGTACTGGTGTTGTGTGTGGTGCCGTTTGGGAGAAAAAAAGAAAGGTGATTCAATAACTAACCCTTGCCACGGCTCTTATGGACAGTCTCATCATTAAAAAATGCACCGTCGGGACGCTTTCGCTCGGTCTCGCTGGCAACGGTACTAATAAAAATTCGTCGCTGAAAGCTCGAATTTTTAAAGTACCGGCCGCTCGACGACGCCCTCCGTTTGCATTTTTTATGATTCGACTGTGCCGTGATAACCGGTGGGAAGGATCAGTCATTGAACACGTGGGGATATGAAAACAGTCTCACCGTTGGTGTTGTGGTGAGACTGTTTTTTTTGTCAGGTTTTATAAATATCTATACTGCTGCAACGTTCTTGCCGCGACACGCATGCGCACCTACTGCACACTTCTGTAAGCTGCTGAAGGCATCTGATCTCTGACGCGAGTTTAAAACCATGTCATATATAAGTTTTATTTTGTGCATTCATGTCACGACGAAAGTCACAAGACTCTGCGTCCAAAATCTATGTATACGGATTCGCTACTCACGTCCCCTGCTCCACCGGCTGCTCGGAACCAGCCGGGGCCGTGTCCGGCTCAAGCTCAGGATCAGGCCTCACGTTGAAGTTGAGGCGCTCCTCCTCCACCACCAGCGGGCGGTCGAGCACCCTCGAGTTGATGGCGAGCACATACTCGCCGAGGAGCCCGATGAAGAAGAGCTGAACCCCTCCGAGGAAGAACACGCCGATCACAAGAGGCGCAATTCCGGAACGGAACCAGTCCCAATGCACGAGCTTCATGATAAAGTAGACGAGCGCCACAAGGAAGCTCAAGCCCCCGATTATGAACCCGAGAAATGATGCCAGGCGAAGCATGACCTTCGAGTAGGATGTTATACCGATCATAGCCAAGTCGTAGAGCGTATAGAAATGATTCTTGCTCTTTCCCGCTCTACGATTCGGGCGCTGATAGAGAATGGTCTTATACTCAAATCCGAACTCTGCGACCATTCCGCGGAAATACGGCATGGGGTCGTGAATGTTGCGCACCACATCGACAAAAGCCTTGTCAAAAAGCCCGAATCCCGTAAAGTTCTCGATATGTCCGATGTCTGTAATCTTCCGAAGGAACTTGTAATACTGTCTCCGGACAAAGGCCATGAAGAAACCTTCTTCCGTCTTCTCCTTGATTCCGATCACGATCTTATGGCCTTTCTCCCACTCCCTGACAAATGTCGGAATGAGTGAAGGCGGATCCTGGAAGTCAGCGTTCAGTCTGACAACGCAGTCACCGTAGGCCTGCTTAAAACCGTAAACAGGCGATCTCATCTGTCCGAAATTCCTTGCGTTGAATATAGCCTTGACATTCGGATTTTCGCTGCAGATCTGCCGAATCAGTGCCTTCGTGTTGTCTTTAGAATGGTTGTCGATGAAGATGATCTCATAATTGTACTCCGGAAGCTCCTCCGTGAAGATCTTCACGAGCGTATCTGTGAGCGGAACAACATTTTCCTGTTCATTGTATGTCGGCACGACAACCGAAATCAGTTTCTTATCCATAACACCTCTCATTTCTCATCCACTCGACCGTACGGGCAATCCCCTCCTTGAAGGAGACCTGGGGAACAAATCCCGTGTCCTCCGTCAAGTTCGTAATATCAGCGCACAGGTTTCTTATTCTTCCGCTTGCGGGATACGGAATATCACCTATTCCTTCTACCGGGACGCCGCAACAGGCAGCCATCTCTTCAATAAACTCGCGAAGCACACGACCCTGTCCGCTTCCGATACAGTAAATGCTCCCGTCTTTTCCCTTCTCACCCATGAGATAGAACGCCCGTCCTGCATCCTCCGAGAAAAGATAATCCCAGCGATGTTCAGCGGGTGAGAAAGATGTTTTCTCACCGTTCAGCATTTTTCTGAGGGAAGAGGAAATCATCGAGCTCTCCTTATCGTAGATCCCGTATGTGCTGAAAATGCGCGGCCAGATGCACTCCATACCGATCTCCCGGCAGAGCATCCTGGCGAGCAGTCCCGCCGCAAGCTTGCTTGCACCGTAAGGATTGACCGGTGCTGTCTCTGTCTCCGGTCCTATCACATCAAGATTTTTCGGACCGTACTCTGCCTGAGATCCCGCTCCGATAAATCTCGTGCATCCCATGGCTTTGGCGGCACGCACTGCATCGAGCGTATACTGTATATTGATTGCCTGAAGCTCCGTGCTGTCGTTTCTCCTGGCTCCGGTATTTCCCCAGGCTATGTGATAGAACGTATCACACTTTTCCGGCACCTTTTCCGGCAGGGAGGACAACGAATCCAGATATCCTTCCACCAGATGCAGATTTTCGTGTACCGGCAGGCGGGCTATCTTTGGAGAGTTGTGTCTCACCATCGCATAGACCGTCTTACCTTCTTTCAGACACTCGGAAACAAGTGCGGCGCCGATCATACTGGTCGAACCCGTGATAAAAATAGTCTGCATAAATCAAGCCTTCCTTGAACTCTCATCCAGTTCAATGTACATATTCTGAGCAAGTTCCTCCCTCGGAAGGAAAGGATACATATCTTCGAGCGGAGCAGATACCATGCTTCCGTCCTCCAGTCTTCGGGAGGATATCTTCGGTTCCGTGAACTGCTTCTTCGTGACAAATATCTCACAGATATTCGATTCATGGGCAAGCGCATCCTGAATCACAGATTTCAGGTCTTCCGGTGCATGGCATGCACTGTAGGTCAGCCCGAATACCGGAGCCAGAAGTTTAAGATCCGGGAAACTGAGATCCCCGCTCTCCTCGCCGACACCGACCAGACTGGTCTTGAAGAAACCGCTCTGTGTCTGCCGCACGGAATGATACCCTTCATTGTTCATGACGAACAGTGTGAACGGAACGCGGTTCTGCCTGAGAGTCTGGAATTCCTGAAGATTCATCATAAGACTGCCTTCACCGGTGATGCAGATGATCTTTTTCCCGGGTACTGCACGGCTTATGCCGACCACTGCAGGAAGGTCGAATCCCATCGAAGCCGTGTTAGAGTTATTGATATATCTCTGTCCGGCCTTTGTTCTGAGCGTCTGACTGCCGACAACGCGGGATGTTCCGACACTGACCATAAGAATTGCATCTTCCGGAAGGGCATCCGAGAGTTCATTGTAAAATGCATAAATGTTCGTACGTCCCTCTTCGAGAACTTTATAATGCTCATCGGAAACAGGACGATAGGTCTCCTTCCAGTATCTGCATTTATCTCTCCACGCCGCTGATTTGTTCAGAGGTTCCTCTTTCGTTGCTCCGAGTGCTTTTGCACCTGCAATGACCTTTTCTATAAGGTCCTTTGCGTCTGACACAACGGGGAGATCCACGCGCAGATCCGCTTTCATGATTTCATTGCGATCGATATCTGCGATAATCTTAAATGCTTCCCTCGCCCAGCTCTCCGTCTTAAATCCGGTCTGTGAATAGCTGAGACGGCATCCGATCGAGAAGAAGACATCACTGTTCTGCACGGCAAAATTCCCGGCACGATCACCCGTACCGCCGCATCTGCCGGTATAGAGCGGATGGTCGTAAGCAATCGCGTCCACTGAGCTTACTCCGTCCGCGACCGGTACGCCGAGGATTTCCGCCATCTCGATAAAGGCGTCATGCGCTCCGGCCATTCTGACGCCGAAACCGGGGAAGAGGACCGGCCGCTCGGCATTTGCGATTCGCTTCAGAATTTCTGATATAATCTCAGCCGGAATCTCCGGTCTCATTGCTTCCGGATCCTCAGCCGGATCATAGGCTTTCAGGTCATCCGTCTCAATGCTGCCGCCCTGAATGTCAAGCGGGACGTCGATCCAGACAGGTCCCGGCCTGCCGTTTGCAGCCAAATGCAGTGCCCTCTCCAAATGGTAGCGGATCGACTCCGCCTCACGGATTTTCACTGCATACTTTGTAATCGGTCTCACGACATCTGTTATTTCACATTCCTGAATGCCGCGGCATCTGACCGGAAGACCCGTGCTCTCAATAGACGTAGCAGTTCTGGTCTGTCCCGAAAGTACAATCATGGGTATAGAACTCATCCAGCATCCGAGAACGCCTGTGACCGCATTTGTCGCGGCAGGACCTGCTGTGACGCAGACGCCGGCCATTTTCCCGGAATACCTTGCGTAGGCTTCCGCAGCCATACCGCAGGCCTGTTCATGGTGCTGATACGTGCAGTGAATCTTCGGGTGATGGCCGAAAGAGTCATTCATGTGCATTGCAAGACCGCCCGGTACCGTAAATATCTCGGTAACTCCGGCACCGGCTAAAAAATCAGCTATATAATCCGAAACCTTCTGTCTCAAGTCTGTTTATCCTCCGCAGAATAATTGTATCAAAACCTCTCGCCGCTCATGAAAACATGATTGGAAAGGAATTATCATGCTTAACCGTTCATTTATTATGCAGGCATTTATCGCATTCATCTCACGACTGAAGTCACGAGAATTCTGCGTCAGAGATTAAAATACTGCCCACTTATCACTTATTTCACATAATCCGGACAGCGGTTCTCGCACACCATCCTCTTTCCGGAAGCCTGTACCGGAATCTCATCCACATACGTCACATCGATCTGAGCATCCTCGCCGAGGTACCTCCTGTACAGTCCGACCAGCATCTCCTCGTCCAGGTTATCCCTGTCCGCATTGACGAGAAGCTCGTAGCGCTTTTTCTCCCACTGTATACACTTGGACTGGTGAACTACGCCCTCCAACTTCAGAAGCACGTTCATAAATACATGGATCGACAGCGGCTCTCCCTTTGTATTGTAGAGGAGCGACCCGCGCCTTCCGTAGATTTCCGTGAAATAGCCGTGCTTTCTTCCGAACTTGTCGATTTCCGTACAGTAGATGCCCGTATCGCCGGTGTCGTATCGAATCATCGGAAATGCCCGGTTATAATAATCCGTAACTACGATTCTTCCGACCTCACCCGGAGCAGCCGGCTCGTCGGAATCGAGTTTCAGAATTTCTACATAAAAGTTGTAAAGGTCGGCAACATAGCGGTCATCGCTCGGCAGAGAGACCGCAATAAAGCCGTTCTCATTGTTTCCGTAGGAGCGGACAGGCGTGAAACCGAAAATCTCCTCGATAAGCGAGTAGGTAGAATCCGGCAGGGCTTCTCCCATGGAGAATATCATCTCCACCTTCCAACGGCTGACATCCACATTTTCGCGTTTAATGTATTCTGTCAGCGCAGTGAGCGCGCTGGAATAGGCGACAAGGCACTGCATTTTCTCCTTGCGTATGCGCTCGCAGACTGTCGCAAGATAGTCGTCGCCCATATTGGAGATATCAATCATCTGAAGATTATTCTTGAACGATTTCCAGGGTGTGATGACATTTTTCCCTTCTATCCACACACGGAATTCACCACGCTTCATGCCCATGCGGAATCCGTTCAGCTCATATACGGCCATCGTATTCATGAGAACACGGGTCATTTTCTCCGGGTCCGCATAGACTGTGAACGGAACACCCGTCGAACCGCTCGTGTTCAGCTGATAAAGAGTATCCTCTTTTCCCTGATACTCGTCCGCAAGGATCTCCTGTCGATGCTCGTTGTAATCCATCTTGCGCATAACGGGAAAATCCGTGAGAGTGTGGTCTTCCGGGATATCCTTATAAAATGCACAGTTATATCTCGCATAATCCGTGATCGCGCGGAGCCGTCTCTCCTCATATTCAGGCGTGATACCTCTGACGATCTCGCTCTCGTTCACTTCCATGATGCGATTCATTTTACCGCCTTTGATCATGTCAAGCGTATTGAACGCAACTCTTCTTAAGACTTCTCCAGCCTGCATATTACTCCTTTCAAAGCAGCCGTTCTTGCGGCTGCATAACCATTTTTTATCTATGATACGCGCACATCGCGTTAAGAACGCTGAGACGTTCCTGAATCCGTCTGTCTCTTTCCCACCCGGATCAGGCCGAATGTGATAACTGTAATAACGCGGATCGTATTTGCAAGAAGAACCGCTATCGAGAACCCGTGCAGATCACCGCCCCGCGTCATAAAGAAGACAAGCAGGGAAATGATGATCAGATGGATCGTCTGAAGTATCATCTGCCATTTCTCCTCTGTGAACGTCAGGACCACGATAAATATGTAGGCCGACAGCAGGCCGAGGATCTGGCTTGCGTTGACGATCGTGATGAGACCGCGCACCGACTCATACAGGTTTCCGTAGAAAAGCATAAGGAATATTGGCGTTGCGATCTCCGCTCCCAGAAAGAAGACAAGACTCACGAGAAGTCCGCCTCCTACGAACATCATGTACTGCTTTCTGTCCAGATTCTCCTTCCGCTTTGTCAGGTAGGAAATTATGATCGTGTTGATCGGCGCCACAAGAAGCACCATCGTCTTTCCGATCAATGATACGACATAATACTGCGTGACAGCAAGATCGTCGATCAGCATCTTGAGCACGAGGCGATCGATATTCAGTGTCAGGTTCGTGATGACGTATGAAAATATCAGGAAAGTCCCCCGCGTCACCGCAACGCGGAAGGCATCGCTGGTCTTCAGGAAATTCTTAAATATCGTTCCTCTGAGAACCAGATAGCAAATAGCCATCGCTTCGCCCGTGACAAAGATCAGATACCAGATCCCTGTGATAAAATACAGGCCGAATCCAATCAGATATCCCGCGGTCAGGATCGCATAATAAATAAAATAATTCCTGTAATTCAGATTCAGACGGAACTCGACGTCTCCGTAATAGCGGAAGACCATCAGAAGGATCAATGCAAATGTCGCTGCCGCTCCGAAAATGCCTCCCAGCGTTCCCTGTCCCATCGCCCCGGCTATGAGAAGCGCAATGACCGCGCCGATTGAACCGTAGACCAGGAGCATGGTGTTGTAGTCACCGTTGCTGACAGGTTCCGTTCGTCTGACGACCAGACGGCTCGTGTTAAGTGCCTGCCCGATGGACGGGGTTATTATGGCAGTCAGACCCATAATGAACAGGAGATTTCCCAGCGGCTCGCTTCCCATATGGCGATTGAGGAGCGGATACACGATGATCTGCAGGACTCCGTTCATAAGGAGCCCGGCGCCGATCGTATAGACGGTATTCCCCGCTATGACTTTTTTCTGTGTATTAGGATTCAAGTAAACACTCCTCCTGACATGACCCGTTTACCTGCCCGTATACTCCGGACAGCGATTCTCGATATATTTTCTCTTGCCGGAATTCAGGACCGGGATCTCATCGACATAGACAATATTGATCTTCGCGCCTTCACCGAAATACGGAAGGATCCTGCCGAGGATGTCCTCCTCATCCATCACATCCGGGTCACCGTTCAGCTCAAGCGTATACGTATCTTTCGTATCCTGTAAAAATCTGTACTGGCGTACACCTTCGACGTCCCATAAATTGTTCGTGATAATGAACGGCGTCAGCGCATTACCGGCCGTATCGTAAATCGTGTCGCTTCGTCTGCCATACAGTTCTGTAAGATAGAGCTTGAATCTGCCGTTCTTTTCAACTCTTCTGTAAACTGCGAGATCACCGTTATCATATCGGATGATCGGCATCGCGTAATTGCGCAGGTCCGTGATGACAATTCTGCCCATTTCACCCGGCTCGGCAGGTTCATCACTGTCAAGCTTCAGAATTTCGAAATAGAAATTTTCCGAATCGATATAATAGACATCGTTATCCCTGCCCTGAATGCCCATGATACCGTTCTCCTCGTTGGAGTACCATTGCTGCACCGGACAGTGGAACTGTTCCTTCAGTTTCTCCTTGACGACAGTCGGCATGCTCTCCGAAATCGGGATGATCGACGTGACAGAGAATTTTGACGTATCGACATCATGCGTTTCAATGAAACGGCTCATCTCTGCAAGTGCGGATGCGTAGCCGAGAAGGCATCTGACCTTCTTCTTACGGATCATGTCAAGCATCTCCGTCAGAGCTTTTTCTCCGAGATCCGAGCTGTCGACCATGATCATATTTTCAGCCAAAAGACGCAGCGGGCTTTTCTTCACATTGTGGACCCAGACCCTTATGAATCCCATCTTCATGCCGATATAATAATCTGCCATGGCGCCGAAAAAGATTCCGTCCGCCGTGTCATGGCGAACCTTATCCAGATTCTGAACGATCTGAAGCGGGGTTCCGGTCGAGCCGCTCGTTGACATCACGCGGCTGCCTTTTTCATTCAGGTATTCGGACGAGAGAAACGCATCGTAATCAGCCCTGTAGGTGTCCTTATTGACGATCGGCATGTCGTTAAGTCCGGCTCCCTCGGGAATATTGCTGTAAAACTTCGTTGTCCTTCTGGCATGGTCGATCAGCTTAGCGATCTTCTCCTCCGTCTCCGCGACGGATGTACCGTTCCGGTAAGCGTAGCGGATCTCATCGTATGCTTTGCGGATGACCCCGCCGTTTTTGCGGTCAAGGAGCCAGAATCCGAACCATCGTGCTCTCTCATCTATTACCATGATACTGTCCTTCCGTTAGAATTATTTACTCAAACTTCCCACTTCGTACTTGGCTACGGTCGAAATCATTAAAAATGCAGTCGGAGGGCGTCGCCTGGCGAAAGCGTCCCGACGATGCATTTTTTTATGATGAGACTGATGATAAACTGCCCGTGGGAAGTTTTAATCAATTATATACAAAAGCCTGCAAATACTCCCCTATCTGCCGCCCCATCACCCCCGTCACATCCTCGCCCGCCTCATAAACGCGGCTCCATGCAACGGTCCTCTCCACGGCCTCGGAAACACGCCAGACACTCTTCCACCCGAACACAGATTTTATCCTCGAGCAGTCCAACTTGAGGAAATTCGCCTCATGAGGACCCCCGTCATACTTGTTGATCCACCTCATGCCATCCCCCCAGGATGCGCAGAAGAGATCCGCAAGCTCCCCGGTCGTCACACAGTCCCGATCATCGGGACCCACATTGTAGTTGCCGGAAAATCTGTTATCCTCGTACTGTCTCATAGCGATCATCAGATAGGCGCAGAGCGGCTCAAGGACATGCTGGTAAGGTCTCGTAGAGAAAGGATTCCTCACAATGATATCCTGACCGGTCAGCGCAGCGCGCACGCAATCCGGAATGATGCGGTCCGCCGCAAAGTCGCCGCCGCCTATTACATTGCCGGCACGGGCTGTCGATATGGCGCATCGTCCGTCCGTGAAGAAAGACTTCTGATAGCTGTGGGTCACGAGCTCAGAACAGGATTTGCTGTTCGAATACGGATCGTAGCCGTCAAGGGGATCTGTCTCTCGGTATCCCCATTCCCACTCATTGTTCTGATAAACTTTATCGGTCGTTACATTCAGGAAGGAACGCACAGATTCCACAGCTCGGACTGCCTCAAGGACATGTACGGTTCCCATAACATTGGTCTCATAGGTATAGACCGGATTCCTGTATGACTCGCGCACGATCGGCTGCGCCGCCAGATGGAGAACGATCTCCGGCTCTGCTTCCCGCATTGCGTTCTTCAGCTTCTCCCCGTCCCTGACGTCTCCGATCACAGAATGTATCCTGTCGGACAGGCCTGTAAGTTCATATATGCTCGGGTCTGTCGGCGGAAGGGTCGCATAGCCTGTCACCTCCGCACCGAGATAGAGGAGCAGATGACACAGCCAGCTTCCCTTGAACCCGGTGTGTCCTGTCACAAATACTTTCCTGCCTTTATAAAACTCTTCCAAACTCAGTCCCATATTTTCCAGGGTGCCTTTCCGCTCTCCCAGAGCTCTTCCAAAAGTGCCTTCTCGCGCATAGTATCCATACACTGCCAGAAGCCATGGTGCTTATATCCGTTCAACTGTCCGCGGCGGGAAATCTCCTCCAGCGGATATCTCTCGAGAACGACATTATCGCCGTCAATAAAGTCAAAAATGTCCGGTTCGACGACCATAAAGCCGGCATTGATCCAGCCGCCCTCTTCCTTCCTCTTCTCCCGGAAACTGGTGATCGCTCCGTCATCCTGTATATCGAGGATTCCGAAACGCCCGCTCGGATGAACAGAGGTGATTGTGACCATTTTTCCGGCCTTTCTGTGGAAATCGACGAGCTGAGGCACATCGATGTCAGCCACTCCGTCGCCGTATGTAAGCAGGAACGTCTCATTATTCAGATATTCCCTGACTCTCTTTACACGTCCGCCCGTCATGGTACGAAGCCCGGTATCGACCAGTGTAACTTTCCACGGCTCAAGGGTGTTGTTGTGGACGATCATCTCATTTTTGCCGGCGGTAAAGTCAAATGTTATATCGCTGTTATGCAGATAATAGTCCGCGAACCACTCCTTGATCACGTGCTGCTTGTAACCGCAGCATATAACAAATTCATTGTAGCCGTAGTATGAATACATTTTCATAATATGCCAGAGAATCGGCTTGTCACCGATCTCGATCATAGGCTTCGGCTTTAAGTGGCTCTCCTCACTGATTCTCGTTCCGAATCCGCCGGCAAGAATTACAACCTTCATAAAAACCTCCGTGCAGCTTCCTGCTCACTTTTTCTTCGTTTTGAACGGGATGTGGACAATCTTATATCCTTCGTCCCGGATCGTGTCGATCGCGGTAGCGTATACTTCTTCGTACTCTTCCGGATACCCGTTTATGTTACCCATATATCCTTCAGGGGATGTGTCGGAGAAAAATACATAAACACCCTCCGCATCCGGAAACATCTTTTTCACTGTCTTCTCAAATCCCGCATAATCGAGATCCTTAAATCTGGCCGTATTCCTGATACAGAATCCGGCTTCCTGCTCATAGAAAGCAGAATATACTTTTTTCGTTTTCAGACGCGGAATTACCGAGTTACAGAATTCACCGGATCCCTCAAAGATCAGCGCATCCTTCGGGAGCGCTTCGAGAGCGTCCGCCGCCCCCTGTGCATCCGTGTACAGCCCGTCATAGTCCAGTTTGATATCATCGATCAGGGACCATGAAGAAGCAAGAGCGGACGTGAGAATCGCAAGACTCAGAAGAATATTTACCGGAATATAGAGAAAATGCTCTTTCCTCTCATCAATATAGTCTTTTGCGATCCACATGAACCAGAAAATCTGCCAGAGCCACAGAAGATGCCTGTAGTTGCTGAGTCCCCAGATTTCGGCATAGACGTAAAGCTGAAATGCCATGGTGATCGCACAGACGATTACGCCCCTGAGGAGTCTGAAATCACATACCACCGCTGCAAGGACAAAGAGTCCTATCAATATCGCAGTACCGTAACGGAAGTTGGTGAACAGGAGAACCAGACAGGTCTTTGTTGTCCCGACAAACTCCGTAATGAGTTTTGATACGGTGACCGCTCCGCCAACATTTACAGAAGCGGCATTTCCCACATCACGGAACTCGTAAAGCAGGAACAGCGCGCTGGCGAGAGGAATTGCAAGGGCACCGATATTTGCCAGAAGACTCTTCTTAGAATCCTCGTGATGCACCTTCACCATCTTCCTGTAGCGTATGATCGTGCCGAAGAAGTGGCAGGCACATAACGCAAAGCACATTCCGATCATGACAATATGCGTCTGAACAAGCAAAGCGATCAGTATACAGAACCGGAACGGATGCTTGTAGCGGTCACGGTCCGCCATGGCAAGGAGAACCATGAGCAGTGCAACCAGACAGTAGCTTCGGCTGATTGCCGAGAACGCATAGATGCATAAAGGGCTCGCTGCGAGCAGCATTCTGGAAATCCGGTCAAATGGAGCCCGGGCCGCAATCAGGATCATAACAACTGTCATAATCGCGCAGCTTACTATGTTCAGCGTAATATAGGGCAGTCCGGCTTTCGCAAATGGCATCAGGAGGTAAAACCACAGGAACGGATGTCCTTCGTAGGAGAGCTCATTCAACAGAGCGAACGGCCCCAATTCTTTCGCCATGAGCCATGCCTGCGCCTCGTCTCTCCATGCCTCATGCCTGAACATCAGGATAAAATTGAATACAATCAGTATTACAAAAAACAAAACATACGGAATAACCTCCTGGTCATTCCGTATAGACTGCAGTTTGCTTCGAACGCGCGATGCATTACCCATTTTTACGATTTTTCCTCATGATACTCTTTTTCAGTGTTGACATTCCAGATATTGCTTCTGTCCTTTTTCCCGGTCAGAATATTGTCAACGGTCTGGAACGCTGTTTCCATCGAATGATCCATATTGTTGTATCTGTGCTGTCCGTTTCTTCCGATGCAGTACAGGTTATCATATGTATCAAGGTATTCAATCAGCTCATCGATTCTCTGGTATGTATCGAAGTATGCCGGATAAGCTTTTTTGATTCTCTCACAGTGCGCGTCAAGCACATCTTCTATACCTGTTATGACGCCCATCTTCTTTAGTTCTCGGACACCGAGAGCTTTCCACTTTCTTGCCGGCATCGTCCAGTATTCGTCGCCCTCGGAGCAGAAGTACTCAAGTCCGATCCAGACAGTGTGCTCCGGATCTTTTACCATATAGGGCGACCAGTTATTGAAGACCTGGATCCTGCCGAGTTTTACGCCCGTGTCCTGCACGTAAATCCAGTTATCCGGAACAATATCTCCGAGAGTCGGTATATCGGTCTCATTTTTAAGGTTGAGCTTCCTTACCAGCAGACCGACTGTGACAAAATCTCTGTATGGGAGACCATCCGCGATTGCCCGGATTTCCTCCGGAACACCACGCATATCAGCCACCAGATCCTTGAGCGGCATGGATGAGATGATGATATCGGCCTGCTCCTCATGGGTCAGTCCCTCCTCGTCCATCCATGTAAGACCGTTCACATGGCCGTCCGTGTTGCTGATTCCGCACACACGGGCATGTTTTATGATGGTTCCGCCCATCGCTTCAAAATCTGATGCAGCCGTCTCCCACAGCTGTCCCGGTCCATACTTCGGGTAGGCAAATTCCTCGATCAGTGAAGTTTCCACCTTTTTCGCATCAACTTTGCCGGGTGACATCTTCATGACCATATCTCTGATAATAGCGAGAATGGAAAGCCCCTTGACACGCTGTGAACCCCAGTCGGCCGAAATATCCCTCGGATGTCTGCCCCAGAGTTTTTCTGTATACCCTTCAAAGAACATAGAATACAGTTTTTTTCCGAACCGGTTGATATAGAAATTCTCCAGCGAATCCTCCGGAAGCTTTCTGACCATCGAAGCGAGATAGGATGCCCCCGCCTCCGCTGTGGTTGCAAGGCCCATGTTGCGGATCGTATTGGCATTCATCTTGACCGGATAGTCAAAAAACTTTTTTCGGTAATAAATCCGGGACACTCTGTTCCTTATGAGCATGACCCGATCCTCTTTTTCCGGATCCGGTCCTCCCGGCACAACGGTTGAATCTCTTCCGAGTACTTTATAATCATATGCGGGAGCACCCTGCGTCTTCATGATGCTCTCCCACCAGTCGGTCACCCTCGTATCCTTGGAGAAGAATCTGTGGCCGCCGATATCCATCCGATTGCCCTTGTACTTCACAGTCTTTGATATCCCGCCGACTTTTCCGTTTTCCTCAAAAATGGTAACGTCTGTCTCGGGAGCTCTCTTTTTCAATTCATAGCCGGCGGTTATTCCGGCCGGACCGGCGCCAATTATTAAGACTCGCATACGCAGCTTAACACCTACTTTCTTCTCTTTCTTTTCTTTCTCCGTCTTTTTTTATTCCTGATTATGCTCAGAGCAGTACTCATGGCAATAACAAAGACGATGATAAAGATGACGAGACCGATGATAATTTTCTTAAGAATACTTCGAATATTACCGTCCTGATTCTTCTCGGCAGTGACTTTTCCGGAAGAAATTTCGTTACTCTCATCCGTTCCGGCATTTTCCGTTCCGGCTTTTACAGAACTGCTCTTTCCGGAGTCTGCAGAAGACTCGTCTGTCTTCTTTGTATTGTTATTTTTGTTGTTATTCTTCTTATTCGCCTTCGATTCGTCCTTCTTCTCGGTCTTCTCTTTTTCCTTGAGCAGGTATTTTTCGTAGGCATCGGCGTTTTCAGCCGTCATCAGAATGTTGCCGACTCTGTGTCCCGAATAATAATATACCCAGTTGACCATCTTCCCGGCCGTCGGGTCTTCATACTCCTCGATTTCGACCGTACAGTCTTTTGCATCTGCCGTTGATGGAATGATAATTTTTCCGCCGGATGTAATATAATCCGCAACGCCGACATCGACAAGTTTAAAGTTATTATAACCGTAGTCAAGCAGATCCACATTGTCCTGTGCCGCATAGCTTCCGTCCATCGCGTGCAGTGTGATGACGATCAGCGTCATACCGTTCCGCGATGCAAAATTGCTGAGGCAGGACTGTGCTGCGTCCGTGTACCCTGTTTTCCCGCCGATAATTCCGGGATAGAAAAATTCGGGAACGACCAGAAGCGCATTGTGGTTCGTCATGGACCGCTCTGTCGAAGTCATATTGGTCGGCGGCAATGTGTATGAAGCCGTGTTGACGATCTCTCTGAACTTCGGGTATTTGAGATCCTGCTGAGCGATCAGGGCGAGATCGTGCGCGGTCGTCATATGCGCATCATTAGGCATGCCGCATGCATTTTCAAAATGACTTCCCGTACATCCGAGAGACACAGCCCGGTCATTCATCATCTGAATAAAATTGTCGAGCGTGCCGCCGATATATTCTCCCACCTGCGTCGCCATATCGTTTGCAGATTTGAGCATGGTTCCGTAAAGCAGCTGTTCGAGAGTAAATACCTCACCGACCTGCGTGTAGAGATTGGAGCTCCCGTCCACGCAATACGCTGTTCCGGTCTCCGTCATAGCCACCTGATCTTCAAGATTCCCGTTCTCCAGTGCAAGAAGAACCGTCATCAGTTTGGTGACCGATGCGGGATACATCTGCCTGTCCATAGATTTATCAAAAAGGATCGTACCCGTGTCCGCGTCCATGAGAACTGCAGAATCGGAAAAAATGTCTCTCGCCTGAGGCCATCCCGCGATTCCGTTGGTAGATACTATACCGGGATCTGCGGGAGCGGGCGTAGCCTCTGCTTCGGGCGCTGCCTCAGCAGCCAGAAGCGGCCGGGCGTTTCCGAAAACCATCGCGCAGACAAGTAATAAGACTGTAAATCGGCGAAGAATGCCTGCCATTACCGTCTTTCTATAGAACTTATCCTTCATTTACTAAAACTCCTCACTCTCATCCCGGTGTTCACAGGGATTCACCGAGACCGTTTTCTACTGCCCTGCACATAGCTTCGAGCGCCTCTGCCTCATCTTCACCGTCACAGACGATCTCTATCTCATCGCCGGATCTCACGCATGCTCCGAGAACAGAGAGTACGCTCTTTGCATTTGCAGTCGTACCGTCAAACGTGAATGTTATAAGGCTCTTAAAGTTCAAAGCCTCCTTACAGAAGCAGGCAGCCGGCTTCAGATGAAGTCCCTCCGGATTTATCACGACAACCTTTTTACTGACCATAGCAATCCTCCCATCACTGATTGATTTCCGTCGCTGACAGCACGGCATCCACTGTTACATCTTCCACAAGTTCACAACCCTCGGGCAAGGTAATCGCCACCGGCACCGAATGCGTACCTGCCGGGAGACCGGTAAGGTCTACACTCATACCAATCGAATTGGCATCGAGCGATTCCAGATTCTCGTCTGTTGCCCGCACTTTGATTTCCAGTCGATTCACACCGAATACACAATTCATTCCCTCTGCAAGACCCGTCGTCTGGATATTCTTCGTCGCGATAGGCACAGATTTGCTGTTGTAGGGAAGTATCTGAACATTGACGAGGGCCATGCTGCTTACATCCTGGGCAAGCGATATGCCGTTCGGCATCAGCTTGCTTATGTCAAGTCGGAATTCCTGATCGGAAGATGCCCCATCGATGTTGATCAGACCGGAATCTGATGAAATCGTGATAATATTTCCGTTCGCAGCCAGCTGTTCAAGTGCTTCCTCACTTCCTACCACAGAGACCGTGGAAGGCGTCACAGTAACTCTGCTTACCTGATATCCGGGGGCAGGCTCGCCGCTTGTCTCGACCTCGATCGTAACGCCGCTGACGACTTTATAAAGAGTCACATGTACAATGACTTCTCTCTCATCGACGTTAAAAGTCAGATATGACATCTGGGCATCTGTAAATTCCATGCCGTTGCGGTCGAAAATCTTGAGCTGCGCCCGCAGATCACTGTCTTTTTTCAGGAGTGTGACATCTACATTGGCTGTAACACGCTCAATAATATTTACAAGGGAGCCGGGTCCTCTGATTGTCAGAGTCTCCGGACTGACTTCCAGTTTTCCGACTTCATATCCGTTCGCGGGTCTGGTTGTTCCGACTGTCGCCGCGATTACGAATTCGCTGCTGACCATATCCTCCAACTCAATACTGATGTTTTTGGGGGACGATGTCACATTGGCGGCCGAAACGCCTGGAATGCTTATACTGGTCGGCACCATGACGGGGTCTGTCTCAAAGCTGATGATCTGCGAAAGATCGGCTGTCGCTGTGATGGACGTCGGCGAAAGTCGATCCACCGTAGACCTGTTGGCCCTCACCGTAACATCTACGGTATCATAGTTATCCGAAATCTTATAGGATTGTCCCATGGATTCGACATAAGACGAATTTACGACCATGACCGGTATATCTGAAAAGGTCATGGTCATAATGGGATCGTTAAAGTTCGTAATAATCAGCCACATCAGGATGGCACCGGCAAGTGCCCCCAGTTTCAGACCGGGATGCTCAAGCAGTTTTTTCTTCATGATCGCGCCTGTCCTTTCCAGATATGGAATTTGTTTTCCTCTCTGTCGTGCATAGTATCTTTCTGAACCAGATGCAGCTGTTCACGCAATTCGCTCGGGGTAACGCCGGTCTCGAGATGTCCCATATAGGAATAAGAAACGCGGCCGGTCTCTTCCGATACGACGATCGTGAAAGCATCGCTCTCCTCGCTTATTCCCAGCGCAGCTCTGTGCCTCGTGCCGTATTTTTTATTGATTGACACATTCTCGGAAAGCGGGAGATAACAGGTGGCAGCGACGATCCGGTCTCCTCTCATGATAACGGCTCCGTCATGAAGCGGAGTATTATGCTCAAATATATTCACGAGCAGCTGCGAAGAGACCAGGGAATCCATTGCAATACCGGTATTGATATATTCCGTCAGAAATATATTCTGTTCTATTACAATCAGCGCGCCGGTCCTGACTTCGGCCATCTCGTTTACAGCACGAATGATCTCATTGATTGTAAAATCGGAATACCTCAGAACTTCCCTGCTGCTTTCAAACGGAAGAATAGACGTGAACGTTCGTCTGCCCAGTGATTCCAGGGCTTTGCGCAGTTCAGGCTGGAAAATGATGATCAGAGATAAGAGGGCTATGGATGCCAGTCGCGATACGAGCCAGAGGATCGTAGCCAGCTGGAACAGCCATGCGAACGCGATAAATATAATGACAATTACAAAACCTTTCAGAAGAGTGTACGCCCTTGTCCTCTGCACCCACTCCATGAACATGTAGAGCAAGGCGGCGAGGATGAGGATTTCCACAACATCATTGGCATGTAA
Organism: uncultured Lachnospiraceae bacterium; assembly: GCA_902776305.1. Lineage (GTDB taxonomy): Bacteria > Bacillota > Clostridia > Lachnospirales > Lachnospiraceae > Chordicoccus. Next base: position 13,481 of record CACYPS010000010.1, on the reverse strand, counting down.
CCTTGGCAGGTACAGACCGGAAAAGAAATTGGCGATTTGTTGAAGAAATGCGGACACAGCAACCTCCTAATGATGCGTGATCTGGGTCTGAACGAAGCTGACTGTAACGATACGTCGTGCAACCTGAGCTATTCGGTGCCCGCCTCAGAAGGCGGGCATTTTACGCTAATGCGAAAGTTTGAAAGTAAACTTTCAAACTTTCGCATTAGCGGGTCAGATGACCATGCAAGCATGGTCGCCTGACCCTGGAGGAGCAAATTACAGATTTCTGAGAGATTCCTCGAGCCTCTGTTCAAAGTCGACATCGGACGATTCGACCTGCGTCTCCTGTCCGTTATCTATCTCATCGAGATCTCTGTACTGGTTGACGCTCTCGATTTCTCTTACTCTGTTCTTATAAGCATACTGTTTCGGCACAGCCTTGACGTAATAGTAATAATCGTCATCCTCAAACTCCATCGTCTCCGTCCTGCTGTAGTCCACAGACAGGAAGAAGAATTGGACAATCAGAGCGATCACGACTGTGAACATTGCTCCGATCATAATCATGGAAACATTAAAATGCGTCTCCACTACAGCATTGCCGAGCATTATAAAAAACACATATGTGACCGCACCGACAAGCGTTGCGACCGTGAATGAGTGAGCAAATCCCAGTCGCCTGATCGCGTACACGATAACGATCACTGCCGAGATTGCAAGCAGATTGACGACCATTCCGCTGTCTGAGACCAGACCTCCCAAAAGGAGGGTGAGTCTCTCCATATACTCTGTCTGCTCAAGCGTAGCCAGCTGATCCTTATTTCTTGTAAGCGAATCGATCATATAATATGTGACACATCCGCTGCCTACAGCCACGAGAGATACCGGGCGCCTTCTGAGACCGAAACAGATCGGTATGAGCGCCGGCATTCCGAAATACATCCCGATAGGCATGAGTATGAGGCCAAGAGAGTCATCCGGGACAAATCTCAGGAACAGGAACAGCAGAACAAGAAGTACGACCAGTGTGACTGCACCCGCATCGATTCCCATCATAAAGGCATGGCCGATTATAAAACCGGCTGAGCACATCGGGATGACGCGAAGGGGAAGCACCGAACACAGGAGAGCTGCGATGAGCATTATGAAGACATTTGAAAAGACGCTGTCCGTCGCAAATGCCACGCTTATCCAGTAGAAACAGATGAAAGCGAGCAGGGCTTTGAGAACAATATCAACATAAATAGTCTGTTTTGCGTATGCAGCTTTCAGTTTTTCCTTCAGTTCCAGCATCATTGTCATAACGTATTAAATCCTTCCTCGTATCAAAATCGGATTTTTCCTGATCAGGCCTGTGATGATTGCTTATGTCGCGCGGACGTAACGGCATGCAGTGCATGCATTTCCTGCACTGCGCTATTCCATGCGAAGCAGCCTTCTGAGTTTTGTCAGATACTCCTGAACGTTTCTTCTGGCTCTGTTATATCTGACAAGCGACGAAATATATGCAATTGCCAGATATATTCCGACAAACAGAATATACCCGATCAATAGCCATGAGCCGAGTACTTTCAGGTTAAACGAGTCAATATTATTGAGCAGATATTCGAGATTGCCTGCAACGATCAGAGCAAGAATCAGCATATACCCAATGCTTGTAAATATCCAGGATTTTATTAACTGCAGGGCCATGTAATCCGCCCGGTAATATCTTCTGATGCGGACATCCTCGCGCCCTTCCCCGTTCTCATAGCGGCAAAGATCGATCATGGCTCTCACTTTTCTTTCATCCGGCATAATGCACTCCATTCCGAAAATGTGTCAGATGACCGCCCGTTTTTTTGAACGGCACCTGCGATACTACCTATGAATTGGCGTAATTATTAGTATGATACCATAAAACCACCGCCAATGCAAACCGACAGAAAATAGATTCGGGATATTCCGGCATCGCGAAGCACCCGCGCCCCCGCATCGACTGTCGCTCCCGTCGTGTAAATATCATCGACGATGAGCGCGCTGCGTATACCGGATAGCCCGGGTCCTGCCACAAGGACCTTTGAAAGATTACTGTAGCGTTCTCTGACTGACAGATTCTTCATGGCAGATGTGGTGTCTTTTCTTTGCAGAGCATCCGGTGCCATCCTGATTCCGCTCTCTTCCGAGACGGCCCGGGCAATCACTTCTGCCTGATTGTAGCCCCTCTCGCGGAGTCTGGCCGGATGTATGGGAATCGGCACAATGATCTCCGGATTCCAGGTCATAAGTTCGCTTCGCGCAGATTCGGCGGCATAGATGCCCATGGCTTCCCCATATTCCCTGCGTCCTTTATACTTAAGATAGCTGACTGCCTCCCGCATCACAGAATCATACCGGTAGATCCCGATTCCTCTGTCATACTGATGGGGATTCTTTTCACAGTCAGGACAGAGCGCTTCAAAATCTTCGACCGGTTTCCCGCACTTTCTGCACCTCCTGCTCTCAATGACCGGAAGCTCAGGCTCACATTCCGGACAGATATACTCGCCCCAGGGCGCAGGACCGTGGCAAATCATACAGCGGCGCGGATATAAAAGGTCAATGGCAGTCCTCTTCAGGGCAGCCTTCACGGTTCCGGTCCTTCCTCGACTGTTCACGAAAATTCCTCCTCATTGAGCTTCTTCATCTCAAGAATCCTCTCATCCAGGGAAGTGTATCGCAGCTGCTGTGTTACATTTTCGATCATTCCCCTCACGGTCTCCTCGCTGCCGAGGATCATAACGCACTTTCTCGCGCGTGTCACGGCCGTATATAACAGATTCCGAGAGAACAGCATGCGCGGACCGGTAAGGAGCGGAAGGATCACCGCGGGATATTCGCTTCCCTGTGATTTATGGATCGTTACGGCATAGGCCAGCTCAAGTTCTTCGATATTTGAGAACGGATAGTCTACGAAACGGCCTTCGTCGAATTCGATGGTCAGGATATTTGCAAATTCATTGATTTCCCGTATTGTTCCCATATCCCCGTTGAAAATGCCCTGTCCATGGTCAACAACGATCCCGTATCTTCCTTTCTTTATCTCCCACTCGATCTGATAATTGTTCTTGATCTGCATGACCTTGTCACCGACCCGGAACTTGTTGTCGCCGAACATCCTCTCCGCTTTCTCTTCGGAGGGGGGATTGAGGTATTCCTGGAGAATCCGATTCAGGCGCTCCACACCGAGTGCACCCTTGCGCATCGGAGCGAGTACCTGTATATCAAACGGCTTTGCATCCACATACCCGGGCAGTTTATCCCGGACCAATTCTATGATATTACTGATGATCAGATTAGGGTCGGATCTGCGCAAAAAGAAAAAGTCCTTACTCTTATTTCCGAGTACGATCTGCTGCCCGGAGTTGATCTTGTGTGCATTGACGATAATATCCGAAGATGCGGCCTGCCGAAAGATCCTGGACAGGCGAATGCTCGGAAATGCACCCGACTTCAGCATATCTCCCAGTACAGCGCCGGGTCCTACGGACGGAAGCTGATCCACATCGCCTACAAGCACCAGACGGGTGCCCACAGGCAGCGCAGACAGAAGGGAATACATCAAAAATATATCCACCATGGACATCTCATCGATGATGACGACGTCCGTCTCCAGCGGATTCTGTTCATTTCTCTCAAAACGTACACTCTCCCCCATCTCATCCGACATGGAGCTGATTTCCAGCAGTCTGTGGATCGTGGAGGCTTCATATCCTGTCGTTTCGGTCATTCGCTTTGCCGCACGGCCGGTCGGTGCAGCAAGACGGATGTCCATATTCTCGGATTCAAAAAAGCGGAGCATCTGATTGATCGTGGTAGTCTTGCCCGTGCCGGGTCCGCCGGTCAGGATGAACAGACCATATTTTGCAGCGCTCAATATAGCCTGTTTCTGTTCTTCCTCGAGAACAATGCTCCTGCTCCCGCCGCGCGCGAGCACATGCATGAGTCTTCGCTCAATATCCGCGTCCTCGTCCGCGGTGACGCGCACATTGAGGTCGCACAGCATTCGCGCGGCATTCAGCTCAAGATAATAGTATCTGGCAAGATATACGATCCTGTTCTTCCCCTCCGACAGGCTCTCCTCCGGCATTCCCTCCATAGATGTATGATTACGAATGATGATTTTCCTCTCGATTGCAAGGGACATGATCTGCCGCTCAACATCACCGTCGGCAACGCCAAGAAGATCTGCTGTCTTTGCTGTCAGATCCCATTCGGGCAGATACACGCTGCCCTCTCCCGAGGCAAGCCCCAGAACGTAGAGTATTCCGCAGCGTATGCGATACTCCGAGTCTGCGGCAATACCGATTTTTGCGGCAATAGCGTCTGCCGTCTTGAATCCGACTCCGTCGATATCCTCTGCCAGGCGGTAGGGGTTCTCTCGGAGAATACTGTACATCTCTTCGCCGTATTTCGTGTATATCTTCACGCCGAGGGCAAGAGACACACCGTATTGCTGCAGAAACAGCATAGCGGCCCGCTGGCTGCGCTGTGCATCAGCCTGTTTCGCGATATCTCTGGCTTTTTTCATGCTGATTCCCTTGATTTCTGCCAGCCTTTCCGGCTCCTCCTCAAGAATCCTCAGCGTCTCCTCCCCGAACTTCCTGACGATCCTCGCGGCCAGGGCTTTGCCTATACCTTTGATAGCCCCCGACCCGAGATAACGCTCAACGGCTTCCCTGCCTTCAGGCTCGCGAATCTCGTAGCTTTCCACCTTGAACTGTTCCCCGTAGGAGACATGGGCAGTAAAACGACCGAACGCTTCGATACTTTCGCCTTCGTTCACAGACTGAAAAAAGCCGACCAGAGTCAGCTCTTTCCCTTTGGACCTGAGACTCAGAACGGTGTATCCGTTCTCCTCATTCCTGAATATGATGTGTTCTATAATCCCTTTTACAGATTCCTGCATTCTTTTGTCCTTTGTTCAATCCGCGTTCTCTGCAAAATACAGACCGGCCTCACTTGAGATCGCGCCTTAATTCTATCTGCGGAAATCAATCCATGCGGCTCAGCATAGCGATTTTCTCATTATACAGACCGGTCCCCTCCGCCACAGCACACTCGGGATGCTCCGCAGTCATGGCGTTGATGCCTGTCCGTTCTTCGATCATTTCCTCAAAACCGTCGAGCAGTGCACCGCCTCCGGTAAGGATGATTCCTCTCTCAACGATATCCTGTGACAGTTCGGGCGGAGTTTTCTCAAGAACGCCGTGTACTACCTCTACTATTTCATTGGCCGCCTCACCGCAGGCCTGTCTGACTTCATCCGACGTTATGGAAATGGTCCTCGGAAGTCCTGTGATGACATTCCTGCCGCTGATCTGCATGGATTCGGAATTCGGCTTCGGATAGACAGTTCCTATCTTTATCTTGATTGCTTCGGCCTGACCTTCGCCAATGAAAAGGTTATGGTTTCTGCGCACATAGCGTACGATGGCCTCGCTGAATGTATCTCCTCCGATGCGAAGTGTCTGGAGAACGACAGGTGCACCGAGCGAGATAACTGCACATTTTGTCGTCGCGCCTCCGATGTCTACGACAAGGTTGCCGACCGGCTTGGTGATATCGATGCCGGCACCGATCGCAGCCGCGACTGTCTCCTCGACGATCGTAACATCGCGGGCTCCGGCCTGATAAGAAGCCTCCTCAACGGCACGTTTTTCAACTTCCGTGACGCCGCTCGGAACACAGATGCTGATGTAAGGTTTTCTGAAAGCGCGCCTGCCCAAAGCCTTCTGGATGAAGTGCTTCAGGAGAAGCTCCGTCATGCGGTAATCGGAAATCACTCCGTTGCGGAGCGGTCTGATTGCGACTATGTTGCCCTGGGTACGGTCGATGAGCCTCTGTGCTTCCTCACCGTATGCCAGGATCTTTTCTGTATCTTTATCATAAGCAACGACAGAAGGTTCAAGTATGGTTATACCTTTCTGTTTTGCGTAGATGACGACGTTGGATGACCCGAGATCGATTCCTATATCTGTTGCAGGCATGTTTCCCTCCCGTCTGTAACATTCAAAGTAATGGATTTCTTGTCTGTAATGACAAACTCAGCGGGTCACACGACCCGCTGAGATAATAATACACGAACCTAATTGTCAGTTCAATGCTGAGATTGTGTTTTTTTGTGTCCTTATATAACGGCATGATAGCTGTCACTGCCGTTACATCATACATATCCTACGGCACCGGTCATTATATTCATCGGGAAACTCTTGTCCTTTCTTGCGAAACGAAACCCATATCTGCACTTTGTGTTCCCGCGTGTCGCATTCTGCATACACTTGGTCACACAAAGTGCAATGGCTTTCGTTTCTCAGCAGGACTGCGAATGTTTCCCGATTGAATATAATACCTTGTGCCTTGGGACCGATTTTATTCTTCAGTTAAAGGCGCTTATGCGCCGCGCACATCGCGGCAAGAACGCCGAGGCGTTCTTGAAGACAAATGAACGCCGGATCGAATCACGCTTCAGACTCAGCTCCTGCCGCTTCCAGCTTCCTTGCCTTCTCGAGTTCCTTCCTGATGTAAATGCCTGTGTAAGATGCTTCGCAAGCAGCAACCTCCTCCGGCGTACCCTGCACCACGACGGTTCCGCCGCGGTCTCCGCCGTCCGGTCCGAGATCGATGATGTAATCAGCCGTCTTGATGACGTCGAGATTGTGCTCTATGACCACGACGGTGTTCCCGTCCTCCGTAAAACGCTGCAGAATATCGACAAGCTTGTGGACATCCGCAAAATGAAGGCCTGTCGTAGGTTCATCAAGAATATAGATCGTCTTGCCCGTGGATCTCTTTGAGAGCTCAGTTGCGAGCTTTATTCTCTGCGCCTCGCCGCCGGAAAGCTCCGTGGATGGCTGACCGAGACGTATGTAGGAAAGACCCACATCGTACAGTGTCTGGATCTTAGACCGGATTCTCGGAACATTTTCAAAAAATGTCAGAGCTTCCTCCACGGTCATATTCAGAACGTCATAGATACTCTTACCTTTATAGTGTACATCCAGTGTCTCGCGGTTATAGCGCTTGCCGTGGCATACTTCGCACGGGACATAGACATCAGGCAGAAAATGCATCTCGATCTTCCGGATACCGTCTCCCTGACACGCCTCGCAGCGGCCGCCCTTCACATTAAAGGAAAATCTTCCTTTCTTATAACCACGCATCTTCGCATCGACCGTACCCGCGAACAGATCGCGGATCATGTCAAATACTCCGGTATAGGTGGCGGGATTCGATCTCGGCGTGCGACCTATAGGTGACTGGTCTATGTTGATGACTTTATCGAGCTTTTTAATACCTATTATTTCTTTATGCTCACCCGGCACTTCATGCGATCTGTTCAGGTCTCTGGACAACCTCTTGAACAGGATCTCGTTCACCAGAGAGCTCTTGCCCGATCCGGACACGCCTGTGACACAGGTAAAGATGCCGAGCGGTATATCTACATCGAGATTCTTCAGGTTATGGACATTTGCGCCTCTCACTTTGAGCCAGTCCTTCGGCTCTCTGCGGACTTTCGGAACAGGTATGTATTTTCTGCCGCTCAGGTACTGACCGGTGATCGATTCCGGACAGTTCATGATATCCTCTGCAGTTCCTGCCGCTACCAGCTGTCCGCCGTGCTCACCCGCTCCGGGACCTATATCAACTATGTAGTCCGATGCCCGCATCGTGTCCTCATCGTGCTCTACGACGATCAGAGTATTTCCCAGATCGCGAAGAGATTTGAGAGTCGCCAGCAATTTGTCATTATCTTTCTGATGCAGACCGATACTCGGCTCATCCAGAATATAAGCGACGCCTACCAGACCCGAGCCGATCTGTGTCGCGAGCCGGATTCTCTGCGCTTCGCCGCCGGAAAGTGTTCCGGTCGCGCGGCTGAGAGTCAGATACTCAAGGCCTACGTCCCGCAGAAACGTGACGCGGGTATTGATTTCCTTGAGGATCTGTCTGCCGATCGCCAGCTGCGTCTCGTTAAGATTCAGCTCTTCAAAGTATCTCAGAAACTCTGTGACGGAGAGGTTCGTGACCTCCGAGATGTTCTTCGTCCCGACCGTAACTGCGAGCGCTGACGGCTTCAGCCTCTGACCGCCGCAGGCCGTGCAGGGCGAAATCTGCATGAACTTCTCATATTCAGCCTTCGATGCTTCACTGAATGTCTCGCGGTAACGGCGTGCGACATTGGCAAGAAGTCCTTCAAATGCCACATCGTAAACGCCCTCTCCCCGCTGTCCCTTATAGCGAACCTTGACCTCGTGACCGTCGGTCCCGTACTCGAGGATCTTGCGGACCTTGGCCGGATACTTGTTGTACGGTGTATCTAGGTCGAATCCGTACTCTTCGCACAGTGCGACCAGAATTGCGTGTGTAAAGGACCCATCATCCATGGCGCTCTGCCAGCCGGGAACAATGATAGCCCCTTCATTAATGGAGAGCGTTCTGTCCGGAATGATAAGATTCAGGTCAAACTCCATCTTGTAACCAAGTCCCGCGCACACAGGGCATGCACCGAACGGATTGTTAAACGAAAAGCTTCGCGGCTCGATCTCGTCAATTGAAATACCGCAGTCCGGGCAGGCGAAGCTCGAGCTGAGCGTCATCACGTTGCCGTCCATGGTATCAACCATGACCAGGCCTTCCGCAAGTCCCAGGACCGTCTCGATGGAGTCCGTGAGACGCTTTTCAATGCCCGGCTTGACGACCAGTCTGTCGACCACGATTTCTATATTGTGCTTGATATTCTTATCGAGCGTGATCTCCTCCGACAGTTCATACATATTTCCGTCGACCATGACGCGGACATATCCGCTCTTCTTGGCCTGCTCGAAGATCTTCTCATGACGGCCTTTTCTGCCCCTCACGACCGGTGCCAGAAGCTGAATCCTGCTTCTCTCGGGCAGTTCCATGATCCGGTCGACCATCTGATCAACGGTCTGCCTCTCGATCACACGACCGCAGTTCGGGCAGTGCGGGATGCCGATCCTCGCGTAAAGAAGACGCAGGTAATCGTAAATCTCCGTCACAGTTCCGACCGTGGACCTCGGATTCCGATTCGTAGATTTCTGGTCGATGGAAATGGCGGGCGGAAGACCCTCAATACTCTCCACATCCGGCTTCTCCATCTGACCGAGGAACTGTCGGGCATAAGAAGACAGAGACTCCATATAGCGTCTCTGTCCTTCTGCATAAATCGTATCAAATGCCAGTGAACTCTTGCCGGAACCCGAAAGTCCGGTGAGAACGACCATTTGATCGCGCGGGATTTCAACACTGAGATTTTTCAGGTTGTTGACATTTGCCCCGCGAATCGATATAAATTTCATTTCTCTCATATATCAGCAAATCACTCCTCATCCAACTTGAGCACGTTGAGGAACGCGTCTTTCGGGATCTCAACATTACCGATCTGACGCATCTTTTTCTTGCCTTCCTTCTGTTTCTCGAGCAGCTTTCTCTTACGCGAGATGTCGCCGCCGTAGCACTTGGCCAGGACATCCTTGCGCAGCTGACGAACTGTTTCACGGGCAATGATCTTGGAACCGATCGCCGCCTGGATCGGGATGTCGAAGAGCTGTCTCGGTATCTCTTTCTTCAGTTTCTCGCACATCTTTGAGCCGCGCTCATAAGCCGACGGAGCATAGACGATGAAGGAAAGTGCATCTACCGCCTCATGATTGACCAGAATGTCCATCTTGACCAGTTCGCTCTGCTCATAGCCGATGGGTTCATAGTCAAATGAAGCGTATCCCCTCGACCTGCTCTTCAGCGCATCAAAGAAGTCGTAAATGATTTCGTTGAGCGGTAGCTTGTATTTTAATACAGCGCGTGTCGTCTCAATATATTCGGTCCCTTCGTATACGCCGCGTCTCTCCTGGCAGAGCGTCATGATCGATCCGATATACTCGGTCGTGACCATGATTTCCGCCCGGACCATCGGCTCCTCCATGTACTCGATCTCCGATGGGGCCGGCAGATTCGACGGATTGGTGAGCTCGATCAGTGTTCCGTCCGTCTTGTGTACTTTATAGATAACGGAAGGCGCCGTGGTGACAAGATCCATGTCATACTCGCGTTCCAGTCTCTGAATGACGACATCCAGATGGAGTAGTCCCAGGAACCCGCAGCGGAATCCGAAACCGAGCGCCTGGCTCGTCTCCGGCTCATACTGGAGGGCAGCGTCGTTGAGCTGAAGTTTCTCCAGCGCGTCCCTAAGATCCGGATACTTGGCGGAATCCGCAGGGTAAATACCGCAGTAGACCATCGGCTGCGGCTCCTTATAGCCGGGGAGCGCTTCCTCACAGGGGTTGTCCTTGTCTGTGATCGTATCACCGACCCGCGTTTCACGGATCTCCTTGATGCTGGCAGTCATATATCCGACTTCACCGGCTCTCAGCTCCTCGCACGGAATGAATCGGCCAGGTCCGAAATATCCGACTTCGACTACTTCGAACTCGGCACCCGTGGCGCACATCTTCACGCGGCTTCCTTTTTTCATGGTCCCGTCGAAGAGACGGCAGAATACTATGACGCCTCTGTAGGAGTCATAGAGCGAGTCAAATATGAGCGCTTTCAGCGGCGCGTCCGCATCGCCGGTCGGAGCGGGCAGCTTTGTCACGATCTCCTCGAGGACATCGTGCACATTGAGACCGGTCTTAGCGGAAATGCGCGGTGCATCCATTGCTTCCACACCGACGATATCCTCGATTTCCTGCGCGACTTCATCGGGAATTGCGCTCGGCAGGTCAATCTTGTTGATGACGGACACGATTTCCAGATCGTGGTCGAGTGCAAGATAGACATTTCCCAACGTCTGCGCTTCCACACCCTGCGTCGCGTCGACAACGAGCACCGCTCCGTCGCAGGCTGCGAGCGAACGCGAAACTTCATAATTAAAGTCGACATGGCCGGGGGTATCGATCAGGTTGAAAATATACTCTTCCCCGTCATCCGCGCGATAAACTGTGCGGACTGTCTGGGCTTTGATCGTAATGCCTCGCTCCCTCTCCAGGTCCATGTTGTCGAGGACCTGATTTTGCATTTCACGCTCTGTGAGAAGACCTGTCATCTGAATGATGCGGTCGGCGAGGGTGGACTTGCCGTGGTCGATGTGGGCTATTATACAGAAATTGCGGATTTTGCTCTGATCCATGAAGGCTCCTTTTTTCGGGATGTAACGTCATATATGCATTTGATTATACTTCCCGATTCACACTGTAAGTGCAGTCGGATTGGAATCGTCGTGACTATGCATTTTAACTGTAAAGTCTGCTCGTGAGCAATATTCGGGAAGTATTGGTATTTTCCTGAAAATTCAGTATTGATTATTCTACCAAAAGAGTGCGCTAAATGCAATAGTGTCGAACATTTGTTTTAAACCTCCGGTGAGGAATTCTCATTAATTCCTGATTTCCGGTTAACTTTTGATTTTCTGGCACGACATAGGAATCTATGATATGATTAAGACGCTAAATTTCGATTACGATACGCGCGCAATGTAAACTTCTGCCTCCGGCAGAACGAATGGCAGGTTCCCATGAAACGAATCAAGAACGATATCGACAACAAAACATTCGGCCGTGTATATCTCCTGTACGGCCCGGAAAGCTACCTTCGTCTTCTCTATACGAAGCATCTTTGTGATGCGATCGTTCCGGAAACCGACACAATGAACCGCCTGAATCTTGACGGCGACAAAGTGCGCGAGAGCGAGGTCATCGACTTCGCTGAGACATTACCTTTTTTTGCCGATCACAGACTGATCCGAATCAAGGACAGCGGACTCCTGAAAAGTGGGGCGGAGCTTCTACCGGATTACATGAAGAACATTCCAGACCACGCTGTAATCGTCTTCTCCGAGACTGAGGTCGACAAGCGAAGCCGCCTTTTCAAAGCTATTAAAAATGCCGGCTACATCTCGGAGTTTGCCGAGCAGAAGGAAGCGGCACTCATGAAATGGGGTGCGGGACTGCTCGGAAAATCAGGTCTTCGTATCTCCGCGAATAACATGAGATATCTTCTCTCCAGAACCGGACCGGATATGAGCCATCTGTCCCTTGAAATAGACAAACTCGTAAATTACTGTCACGGCAGAACCGCCGTCGAGCGCGATGACATCGAGGCGGTGACGGGAACGCAGATCGAGAGCCATATATTTGACATGATTGAAGCTGTCACGACCGGTAATAAGAAGAAGGCGCTGGACCTCTATGCGGACCTTCTTGCGCTCAAGGAACCTCCGATGCGGATCCTCTACCTGATCGGCCGCCAGTACAACCAGCTTCTTATAATAAAGGAACTCCTCGCGGAGGGGAATTCCCCGCCACTGATTGCACAGAAATCCGGTATCCACCCCTATGCAGTCCAGAAGCTTACCGGTATCGCACGCAACTTCTCCCGGAATGATCTGCAGAAATCGGTCAATGCCTGTGTGGCTATGGAGGAGGCGGTCAAGACGGGGCAAATAGGCGACCGGCTCTCAGTCGAGCTGATTCTTCTGGGGGCTGCGGGAGAATAAAGTTTGAAAGTAAACTTTCAAACTTTGATTGGCGGGTCAGATGACCATGCAAGCATGGTCGCCTGACTCTGGAGGAGCAAATTAAGGTATTAGCGAAAGGATGTTAAGTGGCAATAAAATGCCTGAAAACGGATACGTAACATTGTAGTAAAGAAGTTATGGACACCTGTATAGTGAACAGAATCATTTAACTAAAAAAGCAACGAGACGTCTTGTGAAGTCGCAGAACGCTTCTGAAAAAGGCGATGAAAAAGGCGCTGAAAAACGCACAAAAAGTTAATTTTACATCTTGACACGGATAGCCCTTTTGAATACAATAACTAAGTGTGTTCCGCCCATGCCGCAATCTCGTGTCTCTTGGCTAAAGGCAGGACAGCTGAGAACTTAGATTGTATGTATCATTTAGGAGGAAACTGATTTGGCTAACATCAAATCTGCTAAGAAAAGAATTCTTGTCAATGCAAAGAGAGCTGCAAGAAACAAAGCTATTCGTTCAGGTGTAAAGACTGCAATCAAGAAAGTTGACGCAGCAGTCGCAGCCGGTGATAAGGCAGCAGCAGTCGAGGCCCTTGATGCTCTTAAGGCTGAAATGGGACGTGCTACTTCCAAGGGTGTTTACAAGAAGAACACTAACGCAAGAAAGATCTCCCGTATGGCAAAGAGAGTTAACTCTATCGGCTGATCAAAGTGAGAAATGCAAGGATCATCGCATATGCGATGATCCTTTTTCTTTGAGATACGTATCTGATATGATAGGATATTGTGCAGAATTCATTTTTAACCATGTCATTTGGTATTGACCCGAATTCGCTTCAAGTCTTAAAAACATCATATAATCCATATAAGAGAGGCATAACATGGATATTCAGTGAAGCTCACATGGATAAATCCACGTGCTTCCATATGCGGCTCTCGCCGCAGGGCCGCTTTAGGCGGCCGGACTCACGCACCTGCGGATACGCCTCCT
>CACYPS010000009.1 GCA_902776305.1 uncultured Lachnospiraceae bacterium | reverse complement strand
ATCCATCTCCCCAGCTTCGAAAAGATGTACAGTAAAGCCCTTGTCCCGTGCAATCTCCTGTACAAGATCTTTCAGGAACTGTTCTTTCTGAGGGGTGATTATCTTACGACGGTACTTCACGCACCATACCACATGGTAGTTAATATTACACACACAGGTCCTGTATCTGACAATATTTGTTTCATACATCTAGTATATCACACCAAACGCATGTTTGCAAACATTTGTTCTTGTCAATAGATAAAAAGGGGCAATTCCTCTCGGCAATTGAATTACCAAGAATCCTTGCCTATTCTTCTTGAATTCTGATCCAGTTTCAGTATTCTGCGAATATACTCCAGACTCTCATTCTGCAGAATCTCAACAGCACATCCAAGTGCAGCGGCCCCGCTCTCTCCGGAGATCACTCTGCCATCATTCCCTGTAGGGTTGCCGAGAATCCGCATACCCTTAGCCGCAACGTAATCAGGCACAGACATAAAGTTGTCCGCATATGCATCCAACTCCTCCCATCCGATCATACACGGTTCCCCGCAGGCAAGTCCTGCCATAATCGTTGACAGACTCCCCTCTACATTATGTAATCTCCCATCACCGGCTTCAGCTGTGCGGAAGATGCAGTCCGCTTTATTGGGTTCCACGATTGTAATGTCTGGTTTTTTCCATGCCCGTGTGGTCAGCATGTACCAATTTTACTGATTCGTTCATAGTCCCGTCTCCCCTTTCTGTTTTTAATCTCTGACGCAGAATTCTCGTGACTTAAGTCGTGAGATGAATGCGCAAAATGATACTTGTCTCTGACATGGGATACAAACCCGCGTCAGAGATTAAAAGCCTCAGCTGCACAATGCTTGTTACGCATGCTTAGGCACGGCGGATCGCAGCCGCGCATTAAGGAAGGTGCTTCGCACCATGCGCGGCGCGGCAAGAACGCCGAGGCGTTCTTGATTTCATGTCATGACGATAAATCACATCAGAAGGGATATCTTCTCAATTATATCCATAGGATAGCCGAGAAATCGTCTATTCTCAATCATGCTCCTGATTTCTTCTATAGAAGCCCATCTTACCGCTTTTACCTCTTCCTCCTGAAGCACAAGTTTCTTAAGCAGATGCTCCGCATCCCCGTCATATTCCCTTACACATTTGACCGGCACGACAAATATTGTATCAAGCCGATTCTGAATCGTCATCTCAACGATCCCTGCCTCGGAAAGTATAATCTGCAGTCCCAGCTCTTCCTGCACCTCGCGCTCTGCCGCCTGCTCAGGCGTCTCCCCTGCAAGAACATGCCCGCCGATTGTCAAATCCCACATCCCCGGCCACTTTGCAACGCTGTCGGATCGCTGCTGAATCAGCATCTCTTCCCTCTCATTCATAAGACACACATGCACGATCAGATGATACTCGCCGGGCATGTAGGAAGCGCCGCGGGGGCGGGAGTAGCCGAGCCATTTGCGATTTTCATCATATATATCTAAGTATTCCATGTAATTATTAAGACTCCAAAAGTCGATTACGGATTGTTCCGTGCTTACGCACTCCCACAATCCTGTAATCATCTCGTTGTTTCCTGCATTTATTTTGCCTTGACACTCTCCCCCTCATCCTTCACAATTACTTTATCAGTAGTTTTTAAATCCAGATGGAGGAAGCACTATGCACTATAACGGCGTTATTTTTGATTTCAACGGCACTCTTCTCTTCGACGACGCATATCATGTCGTCGCCTGGGACCGCATCGCCATGGAAGTCGCCGGCAAGCACCTCACCGCCGAGCAGATGGACACCGAATACGCAGGCTTCCCCAATATCGAGATTCTTCGCCGCCTCTCCGGAGGCACCCTCACCCCGGATCAATTAGAATACTACTCTCTCCGCAAGGAGGAACTCTACCGCGAGACCGTCCGTAATGTTCCGGGCGGGGCGAAACTTGTTCCGGGTGCCAACGAGCTCTTCGACTACCTGAAAGAGCACGAAATCCCCTGCGCCATCGCCACAGCTTCCATCATTCAGAACATCGAGTTCTTCGTCGAGACATTCCATTTGGACAAATGGTTCGACATGGACCACATCGTCTACGACAACAACGCTTACAAGAATAAAATCATGATGTTCCGAGATGCATGTGATCGGATCGGCACACATGAAAATATCCTCATCTTCGAGGACTCTCTCTCCGGTATAACATGCGCCGCGGAAATTGGCGCATCCATCGTCGCTATCCACAAAGAAACCATGGAACCGCACTACCCGAAGTTCCCTCAGATCATTGATATTGTGGAGGATCTCCGCGGGGCAGACAGATACTTTTAAGCAAATCAAGCCTTCATCGCGCACCGCAGCTTCGTCGACCTCGCCCTCGGATTTCGGAAACATTCCTCCTTCGAGGGTCTGATCACATCTTTCGAAGCATAACTATACAAGCCGTCGCGAAGCCCTGCCTTGAAGGCCTTCTTTACAAGTCTATCCTCACCCGAGTGGAAAGTCAGTATGCATATACGTCCTCCCTCTCTGACCGCTCCGGGAAGCTTCTCCAGAAACTCATAGAGGACCTCCATCTCGCTGTTCACGTCGATTCTGAGAGCCTGAAATGTCCGCGCGTAAGCCTTCTTTATCGCGTCCTCCCTGCTCTCCTCCACCAGCTTCTTTGCCGGTATCCTTACAACAGCTTTTTTCACTACTTCGCGAAGTTCACCTGTAGTTCCAATTTTTCCTCCGCGTCGGTACACATCCCCCACAGCTTTTGCGATTTCCGCTGCATAAGGTTCATCCGAATTCTCATACAGCATGGAAGCGATTTCCGTTTCAGACAGCGCTGCGAGCCGCTGCGCCGCAGATTCCCCTCTCGAGGGATCGAGCCGCATGTCCAGAGGACCGTCGGTCTTATAGGAAAAGCCGCGCTCGGGATTATCGATCTGCATCGATGAAACTCCGAGATCCGCAAGCACGAAGTCGAACGGACCGTACTTCTCCGCCACCTCATCTATGTTGCGGAAGTTCGTGCGTATCGCAGTGAAGATTTCTTCGCCGTACCCCTTCTCCTTCAGTCGTTCCCGTGTCTTGACGATTTCAATCGGGTCTACGTCAAGAGCATAGAGGTGTCCTGCACCGTGCGCGACTCCTCTCTCCTTTTTTTCATCGGCTTCTGAAATTTCAGTGCTCGAGCTCATACATGTCATGGAATCCGCAGACATTTCAGCATTCTGGGTCTGACTGCTCAGAGCCTGAAGCATTCTGAGACTGTGTCCTCCATATCCGAGCGTACAGTCGAGCCCGATTTCTCCCGGCTTGATTTCCAGAAAACCGAGAATCTCATCCACCATGATCGGGATGTGCATACCCGCGGGGGTACTCCCCTTCGAGATAACATGCTCAATCGTATCTCCGTACTTCTCCGGATTCTGCTCCTTGTATTTTTCTTCAAATCGCCGCGGATATTTTCCGCTGTAGTGCGGGCGGCGTTTATGTTTCTGCTCCATAAGAACTCCTTCTACCACTATTTCAAACTTCCCACTCCATACCTACATTACAGTCGATATCATTAAAAATGCAATCGGAGCGGCGTCGCCTGGCGGCCGCTACTTTAAAAATTATAGACATTCCTCATTTACATAGCATCTTACGAATTTATTCTCTCCACCGCAACAATAATTCACAAATCACTTAAGAAAACAATCCATGTCACAATTCACGAAGATGCATGCTATACTTATCCCTATCGAATACAACAAAGAATTCACTAAAAGGAGCTTTTATGGATACCAAACTCAACTTCTCCTCCGACTACACCCGCGCCGCCCACCCGGCCATCCTCAGCCGTCTGGCCGATACCGCCGAACTCTCCATGCCGGGTTACGGCACAGATCCGATCTGTGAATCCGCCAAAAACAAGATACGCGCCGCATGTAATTGCCCGGATGCCGAAGTCTTCTTCCTCACCGGCGGTACACAGATGAACGCTACGGTCATAGACTCCATCCTCCGCTCGTATCAGGGCGTTATCGCCGCGGACACAGGCCACATAAGCACCCATGAAGCCGGCGCAATCGAGTTTGGCGGTCACAAGGTGCTCACGATTCCTCATTCGGCTCATACCGCTCCCGGCAAACTACATCCCGCGGATGTAGCCCGTTACGTGGAAACATATGCAAACGACGCCAACCACGACCACATGGTCATGCCGGGTATGGTCTATATCTCCCAGCCGACTGAGTACGGGACTCTGTACACACTCGATGAGCTTAACGAGCTGAGCAATATCTGCCATGCAAACGCCCTCTCCCTCTACGTCGACGGTGCCCGGCTCGCATACGCTCTCGCATCCCCTGCAAATGACGTTTCACTCGAAGATCTCGCCCGCCTCTGCGACGCTTTTTACATCGGCGGCACAAAATGCGGTGCGCTCTTCGGCGAAGCTCTCGTTATACCGAGACCAAATTACATCCCTCACTTCTTCACCATCATGAAGCAGCACGGGGCTCTGCTCGCAAAAGGCTGGCTTCTCGGGCTTCAGTTCGACGTCCTCTTTACCGATGGCTTGTATGAAAATGTCGGAAGGACAGCGCTCGGCTATGCCTCCGAGATTCAGGCTGCAATAAAGAGCGCGGAACTCCCACTGTATTTCGAATCCCCGACAAATCAACTTTTTGTAGTATTAAATAATCGTCAGAGAGAGTATCTGGAGAGCAAGGTCGATATAAGTTTCTGGGAGCAGCTTGATGAGAGCAGAGTCGTTATGCGCATCGCGACGAGCTGGTCAACGGCCCGGGAAGACGTATATAAGCTTCTTGAAATCCTTGCCGGTATGAAATAACAACTCTCCGTAATTAAAGAACGCCTCGGCGTTCTTGCCGCGAGTATAAGGCGATGAAGCCGGATTTCACTATGCGCGCGTATCATAGACTCACGTCACGAGTATTGCGCGATGAAGAATAAAATACGATGCAAAAAAAACAGCCGGCGGAAAAATCATTTTCCGCCGGCCATCATCTGACATGAGTATTATGTGTTATTCTTTAATTTTCATCATCTACATACCTAATCTCCATGCCTGTCCGCTCAGTTCCACACAGACGGCCAGTAAAACAGCCTGTCTATCAGCGTATAGTATGCCAGGAACAACATATTTCCGAGCACCATAATAAATGCGATTTTCTCCTCCAGATGCCTGATCTTACTCTCGACCGGCAGATCGGCTATCACAATACCGAGCAGAGGAAGGAACGGTATCAGGTAACGCGTCTGCACGCCGTCAACGTCCGTACTCCCCACCGGCGTGTAACCGACATAAAGTGCGGATATAATGAGCGCGCACATCACGATGATCGTTATGAAAGCGACCCAGTGGAAAGCAGCGCGGCGGCGAGGGTTCTCCCAGTGGTATTTGTCTGCGGCGAGTACGCCTGACAGAAGAATCACGCCGCTGAGCAGATATGCAATCCCATTGAACTCCCTGAACATATAAATGCCATACAGCTGGAGCAGGAACTGCCCTGTAAAGTAGTGCGCAAGAATACGGAACGCACCGTAAAAATCTCCGAAGACAAATGCCATCTGACCCGCCACATCCACATCTCCGTTCCTCATCTCGACAAACGGATATGTCTTCAGCATATACACCTGGTAAACCATCAGCAGGACACCGAGCAGAACTCCCGACAGTATGAACCACTTTTTCATTCCGGGTTTCGCGAATCTCTCCTTCGGAATGAAGAAAACAAGGACAAATAGCAGCGAGTATATCAGATACTTGATGGACGCCACGAATACAAAGAGTATGAGCAGTCCGACAATCTGAGGAAGTCCTATCTTCGAAACCTGCTCGACCTTGGCAAACCCTCCCAGCTGGGCAGCTGAGAGCTGGTCGTGGCTGTGTTTCTTTTTCTGTCCGCTTGAAGAACCTGTTTCAGGCGATGTACTGACTGCATTTTCTGTACTTGAGGCGAACTCATTACCTATCGCTTCTGCTGTAGCCTGACTTGTACTTTTGTCCGCTTCCTTTGTCCCATAATCTGTGCGTCCTTCAGCACCGCCCGCTGAGTTCATCTCTGTTGCATTTGCCGCATGTTTTTCATTTGCAAATGCACTCACCTCCGCTCGTGATGCGTCGCCCTCGCCCGCCGCGGCTCGAACCGCGTTCACATCGATATAGCCCGTCTCCGTCGTGACTGCGTTCACCCGTGCACCCGGGTCCTCGAACACGTAGGAAAGCAGAACCGCAAGGAACAGGAATGTCGCGGAGATATGCACCGCATCCTGGCTGCACGCACCCGCAAGATATGTTGCGAGCGGAATCGTAGCCATCGTGAAGAAGACAATCTTGTAGTAATGCATTCTGCGGATTGCCACATAGGACAGGGCAATGTAGAACGCGAGGTCCGTCAGACGCGCAAGCAGTACGACGCACACGATCGGCAGGCGGAGCAGCGTACCGATTTTTATACCGATTGCCGCTATCATGTGATCAAACGGCAGCACCGACGACATGTAGGGCGTCGTGTACCACTCCTTCTCGGAGGAGTAGGGGGCGCTAAGTATGTCGGCATTTGCATAATAATTTATCGGACTCAGCGTGACGATGAGCGAATCATCAAAGTTCGCGGGAAGATTTCCGCCATAGGATCCGTTCTCGTCTTTTCCGTCGTGCCAGTATCCCTCGCTGATTGCATAGGATCGGAAGTAATGCGTATTCTCGTCAAGATAATTCCAGAACGGGTTGTAGACCGCAAAAAGAAAACCGATCACAGCCGAGATGACCAGGAAATTGCGCGAAGGACTGTCGCTAAGAAGCAGAACCACAAGGTACGAAAGCAGAATCATGATCAGCCACTGGCCGTAATATATCTTCTGTATGGTCCCGTCCCAGATGCCGGCACGCATAACGACGGACATACCGGAATCGGCACCGTTCAGTTTGGCTGCCGGCTGACGGCTCGTCAGACCCTTCTGATTCGGGAAATAGCCGTATACAACGAAGCCGGGACCGTTCGGAGGACTGATATTCGTGATTTCCAGTGTGTAATCGCTGACGCCGCTGAGATCTGTATTCATCTCAATATCTATGATGTGCCAGATTTCATAGGAATCCTCAGCGAGGACCTGCTCACCCACGACCTTGCCGTCGCCCGTCTTGACACGAAAACGCAGCTGTTCGCCTTCCGCATCAACTCCGCCGACAAAGCATTTGAGGCGCATAAGACCGCCGCCTTTTATGGTAAAGGCCTGCTCAACGGTCTCACCTCCGTTAACCGGGATACCTCCTGCATGCGAAATGCCGAAGTAACGGGTGGCATACTTATTTGTCACATGTGGATTGTGGATCAGGATAAGACCGATCCAGAATATGGTTAAAATGAGACAAAGCACGGCTTTGCCTTTAATGCGTTCTAACATGGTAACACCTTCTTAATTTCAAGTCTCGCCTGCCACTATTTTACCATGTATATAAGAGAAGTTCGAGTGTTTTCACATAGGACAGTCCTTAGCAATCAGGAACGGCTCCTTTCGCGTGGATTTTCCACGTAAAAGAGCCGTCCCTTTTCACGTTATATCTGTTTAACTCAGCTATGCAGCAAACATCGTGCCGTATCTGATTTCGAAACGATTTCGCCCTGCATACCTATGGCAAATCAAAGCTCCTCGCCGTTTGTCTCAATTACCTTCTTATACCAGAAGAAGGATTCCTTGCGCTCACGGGAAAGATCTCCCGTCCCGTCATCGAACTTGTTTACGTAGATAAAGCCATATCTCTTCGCCATCTCGCCGGTCGATGCGCTGACAAGGTCAATGCATCCCCAGGGTGTATATCCCATCAGATCCACGCCGTCTTTGACCGCCTCTTTCATCTGCTCGATGTGCTGACGCAGATAGTCGATACGGTATGTATCATGGACCATTCCGTCCCACCCTTCACATCATAGGCGCCGAGACCGTTTTCAACGACCATCATCGGAATTCCGTAGCGCGCATAAATTTCATTCAGACTGTAGCGCAGGCCCTTCGGGTCGATCTGCCATCCCCAGTCGGAAGCCTTCAGATAGGGATTCGGCACACCGCCGATGATATTTCCGCCGGACGAAGCAACATTCGGATCGGCCGTAGTGCAGTTGGACATATAGTAGGAGAATGTGTAGAAATCTACGGTTCCCTTTTTCAGGATCTCGTCGTCTCCCTCTTCCTTCTTGATCACGATTCCTTTCTCATCGAAGAAGCGCTGTGCATAGAAAGGATATGCGCCGCGGACCTGAACGTCCGAGCAGAACCAGTTCATCATGTTATTGTGTCTCTGTGTTTCGATCACATCATCCGGATTCGGGGTCAGCGGATAAGATGTGGCAAATATATTCATATCGCCCATCAGGAACTGCGGATAGTTGTCATGGGCGTATTTGACAGCGATGGCAGATGCCAGGAACATATGATGGAGAGCCTGATAGCGCTCCTGCTTGTTATCCGGAACCTCTGATGTCGGACCCTCGTATCCGCGGATCGTTCCCGTGTTCAGGATAGCGCCGAACGGCATCGTGCTGGAGTTGATCTCGTTAAATGTCAGCCAGTATTTTACCTTATCCTGATAACGGTCAAAAATTGCTTTGCAGTAGCGGACGTAGCAGTCTATGACTTCGCGTCCTTCCCAGCCGTTATACGCCTCGACAAGCGCATACGGAAGTTCATAGTGAGAAATAGTCACAAGCGGTTCGATCCCGTACTTCTTGCAGCAGTCAAATACTCTGTCATAGAATTCGAGACCTTTCTCATTCGGTTCTGTCTCCATACCGGTCGGGAAAATGCGGGTCCAGTTGATGGACATGCGGAAGCATTTGAAGCCCATCTCTGCGAACAGGGCGATGTCCCCTTCATAGTGATGATAGAAATCGATGGCTTCATGAGAAGGATAGAGACGGTCCGGGTGAATGGTCGTGGTTACCCACTTTGGCTCGGTGGCGGAACCGTTGGTACACATATCCGAGACAGACGGGCCTTTTCCGTCCAGGTTCCAAGCTCCTTCGAACTGATTTGCGGCGGTTGCTCCTCCCCAGAGGAAATCTTCGCGAAGAACTGACATAGTGTTCTCCTTTCTTTTGGTGTATGAACATGCTGCTATCATTGTACCATAGGTAATCAGGTTTCTTTGCACAAATTTTTCATTTTATGCACTTGTCTCATCCCCTTTTAAGCACTATACTAAACTTACTTTTGTCGTTTAAAGGGGAAAAATAATATGCAAAACAGAGAAAACTTAGGTTCCCGCCTCGGCTTCATCCTCCTCTCTGCCGGCTGCGCGATCGGCCTCGGCAACGTCTGGAGGTTTCCGTACATAACCGGTCAGAACGGCGGCGGTCTTTTCGTTCTGGTGTACCTGCTCTTCCTGATCATCCTGGGCGTCCCGGTCCTGACCATGGAATACGCAATAGGCCGTCACAGCCGAAAGAGCATTCTCCCCGCATACAAGATGCTGGAACCGAAAGGCACCAAATGGCACCTCATGGGCTACTTCGCTGTCGCCGGCAACTACTGCCTGCTCATGTTCTATTCGGTCATCTCAGGCTGGATCATCCACTATTTTATCCTGATGGCTTCCGGACGTTTTGTCGGTGCGGATACCGACGAGATCGCGGACATTTTCGGAAAAATGATGGCCTCGCCGAAGACTCTCATACTTTGTATGCTCTTCGTTTTTATTCTGACCATCATAATCTGTGCAATCGGACTTGAGAACGGCGTGGAAAAAATCACAAAGATCATGATGCTCGCACTGATCAGCATTATGATCGTCCTCGGCATCCGCAGTCTTACGCTGCCGGGCGCTTCCGAGGGACTCAGCTTTTATCTGAAGCCGTCGTTTGAAAATATGAAAGCCGCCGGACTTGGCAACGTCTTCTATGCAGCGCTGAACCAGAGCTTCTTCACACTCAGTCTCGGTATGGGCGGCATGGAAATCTTCGGCAGTTACATCGATAAGAAGCGTTCGCTCCTCGGGGAGGCGCTCGTAGTAGCGGGACTCGACACATTTGTCGCGATCGTCGCCGGCCTCATTATCTTCCCGGCCTGCTTTGCCTACGGAATAGCACCGGATGCGGGACCGAGCCTCATTTTCCTGACTCTTCCGCGTGTATTCAGCACTATGGCGATGGGCCGCTTCTGGGGAACGCTGTTTTTCGCTTTCCTGTTCTTCGCTGCACTGTCGACAATGATCGGCGTATTTGAAAATATCATGGGCTTCTCTATGGACATGTTCGGCACAAGCCGTGCAAAGTCAGCTATCATAAACGGAATCGCCCTGATCATACTGTCGATCCCGTGCGCGCTGGGCTTCAACGTATGGAGTTCATTCCAGCCTCTGAAAGAAGGCAATTGCGTCATGGATCTCGAAGACTTCTTCGTCAGCAACCTCGTACTGCCGATCGGCTCTCTGATCACATCCCTGTTCTGTACCTGGAAGTTCGGGTGGGGCTTTGAGAACTATTTCAAGGAGGTCAACATCGGTGAGGGCGTCAAAGTCCCGCGCGGGCTGCGTTTTTATTTCCAGTTCATACTGCCGCTTCTGATCGGCTTCCTGGTAATTTACGGTCTGGTGACATACTTCAGGTGAGGTTCTGTCAGTATCAAGAACGCCTCGGCGTTCTTGAGTGACGAGAGTTTTCTGTTCTGTATAATTTAGTGTCTATACGCTCCGCGAGGATGCGCAGGGATTCGGTTTGGAAGATGTCAGCTATGCTGACCCGAATCCCGCGCCAAGTCTCGCGAGCGAGACCTGAATTTATCAATCCATCCTCTCTTTTGCGTTAGGATTGGACCTCGACGCACAAAGCAACGTATATAATTAGGAATTCGAAAATATGCGAGGTAGTGAAACCTCCGATAGTATTTATGTGTATGGAACGCCGAAGCGTTCCTGAAATGTCGAATAGCTCACACCGAGCTCTAATGTAAAAGGGAGAAGTAACATGGAAATAAAGACAGAGCAGAAAATGAGATTTGTACCCGCGACCTGCACCAAGTGCGGCGCCGCTCTTGATGTCGACCCGAGCCAGGATGCAGCTGTCTGCCCGTACTGCGATACGGCATTCATCGTTGAAAAGGCCATCAACAACTACAATATTGCACACGCCAATATCGAGCATGTTGATAATGTGACCGTCGACATGAAGGGATCCGTGGATTCTGTTTTGAACTTTGCAGCCGAGCAGATGAAAGAAAGCCGCGCGGAAAGAGCTGCCTGGCGCAAGAGATCGGAAGAAACGAGCAGAACTTTCATGGTCACATTCATGAAGATGTTCGGCATTATAGCCACTGTGACGATCATCGCATGGATGATTATGACGATCGGCGGCTTCTGGGGATAATTCGATAAGAGGAGCCGGAACATCTTAATCAAGAACGCCCGTGAGTCTTATCATTAAGCAATGATTGAGACAGTGATCCGTATAAAGCAGGAAATATGAATAATGAAAATAGAGCTTCCCTCTCATCCGACAGACATACACGCTGAACCGGATGGAGGGAAGCTTTTTTCTACATGGCACATGCCGGACCCAAAGGTCTCGGCTACATTACGATCCCGCTTTGTAATAAGCCGTCTTTCTACAGGTTACCCCTTATGTTCCTTCCGCAGGTTTCTCTGAATTCCCCTCTACAGGATACTACCTCTGTTAAGTCACATATCACCGGTGATACTCTCCCGCCTCCAAAAGTCATAGATTATCAAATATTGTGGCACATAACATTTGCATCAAGTATATCATGCAGGATTCTACATTCCTATAAAAAAATGGTATAATCTAATCAACTGCAATTGTCTTAACCGTAAATCATCAGGAAACAAAACTATGAATGATACGCACGACATAGCTGACCGCATTATCTTCCATATTGATGTAAACTCCGCATTTCTCTCCTGGAGCGCAGTCAAGCGGCTCAGGGAAGACCCTTCTGCCCTGGACCTGCGCACAGTCCCCTCCGCAGTAGGCGGTAACGTCGAGACGCGGCACGGTATCATAACCGCCAAGTCCATCCCTGCGAAAAAATACGGCGTGACGACCGGGGAGCCGGTCATCTCGGCCCTCAAAAAATGCCCGAATCTCATCCTTGTCCCGAATGACAGAAAAACATACAAGGCGTACTCCGCAGATTTCATCAGGATTCTGCGCAAATATGCCGACGAGGTCGAGCAGGTCTCGATAGATGAAGCATTTCTTGATATGTCCGATCCCGAGCGATTTTATGAGGGGGTGCGAAAAACATATACATCGGTGACAGGGGATGACAGTAAACGACAGCTTATGTCAGACCTACCCTATCCCCTCTGCGCCGCATGGCTTATCAAAAATGAAATCCGTGACACCCTCGGATTCACGGTCAACGTCGGTATATCCACAAACAAAATCCTCGCAAAGATGGCCAGCGATTTCGAGAAACCGGACAAAATCCATACCCTCTATCCGGACGAAATCGCCACGAAGCTGTGGCCGCTGCCGATCGGCGAGCTCTTCGGATGCGGACGCAAAACCGCCGATAAACTCAGATCAGTCGGCGTTACTACGATCGGGGATGCTGCGACGATGAGTCTCGAAAATCTGCAGAGCATCATCGGAAGCAAAGCGGGAGAATACCTGCATAAGAATGCAAACGGCATCAGCGACTCTCCCGTCATCAGCGAGCGGGAGAAAGCCAAGAGCTACTCCAATGAGACCACCACTGCCGAGGATATCACCGCCTCAAATTACCAGGCAAACGGCCTGCCGATCATACAGCGCTTATCTGAGAGCGTGGCGTCACGCCTCCGAAGGGACAATGTCCGCGCTTACACGGTCTACGTCATCGTCAAGACCGGGGAATTCCGCCGTCATACAAGGCAGACGACGCTTCCGGATTCCACGAACGACACGGATGTCATTCGCGATACGGCTGCAGCGCTCATGGACGCGATCCTGTTCGGGAGGGAAGGGCTATTTTCCAAAGATCAGACAGTGAGGCTCATAGGCGTGGGCTGCACCAATATAGATGAGAGTGAATATGTGCAGATGGATCTCTTCTCCTGGGCTAAGACTGTGAAGGCGGACGAGGAGCGCAAGAGGGAAGAAGAAGCCCGGCTTGAGGCTGAGAAGGCTGAGCGGCAGCGCCTGGAAGAGGCCCGGCTTGAGGCTGAAAAAGCTGAGCGGCAGCGTCTGGAAGAGGCCCGGCTTGAGGCTGAGAAGGTCGAGCGGCAGCGCCTGGAAGAAGCCCGGCTTGAAGCTGAGAAAGCTGAACGGCAGCGCCTGGAAGAGGCCCGGCTTGAGGCTGAGAAGGCTGAACGAGAAAAGAAAAAAATGCTTGAGAGAGACCGGCAGCAGACAGCAAAGAAACAGCGGCTCGACGAAATGCTCGCGAAAGTGCGGAAGAAATACGGGGATAAAGCGATCCATAAAGGAAGCGAAAGCTGATATATGCATATCGAATTACCGTCGGCACGATTCCAGGCGATTGAAAACAGTCCTTATAGTAAAAAGTACTCAGATGGCGGAAAACCTTCCAACATCTCCTAACCTGGTTTATAATAAATAACGAAAACTTCCCGCCAGGCATTATTGAGCCACTTTATTATAAGGCGAGAAGTCTGAAAATAACTCTACGAATCACACGGAGGTACTATCATGGCCATGTTCTATATGCCCGTCAAAGTATTTGAAGAGAAGAACGCAATACAAAACCACGCAAAAGATATCGCTGCACTCGGCACGAAGGCGCTGATTGTAACCGGCCGTCATTCTGCATTTGCAAATGGCTCCTACGATGATCTCACCGCAACCCTCGACAGTGAAGGCATCGCACATGTTGTATTCAATGAAGTGGAGGAAAACCCCTCCGTCAAAACAATCATGAAAGCCCGCGATTTCGGCGTTGCGGAACATGTTGATTTCGTAATCGGCATCGGCGGCGGTTCCCCGCTTGACGCGTCGAAAGCAATAGCCCTCATGATCAAAAAAGCCGATAAGGATGTCGACTATCTCTATAAACCGGACGGCGACAGCGTGACTCTGCCGATCGTCGCAATTCCGACGACCTGCGGCACCGGTTCGGAAGTTACAGCCGTCTCGGTCCTCACGGACACGGATAAGATGGTCAAGAAATCAATACCGCACAAAATATTTGCGGATCTCGCCCTGCTTGACGGCAAGTACCTGACCGGTGCACCGAGAAAAGTCCTCTGCAATACGGCGTTTGATGCACTGACACATCTCATCGAGAGTTATCTCAACTCCAAGGCGACAGACTACAGCAGGATGTGTGTGGACGCAGGTCTCAAGACCTGGGCAAAAAGTCTGCCTGTGATCCGGGGCGAACGTGAGGCCGACGAAACGGACCTTCTCAATATGCTTCGCGCATCTATGATGGCCGGTATGGCAATCGCTCACACGGCAACGACAATTCCGCACGGCCTGTCCTACGCGGTGACGACTCATCTCGGCGTGCCGCACGGTATGGCGACGGCTTATTTCACAGCAGGCTACCTGACCGCGGCACCGGAGAGCGACAGAAAGTATCTGCTTGAGACAGCAGGATTTGCGTCTGTTTCGGATTTCCGCAAAACATACCACGCTTCCTGCGGCGAGATTCAGGCTGACGAGACCCGTCTTCGTGAAGTCCTTGACGTTGCTGTGGCAGAGCTTGCCGGAAACCCGGCAAAGATGGCACTCGCACCGTTTGCGGTGGATGCGGAGACAGTGCGGCGAATTGCTTATTTCGAATTGGAAAACTGATTAATAATTTCGATTTCGGCTTGCCTTGAAGAGAAAAGTGGGGACGATTCCCGGGCCGTAGATTTCTCGGTCCGGGAATCGTCCCCTTTCTGTTCTTCTCAGGTGTCTCACTCCGGCAGCCCCGCTGCCCTCATCTCCTCCACAATTTTGATTCCGCTGGATGTTCCGAGCCTCGTCGCACCGGCCTCGATCATCTCCCTCGCGGCATCCCAGCTTCGGATCCCGCCGGCAGCTTTGACCTGAACTTCCGGACCGGCATACTGCTTCATGAGGCGGACATGCTCAGCCTTCGCTCCTGCAGTTCCGAATCCGGTGCTCGTCTTCACAAAATCAGGTTTGACCCGGGAAGCGATCTTCGCCACCTCAATGATCTCCTCCTCGGTCAGATAACAGGTCTCAAAAATGACCTTCGCACAGATTCCCGCCTCACGGGCGACGGCGACCATTTGCCGCATTTCCTCCTCGATATAATCGTAGTCATGCTCTTTCACCTTGCCTACATTGAGAACATAGTCGAACTCCTGACACCCGTCAGCGACTGCATTCCGTGCCTCGGCGACCTTGGTCGCAATCGTTGTCTGGCCAAGCGGAAAGCTGATGGCGGCACCGGTCAGCACATTGGTTCCGCGCAGCATTTCACGGCACATAGCCACCGGATATGTATTGATTGCGACGGACTTGAAGCCGTAATGTACGGCCTCATTACACAGCTTCTGAAAATCTTCCCTTGTCGCATACGCTTTCAGATTCGTATGGTCAACCATTGCGGCGACCCCTTTTACAGTAACCATGAATTCTCTCTCCTTATTAGCTGTTTTGCAATAAACTGATTACAGTGCCAAAAGTTTCATCCTGAAACCGAGCTTGCTCGAGTTGGCTACTTTTGGCGACCTTATCATAAACTTAATTAGCAACCCTCACAATTATATGATACACATTTATTATGATGCCTCCGCAATCATACCCGACTTTCAGGCATCTGGTATAATTATTGTTATAAGAGTCCGCAAATTCGCTTTTCCTATACACGAACTTCGAATCGACATCTCTCATTACATATTTGCCGTACTCATATGCCAGATCATTGAACTTATCCTTGCTCCACGAGACATACGATACCAGGAACAGATGTGAAAACCCTTTTGGATTGTAATTGTCTATCAGCTTTCTCAGGTGATTCAAAAGGTATTGCTGTTCCGCCTTGCCGAATCCTTTCAGCTTTAATGCCTCATAAATAGTGATATCGGCATCCCGGTCTTTGTCGCAGATAAGAATATCCAATTCTCCGTCACTCCTGCCGGTTGCACTGGTTCCGTGCAGTGTCTGATCTTTACATGAGTAACCGCGCATTTCCAGAAGATCTCTTATGAAGGAATTGCACTTGTTTTCATCCGCATCATAGAATCCGCTGTTGCCCTGCAATTTTCCCAGTGCAATCATCAGCGAATCCAACAATGCCGCGACCTGGCTGTTCAAATCATCATCAATAAGTTTATCGGGGCTCTTTATAATGCCGAGAATATCATCAATATTTATGAGCTGTTTAAAGACTCCGGAGTATATCATCAGCTGACCGGCCTTTTAATTCCTGACAGTATCTCATAATCAAAACGGTCCTCTAATCCGCCCTTTCGATATGCGATGTGCTCATCGGCAGTCAATCCGAGCTCGTCATTGATTTGATAAACAGATCCGCGGATCATATCAAGATAAGAATTGACCGGATGTTCATTTTTGTTCTCTGCTTTGGCGTATACATCGAGACCATTATCTTTGATGCGCACCAGAGAACTCCACCCTAGCTGCCTTCGCTCGAATACTGCTCCGGTCCTCCAGACGATATCCGTATTCAGCTCATATCCGTGACGGACCATGAGACGATGGAGCACATTTTCAGGCAGATATGCATAGTCAAATCTTACATGAAATGTTTCCTCTGAGTCAAAAGAATCCATTTCTTCCGGCTCGTTCTCGTCGCAAAGCATCGGAATAAAGAACCTCTCATTGTCGAGTCTGTATATCAGTTCAAAATCCAGCAGAACATTGACGATATATTGAACCTCTTCGGGCCTGTAAGCTATATCGTTCCACACCTTTTTGATAACATCGTCCGGCACTTTTTCGCAAATCAGAGTATAAATATCCTTTTCGGAAATAATGCCGTTTGAAGCATACTTCCTGCCGTTAAAAGCCAGTACATATAAGGCATTCAAGAGCCACCTGGGTTTCAGCACCATGTATCGCGCAGACACCGGATGTGCCTTACTGTAGAAACATACGCCTAAATCCCGGTACCACTTAACAATCTTGTCGAGGATATCCCTCTCCGTACCTACCTTATTCTTAAAACACTTTCCGTAAAATACATCTGAAGTAATGTAATCTTCCTTCATCTCCTGAAGCTCATTCATCAGAGAAAGCCAGGACTTGGAAAATAATGTGTGTACCGTCTCCATGTCATACACGATCTGACATATCGCGTCACGTACTTCGCTGTTAAATTCTGCTTTGCTGTCTTTCAGCGCAGAGATAATGCGAACCTGTTTCATCTCCGGGTATTCTTTTCGCAAACCGTTCTCGTTGACATTTGCGGAAGGGTTCTGATCTTTTTGATTGACCAGAAGGAGCACCGGCGCACCATTTGCAAAGCTCCTGATATTTCTGATCCAGTACCAGGCCTGTTCGTTGGCCTTGTTATCCCTCGCATTCGTGACGACCACATATAATGTTCGATTTGTGAGAAACAGTCTGTGCATGGAATGCATGACAGCCTGCCCTCCAAAGTCCCAAAAATGCAGTTTTATCTTATCCTTTCCGATCGCGTATTCTTTTGAGCTGATACAGATTCCGGGCGTAGACTCTCCGTCAAAATCAGAAGAAATGATTCCGTCATGCATCAAACGATCAATAATCAGGCTTTTGCCGGCTCCGCCATCCCCGAGAAATACCACCTTGCACTCATTGATCGGTAAGGCCACCTCTTTTCTCACTGATTCATAATAGTTGATTATAAGATCCCGGCTCTGAAAGAATATCTCAACAGGCTGGTTTTTCAGTTTCAGCCCATTAATGTAAATGCCGGGCTCAAAATAGTTTCCGGCACTGAATTTTCCTTCTTTATAATCAAGGTCCAAAGATAACATACTTTGCGGCAATTCATTAAGGAAGCAATCTTCAAGAAGCAGCTGCTTTAACCCACGCAGATTCCCGATATTTTCCGGTAGTTCTTTTATGCGAGAGGAACTCAGGTCAAGTCTGTGGAGGTTCGCCAGCTTTTCTATGCCCTCCGGCAGCGAATTTAAATCGACAGAGCCCAGCTCAAGTCTCCGAAGGTTCGTAAGGTTTTCTATACTTGCCGGGAACTCTCTTATCTCTGTACCGCTCAGATATAGATTCTGAAGGTTCTTCAGGTTCACTATGCCTTCCGGCAGCCCGCTTATCTGCACATCATTCAGATAAAGGCTCTGAAGGTTTGTCAGCTTCACTATGTCTTCCGGGAACTCTCTTATCTGTGTATGGCTCAGATTGAGACTCTGAAGGCTCGTCAGATTCACTATGCTCTCCGGCAGCTCGCTTATCATGGAAGCGCTCAGATTAAGGCTCCGAAGACACTTCAGGCACCCAATGCTTTCAGGCAGTCGTCTTATCTGTGTGCCTCTGAGAAACAGAGTTCGGAGATTCGTCAGATGTCCTATGCTTTCAGGCAGGGCGCTTATATCCGAATTGCTCATATCAAGATGTTGGAGGTTCGTCAGATTCCCTATGTTTTCAGGCAGGAAGCTTATATCCGAATTGCTCATATCAAGATGCCAGAGATTCGTCAGATTCCCTATACTTGCCGGAATACTCTCACCTCTATGCAAAGAAAGGGTCTCGATTTCCAAAAGAGCTGTGCGTTCTTCTTCTGAAGGTTCATAGCCGCCGTCAATTTTTTTTAGCAGATCCATTACTTCATCATACATAATAAAATCTCCATGCAATCTGAATCTGTCCTCGTGTAAGACAATCGTTCCGACGCATATACCTTTATCCCCATGCGCAGTGCCGGCCTCCACGAACGCGGTACTCCGCTGCTGCGCTTCACAGAAACCCCTGCTGCTTCGCGTCGCTCAGCGATTTAGGAAATGAACCTCTCCCGTCTCAATGTCATATACTGCGCCCAGTACCTGCAGGCCTTCTTCCTCATCATGGCGAATAATCTTGCTCGCCTCAATCGCTTCAATACTATGACGGACATTACGGCAGCTCGCTTCATACGGATCGTTGGTGTCTCCGATTGCTTCTTTGATCTCGTCCGTTATAAAACGTATATACCCCTCCGGGTTATGGGATATGGCGGCATCTACCGCACCGCAATGCGTGTGTCCGAGAACAACGATCAGCTTCACCCCCAGGTGGTCTGCGGCGTATTCGATACTGCCGAGCTGATGATTATCGATCACATTGCCGGCGATTCGAATCACGAACAGATCTCCGATCCCTACCTGAAAAATCGCTTCCGGAATAACTCTGGAATCAGAGCAGGTAATGATCAGCGCAAACGGCTTCTGACCGTTCACACAGGTATCTCTGCGGACTGCGGGAGAAATATCTCCTATTTCGTTCTTCACCTGCAGGTATCTTCGATTTCCTTCTTTAAGCCTTTCCACACCGTTGCAGCTTGAATCTTTTACTGTCATTCTTTGCCTCCTTTGTGGTCATCACGCGTCCCGCCGATGCAGTATTATAATGATGAGACCGAACTATACACTTATATGCGAAGTTTAGGCTACTCGCCTTTTATCAGTTAGTTCCAAACTCAAACTTCCCATCAGCCGTCTTCCCCGGTCGAAATCATATAATACTGCCAATCGGCGCGGCGTCGTCGAGCGGCCGGTACTTTAAATTTTCAAGCGTCAGCGCAGAAAATTTATTAGTACCGCTGCCAGCGAGACCGAGCGAGAGCGTCCCGCCGATGCAGTATTATAATGATGAGACCGAGAAATATCCCTATGGGAAGTTTAAGTTCCTCGTCCTTTCCACCCCACACCCCAATTATACTTTCACCCAAACCAAAACGCAATTTTATATCAGAACCCGAAATCAGAAATCAAGAACGCCTCGGCGTTCCTGCCAAAGTAAACCAGCGGCTCAAAGTCTAATTTAGTATGGCAAATAAACGTCAAAAAATATTTTTAAAAATAGTTAGTCCTCCTACTCTCACCTCCGTATACATAGATGTGGAGAGCGAAAGAGATAAAAACAAAGCCCCACAAAACAAAAATAACCAAAAGCCTACAACTAGAACGCATTTACAAAATCCAGGTAAACATATTACAGTGATAGAAAAGAGGTAATTAATCATTATGAATACATTTACAAAACTGTTTGGTATTGCCGGTCTTACAACACTCACAGCTCTTACAACAATGGGCATGGGCACGGTGAACGTACTCGCTGACAATGCAAAGCTTCCGGCTTACGTCATGGACGGAACCAACGCAGAGCGCGCTATCTCCGATTACTTCGTAAACAAGACGGACGCCGCAAATGAGAACTCTGTGATCATCCCGCACATGGATATCATCAAGAGCTCTGCTCGCGACAATGGCAAGACCGTTAACATGTACGGTGCCTTCGAAGTAGCTGAGTATGTACAGGATGGCAACGCCCTCAAAGAGGACGGCGCAGCTTATGAGAGCCATGGATGCTTCACACTCACAAAGAATGCGGACGGCACATACGCAATCGAATCTTACAAAGAGATCCCGGACAACGCTACAAAAGCTGACTTCGTGGAAGTATTTGGAGAAGGCATGGCCGATGAGGCTTTTGAGATCTACTGCAAGGACGCCGGAGCAGACCTTTGGAAGACAATCTTTGCAGAGGACGCAGCTTACTATTCATATGACAACAACCTCGGTCTTGGCAAGATCGAAGCAAGAGACGGCAGCGAGATCGCTCTTGCAGACGTATCCTTCTCAACAGAAGGCACACACACGATGTATGCACAGACTGATGCAAATGTAAGATCTGCAGGCACAACGGGAGCTACTGCATTTGACGGCGTCGAAAGAGGCGGAGAAGTCAAAGTGACAGGTATGGCAAATGGCTGGGGCCGCGTCGAAATGAACGGCCGCACAGGCTACATCTCCTCTTCTCTGCTTGGCGACAAGAAGCCGGCTAAGGAAGAGAAGAAAGAGGACAAGAAGTCTGAGAAGAAGGAAGACAAGAAGGACGAGAAGAAGTCTGATGAAGAGACCATCTATGATGGTATCGAAAGAAGAGGCTACATCTGCGGACCGGTAGAAGCATACAGCGGAAACTGGATCACAGTGAACGGCGTTAAGGCTCTCGTAACGGAAAGAACAAACATCTCCGGAACGATTCAGGTCGGCGACGACGCAAAGCTTGAGTACTTTGTAGGATGCGACGCTGTATGTGAAGCAACATCTATCACAGACAACGGAAAGCTCCCGGAAGGCGAGGCAAGAGTATCTGACGGCCGTATAGTAGAAGTTCCTGTCATTGAGAATGAGTATCAGGAGCCGGAAGGATCCGAGCAGGAAATGCCGATGACCGCTGAGGAAGCACCTGTAGAGGAGCCGGAAGGTTCTGAGCAGGAAATCGAGTCGGTTTCTGAAAATGACAATGCCCCGGAGGAGAATCTGGTAGGCGAAATCGTTATCGATGAAATCGACGAGGAAATGTAATAAACAATGAATCTATGAGAAAAGGGACGGTTTTCCGTCCCTTTTCTTCATTCACGTCAACCGGTCAGCTTCTTATAAGTTGTTCATATGAGCGATTTCAACTTTTCCTCCATTTGTCTTGCAAATTCTCTGTGTCCCTTCTCAGAAAAATGCAGTCCGTCAAAAAGGAGCTCGATGTTCCATTTTCCCGCATCGATAAAATCTACCTGCCAGTCAGATGCCACCTTCGCATACACACCCGGGAGTTCTTCCATGATTCCTGCGACCTCATCAGCTGTCTGAGACCCCGGTACACCGATCATCTCATAGAAGAGTACGCGCCGGGACGGGGCCGGGGGCGAGATGAGACAGATCCTCTTCCCCGTGCAATCCCGGAATGAGCGAAGTTCGGGTACATTTTCGAACATGGCACGCATGCGTTCCCCCAGCACGGCTGCCGTTGCGCCGCGAAGCATGAACATGTCATTCGTGCCGAGCATAATGAGCAGGATATCTGCGGACATGTTGTGCCTGATGATGCTTCCGAGAGAGTTGTAAGCGGCATCGCAGTCCGGGATTGTTCGCCCGTTCATCCCTTCATTGATGATTTCATATTCCGGCATGTTATCGAGGATGCCGGTCCACCGGTCATTTTTGTCATGCCGTCCGGGGGTACCTATGCGAGGGTCAAAACCGTAGGTATTGGAGTCTCCGTAACATATTATTTTCATACTTATTCTTCCTTAATTATGCAAACTTTTATGGCACTTACGCGC
The DNA here is from genome assembly GCA_902776305.1 of uncultured Lachnospiraceae bacterium. Classification (GTDB taxonomy): domain Bacteria; phylum Bacillota; class Clostridia; order Lachnospirales; family Lachnospiraceae; genus Chordicoccus. Next base: position 41,901 of record CACYPS010000009.1, on the reverse strand, counting down.
CGCGCACGTTGCGACAAGAACGCCGATGCGTTCATGAATATTTTATATCTTTGGCCTCCCCTCTGTAAACGAAGAAATGCTCACTTGTTGCGTACGCAACACTTACAACAATTCCCACCGTCCTTCCACCAAAAACCATTAAATTTCAGACAGATTTATTATTGTAATCACATTGTCAGAACTTGCAGTAAATGTTATGATAGTAATGGTACCTTTCAGCCACAGGTACCGTTTTTTCCGGAAATCTTATGTTCAAGACGCAAAACGTCGATTAAGGTTTGTTCCGTGTTTACCACTCCCACAATCCTGCAACATCTTTTAAAGAAACAAGAGGTATCTTATGAGCTTCCTATACAAATGCCTAAGCCACCGAATCATTCGCGCATCCCTTGCCGTCACCATGACTTCTCTCATGCTCCTGCTTGCCGGCTGCGCCTCCAATCAGCCGGCCGATTCCACTGCAGGCAATGCTTCCGGACAGGCTGATGTCTCTGCCGAATCTGAAGCAGCTGACATGACCGACTCTGCTGCAGGGCAAAGCACTGCCGGGCAGGCTGATGTCTCTGCCGAGTCAAAAGCACCCGACATGGCTGATAGCACAGCAGATACCTCCTGCCCTAAGAGCGTCGTAGCCGTCTCCAAGTCCAACGCCGATCTCTGGCTCCTCGCAGGCGGTGAACTCAGCGGCACCACGGAAGACGCCATGGAACTTGATGGCATCAGTGAGAATACGGCTGTCGTCGGAACGTTAAGCAAACCAAACAGCGAAGCTATTCTCGCACTTGAGCCGGATCTCGTACTCCTGGCAGTGGACATTCCCGCCCAGAAAGAGCTCAAAGCTGAGCTCGACGAGATGGGTATCCGGACGATGGCGGTTGACATCAATTCATTTGAAGATTATAAATCCTGCATGAAGGAACTCACGGGGCTCACCGGAAGAGAAGACCTGTATGAGCAGAACGCTGTGCAGGTGGGCGAGCGGATCGAGGCAATCAAGGCGGAGGTAACGAACGGTGACACAAAGACATTCCTTGCTCTCCGCGTCTCAGCTACCAAGAATAAGGTACTGAAAGACGACTATTTTGCATGTGAAATTTTCCGTGACTTCGGCCTTAGAAATATCGCAGAGGACGACAGCCGGATCGATGAGTTGAACATAGAGGCAATCGTCGCAGCCAACCCGGATTACATTTTCATTATTCCGCAGGGCAAAGAGAGCGAAGCGATGGAAAGCTATAAGACCCAGTTCGAGAGCAATGAGGTCTGGAGTTCTCTGGATGCAGTGAACCGGGGTCGGCTTTACACGATGCCCAAGGACTATTTCCAGTACAAACCGAATGCGCAGTGGGATCTTGCTTATGAGTACGTTCGCGACCTGCTTAAGGAATCATAAATGGGAAATAATCGGAGCTTTTGCACTGGTCATGTCCTGTGCAATTGCGCTCTTTATGCCGACCGGAGATATCTCCTTAGGCAGAATGCTTTCCATGCTCAGGGAAGGAAACGACCCGGTCGCCGCTCTTATCCTGTATAAAGTCCGCCTCCCCAGGATGCTGGGAGGTCTGGTGTGCGGATCGGCTCTGTCCGTCTCCGGGTTGCTGCTGCAATACGCGATGAACAATGAGCTCTGTGCTCCGGGCGTTATGGGAATAAACGGAGGCGCAGGCTTATTTGTCCTGATTTCTGCTCTGCTGTTTCCGGGGCAGACGGGGATGAAGGGTGCGTTCGCGTTTGCAGGAGCGCTGGTGGCTACGACATTTGTCTATCTCATCTCACGCAAAGCCGGCGCATCCAGGACCAGGATTGTACTCGCAGGCGTGGCCGTCTCTTCCCTGATGACGGCCGGTATCAATGTGATCGTGACCCTTTTTCCCGAGACTGTGACGGACAAAGTAGCCTTCAGTCTCGGAGGACTGCAATTTATACCGCAGAGACAGCTGATTCTATCCGGGGTGATTACCGCGATCTGTTGCATTATTGCTCTCTCCCATTCCGGCGGGCTTGACCTGTTTCCGCTCGGAGACGAGACCGCGGAGGCGTTGGGGCTTTCTGTAAAAGTCTACAGGTTCGCCTGCGTAGGGATCGCATCCCTGCTCGCTGCCTCAGCGGTGAGTCTGTGCGGGCTGCTTGGATTTGTCAGACTGATCATTCCCAATGTTTTTCGCATGCTCAGAGTTAAGGGTGCGGGAAAACGCATCAGGCTCTGCATGCTATGGGGAAGCAGCTTCCTTATTCTGTGCGACCTGCTGGCGGGCAGGCTCTTTTATCCGTATGAGCTTCCGGCGGGTGCGGTGCTGTCGTGTATCGGGGCTCCGTTCTTTATTCTGGTGCTGATGAGGAGACCGAGGCGGGCGTAGACGTGACGGCATTGAATTCTCTTGCCGGTTAAGGAAGTACAACCAATAATTTATCTCTGACATGAATACAAACCCGTGTCAAGATTTAAAGGGAATACTAACATGATCGAATTATCGGACTTGAAAACAGGCTATCGCGGCAATATCATCGTACAGATAGATCATCTGCAGCTCAGACAGAAGGAAATCACTGTGATTGTCGGGAAGAACGGCTGCGGCAAGTCCACGCTTCTCCGCTCAGTTGCGGGTCAGCTGCCCTACCGGGGAAGTATAATCTGCAGTATGAATACGGCTGATGATTCCAAACAAGTCGCTTCTGTTGATTCAACTGATCTTGCTTCCGCTCCTGCTTCGTTGGAAACCGGTTCAAAACAAAACAACCGTAAGCAGAAAGAAATCAGAAATCTGCAATCAAAAGAGCGGGCAAGACTCATCAGCTATCTCCCGCAGCACCTGACAATTCCCGAAATGAGCGTTGAGACACTGGTCAGCCACGGCCGCTTCTGCCGTATGGGTTTTTCCAGAACTCTCGGCGAAAGAGATCTTGACGTTATCGCATGCGCGCTGCGCACAGCCGAGGTGGATCATCTGCGGGATAAATCGATCTCTTCCCTGTCAGGCGGCGAGCGTCAGCGTGCTTACCTGGCAATGACCATCGCGCAAGATGCGCCCATGATGCTGCTCGATGAACCGGACACATACATGGATATTTCGCATAAGATGACGCTCCTTGGTATTCTGCGAAAGCTCCGCGACGATGGCCGCGGGATTGTAATGACATCGCATGACATGCCCTTCGCCTTTCTTGCCGCAGACCGGATCTGCGTGATGGCTGAGAGAGAGATCGTGGCGGACGGGACGCCCGATGAAATTGCGTCCATGCAGGGAATGCTGAGGCAGGCAATGGGCGCAGGCATGAGAAAGGTTGAGGAGCCGGGATTTCTGTATCCGTATATGATGGAGAGCGGACAATAATCTCTTTCGCTTCCGTAATTCTCGAGACGTCGGCATTCAATTCTCTTGCCGGCTACGGAAGTATATACAAAAACCTCTTTTACTTCCTGACCGCACGGCATTGAGTTTCACCTTCACACCGGTCATATTCGTCTCTGACGTATGTATAGACTGCAACATTAAACCCGGAACCGTATCGGTTCCGATTCACACACCACAGAACCTGCTGCAAAGGGGGTATGACAATGGGCTATGTTCTGAGTAACGACGGATTTGAACAGGTCGTACAGGCACTTTCTGACAAGTATCGCCTGTTCGCGCCTGTGCGCAAAAAAGGAATGGGCCGCTTCACGGACATCGATGTGATCATGTACGACGAAGTCAACCACGCCGACGAAATCGAGCTGGCACAGAAATCGGACTATTCCTTCAAGGAATTTCTGACGCCGCTGTCCGAAACGCTCTTCTACTTCACGGAGAGCCAGTGCCGCGAGGCCGAGCTTCCGGACAAGCCGGTCCTGATCTTCCTTCGGAGCTGCGACATGCACGCGGTGAGGAGGCTCGACCAGATTTATCTCGACAACGGACCGGAGAAAGACTGGTTCTACCTGAGAAGAAGAAACCTGGTGAAATTCGCCCTGATCGGCTGCACGGAAAGTTTCGAAAACTGCTTCTGCGCAAGCATGGGCGCCAACAAAACAGAGGACGGCTACGAGTTCAGCGTTGAACTGTCCGATGACGGCGTTCGCTGCGACGTGGCGGAGGCATCTCTTGAGAAGCTGTTTCAGGCAAATGCGCTCCGCCCCGAAACCTTCTCCCCCGCCTTCGTGACGGAAAACAAGGTAAAGGTGGAGATACCGAAGAAAGTTCCGGCAAGCATCCTGAAAGACCCGCTCTGGGATGAGTACACAACACGCTGTATTAACTGCGGCAGATGTAATTTTGTCTGTCCCACCTGCACCTGCTACACGATGCAGGACGTCTTCTACACCGACAACGGCAAAGTCGGCGAGCGCAGGAGAGTCGGAGGATCCTGCATGGTCGACGGCTACACCAACGTCGCCGGCGGAGGTCAGTATCGCCGCACTAACGGCGAGCGCATGCGCTTCAAAGTTCTCCACAAGATTGTGGATTACAGAAAGCGTTTCGGCTATGACATGTGCGTAGGCTGCGGACGATGCGACGACGTATGTCCGGAATACATTTCCTACACCAACATAATTAAGAAAGTCTTCGATGCATCCGCAGATGAAAACAAGGAGGTGAGTGATAAATGAAAAATTCCCACATTCCATTCTCCTCTAAAATACTGGACACTATTATTCACAAGGATTTAAAGAATCCCTACATCCCGTTCCCGTCTGAAATTCTCGAGGTGATCAAACACACGGAGAAAGAGTATACGTTCCGGATGGAATTTAAGGGCAAATGCAAACCCGGCCAGTTCTTCGAAGTCTCCATGCCGAAATACGGCGAAGCTCCTATCTCCATCAGCGGTATCGGTAAAAACTATGTGGATCTCACGATCCGAAAGGTCGGACGCGTGACGGACGAGGTATTTGAACACTATGCCGGCCAGACACTGCTTCTGCGCGGACCGTACGGAAACGGATTTGACACAGATCTGTACGCTGACGGCGAGACGGTCGTCGTAGCCGGCGGAACCGGCGTCTCTCCGGTCCGCGGCGTAATCGAGGCGCTCAGCAACATGCCGAACGCGAAAGACAAATATGTCATCGCCGGTTTCAAGAGCCCCTCCGATATGCTTTTCCGCGATGATCTCAAACGCTGGGCTGACAAGCTCAATTTAATTCTCACGGTCGACGGAGCTCCCGAAGGCTATGAGGGAAATATCGGTCTCGTAACAAAATATGTGGCAGACCTGCCGCTTCGCGACCCGGCTAACTGCAAGGCCGTTGTGGTCGGACCGCCGCCAATGATGCGCTTTACTATTATCGAACTGCAGAAAAAAGGCTTTAAGGACGAGAATATAACGGTCTCCTATGAGAGAAAGATGTGCTGCGGTCTCGGCAAGTGCGGACACTGCCGTGTGAACGACAAGTACATCTGCCTGGACGGACCTGTCTTCAACTACATTGAAGCCAAAGAGATGATGGATTAAGGAAGGAGGTAAATTATGGGAAATTTAGATATTAACATCGGAAAACTCAAAAAGAACGCCTTCCGCTACTCCAAGGTCAGGGGCGAGACAGCTTCCAGAATCCGTATTCCCGGCGGCGTAATTGACGCAGCCTCCCTGGGCAAAGTCGTGGAAATCGCAGAGAAATACGGCAACGGCGTCATTGACATCACTAATCGTCAGGGTATCGAGATTCCCGGAATCAAGCTCACGGATATGGACGCTGTGAACAAGGAAATCCAGGGAATTATCGAGGCCCTTGAAATCAACCAGAAAGAACCCGGAATGGGCTATCCCTCCTCCGGCACAAGAAACATTCAGGCATGTCCCGGCGCGCGCCTCTGTCCGTTCGGATGCTATGACACGACGGCGTTTGCTCAGAAAATGGAGAAACTGGTCTTTCCGAATGACCGCCACGTTAAGATCGCATTTACGGGCTGCTCCAACGACTGCGCCAAGGTCAGAATGGCTGACTTCGGCATCATCGGCATGACCGAGCCTCAATACGATCCGAACCGCTGCGTGGGCTGTGAACAGTGCATCAACTTCTGCAGGAGAAGGTCCGTAGGTGCGCTCTCACTCGTCAACGGCAAAGTCGTGCGCGATACCGCCAAGTGCATCGGCTGCGGCGTCTGCGTAGCTTACTGCCCGACAAGAGCATGGACACGCAGCAAGGAGCACTATTTCCGTCTGGTCCTGCTCGGCCGTACCGGCAAGAGAAATCCGCGCCTCGCGGAAGACTTCATCAAGTGGTGCGATGAGGAGAGTATTCTGAAGATCGTCAAGAATTCCTACGCTTATATCGAGGAATACATAGATCCGAACGCGGTAGAGCACAAGGAGCATATCGGCTACATTGTGGACCGCACGGGATTCGAGGAGTTCTTCAAGTACATCATGGAGGGCGTTGAACTGCCGGAGAAGGCTGAAGTCTCGAAGAGGCTTTACTGGGGCGGCAATCATTATGATCATTATTGATTCATAGATACTTCCTATGTGCTATGGCACGAAAAAGCCGCATGATTCATCGTGAAAACACGATTTTCATGCGGCTTTTTTTGCTGCCTTGCTCACAGGCGAACGTACGAAGAAATCCTCACGCCGTCTCTGTCTGAGCTTTTTCAAATTCCCGCTGACTGACAGCGGAGATCATGACATAATTTCAGTTGCCGTAGAATCCGATCTTCTCGTCTTTCCAGCCTGCTTTGACCAGTGCGTCTCTTTCTTTCCCTAAGGGAAGGCATTCGTCTTTCACAAAAAGATTTCAAGAATGACTCGGCGTTCTTGACAAGATGTATGCGCCGTGTTAATCTACACTAAACCTACCGTTTTAGTATGATTATTCAAGAACGCCTCGGCGTTCTTGCCGCGATGAAGAATAACAATTCGGAGAAAAGCCATGTTAAATGATCACCTTCGCTCCATGATTTACGACAAATACATCAAACCCACCGAAAACCGCCGCCACACCTACGCCGGCATCGAGATAGAACTCCCCATCATCAACCTCGACGGCGAAGCCACCGACCATACGGTAAGCCGGGCTGCCATGAACAGTGCCGTCTCGCACTTCGGCTTTCAGCCCCTGAAGTATGACGATGACGGCAACCTGCACGAAGCTCAGGATCCGGTCACAGGGGATCTGTTCTCATTCGACTGCTCCTACAATAACTTTGAAATGTCCTTCGCCAGATCGCAGAACCTGAACGATGTGGACGACCGGTTCCGCCGCTACATCGAATACCTGAATAAAAACCTGATATTGAACAATCACCTTATCTCCGGTTTCGGAATCACTCCCTACTACAGGCTCTGTCGAAAAGACTACATACGATGCGGTCGTTACGGAATGCTCGGAGGTTACCTCGGAAAGTGCTGTGAGTGGAAAAAGGAGGGGGGATGCCATGCCTATCCGCAGTTCGGTACATTTGCAAGCGCCTCCCAGATCCAGGTGGATGTAAGCACGGATGAGCTTCTTGACACACTCCGCACATTTTCTCTGTTGGAACCGGTCAAGTCGCTGCTCTTCGCCAATTCCATGATGCCGCAGGACGAACCCGACTATCTGCTTATACGCGATAATCTCTGGGAGTACAGTACACACGGTATCAACCCGAGAAATGTGGGCGGGTATGAAGCCATTCCCGAAAGCATTGAGGAGCTCATAGAATATATCGCCTACACAAGTCTCTTCTGTACGGAGAGGGATGGCAAATATCTCTTCTTCGAACCCATACCTCTCGTCGAGTACTTCACCAGGGATGTGATCGCCGGAGAATACTACGAGAACGGAAAATACTACAGCTTTCCGTTCAAACCGGAAGAGACTGACCTCGCGTATCTCAGGACCTACAAGTTTCTGGATCTGACGGCCCGCGGAACAATCGAATACAGAAGTCTCTGCACTCAGCCGCTCGGACAAAGCTTTGCCGGAGCTGCATTCCAGCTCGGACTGCTGGCAAAGCGCGATGCACTCAGAGAGCTGTGGGCGCGTGAGACGGTGCTCTATCACCACGGGCTCACGGCAAATGAGCTCCGCCGTCAGTTCAACAAAGGACACATTCCCGATGTGCTTGACCGGGAAGCTCTTCGGAGCCTTCTGATTGAAATCACAAGACTCTCAGAGGAGGGTCTGAGGGAACGCGGCTTTGGGGAAGAAAAGTATCTCCTGCCGGTATACGAGAGAGCGGAACGCATTTCTTCACCGGCGAAAGATATGAAAGACGCCCTGACCGGTGGCAAGCCATTGTCTGAAATAATCCTTGAGCATGCGAAGCTGTGATTCAATCTGACTCACACTTCTTTTACCTAAAGAAAGGTTTCGGATATGTTACATCATGAACATCCTGAAATAAAGAAACTGCTTCTCACAGGCAAATCCGGTCTGGAAAAAGAGTCCCTACGCATTTGCGATGACGGTCATTTCTCACATACGGCACATCCATTTCCGGATGATTCCTGCCTCGTGCGGGATTTCTGCGAGAACCAGCTGGAAATCAACACGAAAGCAGCCGCAACTCCGGAAGGCGCACTTCGTGATCTGATTTACCATCACAGAAAAGCAGAACAGGCTTTGCATGTGCTCCCGGTTCCGGAATATCTCTGGCCTTTTTCGAACCCGCCCTACATCCGGAACGAGGATGATATTCCGGTGGCACAGTTCTCGGGAGATCAGCGCTCCAAGACAGTCTATCGCAATTATCTGGCAGAGAAATACGGCAAGTACAAGATGACTTTCTGCGGCATACACTTTAACTATTCTCTGTCAGATGAGCTGCTTCACGCCGATTTTGCGTTCTCGGAAGAGACGAGTTTTAACAAATACCGCGACCGGCTCTACCTGAACACGGCCAGAAATCTTATGCGAAACGGCTGGATCATAACGGTCCTGTGCGCCGCTTCGCCGCTGCTCGACGGCTCCTTCCTGAATCGGGATGACGCGGGCAAAACAGTCTTTTCGGGCATGGCCTCCACCCGCTGCAGCGAACTCGGCTACTGGAATCACTTTGTTCCGATAATCAACTATCATTCGGTATTCACTTACGCTGACGGAATTCGGGAAATGGTGCAGGATGGCATGATAGCAAGCCAGACAGAATACTACTATCCGGTCAGATTGAAATCCAGAGGGGAAAACAGCCTGGATGAGCTTGAAAAGACGGGAATCGATCACATTGAACTGAGAAATATAGATTTGAATCCATACGCGGAGGCAGGTATCTGTATCGAGGATCTGAAGTTCATGCAGCTGCTCGTCGTATATGACAGCTGTATACATTCCGGGGAACTCAGCAAAGAGGAACAGGTCACCGCGGAACTGAATTTTAAAAACGCTTCTCATTATGACATTGATATCGCAAAAATATTGTCAAATGGCGTTTCTCTCTCCGTAAGGCAGGCTTCCGCGAGGCTCCTGGATCAGATGGATACCTTCTTCACTGATACGGATGCCCGGGAAATCATAGACTTCCAACGGCAAAAGCTTACCGGGAAATCAGCCCGCTATGCCGTGCGTGTGCATGCGGATTTCTCGGACGGCTTCGTGAAACGGGGCCTGGAATATGCCATAAAGAAAGCGGGGCTGTCGCATTAATGCGACAGCCCCTACATTTTTTCAAATCAAAGGACATGTACATTCTGCGGGTCAAACGCCACATAAGCTCTATCCCCGACCTCATACACCTTCTTATTCTTCGGATTGAAGTCCGTAATCTTGACCATCGTATCTCCGACCATAACATGATAGTTCTGATAACTTCCCATGAAGCAGCTGAGGATAACATCACAGGGCAGCTGACCCTTGTCAGCAATAACCGCCGACTCCGGACGAAGAACAAGCGTACACGGATCGCCAATCGAGAAGTCGCCGACATCCTTGACTTCGACCTTCATACCGTTGATTCTCGCCACACCGTCTTTGCCTTTCTTCGTTATCAGTTCGCCGCGAAGGAAATTCGCCTCGCCGATAAAGTCGGCAACGAATTCGCTCTTCGGATGATAATAGATCTCCTGCGGCGTTCCCATCTGCGCAACAACGCCCTTCTCCATGATGATGATCTTATCGGAAATAGCCATCGCCTCGCTCTGGTCATGCGTGACATAAACCGCCGTGATGCCGGCCTCCTGCTGGATCCTGCGGATCTCGGTACGCATCGTGACACGGAGCTTCGCATCCAGGTTGGACAGCGGCTCGTCGAAAAGAAGAACGCCCGGCTCAAGGACCAGCGCACGCGCGAGAGCAACACGCTGCTGCTGACCGCCGGAGAGCTGATTTGTCATACGGGCTTCCATGCCCTCAAGACCTACAAGACCGAGGATGTTCGTAACCTTCGTCTTGATCGTCTCCTTGTCCATCTTGCGGAGCTTCAGACCGTAAGCTACATTGTCAAAGATATTGTAGTGGGGAAGAAGTGCATAACTCTGGAAAACCATAGCCGTGTCGCGCTTGTTCGGCGTGAGTGCGTTGATCGGCTCTCCGCCGAGATAGATCTCGCCCTCATCCGGGCTCTCAAAACCTGCAATCATACGCAGTGTGGTCGTCTTGCCGCAGCCGGACGGACCGAGAAGCGTCACAAAACTGCCCGGCTCGATATCGAGCGAGGTGTCGTGGACCGCGTAAAAATCTTTTTTCGTTTTCGGGTCCTTATAAATCTTGGAAATATGTTCAAGGCGTACGCCCTTTTTCTCTTTAGCCATAGCCCGTTAATCCTCCTTATATGCCCGGCTCGTACCGAAATACTTGATGACCAGGTTCATTAACATAACCGCACTGTACGTTATCAAAATCAGGATCGTTGCAAATGCGCACGCGATACCGTATGCTCCCTTCTCCGCGAACTCATTGATCTGAACCGTAATGAGCAGGAACTGCGGAGTGACAAGAAGGATGATTGCACTGATCGCCGTGATGCTTCGTACAAATGCTGTTACAAGACCGCTCAGGAAGCTGTCCTTGATGAGCGGCAGCGTGACCGTCATAAATACCGTAAAGCTGTCTGCACCCATATCGTATGCGGATTCCTCAATGCTCTTGTCAATCTGGCGTAGAGCCGAGATACCGCTTCGAGTTCCGGTCGGCAGGCTTCGCACGATAAATACGATGACCAGGATCGTGCCTGTGCCGTAAAGACCCTGCAGGAAACCGGTACGGAACACACCTGCTGAGAAACCGCGGATATATCCGATACCGAGAACCGTACCGGGAACCGCCATGGCCAGCATAGAGACTGCCTCGATGAATCCCTTGGCTTTGAAACTCCTCTTTACGACCAGATACGAAATGATCATGGAAAGCAGAGCTGTAATCGGCGCGGAGATAAAGGACAGGACGAAGGAATCCTTGAATGCCTTGAAGCCCTTGTATCTCGTGAATACCTGCTGGAACCATTTTGTCGTGAGATGGAAATCGTAGCCCCATGTCTTGAACAGTGCTCCGAACGGTACACAGATGTACATAAGGCAGACGAAAAGTGCCAGCAGTGAGCAGAGGATTGTCAGCGGAATTGTTACGCTCCTGTCCTCGATAAGCATTCTCTGGCGGGAGGCCTTGCCCGAAAGGGTCGCGGTACTCTTTGCCTCCAGATAATACTTCTGGACTATGAACATGATGAGCGTGATACACAGAAGAACAACAGCCATCGCAGAAGCGCCTTCCTTGTCATAAGCGCCGGTAATCTGCAGGTAGATCGTCGTTGCGAGTGTATCGTAGGAACCACCGATGATCATCGGGTTCGCGAAATCGGCGATTGACTCGATGAATGTTACCAGGAATGCGTTGCCGAGTCCGGGCAGGATCAGCGGCAGTGTTACCGTCATGAAAACGCCCCAGCGGGAAGCTCCCATATCGCGGGCCGCCTCCTCGAGGGAGGGATCGATATTTTTGAGAAGACCTCTCATCATCATGTAGCAGACCGGGAAAAATGTCAGCGTCTGAACGATGGCAATGCCCCAGAATCCGTACACGTTGTTGTCATAGATATGCAGCAGATAGCGGGTAATGATACCGGCTTTTCCGAACAGCATGATCATTGACAGGGAGAGAACGAACGGCGGTGAGACGACCGGCAGCATGGAAACGACTTTGAAGAGTCCTTCCAGGAGCCGTGTCTTCAGTTTTACATATACTTCCACGTAGGCGAAGAGCAGTCCGATCAGCGCAGACGCAATACCTACCAGAAAGCCTACTTTCAATGTGTTCGTGATAGCTCTACGGAAGTTCTTCATAGCCATGATGCGCTTGAAGACTCCCAGACCTATGCCCTGATCCGTCACAAAACTGTCGACCAGAAGAATCGCCAGAGGGTAGAGGATGAACAGGGTAAGGAAGGCTATCAGTACGACAATTGTCGTCACCATGATAGGATCGGCAAAGAATTTCTTGCGATCCAGAGCGGCGCCCTGACTTTTAGCCATAGTGATAATTCCCCCTTTAATGAAAAGACAAATTGGACAAACAGGAATACATGAGGCTGCCGCGAAGCATCATGTCAGGCACTTCGCTTCCACCGGCAGCCTCTTACATTCTATAAATTATGGTGCGCTGCGGAGAACAGGGTCATTTGTAAATCAGAATTCCCAGGTTACACTTACCTTGCGCAAATATCGCTTATTCAGTCTCGAAACGGTCGTCAGCTGCGCTGCCGAGAGCATTCATGACTTCCTCAACGTACTTTGTAGTATTCTCTTTTGCATCCTCGAAGTCATAGTCCATGACATTGTCCGGATCAAGACCGAAGTCAGCTGCGACTTTCGGCTGCTGGGCATTGTCAAGTACGAGGAACTGATAGGAACCGTTCTGTGCTGCGAGCTCAACGCAGTCCGGGCTGAGCGCATACTCGATCCAAAGCTTAGCTGCATTCGGATGCTTGCAGCCCTTGAAGATGGCGGTAGCACCGACTTCGAAGGATGTGCCTGTGGACGGGATGATCAGGTCGATGTTGCCGTATCCGTTGTCCTCGATCTGGGTGATGCCGTCATGCAGGAAACCGATACCGATGACACACTCGCCTGTACCGACGTTCTTGGACGGGCCGGAGCCGGACTTTGTGTAAACCTGAACGTTCTTGTCGAGGTCGACAAGGTACTGGATACCTTCATCATGTCCGTACTTCTGGATCATCGTGTTGACAACGAGCTTAGCCGTTCCGGCTGTGTTGTAGTTGGAGAGCCAGATGAGACCTTTGTACTTGGGATCAAGAAGATCCTTCCAATCCTTCGGTTCCTCGATGCCCATACGATCGAGTTCGTCCCTGTTGACCATGAATCCGAGGATTCCCTTGTAGATGCCATACCAGTAACCGTCGGCATCACGGTATACGTCGCCGATCAAATGGCTTGCATTTTCTGCTTCGTATGCTTCCAGAAGGCCTTCCGAAGCTGCAATGTTATAAGGATCTGTCGTGCCGCCGAACCAAACGTCGCCTGACGGATTGCCGGCTTCCTCTTCGATCTTGGACTGAACTTCACCTGTTGACAGTCTCTGATACTGAACTTCGATTCCGTACTTTTCCTGGAAATTCTCGCACGCGGCCGCAAGATATTCTTCTTCGCAGGATCCGTAAACGACCAGTTTTCCCTCTTCCTTGGCAGCCGCGACCAGCTCGGAATCCGCTGCTGCTTCTGCTTTACTGGCGTCAGCTGCCGGTGCGGATGCGGAAGAACCACCGCCGCATGCTGCCATGCCGAGCGCCATTGCACCTGCCAGTAACAATGCCAAAACCTTTTTCATGAGATACCTCCTTTGAACTTTTGTCGGCTCCCTTTGTGCGTTTTGCATAAAAGAATGCCATTTTTCGTGTTCTTTCTGGCTATTATTCTAATACATTCGTGAGAAAAAGTAAAGTGTCCGTAAGATGACAGGCATACAAAAAGGACTGCCGCTGCAGGCGGTTTCGCTGCAATACTAAAGATATATGCATTTAATATCTATAGTATTGCATCTCCGCGCCTTAAAGCGACAGCCCTTATAGCTCTGTCTGAATTATGAATACCCTTCACCTGTTTCGCTATCGTACCTTCTGCATACTGATCCGCCCGAGACTTTTATTCTTCATCGCGCAATACTCGTGACTTCAGTCGTGAAATACGCGCGCAAAGTGAAATCTGGCTTCATCGCGAACACACAATCCCCTCTCTCTCGAGAATCTGTGCAATCTTTACACGCTGCTCTTCCGTCACGGCCGGCATCGGAAAGCTGCATACACTGCTCTCGATGATTCCACGCATCAGAGCCGCCTCCTTAATAACAGGAATGAACAGCGGTCCGACCGCATATATATCGAACAGCCTGTTGATCGTCTGCTGCCCGCGGGCGATTCCCTCGATGTCATTCTCCCTCATTGCCCGGATCCACGCTGTGCAGATCTCCGGTACGATGTTGGAGAGCCCGCCGATGATTCCGTCACCGCCGGACAGCACGTTATGTGCCGCGTTATCGTCGAAGCCGGAATAGACCTCAAAATCCGGATAGACAGACTTTACGGCCTTGATCAGTTCTCTGGTATGGTCCATACCGCCGATCGTATCCTTGACTCCCACGAGATTCGAGTGCCTTTCCCTCAAAGCGAGCACCGTCTCCGGGGCGATCGTATAGCCCGTCCTCTCCGGGAAATTGTAGAGATAGACCGGTCCCTCGATCTGATCAAGCAGTTCGTCATAATAGGCAAGCAATTCACTGTCCGTGAACCGGAAATAATACGGGCTTATGATCATAACAGCGTCCGCTCCGTATTCCAGCATGTGATTGGAAAATGGCACGATCCTCTCATACATCATATCTGACGTGCCCACAATACACTTCGTGCGGTGCGCAATGGTATCTACGGCAAATTCAGCCAGTTCCCGCCGCTGCTCATAAGTCATCGCAAAGAACTCGCCTATACTACCGTTCACAAGGATACCGTCTATCCCGTTGCTTATAAGATTCTCATAGAGAGAACCCTGACTCTTAAGGTCAAGGTTTCCGTCTGTTCCGAATATTGTTATTGCAGGCGTTATATAACTTGCTTTCATGGTAAGTTCTCCTTTAAGTCCTCTCCCCGTTCTTTCGATTTCTCCGCCTCCTCATCCAGCGTCGCTTTATTGGACAGAAGATGCTGAATCATAGCTATCCGAGCCGCCTCGGAATCATGACCGGCTATCGCGTCTACGATTGCTCTGTGTGTTACAATCGTCTCCTCACGCAGCCGATTCTGATTCAGGGCCCCGAACAAACCGACCGAGTATGTAATAACAGGGATCAGATTCGGAACCACATCATTCCTTGTACATCTGGCAATACTTATATGTAGTCTGACATCGTCGGAAAGATGGTCAACGCCGCTCCTTATATCGCGCTCAACATCCTCACATCTGGCCTTAATTTCCTCGATGTCTCTTTCTGTTGCACGCTGCGCTGCCATAGATGCCACCCAGGGCTCCAACTGCATTCTGACTTCCCACAAGTCAAAGGCCAGTTTCAACCGGTCCGTATAAAATGCAAATCCGAACGGATCCTCGACCCTCCCGGGATGATTGGCGATAAACGTACCCTTACCTCTCTTTATGGTCAGGATATTGCGCGCCACAAGGATCTTGACGGCCTCCCGGATAGTTCCGCGTCCGACATTCAGAAGCGAACCCAGTTCGAACTCATTCGGGAGCTTGTCGCCGCTCTGCAGATTACTGTTGATAATAAGCTGTGTGATCTGATCTGCTGCCCTTTCAGGGAGAGGGAGATTATTATTTGTTACATTCTGAAAATTGGACTCATCCATGACTGACCTCATTCTAATTCATAACTCATACTCCCCGCTTCGTATCTTATCTCGCCGGCAGCCGCGCATTAAGGAAGGTGCTTCGCACCATGCGCGGCGCGGTAATAACGCCGAGGCGTTCTTGATCGATTTCGACTGTAATCTACGTATGGAGTGGGAAGTTCAGATTTCTAATACTCTTTGTACATAGTATATTGGAAGTTATGACTAAATTCAAGGACACGTCATACATTACGAATGACAGTCATTCACTAAAATCGAATTAATCCGAATAAAACTTTACTAAAACATAGATATTTTTTCCGTTTTACGCGAAAAGAACCCGATTGTTTACGATATGATGCGAACCAGACATCATATGTCTGGTTCTGCATCTTATCTCATGTTTTCCTGTGATTAAGAAATCTATTCTATTTTGTATCCTATATCTTAGACTCACGTCACAAGATTTCTGCGACAGAGATCACATCAATCCCGGAAGTACACCCTGGAACAGACTCAGGATGCAGGCGAAAATCAGGATGGAAACGCCTGCCACGAAACCGCCGAGCGTCCAGCCGCGGATCGTATCCGTGACATCGATATGGAAGAATCTGGAAATTGCCCAGAAACCGGAGTCATTCGGGAGTGAGAGTCCGATGCCGCCTGCGCAGATAGCGATTGCGCAAAGAATCGGAGACACGCCTGATGTTGCGGCAGCACTTGCCATGATTGCGGATGTCGTTGTAAGAGCAACTGTTGTGGAACCCTGTGCGCAGCGAAGGACCTGAGAGATCACGAAGCAGAGTACAAGGATCGGGATGTTGAAGTTTCCGAAGAAACCTGTGATAAAGTCAGCGATACCGGACGCCTGAAGGATTCCGCCGTAAGCTCCGCCGGCACCGGTGATCAGGAGAATAAGACCTACCTTGTCAGCGCCGTCAGACATAATGTCTGTAATGGAACGCTGCAGATAAGGACGGGCGACAACCGCTCCGTAGAGAACGCCGATCGTCATAGCTACGTTCTTTGAACCGAGGAATTTAATGATGTCCAGGAAACCGCCTTCCGGAAGGAACATAGGTCCGAATGAGCCGAAGAGGATCAGAAGAATCGGAACCAGAAGGATGGAAAGAGCAAGGCCTGCGCTCATCTTCGGTTTTCCGCTTTCTTTGCCGGTCTCTTTGGTAGCTGCTTCGATTTCAGCATCCATATCGGAGAAATCCCAGGTCTTTCCGGCTTTGCGATCCTGTCTGTTAAGGAAACCGCCGTAAATGATACCGCCGATGAACATACCTACAAATGCGGAGATCAGTGCGTAGAAGAAGAAGATACCGACATTGATGCCCATATTCTCGGCAACTGCAAGAGGCGGTGCCGTCGGAAGAACCAGGGCAAATGTACATGTAGTAGCAACGGAGATCGCACAGGCATAACCTGTCATGGAGTAGCCGGTCCTCTTGGAAAGAACGCGGAGCATCGGAGCGAACATGATGTAAACGACATCACCGAAAACCGGAATACCGGTGATAAATCCGGATACGGCAACTGCGAACTGTGACTTTTCATCGCCGAGCGCTTTCAGAATACCGTTCGCGATATTGTCAATACCGCCGGACTCGTACATGAACATACCGAGCATAACGCCGAGGCCGGTGACGATACCGATACCGCCGAGTGTGGATCCGAATTTATTTGTAACGACGTCCGAGACATCTGCCAGAGGCATCATACATGCGATGCCGGTACCGTACGCTGTAACAAGGAGTGCTACGAATGCATTGAGTTTCAACTTAATGATGCAGAAAAGCAGCACTGCAATTGAGATAAGAAAAATTACCATTAACATAAAGCTTGTCTCCCTTTTATCATGTGCCTGTTATAAGCTGCTCTGATCCGGCCGGCGTCCCGGTCTCTTTCAGATGTGCCGCCCTTGCAGTTCCCCTTTGCTTTGGGCGTTCAGATTTGTTGAGTTCAATATAAGACATATGACGTCTGATGTCAATACCGTTTTTGAAAGAATCTCAGAATTGTCATTTCTGCATACCGGAACACCTTCTTTTTTGTATATATTGCCCTCATCCTGTAGATTTTGTGCTAATTTGCCAAATTCTCAGCTGTAAATATGGAAGATATTCCGGCTTGTATCATATGACGTCTGATGTTATGATTGTATCATAGAAATTGAAAGAGGCACGAATTCGCAGGAATCCCCTGTTCCCCTTCTGAGTTTTCACCGCCTGGATTCTTTTCTTAATCAGTACAGGAAGATATCGAACAGACCGCAGGAAACATTTTCATTCATTAATAAAGAAGGTTCGATCCCGACAGACGAAACTTAAGTCTCAGGAAGATGCGCAGTACTTTTCCGGATCGGCCGGATGCAGATCTTCCGAATAATTGCGAACACGCGATAAGGCGTATCCGAGAATAATGTGTGAAAAGTAGAAGGAGAACAGTAATGAAAGCTATCAAATATGAGAAACCATGGAATGTAGCATGCGTAGAACAGGACAAGCCGATCTGCGGCAAAGGCCAGGCACTTATCAAGATTATGACAGCAGGTATCTGCGGCAGCGACATCGGCGCGTTCAGAGGAACGAACGGACTCGTCTCCTACCCCAGAGTCATCGGTCATGAGCTGGCAGGTATTATTGAAGAGATCGACGAGGAGAACAACCCGAAGGGATTTAAAGTCGGAGACCGTGTCATCGTGGATCCCTATCTCTACTGCGGACACTGCTATCCCTGCTCGATCGGAAAAACCAACTGCTGTACCGATCTTCATGTTCTCGGCGTTCATGTGGACGGCGGTATGGCCGAGTACTTTACACATCCGGCCGATATGCTCGTAAAAATGCCGGATGACATGGACTGGACTCTGGCAGCCATGGCAGAGCCGCTCACAATCTCACTTCACGGCGTACACAGGGGTTCCCTGAAAGCCGGCGAATATGTGGCAATCTACGGTGCAGGCACGATCGGCGTTCTCGCTGCAATGACAGCTGAGGCTTATGGCGCACATGCAATCATTATCGACCTTGTCCAGGAGAGACTGGACTTCGCAACGAGCGTGGGCGTTGAGTACACCATTAATTCCGGTAAGGAAGATGTCGTATCCCGCGTCGCCGAGATCACCGACGGAAACATGGCACAGCTTGTCATGGAGTGCACAGGTGCAAATGTATGCATCCGCCAGACTCTCGACATCGTGAGCAATGCAGGCCGCATCACCTTCACGGGATGGCCCAAGAATGAAACTTCTATTCCTACAGATGTCATCACAAAGAAGGAAGTCGACATCCGCGGAGCGAGAACAAGTGCGGGCGAGTTCGAGGAGGCTATCGAACTGATCATGTCCGGAAAGGTTGATATTCGCAAGATCCTGACAAAGACAGTCTCGATGGATGAAGCACCCGAAACTATTATCGATATCGAAAAGAATCCGGGCAACTACCTGAAGGTCGTTGTGAACGTAGGGGTTTAATCGTTGAAGCAGAATTCTTGTGACGTGAGTCTATAACGAATGTGAAAATTGAAACTTCTCTTAGACTTAGGCTCGAAAGGTGTTCAAAATGAATGAATTATATCTAACAGAAGAAAAAAACGGCATCTCCGCTTCGCAGCTGGATGATATGATCGACAGGATGCTCGCCCAGTTCCCTGACATAAAGAAAGTCCTGATTATCCCGCCCGATTACACCAGATGTTATTCCTATGCGGGTATCATCACACAGGTGATCTACAAAAAGATCGAGAAGATGAACGAAGGACGTTCCGAGGACGAGCGCATCCACACCGACGTCATGCCGGCTCTCGGCACGCATATGCCGATGACGGAAGAAGAACTGGACAAATTCTTCGGAGACGTTGTCCCCAGAGACAGAATCATCGTCCATCACTGGCAGACAGATACCGTCCGTCTGGGATTCGTTCCGGCTGAAGTGTGCTCCGAAATCAGCAACGGACTCTTCCCGGAACAGATCGACGTGGAAGTAAATCATTTACTTGTCGATGGCGGCTACGATATCATCTTCTCAGTCGGACAGGTCGTTCCGCACGAGGTGGTGGGTATGGCCAACTACTCCAAGAACATATTCGTCGGAACCGGCGGACGTGAAATGATCAACAAATCTCACATGCTGAGTGCGATCTGCGGTATGGAAAAGGCTCTGGGCGTGACTGACAGTCCGGCAAGAAAGTTGTATGACTATGCTCAGCAGCATTTTGTGGACGGGATTATTCCGATGGTCTACCTGCAGACCGTCACGACGAGCGAAAACGAGGAGGTCACCCTCAGGGGTCTGTACATAGGCGAGAGCAGACGGCCATTTGAAAATGCAGCCGCCCTCTCTCAGAAACTCAACATCTTCCATGTGGAAAGGCGGGCTAAAAAAGTCGTCACCTATCTGGAACCCACCGAGCTCAAGACCACTTGGGTCGGTAACAAAGGCGTTTACCGCACGAGAATGATCATCGAGGACGGCGGCGAGCTCATAGTCCTTGCACCAGGAGTGAAATCTTTCGGTGAAAATGAGGAGATGGATAAAATGACCCGCACCTACGGCTACACCGGCACGGACCACATCCTTGAGCTGTATCGTCAGGGCGTTTTTGAGGGCAGACTCATGGCTGCAGCCCACCTCATGCAGGGATCCAGCGAAGGCAGATTTACGATCACCTACGCCACAAAGCCGGAATATATGAGCCGGGAAGAAATCGAGAGCGTCGGCTATAACTGGGCCGATTACGATAAGATCACAAAGCGTTACGATCCCGCAAAGCTCAAAGAGGGCTGGAACGTCCTTCCGGACGGCGAGGAAATCTATTTTGTCGGGACGCCGGCGCTCGGACTCTGGAAGTGCGACGACTGAAGGCAGGTTGCCGGCGATCCGGCTCCGGAAACGCGACAACCGAAGACAGATTACCGGCGCTATGCCTACGGAAGTGCGACGATTGAAGAACTTCCGCTTCGAGATGACGCGCTTACAAAGCTGCAAGTATATAAAAGAATTTGAATCTGTTAAATAAGGGCAGAGACTGCCATTGCTGCTGCGCTCAAACCTGTCAGCAGATCGATGGCGCAATGCCAATCTGAATTTATATGGAGGATGCCATGAAGAATATTAAGGAAATGCCAAGCCAGGTATTCCGCGCAAATGCACCTGAACTCGACCCGCTCCGCATCGGTACCGGCTGGAAACCGGAAGATCTCGGAAAGATCCAGGTATTTATTGAGAGTACATTCGGTGACAGTCACCCGGGCTCAGGACACCTGAACAAACTCGTGGAGGCTGCCCGCGAAGGCGTCCGCGAGGAGGGAGGATACGGTGCCCGCTATTTTACGACCGATATGTGCGACGGCGAGAGCCAGGGAAACGACGGCATCAATTACTCGCTCTGCAGCCGCGAGATGATCGCCAATATGATTGAGATTCAGGCCAATGCCACGCCGTTCGACGCAGGCGTCTACATTGCGAGCTGCGACAAGGGAATGCCCGGCAATCTGATCGGACTTGCCCGCGTTGATATTCCGTCCGTCGTCGTGACCGGCGGAACAATGGCAGCAGGCCCGGACATGCTCACACTCGAACAGCTGGGTATGTACTCCGCTCAGTATGAGCGCGGTGAGATCGATGAGGCAAAGCTGACATGGGCTAAGCACAACGCATGTCCGAGCTGCGGCGCCTGCTCATTCATCGGAACCGCGTCCACCATGCAGATCATGGCGGAAGCCCTCGGACTTGCACTGCCGGGCAGCGCACTTCTGCCGGCGACCAGTCCGGATCTTATCCAGTACGCAAAGAATGCCGGAAAACAGGCCGTAAAGCTTGCCAAAATCGGCTTAAAACCGTCAGATATCGTAACCATGGACAGTTTTGAAAATGCCATCATGGTCCACGCCGCTATCTCCGGTTCCACAAATGCACTGATGCACATCCCGGCAATCGCCCATGAATACGGAATCGAGATAACAGGGGAGACATTTGACAAACTCCACAGAGGCGCACACTATCTGCTGGATGTCCGTCCGGCAGGCAGATGGCCGGCAGAGTTCTTCTACTATGCAGGCGGCGTACCCGCAATCATGGAGGAAATCAAGAGCGTTCTTCATCTGGACGTCATGACCGTGACAGGCAAGACGCTCGGCGAGAACCTGGAAGAGCTGAAACAGAACGGCTTCTACGAGAGATGCCAGGGCTGGCTGGACAAGGCCAACGAGAGATACGGAAGTCATATCACGAAGGAAGATATCATCAGACCGTTCGACAAAGCAATCGGAACAGACGGATCCATCGCGATCCTCAAAGGAAATCTGGCACCGGAAGGCGCGGTCATCAAGCACACCGCCTGCCCGAAAGAGATGTTCAGCGCTGTTCTGAACGCGAGACCGTTCGATAGCGAGGAGGAATGCATTGACGCGGTCCTTCATCACAGAGTAAATCCCGGGGATGCCGTTTTCATCAGATACGAGGGCCCCAAGGCATCCGGTATGCCTGAAATGTTCTACACATCGGAGGCTATCTCCTCTGACAAGGAGCTCGGAAGAACGATTGCGCTGATCACAGACGGCAGATTCTCCGGCGCATCCACAGGACCTGTCATCGGACACTGCAGTCCGGAAGCTCAGAGCGGCGGACCGATCGCCCTGGTCGAGGAAGGCGACCTCATCCATCTGGACGTCATGGAAAGAGTTCTTGAGATCGTCGGCGTAAAGGGCGAGAGAAAGACTCCGGAAGAGATGGACGAGATCCTTGCCGAGCGTAAGAAGAACTGGCAGCCGAAGCCGATGAAGTATAAGAGGGGCGCGCTGAGGCTGTTCGCGGAGCATGCTGCGTCGCCGATGAAGGGTGCTTATCTGGATTTTGAATAATGGATTCCATCGCAAGGCCGCGCGTTATTACCGTGCGGTCTTCGTCTCCTGTAAAAAATGCAAAATAACATTTGACAAGACTATTTCAGCATGTTAAAGTGTTAACAACTTAATACAGCTACAAACCAATGAGGAAGAAATAGTAACACGAACCTCTTTCTGACCAGTGAGCCGCAGACAGTGGAAATGCGGAGAGAAATGCCGTGCGAATGGGCTTCCGAGGGCGAACCGAACCCCGGACGGGCAGTAGGCGAGACGGAGCAGGATCTCCGTGATCAAAATCCGGCATATGATGGTATGCATGAGAGGACGCAACAAGCGTCAAGTTGGGTGGCACCGCAGGAGTTTATTATCGCTCTTGTCCCTTCAGTTCTGATGGGGACAAGGGCGTTTTCTTTTTGCATCACGCTCATCCCCGACCATCATTAGTAAACGGGCGATACCGTTCCGGAGGAATCGTCCTGACGTTACCGTTTCAGGCAGACACAAGCACAGCCTGAAGACTCGCCGAAAGGCGACGCAGCAGCCGCTTAATGCGGCGTGATGAAAGGAGAACAATATGAGCAAGAAGTATGATGTACCTTACAAGATGTATCTGGAAGAGAACGAGATCCCGAAGAAATGGTATAACGTAAGAGCGGACATGAAGACCAAGCAGGCTCCGCTCCTGAACCCCGGAACCCTCGAGCCGATGGGCGCAGCGGACCTTGCTCCGGTCTTCTGCGAAGAACTCGTGGCTCAGGAACTCGACGACAATACCCCGTACTACGACATCCCGAAGGAAATCCATGATTTCTACAAGATCTATCGCCCGTCGCCGCTCATGCACGCGGAATATCTTGAGAAAGCGCTGGGAACTCCGGCTCACATCTTCTATAAGTTCGAAGGAAACAATACATCCGGCAGCCACAAGCTGAACTCCGCACTCGCCCAAGCCTACTACGCCAAGAAACAAGGACTCAAAGGCGTCACAACCGAGACCGGTGCCGGCCAGTGGGGCACTGCCCTCTCCATGGCCTGCTCCTTCTTTGATCTCGACTGCAAAGTCTACATGGTCAAGGTTTCCTACGAGCAGAAGCCGTTCCGCCGCGAAGTAATGCGCACATACGGCGCAGACGTAACCCCGTCTCCGTCCGATACGACCAAAATCGGCCGCGAGATTCTTAAAGCACACCCGGGAACGACAGGTTCCCTCGGCTGCGCAATCTCCGAGGCGGTTGAAGTTGCCGTTACAAATGAAGGTTACCGCTATGTTCTCGGCAGTGTTCTCAACCAGGTGCTCCTGCACCAGTCCGTAATCGGACTCGAGACAAAACTCGCCTGCGATAAATACGGTATTAAGCCGGATATGATCATCGGATGCGCCGGCGGCGGATCCAACCTCGGCGGTCTGATTGCCCCGTTCATGGGCGAGAAGCTCCGCGGAGAAGCAGACTACGACATCATGGCAGTCGAGCCGGCATCCTGCCCGAGCTTCACACGCGGAAAATATGTCTATGACTTCTGCGACACCGGTATGGTCACACCGCTCGCCAAGATGTACACGCTCGGCCACGATTTCATTCCTTCGGCAAATCACGCCGGCGGTCTTCGTTTCCACGGCATGAGTCCGGTCCTCTCCCAGCTGTATCACGACGGCTACATGAGAGCGGTCTCCGTAGAGCAGACGGAAGTGTTCAAGGCAGCAGAGATGTTCGCACGCACCGAGGGTATCCTTCCGGCACCGGAATCCAGCCATGCGATTCGCGCTGCGATCGACGAGGCTCTCAGATGCAAAGAGACCGGCGAGGAGAAGACGATCATCTTCGGTCTCACCGGCACCGGCTACTTCGATATGGTAGCTTACGAGCAGTTCAACAACGGCACAATGAATGACTACATTCCTACCGATGAGGATCTTGCCCGCGGATTCGCAAGCATTCCGAAGAAAGCTGACGGAAGCTTTATCGAATAAATATGACGATCACAGTGCCAAAAGTATCATTCTGACACCGGGCTTGCCCGAGTGGGAACTTTCATAAATATAAAGAGCCGGTTCTGCCAATACAATCCTCGTATCGGCAGAGCCGGTTCTGTGTTTTTGTTCTTCATCGCGCAATGCTCGTGGCATTAATCATTGACGCAGAATTTATTGACTGTAAACATAAGATGCGTACCCGTCTCAAAATCTGTCACATTCCGAATTCGGCACAAAGATTTGCGAACCGCACCTTTTCCTTATCCTTGATTGCTTTAGAGAGGTCATTCATGCAGTGATGTATGACATCGGCGTCCTTCAGCACCTCGTCCATCGGTCCGTCCGTGACAAGCTTATCATCGTGGTGATAAATAGCCGAGCAGATCATCTCTGTCTCCGATTCATCTGTTAAAGAGAGCTCTCCCAGGATCTCCCTTGCGAGTTCCGCTCCCTTATGCGCATGATCTTCATAAGAACCCGTCTTATAGGCGTGCATATCGTGCAGCATCGCTGCCATGGATGCGATTTCCGGGTCAAGCCCCCGCTTTTTTGCGATCATGGTCGCGGCAAGAGAAACGCCGTAAAGGTGTACAATTGCCGAATTTCTTCTGTCAGCGTCCTCCATCTTATTGAGTTCGCTCTCAACATACTTTCGAAGTTCTTTTAATCTTCCCATCTCACTTTATCCTTTCACTTATATTTGTAAAGCCCCACAACACAGCTCTTCTTACAGAAACATATGCCATATGACACCACACCTGCATACCCGTCCTCAAGTATACCTTCAGCATAGCGCTTTGTCCCGATCTGAGCAAATGCCTCTTCGAGGCCGCCCTGCATCTCATTAAACTTTTTACGAACCTTGCATTCAAATATGTAGGCCGGATCTGATGGATTTTCAGGATACAGCACTATGTCCGGTCGTCCATCCCCTTCTTCCCGATTTGATCTTGCAGTGTAATCCTTCATACCGATCAACATAGAAAGGAGGTATCCATGATAAAACCCTTCGTCACTGTCAAAAGTGCTGATAGATCGTTTCAGCAGATCTGTCAGTATTCTGCCGATTTTGCCCGCATCCTTTTCGATGACAGCAGCGTACAGCTCTCTGCGGTCAGCCTTTTTTACGACATTATCGAACCATCCCCTGATTTGATTTCGATATAAGCTCCTTACTTCAAGGTTCGGTATGCGCATAGTAACATAGATATCTTCCCCTGCTATCCTCTCCGAAACCTTCTTCAGATATCCGGTAAAAAAGAGAAAGTTCCAGAAATTATCTTCCGACTGATAAATATCTCCGTACGTTATATCTTCATGAATCTTCTTCTCGATCGTACCTCCTCCGATCAGGACATCCAGTTCCTCCCTGACTTTCTCATCCGCCTTAAAAACCAGTTCTCTCAATATGACATTTGAAGAAGTATTGGCCCAATATGGCTCAGGGAATGCTTCCGGCATCGGAAGATGTTCATATACATATTTCGTAACACTCCACGGATTATAAATCTCATCCTTACCAAACAGGTAACCGTCATACCATTTCCTGACCTCATCAGCTTTGTCTGCCATGCCGTATTCATCTATCATCCGCATGGTTTCTTCTTCCGTAAAGCCGAAAGACTCCGAAAATCTACCCGAGCGTATGGAGATAATATTGAGATTGTTCATGCCCGTAAAAATGCTCTCCTTACTTATTCGGAGGCAACCGGTAATTACCGCAAATGCAAGTGCATCATTCGTTTTCAGTGCCGCCTCAAAGAGCGACCGGATGAATCCCGACATTTCTTCATAGAAGCCTTCATGCCATGCATTTTCCAGCGGGACATCATACTCGTCAAGAAGAATGACAGTACCGACGCCATGATATTTCTCCAGAAGTTCGCTCAACAGCTTTAATGCTTCCGCATATTTCACATATTCTTCCTGAATAGCTTTATTTTGTTCTTCCGGATTTTTAAACAGCTTCGCCCGTTCCATCCACGAGCTTTCACCATGCATAAACTCCTGCGCGATTCTACGCTCCTCTCCTGTGAGTATTTCAGCGTTCGCAAGATAGCTATGTCTTGTAAATTCGCTGTTGATTTCTCTTCTAAGTGCAAGAAACGCGCCGGTAAAATCCTTCTGCTTAGCTCCCTTTAGACTAAGCTTAATGACCGGATACTTTCCCATCTCACCGAGAACCGCATTGCCGCATTTCATGACTTTCATGCCCTCGAAGTATCTGCGCTTATCGATGACATTACCGTTCCGGTCGTACTCGATTTCGAAAAAGGTACGGAGCATGGACAGACCCAGGGTCTTTCCGAATCGTCTGGGACGGGTCAGGAGCGTTACCTTGCCGCCATTTTCCAGAATATCCCGTACAAGCAGAGTTTTATCTACATAATACAGATCCTGATCTATAAACTCTTTATAATTCTCGTATCCAATTCCGATCTTCTTCAACTTATGTTCCTCTCGAATATGCTCTTACTCCAACGTCTCGAACTTATCAAGAATCTCCTGGAAATTGTCTCCGCCAAACTCCGAGAATCCCGTCACAAAGATCACAGATGCGTACTGTCCCTTCTGCTTCGAGATCATCTGATACCACATCTCGGTCGTGTACTCATCGGAAAGCGCCAAATCGCCCTTCACCCCGATCGCCGTGACATCCTTCCCAAGGAATTTAGCCTCGGTCGTCGTCTTCTGAAGTTTCGTCAGTCCGGCTGCCTCCGCTTCTGCATACAACGCATCCGTAAGGAGCGCATTCCGCTCTTCATCCGAACCGATCACGTCCGCCAGGCCGATCTTGACCAGCTTTACAACAATGGAGTTTCCGGTGACGGTGTCATTGGCGACCATATCCGTGTAGACATTGTCAGCCTTGGCGAGTTTTGCAAATGTCGCATCCCCCTCAGCCGCCTTGACCACCGCCTGGTTCATCTGCTCAAGTTCCCTGTCCGTTGCAAATTCCCAGTCCTCATCGAGAACAAGTCGATATCCGAAATGTTCCTGCAGATAGACCTTCTGCGTGACTTTTTCATCTTCTGCACCGGTATCACCGGTACTCGTATCTTTCTCCTGATCCTTTGCTGCCTGCTCCGACACTTTCTCGTCCGGAATGCCTGACTCGTCCCGGGCCGCAGACTCGTCTGCGTTCATATAAACCTGGGTCTCAGTAACTTTGCCACCAAGAGACCGTGCGCTTTCTGCACATCCGCCGAGAGACAGGGTAAGGATGCCTGCCAGAAGCAGTGCTGTCCATTTCTTCATAATCTTTTTAAGCGCAAACCCTACTCTCCTAAAGGAGGGATGAGCGCTCTTTCTCCTTTCAGTTCAAGTCTCGCTCGCGAGACTTGGCGCGGGATTCGGGTCAGCGCTAGCTGACATCTTCCAAACCGAATCCCTGCGCATCCTCGCGTGCCTACGCATGCTACACAATGCTCCGGTGGAGCATTGTGTAGCTGAGCGTATATCTCAGTGGGGGATTGACACCCGCCACTGAGACTATTTTGTTGCCCACCGCCTATAGAGGCAGGGTCATCTCACACTGAGATATAAGTACTATGAGGCGTATTATAGCAGAAACCTGCAGTATTCGCACCCGGAATTGAGCCAAGACACAAAATACTCATATTTTCCTCACAGCTTTAGACCCGCTGACTCATAACTCTGACCTCACATAATGTACCGGTGATTTCTCTTACAGCGATACCTGCTCGTCAGGTCTCGCAAGCAAGACTTGACGCGAGATTCAGGTCAGCGTCAGCTGATATTGTTTCACAACGAATACCTGCTTCCGTAATCACCGCCTGCATCTTCACATCATATTCGCAGACAGGAACCTCTCTCGCCTCCTGAATGTCAAATGCCACAGCAACCAGATACGCATTCTCACACTTCTCAAGATACCTGTCATAGTACCCTGCACCCATTCCCAGCCTGTTGTATTCTCTGTCAAAGGCCGTGCAAGGGCAGATCACAAGATCTATTTTCTCAGGTTCCACCTCCTCGGCGTATGCGGGATTCGGTTCCGGTATCCCGAAAGCACCTTTTTTCCACGCCTTCTCATCTGCTATATCTGACTTATAAACACGCATCTGCGTTTTATCGATACACAGCGGATAGACATATCTCTTATCCGGTGCGAAATCCGGCAGTGTATCGAGCTGGACCTCCCCTCTGACAGAGCGATAAAGCATCACAGTTTTTGCCTTCTTAAAGAATTCGCTGTCAAGAATATGCTGCACGATCAGGGCAGACTTCTCACGCCGCTCTTCTTCGATAAGAGAGTCCCTCGCAAAAACTTTCTTTCTGCGAAGCTTCCTCTTCATATAATCAGGATCATATGCAGGTTGAATGTAATCATACATCTGATATTCCTCATTTCATCATTTATAGAATATCTGCGTTCCGGCTGCGCAGAGTGCAGCGCTTCCCTCTCGTTGCAAAGAGTCTTATTTATCCCAGCCTGCCGCTCTCCATCTTATAGATCCTGTCTGCGATCGAGAGCGTCGACTTTCTGTGGGAGACCAGAAGAACGGTCTTCTCCCCGGACGTCATGGCTTCAACCAAGGACTTCAATATGATACCCTCATTCAGGGAATCCAGATTGCTCGTCGGCTCATCGAGAAGCATAAGAGGTGCGTCGTGGAGAAAAGCCCTCGCGATTCCGATCCGCTGACGCTCGCCGCCGGAAAGGGTATCGCCAAGTTCTCCCACCTTCGTGTCATATCCATCCGGCAGCGTCATGATAAATTCATGAATAGATGCTTTCTTCGCGGCTTCCACGATTTCCTCACGTGTCGCGTCAAGCCGCCCGATGGCTATATTATTGGCGATAGTATCATGAAACAGATATGTTTCCTGCTCAACATAGGATTCCATATCGCGCAGGCTCGCGGTGTTGATCTCACGGACATCCACGCCGGACAGGCGGATCTGTCCGCTGCCTGCATCCCAGAAACGCATGAGGAGCCTCAGCAGCGTAGATTTTCCGGATCCCGATGCACCGTATATGCCGACGACCTTGCCTTTCGGAATTTCAATCGTGTAATCACTCAGGATATTTTCACCGCCGTAGGCAAATGTCACCCCGTACGCTCCCGCACCCTCGAACGTCTCGACATCTACGCCGTCTGTCAACTCAACCACCTGCGGTTCCTCCTCAAGGATCGACAGCACGCGCTCGCCGGCGGCAAGCGTCTGGTTGAGACTGTTCGCGAGATTTGAGAGCGCCAGAACCGGTCCGAAGGAGCCCATCATGGAGACGGTGGCCAGCAGTACATTTGAAAATGTCACATTCCCCTCTTTGTACTCATACATCATAAAGAACAGCATGCCGAAGGAGAAAATGAGTATAGCGGCATTTGTCAGAGAAGTCTGCGTCGCCTCGAGCCCGGCAAGCCCGCGCTGCAGCTTGCTCAGTCTGACCGAGCGATCCTCAATGTCCTTGCGTCGCATTTCGCCTCCATCATACTGAATCGTCTCGTCGACCCCGCGGATGGAATCAAGCACGTAGCTGTTCAGCTCACCGAACCCGTTCCGGAACGCGAGCCCGCGCTCTCCTCCGGCGCGTCCGATCGCGAGCGGAATTGCCACACCGACTGTCAGGTAGGCTATGCATGCAAGCAGACCGGCGAGAGCGTTCTGACGCCCGATAAACGCCGTCATGAATATGCTGACGATCACGGCAATCGCAATCGGCGAAATCGTGTGCGCGTAAAATACTTCGAGCAGTTCAATGTCCGAGGTGATGATTGAAATCAGGTCTCCGCGGTCTTTCCCTTCGAGTTTTGCAGGGCAGAGGCGGCGTAAATTGGCAAATACCTTATGTCTCACGATTGCGAGCAGTTTAAATGCGATGAAATGATTACAATATTGCTCTCCGTAATGGAGCACGCCTCGAAGTACCGCTACAAGGAACAGGATAGCGAAAAAGCTGCCGGTCGCTATAGGAAGTCTCACCGCACCTTCGAGCACCACGCCGCCGCTCAACAGCGAGTCAGACAGACCTTCGAGAAGCTTTGCCGCAGCCAGGATCGTGAGCGAGATGGCACACAGAAAACCGTTCACGCCGAGCATAATGGACAGAAGCATGACGGGAAAGAGGGGTTTTACGAGACCGATCAGCTGACCCATGATTACGATACCGGGTCTGCGTTTACTGGTTTTCTTCATGTTTCGTCCTCCTTTCTGTCTTCTGTGGGCTCCGTCTGTGTCTTCTGCGTAGTCTGTTCCGTAGGCTTATTCTGTACTGCGCGCTGTGTTCGTGCACCGGGTTTTGCAGCCGGCTTTCTCCTGCGGCCGGCTTCCGCATCTTTCTGTCCCTTACTGTAGGACTCCAGCGCGCGCTGCCGTCTGTACAGCTTTCGGTAGGAACCGCCCGCTGTCATGAGCTCCCTGTGCGTACCGCTCTCGATGATCTGCCCGCCCTCGAGCATGTAGATGCGGTCGGAGGAGACGACATTTGCAAGTCTGTGGGAGATCAGAATAACGGTCCTTGTCTTCGCGAGCTGATGGATAACTCTCATGATCAGCTCCTCACTCTCCATATCTATGTTGGAGGTGGCTTCGTCAAATATATATACCGGCGTATTATGCAGCAAAGCCCTTGCGAGCGCGAGCCGCTGGCGCTGACCGCCGGACAGGTTGCTTCCGTTCTCGGCGATATCGGTGTCAAGATCCTTCTCTTTATCAAGATTGACCAGCTTCAGAATCTGCGTCATCTGCTCATCCGTCGCTTGGGGATTTCCGAGTGAAAGATTCTCCCTGACTGTCCCTTTGAACAGGTGGCTGTTATTCGACACCAGCGTGATCGTATCCATGAGACTCTTCTCATTGATTTCCGAGAGCTCGCTCCCGCCTATCGTCACGCTGCCGCGGTAACCCCGATTGCGCCCCATGAGGATGCCGGCCACCGTGCTTTTTCCGCAGCCGGATAATCCTACGAGGGATGTAAAGGAACCCATCGGGAAGTCCATGGAGATATTTTGCAGAACATCATGAGGTGTATCCTTCACCTCATCTTCGTTCTTTGAGGCGGGCTTCCCTTTGGCTGCACCCGCCTTCTTCGTTTTCTTTCCACCGGACTTTACTTCTGCTTCAAGCCCCGCCTCCCTCACAGCATATGCGAAGGAAAGGTCGCGGATGCATATGTCATATCTCCCCTCACCGATCTCAGTCGTTTTCTCCTCCGGCTCCGGGAGATCCAGCAGGTGAAAGATCTTGTCACTCGCCGCCATCCCGTTCATCGCGATGTGGAAATAGGAACCGAGAAGACGCATCGGCAGGAAGAACTCAACTGCGAGCAGGATGATCCAAAGCGCTCCGGGAAAATCGATCTCCCCGTTCAGGTAACCGCTGATCGTGATAATCATACCCAGAGCCGCTCCGCCGTAGGCGATGACGTCCATGATAATGATGGAGTTCAGCTGCATTTGAAGAACTTTCATCGTGATGACGCGAAAGCGCTCGCTCTCAGCATCCATCTGCTTGGCTTTCTTCGCGTCCGCGCGGTATATTTTCAGCGTTGTCATGCCCTGAAGGTTCTCAAGGAAGCTGTCGCCGAGACCTGCGTAAATATCCCAGTACTTTGAGAGAAGCCGCTTGGCAATTTTCTGGACCATCATGATGACGCCGGGAATGAGCGGGACGCACACGAGCAGCACAAGACTCGCTTTCAGGCTCACACGGAAGAGTACGACAAACAGCGTCAGCGGCGCGATCAGGCTGTAAAAGAACTGGGAGAGAAATTTTCCGAAGTAGGTCTCGAGCTGTTCAACTCCCTCTCCCACCAGCTGCACGATCTCCGAAGTCGGCACCTGCTCGCGGTAGGACGCGCCCAGCCGAAGAAGCTTGGCGTAAATCTTATCGCGGAGTATGCGTTTGACGTCAACACTCGCTTCAAATGAAGCCCTGGCCGCTCGTCGGTTCGCAACAAATCGTGCAAGGCCCGCAACGGCGATCATAATCAGATATCGCCTGTAAACAAATGCATCACCGTACGTCACGGAACAAAGAACGCCCCAGAGGAGATGGGTTAGTGAATACATCAGCACAATCTGGGCAATGAGGGCGACCCATTGCCAGAAAACCTGGAAAATGATGTATTTCCTTGCGTGTGACAGCATCTTAATTAGTCTTGTCTTGATCATCCTCTGTAATACTCCTTGATTGGTAACTGTACTGCTATCGAAAACTATCGAAAAATTTCTTTAAGAATTTTTAGCCCTCTTTATTATTGCCCCGTATAACTATATGTAAACAAAATAGAACAAACACACACAAAGAAAATGGGAGAAAATAAAATGGAAGCACTCAATAATGTTGATTTTTCAATGTCTATGCCGTCAACGACATCACTCGTATTCAGCGTCGCAATTCTTGTCCTCACAGCAGTAATCCTCTACAAGCTTTTCGAGAAAGCCGGCGTACCGAGCTGGAAGGCACTGATTCCGTTCTATAATATTTTTACACTGTATGAGATCTCATGGGGCAACGGCTTCTACTGCCTGCTTCTTCTCATCCCGATCGTAAACTTCATCGCCATGGGCATTACAGCATACAAGCTGGCTAAGGCTTTCGGCAAG
This sequence comes from uncultured Lachnospiraceae bacterium, assembly GCA_902776305.1. Taxonomy (GTDB): domain Bacteria; phylum Bacillota; class Clostridia; order Lachnospirales; family Lachnospiraceae; genus Chordicoccus. The sequence goes on along the minus strand of CACYPS010000009.1, from coordinate 8,811 downwards.
GGAACAGGATTCGCTATCGGCCTCTTCTTCTTCCCGATGATCTGCGAAGGCATCCTCGCTTTCGACAGCTCCAAGTACCTCGGCGTACAGGCTTAAGCCGTTACGAATCAGGGACAATACCAATAGATATATCACACCATATATTGCGGACATCATCTGCGATATATGGTGTTTTTTTGTGCGCACAAAGTCTATAACTTAAAAAAGAGGATGTCGAATCGACATCCTCTTCCATTCGCGTATAATTCTAATTACAGATTAGCCTTAAGGAAAGCTTCCAGAGCTGCTGCGTTGTCAGCCTCTGCTCCGCCGGAAACCTGAACTTCGATCTCGTTGCCCTGCTTTACGCCGAGGGACATGAGGTTCATGAGCTTCTTGCCATCTGCAGACTTGCCGTTTGCAAGAACCTTAACATCGGAATCATACTTCTTGATTTCCTTAACGAGAGCGCCTGCCGGACGAGCATGGATACCAACCGGATCTGTGATTACATACTTGAATGATGTCATAGTTATCTGTTCTCCTTTACATTTTGTTGCGGGTTTGTATTTTTCATCGCGGCATCCTGCCGAAATGTTCCCTTTCCGCTGTTAGGGATTATTATATCATATTCACGCGGAATGTGACAAACGAATCGCTTTTTTTTCAACTTCTTTTAGCAATTTCTCCTTAAAGTACGGGCTTTATTCTCCAAGATCCTCGCCGTTCGTCTCGATGACTCTCTTATACCAGTAGAAACTCTTCTTACGTCTTCTGGACAGGTCGCCCTCACCGGCGTTGTTCTTGTTGACATAAACGAATCCGTATCTCTTGTCCATCTCACCCGTCGATGCGGATACGATGTCGATCGGTGACCACATCTGATAGCCCATCAGGTCGACGCCGTCCTCTTCCACTGCAGCGATCAGAGCCTTGATGTGCTCGCGCAGATAATCGATTCTGTAGTCGTCAATGATGGAACCGTCCTCTTCGATCTTATCATAAGCGCCGAAGCCGTTCTCTACGATGCACATCGGAAGCTCGAAGCGGTCATAGAACCAGTTGAGAGCCCAGCGGACGCCCAGACCGTCGATTTGCCAACCCCAGTCTGATGCCTTCAGATGCTCGTTTCTCACATAATACTTCTCATTGTACTCATAATGCGGATTCTCTTCCGGATCAGCCTTGATGCAGAGACTCTGATAATAAGAGAATGTCAGCCAGTTTACGGTTCCCTCTTTCAGGATCTTCTTATCCTCTTCGGTGATGTCGATCTTATATCCGTGGCGCTCGAACTTCTTGAGGAGCCATGCCGGATAGTAGCCTCTGCAATGGACAAATGTCCACCAGTACTTCTCGTTCATCGCCTTCTGGGCCATCAGGATATCTTCCGGAGCACAACTTGCCGGATAAATCGGATTGAAGCCGATCATGCAGCCGATCTTGAAGTCCGGATTGATCTCAAGACCCTTCTTGACAGCCAGAGCGGATGCTACCAGCTCATAGTGGGAGGACTGATACATGATTTCTTCAGCATTCTCTCTTCCGTTCAGAAGAATTCCGCCTTCCTGAAGGATATGGTGCTGAATCGGATCTGCCTGATTGTTGATCTCATTGAAGGTCATCCAATATTTGACTTTATCCTTATAGCGCTCGAAGCAGACTGTCGCAAATTTTACGAACATGTCGATCGCTTTTCTGTTCAGGAATCCGTCGTATTCCTTTACAAGTGCCCAAGGCAGCTCAAAATGGCTGAGTGTGACCAGCGGCTCTATATTATACTTGCGAAGTTCATCGAACAGGTCATCATAGAACTTGAGTCCTTCTTCGTTCGGTTCAGCCTCATCCCCTCTCGGGAAGATTCTGGTCCAGGCGATTGACGTACGGAAGGACTTGAAGCCCATTTCGGCAAGGAACGCAACGTCTTCTTTATAATGATGATAGAAATCCGTTGCCTCATGATTCGGATAGTTCTCTCCCGGCAGAACGCCATCCGTGATGCGGCGAGGCTTTCCGGGACCGCCGACTGTCATAACGTCAGCGATTGAAATGCCTTTTCCGCCAACATCCCATGCGCCTTCGATCTGATGAGCTGCCGTTGCGCCACCCCAAAAGAAATCTTTCCTCATTTGTGTGAATCCTCCTTGTAATAGTATTCAATGAAAATGGCAAATTCTCCTGCCTAAATCTGCCTAATGCCTGTTGTCACGTGCTCTCATGCTTCGAAAACTCTGTTGAATTTTGTTAAATATGCACAGGCTTTCACTATCGCATAAACATATTCATTATACAACAAAACGAGAAATAATCATATATCTAAAGCATTTTTGTGCAAAAAAGCGAAACCCCGGCCTCCCGGCCGGGGTTGTATTTATACTTATTTAATCAAGATATGTCTTCAACGCTGCCAAATTCGCCGGAAGGAATTTAGCCTTGCGGCCTGAGAACATCTTCTCGATCTGCTCGCGCACTGTCTCCTCTTTCACGATTCCTGTCTCCTTCAGGATCGCGCTCAGCATGACGATGTTGGACGCTCTCTCGTTGCCGAGATCATGAGCGATATCGTTACACGGAATCTCGAACACATCGCAGTCCTTGCGGTCGGAGGTCACCGGAACGAGAGAACTGTTGATAAAGATCTTGCCTCCCGGAACCACCATCGACTGGAACTTTGTCAGAGACGGCAGATTCATAACTACGAGCACATCTGCCTCGTTGATCAGCGGGCAGCTGATCGCACGATCGGAAACGACCACGGTGCAGTTGGCTGTGCCGCCGCGCATTTCCGGGCCGTAAGACGGCAGCCATGTTACTTCAAGTCCTTCTTCCATTGCCGCTTTGGCGATCATCTGACCGATTGCAAGGGCACCCTGTCCGCCTGCGCCGGCAAAAAACAGTTTTTTCTTCATATTAAAATCCCTCCGGTGTCTTGAAATTTCTGACCGGATAATAATCGGCCATGTTCTGCCCCACATAGTTCAGAGCGTCCTTCGGAGCGAGACCCCAGTTGGTGGGACACGAAGAAAGGAATTCTACAAATGTAAATCCGAGGCGGGCATCCTGAATATCCAGAGCCTTCTTGACCGCTGCCTTTGCTTTGCGGACATTTGCCGGGTTGTTCAGCATGACGCGCTCAACAAATACCGCGCAGTCGATCTGGGAAAGAATCTCGCACATACGGAGCGGCAGACCTGCCTGCTCTACTGTACGGCCGTTCACGGATGTTGTGGTCTTCTGACCGATGAGAGTCGTCGGTGCCATTTGTCCGCCTGTCATACCGTAAATTGCATTATTAATGAAGAAAGTCGTAAATTTCTCGCCACGGTGTGCCGCATGAATGATCTCAGCGGTACCGATGGAGGCAAGGTCACCGTCGCCCTGATATGTAAAGACGACCTGATCCGGGTGCACGCGGCGGATGCCGGCAGCAATCGCCGGAGCGCGTCCGTGTGTGGACTCGCACATATCGACGTTCATGAAATGATGCGCATTGATCGCGCAGCCGATCGGCACGACGCCGATCGTATTGCCGAGAGATCCTCTCTCCTCGAGGCACTCCATGATAATTCGATGTGCGATACCGTGTCCGCAGCCCGGACAGTAGGATGTATCGACAGGGATCATACCCTTGGTTGGCTCAAATACTGTTTTCATTTCGTCGCCTCCTTTAATGCTTTTTCCGCGCGGTCCGCAATCTCAATGGATGACGGGACCATACCGCCTGTACGGTTGATGAGGCTTACCGGCCAGCGGCCCTGAACTGCCGTCTTAACGTCCGTGATCATCTGTCCCATGGAGAGCTCCGTGGAGATAACGACCTTGCAGTTCTTTCCGATCTTGTCAAATGCTGCGTTCGGATACGGCCACAGCGAAATCGGGCGAATGAGACCTGCCTTGATTCCGCGCTCCTCAAGAAGCTCGATAGCCTCGACGCAGAGTCTTGACATGGTTCCGAATGCGACAAATACGATCTCGGCATCCTCAAGTCCCTGATCTGTCCAACGGACGAGTTCCTTCTCGGCCTTTGCATACTTCTCGAACATATCGAAGCAATGGTTCTCAAGGACCTGCGGATCAAGACGCAGTGAATAGACAACGTTTCTCTCCGGATGATTATCTGTACCCGTGATTGCCCACGGTCTTTCATCATTGATCTTCTCGACCGGCGTGATGCCTCTTGCTTCCGGCAGCTCGACCGGCTCCATCATCTGTCCCAGCATACCGTCTGCCAGGATGACGACCGGATTTCTGTACTCATCAGCGATGTCGAAGCATTCGTAAATGAGGTTTGCGCACTCCTGAATGCTGGACGGTGCAAATACCGGCACCTTCACGTCGCCGTTATAACCGCCGCGGGTGACCTGCAGATAATCTGCCTGTCCCGGCTGGATACCGCCGACGCCGGGGCCGCCGCGGGAAACATTTAAGATAACGAGCGGTACTTCGCAGGATGCAATGAAGCCTATACCTTCCTGCATCAGCGCGAGACCCGGTGAACTTGTGGAAATGAAAACTCTTCCGCCGCTCGCCGATGCTCCGAACGCCATATTGATGGCAGCCAGCTCGGACTCAGCCTGGATAAAAGCGCCGCCGGCCTTCGGGAGCTCGTGACTCATATACTCGGGGATTTCATTCTGCGGCGTGATGGGGTAGCCGAAATAACATTTGACGCCTGCGCGGATCGCCGCTTCCGCAAATGCCTCATTACCTTTCATCAGGACTCTGCTCATGACTCACCCTCCTCTAACTGATAAATGCTGATGCAATAATCCGGACACATCGTGGCGCAGCTTGCGCAGCCGATGCAGCTTTCCTGATCAGTGATACCTGCGGGATGATATCCCCTGGCGTTCACTTCCGGATCCAGAGCAAGAATTTTCTTTGGACAGAAATTGATGCAGAGCTCGCAGCCCTTGCATTTTTCCCGGTTGAAAACAACCTTGAATCTTTTCTTCATTTTCATGTCTCTCCTTTATTGATTCATCGCGGCAGAAACCCTGACATGCAATTTCGCATGTCAGGGTGTTCGTTACGCATCGTCCAACGACACATTATAGCTGATTGCGAATGATTTTTCCACTGATTGTCTTCGGCAACTCGCTCTTAAATACAACTATTCTCGGATACTTGTAAGGAGCGGTGCGCTTCTTGACATAATTCTGGATCTCTTTCTTGAGTTCCTCGGTTCCTTCCGTACCCTTCACAAGGACAATACTTGCCTTGACGACCTGACCGCGGATATCGTCCTTCTCGGCAGATACGCCGCACTCCAGAACATACGGAAGTTCCATGATAACGCTCTCGATCTCGAACGGTCCGATGCGGTATCCGGAGGACTTGATGATGTCATCCGTACGTCCCACATACCAGAAGTAACCGTCCTCATCCTTCCATGCAAGGTCTCCGGTGTGATACCAGCCGTCACGCTTGCATGCGTCGGTCGCTTCACGATTATTAAGGTACTCTTTGAACAGTCCGCACGGTTCGCCGCCACCGTAACGTACACAGACCTCACCGGATTCACCGACATTAACTTCCTTGCCGTCCGGGTCCAGAAGCGCTACCTTGTACATCGGGCTCGGCTTGCCCATCGAACCCGGCTTAGGCGTCATGCCGATAAAGTTTCCGACGGTAAGAGTGGTCTCTGTCTGGCCGAAGCCTTCCATGATGGAGATGCCTGTCGCCTCGCGGAAGCGTGTGAAGACCTCCGGATTCATCGCCTCACCCGCGATGCTTGCGTGGCGGATGGAGGAGAGATCGTATTTGCTGAGATCTTCCTTAATAAAGAAGCGGTACATCGTCGGCGGTGCGCAGAATGTCGTGATCTTATACTGCGCGAACAGCGGCAGGATATCGTCGGCGTGGAAACGGTCGAAATCGTAGACAAATGTTGCTCCGCCGTTCATCCACTGTCCGTACAGCTTGCCCCAGAGAGCCTTGCCCCAGCCGGTGTCGGAGATTGTCAGATGAAGTCCTTCTGCATGTACACACTGCCAGTAGCGGGCGGTGACAAAGTGGCCGAGGGCGTATTTGCAGCTGTGAACGACCGCCTTCGGATATCCCGAAGTTCCGGACGAGAACAGCATCAGCATCTTGTCATTGCCCTTGATGGACTCGCCTGTGCGGCGGTAGCGGCTGGAATACATCTCGTATTCATCGTCAAATGAATGCCAGCCCTCACGTCTTCCCGCCGTCGTGAAGAGATGCTCGACCGACGGGCAGTTGACCATTGCCTTCTCGACTTCTTCAATACAAGCTGTCTCCGCGTTGCAGCAGACTGCCTTGACATTGGCGGTCTGGAAACGATATTCCAGATCCTTCTGCTTCAGCTGATCCGTTGCCGGGATTGCAACGGCGCCCAGTTTATGAAGGCCGACGATGATCGGCCAGAACTCCCAGTTCCTGCGAAGGAGGAGCATTACGCTGTCACCCTTCTTGATGCCCTGTGCCTTAAAGTAGTTCGCAGCACGCGCGCTCATTTTCTTCATTTCAAGGAATGTGAATCGGCGCTCGAATTTGTTCTTATCCAAATGGATCATGCAGAGACGATCCGGCTCCTTCTCGGCGATCGCATCTACAACGTCAAATGCAAAGTTGAACTTCTCCGTATTCTTGAACGTAACGCTCTCCGGATAGCCGTCCTCGCGCTCTTTGACCGAGACAAAGTTCGAGACAAAGTTCGGGGCGCTCAGTGCGGACGGTGAGACCTCCTTCTGGATCACATCGGCCGGAACCTTGGATCTCAGGCGGCCTTTTTCCCATTCCACCTCGGCTCCTTCCTCGGGAAGGACGATAGCCAGGAAGCGGACATCCTGCCCACCGACTGCGATGATGCCGTGAGGATTGGAGGAGTTATAGAAAATGCTGTCGCCGGCATGGAGGATTTCCTCATTATCCTTGATCTTGATCTTCATGGATCCCTCAAGGACATAGTCGAATTCCTGACCGGGATGTGTGACCTGCTCGATCGGCTCGTGCTGCTGTGCCTCATCATAGTTGTAGACAACGAAGTAAGGGTCTGCAATTCTGTCCTTGAAGAGCGGGGCCATATTCTTGATCAGAACACCCGGCTCCTGCGAGGTGAGCTGTCCACCGCCTGCGCGTGTCAGAGTATAGCCCGTCAGAAGGGGCGTACGGCCTTCCAGAAGCTCCATGATTTCAACGTCGAATACGGATGCGCATTTATGAATGAACGAGAACGGCAGATCAGCTCTTCCGCCCTCATAATCGATGTAATCCGTGAGGGAGAAACCGGTCATATCCGCCATTTGCTCCTGTGTGTAACCACTGTCGACACGAAGCGCCATGATACGGCTGGCGACTTCCTTTTCCATGTCGCTTGCTGCTCGCTGGTGTGCTGCGTTTGTAGGCATTTTGCTACCTCCTCATTTTTAGAAAATATATAACTATTCAACATGAGCGAGGCGCGAAGCGCCTGCGAATGGGGTGCTGAATAATTAAAAAATAAAAACCCGTCCCAAAGGATTCTTTGAGACGGGCATAATAAACATGCTCGCGGTACCACTCAAATTGCGCCGTGCGGCGCCTCTCAACGGACTCCATCAAGTCCCGGGCACTAACGCAGCCTTCGCGGGAGTACCTAACGGCAAGTGCCGCTCAGCGCTCCGACTCGGAAGTGATAATCATTGGAAATTCCTTCACCCTGCTCTCAGCTATGACAGGTTCTCTGTACTCCGGAGTGTTTCCGATCGTCTTCGTCACAGTCTTTGTATGTGTTTTCGTACTTTAACGCTGAAAAGAATTGTAACAGATAACATATGGGGTGTCAACATTTTTTTTGCTTTGCCGTGACAACTCCTGTTCGATTACTTTTCTTGACAACCTCACCTTGGTCTCAGATAATAAATTCATAAATGTATATACATATGCGAAAAAAACTTCTGACACGCGCGAACAAAGCTCAGCATTTGCGTCACAATACGAGGAAATCAAACATGAAAAACTTCCTGAAAAGTATAGCCACCGGTCCCCGCATCATCCTCGTGACCGGACACTTCGGCAGCGGAAAAACCGAATTTTCCGTCTCCCTTGCCTTCGCCCTCGCGGCGATGCGCGATGAAGGCGTCGCCGACCTGCCGTCTCTCGCTCTCTGCGATCTCGACCTTGAGAATCCCTACTTCCGGAGCCGTGAACTCACGGAAGAAATGGAGAGCATAGGAATCCGGGTCTACTCCGACCCGTACCACGGCCGCAACGGCTCGGAGCTTCAGACACTCGACCCGGCCATTCTCGCCCCTGTTCAGAACCCCGACTGCCATGTCATCATGGACACCGGCGGAAACAACACAGGTGCCATGATCCTCAACCAGTTCCGCAAGCACTTCGGCGGTGAATACCGCATGCTCTACGTGGTCAACAAGAACCGTCCCGGCACCGACACGGTTGAAAAAAACCTTGAAGAAATAAAAGCGATTGAGGCCACGACCGGGCTCACCGTGACAGGTCTTGTTTCCAACAGCCATTTTATTCGTGAGACCACGGCAGAGGACGTAAAGGAGGGCTACGCATTTGCCTGCGAAGTCGGCGCCGAGAGCGATCTCCCGGTCCTTTGCGCCTGCTGCAGCGCGGAGATAGCCCGTGAATTGGAGGAAGACGATACGGCAGATGCATCCATGGAAATCTTCCCCATCGGGCTCTACATGCGACAGACATATCTGGACAAGAAAGTGTAAAAATAAGGAGGTGAAATCCAAACCAATGATCCCTGTGAAGGCTCACATGGATAAATCCACGTGCTTCCATATGCGGCTCTCGCCGCAGGGCCGCTTTAGGCGGCCGGACTCACGCACCTGCGGATACGCCTCCTGCTTA
>CACYPS010000008.1 GCA_902776305.1 uncultured Lachnospiraceae bacterium | reverse complement strand
CCCCGAATGCCACAGTACCCGGATGCAGTACGTTTCTTTTAAAGCGGCCGGACATAGGATCACGGTGGAACTATATCAGTATGTCTGTGATCTGCTGGCCTGCGGGACTTACACGGATAAGGAAGTCGCAGAGCTTGCCGGTCTCGGGAAGAACGTCTTAAAGGCGATCGATAAGGCTCGCCTTCAAGATCTTTATACTACGCCGGATGGAAAGCTGATAAAACCGGAAAAACAGGCAAAATTTCTTGGTATTGATGAATTCAAGCTTCACAACGGGCATCGGTATGCCACTCATATCATCGACATGGAAACCGGTCATATCCTCTGGATCGCCGGTGGGAAAAAGAAACAGGTCGTGTATGACTTTATCTTAACGACGATAGAAGTTGGTATGATTTAATGTTGTTATATGAGCCTGAAGAAAAGAAATATTAACGAGTATTTGCCTAATATGCTCCCTTGGGTACACAGCTTCATAGAAAAACGGAGTACTTTAATTAGCAAGAGATTCAATAAGATTTTTTTGTAGAGAGAGATTAGAATTATAAAGCCTTAACGGGGCAGCCCGTTAAGGTTTTTGCATTTTTATCCCTTGAAGGGAAAATATTTTCCCGCCAAAATCTACTGGAAAAGTGCTTGTTTTTTTTACTCTCAGAGTGGGTTATACTGGTAAAGTAGACAATAATTGTACTGCCTGAATGCTCAAAACCGATACTGATCAGCGAAATGACAGAGGTGGTTTTGAAGCAGCTAATGATTACGAAAGCATTGAGATAAGAATGAGTGAACTGATTGGCCAGAAAGTGATGATGCGCTCCTCTAAAAAGCGAGGAATCATAGTTGATATAAATACTGCCTCTGGCTGTATGACCGTGGATTTTCATGGGGAATTGAAAACGTTTGCCTATCCTGCGGCTCTGGGCAGCACGATAATCCTGGAAAATCAGAGGTTGCGGAATGAGACGAAGGAGATGGGAGCGGAGGCTGCATTTGCACAGTTCCAGAAGAAGTATTCGGGAGCCATCATCGGCGAGATTTCCTATTTGAGAAAAACCGGAGGAAAGCGCTACAGGGCGATAGACGGAGAGTGCATTTCTATCAGAAATGGTGTCTATGTTTACAGCTTTGACACCGACACGGAACTCCATTTCCCTGACGGGACGGTCATCAAGCTGGCATGGAATGAAGGATGGGTTCCGGCCTATGTGCTGTCATGTGAGGAGTTCACTCTTGTGTTCCAGACGCACGAAAATCTGGGTGATAAGGTCAACAGCATTGAATTTACGTCAGAACCATGGCAGCTCATGGAGTCTTTGATTGACAGGATCAAAGAGATAAAGGTGCCGGAGTCTCCGATTGCTTATATGCTGGCGTGTACCGGAAAAAACAGAATTAATGAGTTTGGCAGAATCAATTTGGGACAGAGCTATGCGCTGAGACGCGCGTCCGAAGAACCGATCACGTTTATATGGGGACCTCCGGGTACCGGAAAAACAACTACGCTGGCACGAATTGCTCTGGAGGAGCTGTCAAAAGGCAAACGGGTCCTTATGCTTTCCTACAGTAACGTTTCGGTGGATGGGGCTCTTCTTAAGGTGGCGGATATGTCGGATTATCCGGCGGGAAAGATTATACGCTATGGGTACCCTCGGGTGAAAGAACTTCTGGACAGCAAAACGCTGACGTCCTATTCATATGTGCTGAATAAGAGACCGCAACTGGCTGAGCAGTATCGGGAACTGATTGAACGAAAAAAGAAACTCAGAAGAAACGATATTAAAAGAACAGAGATAAATAAGGAGTTGAATGCAATCAGAAGCAGGCTTCTGGACTATGAGAAGGAGCTGGTGGGCGAGGCTGCATTTGTCGCAACAACAGTTTCGAAGGCGGTCGTTGATAAGGCAATTTATCAGCAGAAATTCGACATGGTGATCTTCGATGAGGCAAGTATGGCGTATGTTCCGCAGATCGTATTTGCAGCGGGACTCGCCAAAGAGCATTTCTGCTGTCTGGGAGATTTCAGGCAGCTGCCTGCCATTGTTCAGAATCCGGAGGATGCATTCCTTAAAAAAGATATTTTTGAATATACCGGCATAACGTATGCCGTTGAGAATGACTATGGGCATGAGTGGCTGGTCATGCTGAATGAGCAGTTTCGAATGCACCCGGATATTGCCGATTTTGTCAGTGAGCATATGTATGGCGGAAGACTTGATTCATCCCCGAGGATCACGGAGCATCGGCAGAGGATTGCCGACTGTGCTCCTCTTAATGGGGAGGCTATGGGTATTGTGGATTTGAGTCTGACATATTCCGTCTGCATCCGGACAAATGATCAGTCCCGCATCAACCTGATGTCTGCGATGATGTGCGTCAGGCTTGCGGAACTGTTACTGCCGCAATTCAGTGTGGGCATTATAACGCCTTACAGTGCACAGTCCAGGCTGATTCTTGCGATGATTCGAGACCTGCAGGAGGTGGATGAGAAATATAAGGCTGTCAGTTGTGCGACCGTTCATCAGTTTCAGGGTTCGGAAAAGCCGGTCATAATATATGATGCTGTTGACTGTTTTCGGATGGCGTTTCCGGGAGTTCTTCTGACATCAAAAAAGGATAATGCGGCAAACAGACTTTTTAATGTTGCGCTGACGAGGGCACAGGGAAAATTCTTACTGGTTGCGAATCTTGACTACATGTTCAGGAAAAACATTTCAAAGGATCTGATGTTTACGAAAGCACTGAGATCCATTGATGAGAGAATTGAGGGAGAGCAGATATATGAATCGCTTGGGACCGCTGAGGATGAGACAACGGATATGTTCCTCGGTGATCGGGATGAGGTCGATTCGTGGGAGCGCTATCTGAAGGATATCGAAAATGCTGAGGGGTATGTATTCATGGATGTTCCCGGGAAAATAGATAAGGATCTTAACGCTCTGGAAGAATTGAGAGCTGCTGTCGAAGGTGCCCATAGGCGGGGCGTTAAGGTAAAGATACGATATGCTGAGGGTTTGACTCTGCCGGATTTCATGAAAAAATACGCAGTTCCTCACGGTTATGTGACGAATCCTATTACCATTGTTGATCAGAAAGTGGTGTGGTTCGGAGAGCCGATTTCTGCGGCCGACTTTATTTCGGAGGGGGCTGAGATAAGAACGGAGTATTTTCCATGCATGCGCTTTGATGGGAAGCATACGGCAAGAATGCTGAAAGCGATATTTGAATTTTCTTATTGATTAGGGAGATATCGATTATGAGCAATCGGGATACATTAATCAAGCAGGAACAGGAAAAGCTGGATAAGCTTATTCGCAGGATGGATAAAGCGCTCTTGAAGATTCATAAAGATCTTACGAATAGGGAACTGCAGATCAAGAAAGCGAGGGCGGCCTGTCTGCCGGAAGCATATGGCGATCTTGTGTCTGCTCAGGCTGCCAAAAACGAAGGAATTATGCGCTCAAAGCGGTTGGAGCAGTCGAGAGATGAGCTTTATAAAACACGTATAGAAGTGCTATGCACGGATGAGCGTGGAACCCAGGAAGAGGATATAAAGATTGGGCTGCATTCATTTGTCTACGGATCGGATGTTTTTATCATGAGCTGGAAAATGCCTGTCAGCAGGCATTATTTACTGGATAATGCGGCGGTTGATTTTGAAAATGTTGTAAAGGAAAAGGACGGCACGAGATATCGGGCCTATTACGAATTGCAGAAGAAGAGAAATGTCACGCTGGATTTTGATGAGATTACTGAGGTCGTTCCGGTGTTCCCAATCGTCGATGAAGAAGATGAGGGGATTATTGCAGATGAATTTCTGAAAGAACTTCTGAAACGCAGGTCGGAAAAAGAGTTTCAGAATATCGTTTTCTCTATACAGAAGCAGCAGGGAGAAATTATTCAGGCACCTTTTCAGGAGAATATGATTGTGCAGGGGTGTGCCGGATCCGGGAAGTCGATGATTATGTTACATCGTCTCCCGATCGTGCTTTATGATAATCCCAACAGTTTGAATCGTGGGAATCTTTATATTATTACGCCGTCTCTTACCTATATTCAGATGGCCAACAATATGATGATTGACCTTGAAATTGATGACTTGAATATGGGGACATTGAATCAGTATTACGATCATGTGCTGGCTTTATACAATGTTCCTTCCGGTGCTTATGGAAAAATGAAAGCTGCAACCCATCTGACTGAAAGCGTTATGAGGTATGTGTATTCGCATACTTTTATCGATGATATCTGCAGACAGATGGAAGAGGAGATCAGTTCCCACTGCGTTAATTACAGTGGCTGGTGTTCTGCTTTGCAGCTGAAAAAGCCGGAAAAGATATCAGATAAATCGGAGACGTATTACCGACAGATCCAAAATGAGATTCTTGAGGGGCAGAAGATTCAGAATGAGTTATATGCCAGGCAGCGGCAGTTCCATACCGTTTTGCGTGATGTGGTGAGTGGGTTTGAAGAACTTTCAAATCTCTTGACTACACGTAAAACGGCAGTTGTGAACGGTATACGTAAGCAGATTACGCAGACGCAGAAGGAGCTGGAGTTACTGCATGACGAGATCAGTCAGATAGACGAAGAAGAGAATTCGGTCGCGTATGAAAACAGGAAAATATCAATAAAAGCGCGGGCTGATAAGCTGAACAATCTTCACGAAGCACTTGAGATCATTCAGATGGATGACGAGTATTTTGAGAAGCTGCGAGCAATTGCAGATCGCGATATCAAAAAAATGATGCGGCGACTCAAGGGTTACAACAAAGAGTTCTCACGTATGAAGAACGGAGATCTTTATGGCATCTACAATCTTAAAGAGTATATAAGTGATTTCTTTAATGCAGCAAAGTATACCCTGCTGAAGTATGGCGATGTTTATTCGGAATATCCGGTGAATCCGGTGGGTATAACGGAACATTTGAAAAAGATGAACTCATCGGTCAACCGGTTCAGACAGTACAGATCGCAATGGCTGGCTTACGAAGACAGTGAGTTACTGAACAATACGATAAGTTATTATACTAAGCTGCTGGAAAATATGGTTCCGTTGATCTATCTGAAGCAGATGAGGGAGCTGAATGCCGATGTTGATAAATCCGGTAATCCGTATGCTCTGCCCTGCTCTCCGTATATGTATCTTCAGATTGTTTACCATTTTAAGGGCTGTCATAATGAGCAGAAGGAGAGCCTGATCACGATTGATGAGGCACAGAACCTTATGCCGGAGGAGCTCCGACTGATCAGGGCGGTGAACAATGACAGGGTCGTACTTAATCTGTTCGGCGACGTGAAGCAGCATATGGAGGGATCGAAAGGTGTAGATACCTGGAAGAGCTTTGAGCGCATTGTTCCGTTCAAAAAGTATAATATGCGTGAGAATTATCGTAATGCCCGGCAGGTTACGAACTACTGTAATAAGCGCTTCGGGTTAAATATGCGTGCTATCAATCTTGATGGAAAGGGCGTTCATATTATACCCGGTGAAATTGGATTTGAGCAGACTCTGAGACGGCTGTTTATGAGACCTCAGAATCCGGGGCTGAGCTGCATCATTGTGAAGAACCGTCAGGAGGCGGAGGAGATTCTTGCCCTGGTTCCCGAGTATGCCAACAGGATTCAGAAGCTGGCGATAGAGCCTCGGGAACTGCATAAGAACCGGTGGAATCTGATGACCGTGGAGCAGACGAAGGGGCTTGAGTTTGAGACGGTGGTGGCTGTGTCCGGGCGGATGAGCGAGAATGAGAAGTATGTGGCGTATACGAGGGCGTTGGATGAGCTTTACGTTTTCGATGCGGAAATGTCGTTGAGCGGTCATGGTGGAGATGATAGTGTTCCGAAGGGACCGGAGAAAGTGCCTGCGCAGGAGAAAAGGGCCGGGACTCGGAGAAAGAGGGTGAAGAGGATGGCGGATGAGGATTAAGGGAGAAATGAAGCTGATAAATATGTCATGTCCTAATTGGGGGGCAAGAGATATATGTATAGCAGATATCTAAGAGGAGGCGAAAATGTCCACACCATCGCAAAGAATAGAGATATTTTGGGACACAATGAACTGGATCAAATCCGATCCGGATCTTTCGGCGTCCATTCCCGTTGCAAAGAAGAATACGACGATTTATTACGAGAATGATTATCCGGCATTTGATATTTCGGAGATAAAGAAAACTATTGTCACTGTCTCGGGGGACAGGAGCTATCAGGCGTCAATGAGGCTTCACCGGGAAAATCCGGAAGCAAAGATTGCTGTCATGAATTTTGCAAATGCATTTCATGCCGGCGGCGGGGTCAAGAAGGGCAGCAGTGCACAGGAAGAAAGCCTGTGCCGGACCTCCACGCTTTATCCGCTGCTGTATCGAAGGACGCTGAGGGATACATTTTACAAGCATCACCATGATCTGGGAACAGCGAAGGCTACCGACTCGTTGGTGTACACTGAGGGCGTGATTATTTGCAAGACAGATGAAGACCTTCCGAAGAGGATGCCGAAGGAGGAATGGGTGACGGTGGATGTGATCACCATCGCGGCGCCGGACCTGAGAGATAAATCCAACCAACATGCCCCGCTCGTGAGCGGCGGCACCTATATGAATTCTGCGGAGCTTTTCGGTTATCATGTGAAGAGGGCTATCCATATGCTGACATGTGCCGCGGCCAAGGGGGCAGACATTCTGGTGCTCGGGGCATTCGGATGCGGGGCGTTTCAGAATGATCCGGAGGTTGTGGCCAGGGCTTATAAGGTTGTGCTGCAGGAGTTTCCGAAGGTGTTCCGGCAGATAGAATTTGCGGTATATTGTCCGCCGGGCGGGGGCAGGAATTATGAGGTATTTAAGCGGGTACTTGAGGGCAATACTCAGTAAAAGTGTGATGGAAAATCTTATTATTTGGATAGCAAGGGAATAAGGTAAGAAAATGGGGAGAAATGATTTTACTGATGAGGAGAAATTAGAAGCATTTGAAGATATTGCTGTTCAATATTTTTACCGGAATTTTGGGTCGCTTACAAAGACAGATTTTGAAACAATGCTCTTCAAAATATATCTGAGGCACTTGAAAAGAAGCCATTTGACGACAGATGATTACAGCATTTCCAGAGATTTGGGAATCACACAGAGCAAAGTGCGTAACATGAAGCTCCGCATAGAACTCCGTGACACGGAGCCTTCTGCTGTTTCATGGGAGGAGGAATTTGCTGCATGCGTGAGAACCGCTATCTATGATGATAAGAAAAGGCTTGTCAAGGTAATGGTACCGGAGGTCACGGTCATGATGGAACTGCGTCATTTCATGGAAGTGAACAGATGGTACGACGAATATCAACTGAACCCTAAATTGTTCCAATGTCCGATCGATTTTTTCCTGCCGCTGTGCGAGAAGATAAATGGGATGAACATTGTTCTTGATGATGCTTCCAAAAAGAAAATCGAGAAGATAAGTGCGAAAGCAAATGAGAAAGAACAGTCAGCTATCTCGAAAATCCTCAGTGGAGCAATAGAAAATGGTTTTAAAGAACTGGCATGGACCGGAACGATGGCAATTATTGTGGAAGTGCTGAAAGCACTTCCGTTCGGAGGTGTCGCGGCTACGATAATAAATGCGCTAATTGCCGTTCTTAGTAAGAGCGGGGGATTAAGTGAATTACCTCAAGCTGAGTTAAGGAGCGGTGAGGTTTAAAAGAATATATTTGTTGTCGAGACTGCTATGGGCTTTATGTGAATCTTTATACTGACATAAGATAGGCTTATAAGTACATTAGAAATATTGATTGAAAATATGAATGATATGAGAGTTGCAACCATAGTTTTTACGTTACGTGCCCCCTGGGTACACAGCCTCAAAGAGAAGCGGATGATCGTCAAGAGCATCGGGGCAGGCTGCAGAACAGGATGGTATTGGCATGAATACTTATTAAGGTTCAAAAAGTTGGGAGATATATGAAAGCACCGTTAAGTGATCCATTTTATGAAAAACATAGAAATATAGAGTTTACAGACGACTTTGACTATCCTGATTATGTGGATCTCCAGAAGAAAAAAGAGCTGGCAGCGATTATGTTTGAGGACATTCTGAGTAAGGAGAGCGGAAAAGTGGTAGCACCGGATACTACCGGTGTGGGATTCTTCTTTCTGATGGGTTTTATTACTACAGACATGGCTGATGACTTTGCTCTTATCGAGCAGGATTTTCTTAAGAATTGCAGAGGGAAGCTTGATGAACTCCGGAAGGCGGGGTGGTATGGAGAAAACTCTTTCAGAACTAACAGACCGCTTGATGCAATGCAGAGCGCAGTAATGAGGCTCATCTACAATGGTGCGAAAATAGGAGACGATTACTGCCTCCAACTGATTAAGAATCTGTATAAGGTCTACCACAAGAAAGAATACAACCAGCTTAAGAGATTCAGGACTATCAGCCCGGATGAGATCTTTTCTCTTACAGGAAATGATTATACTGACAGCGACTATTCGTCTATAGGCAGGATTATGGGGATGTGTCCTTTTATGGATATATCGCTTCATGAGAACTGTTCATTTATGTACAAGCTTCTCAATAATAAGAGAGCAGAGTTTCTGGCTGAGGAAGATTACGAGACTGAATTTGAAATATTTGATGATGACCTGTTCAATGAATGCACAGAGCAGGTTGATGAGTGGCTTTCAGAACAGTCCAAGAAGAATTTGCCTCGTAACAAATATAATGAAAAATATTGGGAAGCCTTCGGATTTATAGGCAGATGTTTAAGGCAGCACGGGTACGTGGAGGATTTTCATAAGCTGTGCCTTGAAAATAATATGGGACTCAGGATGCAGATGATTCGAACTCTTGCAGTTCTTAAAACCTGGAAGCCGAAGAGGAATTTTACGTTTGAGGAAGTTCAGCATTATACAAATATTTACGATCTTGCAGCTGCGCTTACAGACGTAGCAGAAACCTTTGAATATGAAGCCGGATATCTTATCGGTGATGAGATTGACCCGTTCGATGTAGAAGATGCTCTTTTTAATCCTGCAAAGATGACTGTAAATGTCAGAAGTAAAAAGCCGGACAAGAAGCCTGCTGTTAATGTGGCTCCGGTAAGTAAAGGTGATGTGAGCGCAGAGGATTATCTTACGGAGATAGAAGAACTTCGTAAGAAGCTAAATGAAAAAGAGCAGGAGAACAAATATCTTCGTGAGCAGTACAGAGCTGCAAAGCGCTCATCGGAGGAAACGGATGGACTTGTCAGAAAATATGAGGCTGAGAGGCGTGAGCTGATTGCTTTACGTGAGTATGCTTACAACTCTGAACATGAGGATGATGCCATATCAGAGGATAAACTTCCGGATATGGTGAAAGCGATAGCTGATAAAAAGATTGTAATTATAGGCGGTCATATCAACTGGCAGAATAAGCTGAAGCAGATGTTCCCGGAATGGATCTTTGTTCATCCTGATGCTTATAAGACTGTAAATGCCGGAATGCTGGAAGATAAGGAAAAGGTATATTTTTTTACTGATTACATCAACCATATCAGCTATAAGAAGTTTATAGCTATTGCCAGAGAGCGGAATATACCATTTGGATATATCGGCAGCAGGAACATAGATAGCGTGGCAGCGCAGATATATCAGGAGATGGTGAGATAGATTATTGCCGGGGGCAGGCTGCAGAACAAGTTCCATTTGTCGGCGGCGGGGATGGATGAGAGAAAAGTGTTTCATTTGCCATTAATTGTGTTTATACTTGAAGTATATGACTATCTGCATCCTGTTTTTCTGCCCGTTCCAGACGTGGTTCATGAAGAACAAATGCTGCGGCAGTTGCCGTATCTACAACTGGGATTATGCCATGATGTTCACTCCGCTGTTTTTCGTGAGGGAGAATTATGCGTGGAGCCTTCTGGTCCTTTCGATTGCGTTGCTTGTGCGGTGGGAGGTGACATTTTACCTGCATCCGGAAAGGTTCTCCGAGAATACGAATGAGTATCTGATGTGCAGGAATTGCACGGAGAGGCTATGCGCGCATAAAAAGCAGTTGAGTACGCTGCGCAGGGAGGTGGCGGCGTATTGGAGGGAGCGGATGAGGAGGCTGGAGAAGTGAGAGGCCGGCGTATGGTGGGAGCGGATGAGGGGGCTGGAGAAGTGAGATGGCGGAAACATTACCATCAAAACGATCAATGGGACTCCATATGTTTATATTGAGCGTGGACGTTCTTACTCCAAAGAAAAGAAGTATAGTATCCCGAAGCGGACTTGTATAGGAAAACGGGATTCGGAACAGCATCAGTGCCTTTAAGGTCAGCGGAACCACAATAAAGAGAAAGCTGTACGCGACAGATAAGAAGGATAGATATTTCCATATCTACTATGATGATGGAAAGAAAGCTTCTGACAGGGAGAATCTTGAAGATAAGATAGACCGTATGGGACGCAAACTCAGGGAACTGATGGGCGAGGCGATTCATCCGGGCGGTGACTATAAAAAGTATTTCGATCTTGTCTTCTGGCACGAGGGACTGGAAGATGAAAAGTTCATGTCAGGGATCGAGAAGGCAGATGTGATCAATAGGGAAATTCAGCTATGTGGCTATTTCGTGATCGTCACATCCGCAAAGATGACAGCGGAAGAAGCCCTTGTACTGTACAAGAGCCGGGACGCTTCCGAAAAGACATTCCGTGCAGACAAATCTTACCTCGGAGCTCATTGTGAGCGGGTATACTCGAACGAATCTGTTGATACAAAGATTTTTATTGGATTCGTGGCAACGATCATCCGAAGCAAAATATATACTCTCCTGAAGGATGAGCTGACTAAGTTGGATAAAAAACCGAATTATATGACAGTGCCTGTAGCAATCAGAGAGCTGGAAAAGATAGAGATGCTGAAAGGGGCAGACAATGAATACAACCTGGATTATGCTGTTACTGCAACGCAAAAGACGATCCTGAACGCATTTGGGATGAGCGCGGATAACATCCACCGGCTGGCAAGAGGTATCAGCACAGATCTTGCGCGGATCGAGGTAGAAGCATTTGAAAAGAAGGCAGCTGAACAGGAAGAAGGGAGCGTATAATAAAAATGGCAAGAAGAGTGATCACGCTGGATGAAAAGATCAAGGCAGCGGAAACCGCTGTAGCAGCAAAAGCAAAATACGATACTGCCCTTGACGAACTGGAAAAGCTTATTGCGAAGAAGAAACAACTGGACGATAAGAAGGTTCTGGAAGCCTATCATGCCGGAGGTAAAGCTGCAGATGAAATCGTTGCATTTATCCGGTCTGCTCACAAAAGCGAGGAATAAACCATGGCAAACATTTATGAAGACCTTGGAATCTAATGGGGGATCTGGAATTCGGAGAGTCCGTGCTTGAAACAATGATACTGAACGGAAAAAATGAGAAAGCTAATCGATATCTTCGAGAGGCTGCTATAGAAATCAGACATGCTCTGTCAGATGCATTATTCGAGATAACCACATCTCCCGAAGATATCGAAGATGACGACGATGTTGAGTGATGACAGATTTATAGAGGGTTAAAAAATATAGGAAGTTAAGGTAATATCAGCAGACTTTTGTGAAATGCGCTGCTAAACTGAACGAGCATCCTTATTAGTCTTAGGATGGGCTATTATGGTTTCGTACGGAGAACGGAGGTAGAAGATTATGAAAAGAAACGGCAGGCTCTATGCAGCCATCGACCTGAAGTCTTTCTATGCTTCCGTGGAGTGCATGGCACTTGGACGAAATCCGATGACTACCAATCTTGTCGTGGCGGATAAGTCAAGAACGGATAAGACAATCTGCCTCGCGGTCTCACCGAGTCTTAAATCGTACGGACTGCCCGGACGGCTCCGGCTTTTTGAGGTGATTCAGGCGGTGAAAGGTATCAATGCGGAGAGGAGAGTGAGAGCTCCGGGAGGAATATTTGCATATAAATCCGATGACATTGAGATCCTGCACGCAGACCCGGCAGCGGAACTGGATTACATCGTGGCGCCGCCTCACATGAGAAAATATATGGAAGTGAGCAGAAAAATCTACTCGATCTATCTGAGGTATGTGGCGCCGGAGGATATATTTGCATACTCGATCGATGAAGTTTTTATTGACCTGACGGGGTATCTGCGGACATATAGGATGACCGGGCGTGAGATGGTCGCCATGATGGTGAAGGAGGTCCTGAAGGAGACAGGTATTACGGCAACAGCGGGTGTTGGCACCAATTTATATCTTGCTAAGGTGGCTATGGATATAGAAGCGAAGCACGCAGAGGCCGATGCCGACGGGGTGAGAATCGCGGAACTTGACGAGATGACTTATAGGCAGAAGCTGTGGAGCCACCGGCCGATTACCGATTTCTGGCGTGTCGGACGCGGATATGCCAAGAAGCTTGCGGCGAACGGGATGTACACAATGGGAGATATCGCACTGCGCTCCGAGGATCCGGATTACGGCGAGCCGCTCCTTCGGAGGCTTTTCGGTGTGAATGCGGAGCTGCTTATCGATCACGCCTGGGGTTGGGAGCCGGTCACTATGGCCGATGTGAAGGGATATGTTCCGGAGGATCACAGCCTCGGTCAGGGGCAGGTGCTGATGCGGCCTTACGAATACGAAGAAGGCAGGCTGATCGTGAGGGAGATGACAGATCTGCTCGTACTTGATCTTGTCGAAAAAGGTCTGGTGGCAGACTCGGTCGTCCTTACAATTAATTACGATATTGAAAATCTCAACGATCCGGAGCGGATGCGAAAATATAAGGGCGAGATTGTGACGGATTATTACGGGCGTAAGGCTCCTAAGCATGCGCACGGCACAGAGAATCTCGGGAGCTTTAACAGCTCCACGAAAATTATTACGGAAGCTATGATGAGGCTGTACGACAGGATTGTGAATCCGGATCTACTCATCAGGCGTGTGACGGTTGCTGCAACTCATGTTATGACTGAAGATGAGGCGGCGCGTCAGAAGCTGACAGCCGGTGACACCCCTGAGTACGAACAGCTCTCGCTCTTTACGAATGTTGCAGAAGTGGAGAAGGAGAGAGCGACCACGAAGGCTGAACTGGAAAAGGAAAGGAGTCTTCAGAAGGCGGTCATCGATTTGAAGAAGAAATTCGGGAAGAATGCGGTCCTGAAGGGGATGAATCTTCAGGAGGGAGCGATGACCAGGGAGAGGAATCAGCAGGTCGGGGGACATAAGGCATGAGAGTGCGGTGAAGATAAGTAGCTTGCATCAGGAAGTGGATGCTATGAGTAAAAAACAAAGGATGAACCATTCAGATGAGCGCATTCAAGAAAAAAAATCCCTATGAAACTATCATCGACCATCCCCATTTCGTGTCAACGAAATATCCCCCCATGTCTATGGAGAAGCGGGCAGCCCAGTTTTCACCTTTTAAGGCAATGGTAGGGTATGACGATGAGGTGGAGGAAGAGGCAAGATTTACTGATTCAGAGATATTTATGGATGAGAACCGCCTTGAAGAATTAGATGAGAGGATGCGTACAGTTGCCGAGAAGGTAGCTGCCGGAGAGAGACCGGCTGTGACGATAACTCATTTTGTGCCCGATGACAGGAAAGAGGGCGGTGAGTATGTCGTGACAGAAGGTAGAGTCAGGAGAATAGACGAGATGACAGGGGTTCTTGTGATGACGGATGGCCGGAGAATAGAAATAGGCAGGATTACGGAGGTGGCGGAGATAGGAGACTGATGTTTCCGGTACCAATTAATAGGAGATGATGCTATAATAGCAGGCATAATCTCAGTATGAGGAGAAGAAAAATATGTTAAAAAATCCGGAAAAGACAAAAAATGAAATCGTACAGTGGATCAGAGACTATTTCGCAGCCAACGGTCCGACTTGTGATGCCGTAATCGGTATCTCTGGCGGTAAAGACTCGAGCATTACTGCAGCCCTGCTTGCAGAAGCACTCGGTAAAGACCGTGTTATAGGCGTTATGATGCCGAACGGCGTGCAGAGTGATATCAGCGATTCTCAGGAGATTGTAGATCTGCTTGGAATCAAGAATGTTACTGTCAATATCAAGGATGGATTTGACGGGCTGTCATCTGCAATCAACAGTGCATTGGCGGAGAGTGATACTGTAAGTGTTGATACGCTGTCCCGTGACTCCATTATTAACATGCCTCCGCGTCTCCGAATGAGCACGCTGTACGCTATCGCACAGGCACTGCCGAACGGTGGTCGCGTTGCCAATACATGCAACCGCTCGGAAGACTTCATCGGTTATTCGACGAAATTCGGCGATGCAGCCGGAGACTTCAGTCCGCTGTCGAACCTGCTTGTACATGAGGTTATTCAGATTGGCGAGGTGCTCGGCGTGCCGGAGAGACTCACGAGAAAGACGCCGTCCGACGGGCTTTCCGGAATGTCTGACGAGGATAAGATTGGGTTCACATATGCAACGCTCGATCATTATGTGCTCACCGGTGAGTGTGAGGATGAGGAAATTCGCAAGAAGATTGACAGGATGCACAGATTGAATCTGCATAAGTTGCAGCTGATGCCGTCATTTGCGCTGGCAGAGGGGGAGCAGGAGGCAAATTAATTATTGCAGTAATTTGCTTTAACAGCCGAAATATAGGCATTGCAGAGGAATCTGCTTGTATGGAAGATGTATGTACTCTCCTATGAGTCAGGATGACCTGCTTGAAGTTGGATTAGGTTTTGATAGTCCAAATCGCTTGCATTTTATTGTGCGGTCAAACAGCGAGTATTAAGCTAAGTTGAAATAATCGATAACAACACAAAGGCATAAATAATGTAAGACTAACAAGGAAAAAGGGACGAAAAAGTGAGAAATTATGCAGCACATATACTGCGAGAAGATTCGGAAGACTGTCTCAGTAAAGTTATTAAAATCCAGACTATCAAGGAACATTCAGAAGAGGTCGCATATAGAGCCGGCGAATTTGCGAAATGTTTTAATGGAAACGAATTTGCAACAATATGTGGTCTCTCTCATGATATTGGAAAGTATTCGGATGGCTTCCAAAAACGAATTTGGGAAGGTGCTCCTAAAGTAGATCACTCGTCTGCAGGGGCTCAGGAATTGATGAAATTAAAAAATATGTCCGGCTTAATCTGTGCATATTGTGTGGCAGGACATCATTCCGGGCTTATGGATTACCGAGAACTGTATCATAGATTAAATAAGGAACTTGTTAATAAGCTTGATTACGGAAGCTATCAGCGCGATATAGTTATTCCTACTGTGCCTCGGTGGAAAGGAGAACTCGGTAAAAATCCGGGTTTTTCTATCTTCTTTTTTACGAGAATGTTGTTTTCGTGCCTGGTGGATGCTGACTATTTAGATACAGAGCTTTTCATGAAAGGCGACGTATCAAGAAATATACCTTTCGATAGTATGTCTATTCTAAAAGCAAGGATAGATGACTATATCTATAAAAATGGGTACTTGTCTGGAAAGAGTGGCATAAACAGGTTACGGAGTGAGATTCTTGAACGATGTATAGAACGGGGGAAGTCTTTCGATAAAGGAATTTACACTCTTACCGTACCAACGGGTGGAGGTAAGACGATTTCATCGTTGGCGTTTGCTTTAAATCATGCAGTGAAGCATGCTCAGAACCGTATCATATATGTGGTGCCATATTGTGCAATAATAGACCAGACTGTGGAAGTGTTTAACAGAATACTGGGAAGTGGAAATGTACTTGCTCATTATTCAGAAGCGGATTATGAGGAAGATGAGGAAACAACCAAAAAATTGGCAACCGAAAACTGGGATATGCCGATTATTGTAACAACAGCTGTTCAGTTTTTTGAATCTCTTTTTGCAAATAAAACAAGTAAATGCAGGAAAGTACATAATATTGCAAATAGTGTCATAGTTTTTGATGAGGCCCAATCTATCCCGCGTGATTATCTTGATCCTTGTGTCTGTGCTATATCTGAACTGGCAGTAAACTATAATACAACGTCCGTTTTATGCACTGCTACACAGCCTGCATTGGATACCCGGTTTTCAAAATACTATCCCGGTATTGAGATTAAAGAAATATCTGATGATCCTGAAAAGCTGTTTAAGGCGTTTAAGAGAGTTTCTTATCAGTTTATAGGGTGTATGACAGATGAAAAAATCGGTGAGGAGCTGGCATTAAACAGGCAAGTTTTATGTATTGTTTCTACAAGGGCACAAGCAAAACGTATTTTTGAATTATTACCAAATGAGGGAAGAGTGCATCTTTCTACATTAATGACCCCAGAACACAGAAAGCGAGCCATAAAGGTGATAAGGAGAAGGCTTAACGAAGGAGATGTGTGCAGGGTTGTGTCAACCAGCCTGATTGAGGCGGGCATAGATTTGGATTTTCCTGTGGTTTACAGAAGTATGGCAGGACTCGACAGTCTGATTCAGGCAGGTGGAAGGTGTAATCGAGAAGGATTACGTAATGATGGCGTCACGTATATCTTTGAGTCAGATTCAAAATATAGGGTTCCGGCAGTCCTGAAACGTCCGGCAGAAGTTGCAAGGATGGTTATGGATAACGCGAACGACATAGGTGAACTATCAGCTATAAAGAAGTATTTCTTGAGTCTATATGAGATTGAAGAAGATGTAGACACCTCGTTTGAAAATAGAGGGGTGTTGGATAAGAACAAAATCATACGCAGGCTTGATGAAAGAATTAAACAAAACGACCTTTTGTTTGAGACGATAGCTAAGAGTTTTCGCTTTATTACGGATGACAATGTTCGAGTGATTTTTGTTCCTGAGGATGATGAAAGCAGAAAAATAGCGGAGATTATTAAGTCTGGAAGGGTAGAACTGGATCGGAAATTCTTTAGAAAGATAAGCAAGTATTGTGTGAATGTATATGAACGTCAATATAAAGATATTCTGCCATCGCTTTATGTTGTGGACGAGGGGCTGGCTATTTTGGAACTCTTAGAGGAATATGATTTAGAGACTGGATTAAAGTTTCATTTTGAAGGAGGAGAAGGAATGTTTTTCTGAAAGGTTGTGGCTGACACTGATTTTCAGTGCCAGCCACATTGTGTTTCTGCACTACATTGAAACAATACATTTTTCAATCCGCATAGAGAGCTGACGACTTCAGCTTCCATGACAACAATAGTATTGTATCGTTATGCGAGGGGAAGTTCAATTGTTTTCATTAGTTAATCTGAAAAGGGAGAACGAAGAAACTATCCGCACTTCGACAAAATTTATAGTTTTTCTTATGTGAATATAAGTGTTGGAGAAAAAATATTTTAAAGTTTACCCCGCATAAGACATTTCTTGGATCGATATTAATATTTTATCACATTATAACATTACATGAAATATATTGACTTAATATCTGATTTAGAGTATCTTATAATGGCAATGATATATATTGATTGAATCAAATTATATGATTTCAATGTAGAAAGAAGGTGATTTCATGTCTTATGGCATTCAGCTGGAATGCTGGGGAAAATATGCCTTATTTAGCAGGCCGGAACTTAAAACTGAGAGGGTGACATATGATGTAATTACTCCTTCAGCTGCCCGCGGGATAATTGAATCAATTTTCTGGCATCCCGGATTGAGGATCATTGTTGATCGGATCCATGTTCTCAACGAAATTAGACATAATAATGTGCGGAGAAATGAAGTGAAGGAAAAAATTCCGGCTAAGAAAATCGAACAAATGATTCGTGGAAAGGGAATTCCCATGATTAGCACAAGCGACGATATACAGCAACGAGCCGCATTGATTCTAAGAGATGTACATTATGTTATTGATTTTCATTTTGAGATGACGAATAGAGCCAATGACTCTGATAATGAGGGGAAGTTCAAAGAAATCTTTAGAAGGAGGATTGAAAAGGGACAGTTTTACTCACAGCCTTATTTTGGATGTAGAGAGTTTCCGGCTCATTTTCGCGCGTGGAAAGGAGGGCCTGTACCTACGATTCATGAAAGCCGGGATCTCGGATATATGTTATACGACCTTGATTTTTCTGATAGAAAGGATATCCATCCCATGTTTTTCCATGCAAAAATGGTGGACGGTGTCGTAAATGTGTCTGGGGAGAAGGTGTTAAAATGATAATTCAGGAATTGGCATCTTATTATGACTCTCTGGCGGAACTGGGAAAAGTGGGAATTGAGGGATGGGGAAAAGCGAAAGTCTCTTATGGCCTAAGGATAGATGAAGAAGGAGATCTGATAGGCGTTGTACCGCTTTTTGAGATTTCGGAAGGAGGGAAAAAGGAAGTTCCAAAAGCCATGTTTGTTCCGGAACAAGTGAAAAGGTCGTCTGGTATTAATGCGAATTTTTTGTGTGATAACAGTTCCTATTTTCTCGGTTTCGATAATAAAGGAAAGAATGAAAAAGAAAAAGAAAATAGTAGGAAGAGAGCAGTAGAATGCTTTATAGCAAGTAGGCGATTGCATCATTTGATTTTGGATGAAATCGATAATCGAGATGTGAAGGCATTGCTGTCTTTCTTTGACAGATGGAATCCTGAAAAAGGAATGGACAGTCAAGTACTTGAAGAATACAAGGAAGGTATACTAAAAGGTGGCAACTTGATTTTCCTGAATTCTAAAGGAGAGTACATACACAAGAATTCCTACATAAGAAGGGCTTGGGATGATTACCGTGAACGAATGAATGAATCTGCAGATAAAGGTATTTGTCTGGTAACAGGTCAGAAACTCACGATAGCGAGACTTCATCCGAATATAAAAGGAATTCTTGGCGCACAATCTTCCGGAGCATCCCTTGTGTCATACAATTCTACATCTTTGGAATCATATGGTCATGAGAATGCCTATGGTCAAGGACAGGGATTTAATGCTCCTGTCAGCGAAAGGATTGCGTTTAAGTATGGAGCAGCTCTTAACTACCTTGTGACTGATTGGGAGTATTGCAAGAGAATATCAGATACAACAATTGTGTATTGGGCTGAAACTGCTGAGACAGGGTATCAGGATATTTGGTCAGATGGATATTTTGGCGAAGGGAATATCACACAAGAACGATTGAATTCCATTGCAGAAGAGATCAGGAGAGGAAAAGCTGTATCTTACGAGGAGTCCGAACTACACGGAGATACGAAGTTTTGTGTTATGGGAATTGTTCCAAATGCAGCAAGGCTTTCAGTGAGTTTTTTTTCAGAAGGTAGCTTTGGGTATATGCTAAGCAATATTATACGGTTTCGTGAAGAACTGGAAATTTGCAAACCTCAGTATGCAGACGGAAAATCACTGAACATATGGCAAATATTGAATGAAACAGCAAATCAAAATTCAAGAGACAAGAAAATACCTTCTCCGATTGTGAGTTCCGTTTTTCGCTCGGTTCTTGAGGGAATAGCGTATCCTGAAGGGTTATTTGAGAATATTTTGCTTAGAATAAGGGCAGAACGCGATATAAATTGGAGAAAGGCTGCCATTATTAAGGCATACTTGATAAGACGAAATGAGATTGAAGGGGATAAAGAAGCAAGGGAGGTATTGACAATGGAGTTGAACGAATGTAGTGATAATTTACCTTATGTTTTAGGAAGGACTTTTGCTGTGCTGGAAAAAATACAGCAGGATGCCAATCCAGGCATAAAAACCACTATCAAGGATAGATATTTTAATAGTGCTGGGTCGACACCGGCTACGGTATTTCCAATCCTATTCAAATTATCACAACATCATATGAAAAAATTATCTGATGGGAAAAAAGTGTATTACGACAAGATGATTGGAGACCTGCAAGGCAGAATAAAGACAGTATATCCCACGCGTCTTAATCTTCAGGAACAAGGAGTGTACTATTTAGGATATTACCATCAGAGACAGAGTTTTTTTAAATCAAAAAATAAGGAGGAGTAAGGGAATGGCAGTGTTGAAAAATCGATATGAGTTCGTGGTGTTTTTTGATGTTAAGAATGGAAATCCAAATGGAGACCCAGATGCAGGAAACATGCCTAGAATAGATCAGGAAACAGGTCTTGGTCTTGTCACGGATGTATGTTTGAAAAGAAAAATCAGGGATTATGTAGAGACCGTTAAGGAAGATGAAGAGGGTTACCGTATCTATATTAAAAAGAATGTTCCTTTAAACCGTAGTGATAATGAAGCGTTTGAATCTATTGGGATTTCAGGAGCTGCAGAAATGGAACGCAAGAATCTTGCGCAAGCGATAAAGGAAGCTAAGCAGCGGTTGAAGAAAGAAAAGGAGTCGGCAAATGATAATGAACTCGATATAATGATTAGAGATTATATGTGTAAAGAGTTCTTTGATATACGGACATTCGGCGCTGTCTTGACAACTATGGTTAAGGGAGCGTTGAATTGTGGTCAGGTCAGGGGACCGGTACAGATGAGTTTTGCACAGTCTATAGACCCAATAATTACTCAGGAGGTGTCTATTACTCGTGTTGCGATAACAACGGAGTCGGATGCTGAAAACAAGAAGACAGAGATGGGAAATAAGTATATTGTTCCTTACGGGTTATATCGTTGTGAAGGCTATGTGTCTGCAAATCTTGCAAGAAAGACTACTGGCTTTAGTGAAGAAGACTTGGAACTTCTCTGGGATGCAATAGTAAATATGTTTGAATTTGATCACTCTGCTGCAAGAGGACAAATGGCAGTTCGAAAGTTAGTGATTTTCAAGCATTCCTCTGAGCTGGGTAATGCACCAGCACATAAACTGTTTGATCTTGTGACGGCAACGAAGAAAGAAGGAGTAGTTTCACCTCGTGATTTTTCCGATTATAATATCTATATAGCAGAGGATGAGATTCCGAATGGAGTAGTTTGCGAGATAAGAGATTAAGGGTGCGAATGTGTATCGCTCATAAATGTGCTGGAGGGTTCGCACCTGAAAAAAAGAATAAGAGGTATTGAGAACTAAGATTTTGTATATCAAAGCTATTAAATACCATGGATTACTGTATAAAATAACGAAAACTACTGGTTGCAATGGATTAGAATTGGTAGTTTTCGCTGTCGCCTCCCGTGAGGGAGGCGTGGATTGAAATCACTTATAGGCATTCTCGAAGAGAAACTGTCCGGTCGCCTCCCGTGAGGGAGGCGTGGATTGAAATAAGAAGGGATTCAAGATCGGATTCGGCGACAGCCGTCGCCTCCCGTGAGGGAGGCGTGGATTGAAATTGGAACGAAGAGGCGGCGATGAAGAACATTGAGGTCGCCTCCCGTGAGGGAGGCGTGGATTGAAATTTTGGCGAGAGCTTCCCGGCCCGCTTTCTTTATGTCGCCTCCCGTGAGGGAGGCGTGGATTGAAATTTTACTGCCTTCCGGCTGCTCGTACCAACGGACCCCGTCGCCTCCCGTGAGGGAGGCGTGGATTGAAATCTTGCCTCCTTTGTGTCATACTGCGTGAGGTCAGTCGCCTCCCGTGAGGGAGGCGTGGATTGAAATTGAATAGTCTATATAACAAAAGCCCATGATTTTCGTCGCCTCCCGTGAGGGAGGCGTGGATTGAAATACCATATTTTATGCCGATAACGTAAAACGGAAAAGGTCGCCTCCCGTGAGGGAGGCGTGGATTGAAATGAGGGTCTTGGTGGATTCTTAAAGCGGAAGGGAGGTCGCCTCCCGTGAGGGAGGCGTGGATTGAAATGCGTACCTCTTGCAAGGCCTACGTTTCCCGCGTCAGGTCGCCTCCCGTGAGGGAGGCGTGGATTGAAATAATCGCTTCAGCGTTTGCCATCGGTTCTCCTTTCGTCGCCTCCCGTGAGGGAGGCGTGGATTGAAATCAGAAACTCGTCGCAGAGTATAAGGAAGCCGCCGGTCGCCTCCCGTGAGGGAGGCGTGGATTGAAATCATGACAGGAGCACCCGTGTCCAGCTCGTCCTGAGTCGCCTCCCGTGAGGGAGGCGTGGATTGAAATCTGTTCTCCTGTTCTTGTATTCTTTGGCGATCTCGTCGCCTCCCGTGAGGGAGGCGTGGATTGAAATCTCCGCATATCTTGTCACCGTATCAGGATAGATGCGTCGCCTCCCGTGAGGGAGGCGTGGATTGAAATAATTTATCTGAGACATGTGGCGCCGGAGGATATAGTCGCCTCCCGTGAGGGAGGCGTGGATTGAAATGCGCAGACGGTCGGAGAGATCCTGAAAGAGCACAGTCGCCTCCCGTGAGGGAGGCGTGGATTGAAATCTGTCTAGGGACGGAGGTGCGTCTTATGTAAACGTCGCCTCCCGTGAGGGAGGCGTGGATTGAAATGAGGGCGCTGAGAAAGCAGGCGATGCTCTTGCGTCGCCTCCCGTGAGGGAGGCGTGGATTGAAATACGTGCAGAAAGATGGTTATATGGTCGCAAAAAAGTCGCCTCCCGTGAGGGAGGCGTGGATTGAAATATCACCTCCAATCCTTATTCTCCATCTCACCATCGTCGCCTCCCGTGAGGGAGGCGTGGATTGAAATTCCATTAACTTGTTGATCGTGATAGCGCCGATTCCGTCGCCTCCCGTGAGGGAGGCGTGGATTGAAATAACCATATCGATGTTCGCCTGATACGACGCTTTGGTCGCCTCCCGTGAGGGAGGCGTGGATTGAAATTTGTGACATATAATGCAATTGATGCCATAGATGTGTCGCCTCCCGTGAGGGAGGCGTGGATTGAAATTCCAATGCCCCGCGATTTTATCAAGTCCGAATCTGTCGCCTCCCGTGAGGGAGGCGTGGATTGAAATATGGTAGCTATGATCATAGCCACCGTAGCAGTAGTCGCCTCCCGTGAGGGAGGCGTGGATTGAAATATGAATGCTCCACCGATGGTCATCACAAGACCTGGTCGCCTCCCGTGAGGGAGGCGTGGATTGAAATTTGACGGTAGACGTGATGGACGTCATCGTGCTTGTCGCCTCCCGTGAGGGAGGCGTGGATTGAAATGAAGATGCAGCTACAGATGCCGGAACGGTTCTTGCCGTCGCCTCCCGTGAGGGAGGCGTGGATTGAAATTTAATCTGTACCTTAGACGGCGATCCGATCTGGTCGCCTCCCGTGAGGGAGGCGTGGATTGAAATCGGACAGGCTCCGGTCTACTCCACCTTCGTCCTGTCGCCTCCCGTGAGGGAGGCGTGGATTGAAATAGCTATCAATAATGCGCTGGCGGAGAGTGATACTGTCGCCTCCCGTGAGGGAGGCGTGGATTGAAATTCGGGTTGGAAAGGTCAGCTTCCCAGTACTCGACAGTCGCCTCCCGTGAGGGAGGCGTGGATTGAAATGATAATAATGACGATGAATATTAAGAGAGGCGTGGATTGAAATTTGAGATATGCCTGAAGGAAAATCACGGCGACATTGTCGCCTCCCGTGAGGGAGGCGTGGATTGAAATTCCCTGAGAGAGGCTATATTAGTTAATTGATACGATAGGAAAGGATTTATAAATAATTGTGGGAATAGAGAATGATATGGATATAGAATCAATTAGCGAAGATGATTACAGACAATTATCGGAGTTACAGCATTTTCTTTTCTGTAGAAGACAATGGGCACTTATACATATTGAACAACAGTGGGACGATAATCTAAAAACTGTCGAGGGTGAAATTATGCACAAACGAGCTCATGATGAAACCCAAACAGAGCTGAGAGGAAAGATACTTACTGTTAGAGGGATGAAGGTGAAGTCGGATAAACTTGGAGTTGTCGGAGTTTGTGATGTAGTTGAATTTCATGAAGATACTAACGGAATAAGCTTAAATGGTAGGAATGGAAAATGGATTCCCCGACCTGTTGAATTTAAGCATGGCAGGCCCAAAAAAGGACAGGAAGACGAAGCACAGCTTTGCGGGCAAGCACTGTGCCTCGAAGAAATGCTATGTTGTGATATAAAAATCGGGGATTTGTTTTATGGTGAGACTCACCGTCGAGTAGAGGTTGAATTTACTGAGGAACTTAGAAATATAGTTAGGAAAGCTCTGCAGGAGATGAATCAGTATTATAAACGAGGCTATACCCCAAAAGTTAAGCCCGGGAAAAAGTGTAAGAACTGTTCACTGAACAGTATCTGTTTGCCGGAAATACAAGAAAAGGAGTCAGTAAACTTGTACTTACAGAAACACATGCAGGGAGAGAAATGAAAAAACTGTTAAATACGTTATATATACTAAGTGAAAACGCATATTTATCATTGAAGAATGAAAACGCTGTAGTCTATATGGAAGATGGGAGTCATAGGGACATTCCTTTGTTGAGTTTGGAGAGTATTTTTAGTTTCAGTTATAAGGGAGCCAGTCCCGCACTTATCGGCGAATGTGCGAACAGGGGTATCTCTATTAGTTTTTTTAGTCCGGAGGGACGGTTTCTGGCGATGCCAACTGGTAGGACTAAGGGAAATGTATTGCTTCGTAAAAAACAAAACAGAGTATCTGATAGTGAGGAGGAGAGTGCTCTAATAGCTCGTAATTTTATTTTTGGAAAAGTATATAATTCCAAATGGCTTCTTGAACGAACTGTGAGAGACCATGGTCTTCGAGTGGATTCTGAGAAGATAAAACTTAAATCGAAGTATTTGACAGAAGGCTATAAACAAGTACTGTCAATGACAGATTTAGAATCAATAAGAGGATTGGAAGGTCAGGCAGCAACCAATTATTTTGAGGTATTTAATGATTTGATTCTAAATCAAAAGGAGGATTTTGAATTTAAAACGAGAAGCAGAAGGCCTCCACTGGATAGAGTAAATGCTTTGCTGTCATTTGGATATAGGGTTCTGGCAAATGATTGTGTAAGCGCATTGGAAGGTGTTGGCCTTGACCCGTATGTTGGTTTTTTACACAGAGATCGCCCAGGAAGGGAGTCCTTGGCTCTTGATTTGATGGAGGAATTCAGATGTGTTATGGTGGACCGATTCATCCTCACTTTAATAAATCAGAGACAAATAAACGCCAAACATTTTGCTGAAAAAGAGAATGGGGCAGTATTATTAAATGATGACGGAAGAAAGGTATTCTTTGGACAATGGCAAATGAGAAAGAAGGAAGAATTAACCCATCCGTATTTGAAAGAAAAAGTATGTTGGGGTCAGATTCCATATATTCAAGCATTACTACTATCCAGATATCTGCGGGGAGATTTAGATGGTTACCCAGTATTTCTTTGGAAGTGATACATCGCTATGTAGATATTAAATAGAATTTCCAATTTGATTGGATGTTTAAGAAGTGTGAAAGTCATATATTATGAAACAAAAAACTAACTATGAAATAAAATTGGTTTAGTAATATTTGCTTTGGCGTAGAAATTGCAGGGAGGCAGAAATGTTTGTTCTGATTACTTATGATGTGAATACGGAGGATGCAGCTGGACGTAAACGGCTTAGACAAGTGGCGAAATACTGCGAAAAATATGGAAAAAGAGTTCAATGTTCTGTTTTTGAATGTGATATTGAGCCAGCTCAATGCAAAGTCTTGCAAACGAATTTAAAAGAAATTATTGATGGGGCGAAGGATAGCCTGCGATTCTATTATCTTGGTAGTAAATATAAGACAAAAATTGAGCATTTCGGAGTTAATAAGGGTCTCGAGGTAGATGAGATATTGGTTTTATGAGGAAATTATAGAACGCTATATGTTCTCCGATTGCAATTTGTAGGATTAACAGAGGAAACTGCGGGGGTGTAAATCTCAAATCCCAAACCATCGTCAAAAGTATCAAAATCCCTTGGACAGAATTGTCATAAATAGTGTTTTTAGGACACAAATAACACTTCAAACTTGTTTTATTACAAAATAGATGTATAATTATGACAATGCGCTTCAACTCCCCTGTGCAAATCCCGTCAAAATGCCTTATGACATCCTAAGGATTGCAGTTCGGGAAAGAGCAGAATCTACAAGGGAGGTTTTTCACCATGGGTCGTTACGTCTTCAAACGTATCCTGCTGGCACTCGTCAGTATCTTTATTATCTGCCTGATCACATTTTTTGCGATGAATGCTATTCCGGGCGGACCTTTCAACTCGGAGAAGGCACTCTCCGCAGCCACCAAAGCAGCCCTTGAGGCACGCTACAACCTTGATAAGCCGGTTCACATCCAGTTCATTCTGTATATGAGGAACCTGCTGCACGGCGATTTCGGTGTTTCTCTTAAGACAGGCCGCGAAATAAGCACTACTCTGTCATCATGTTTCAAAGTATCGGCGAGACTTGGTCTCACGGCAGCGGTATTTGCCATTATCTTCGGCATCATTCTCGGTGCTCTGGCAGCGCTGTTCCGCAACAGATGGCCGGACCGAATCATCGTATTCTTCACCACTTTGTTTACAGCTATGCCTTCCTTCGTCTTTGCGACGCTCCTTCTTCTGGTATTCTGTATCGAACTGAAAGTTCTCCCGGTATTCGATGCATCATCCCGAAGCTATATCCTGCCGGTCATCGCGCTTATGGCATACCCCATGGCTTATGTCACAAGACTTACGAAGACCTCCATGCTTGACGCGCTGAATCAGGACTATGTTCGGACAGCCAGAGCCAAAGGTGTCCCGATGGTTTCTGTCATCTTTAAGCATGCACTCAGGAATGCCCTGATTCCGGTTATCACATATGTCGGACCGATGCTTGCCTACATTCTGACCGGCTCCCTCGTTGTTGAAAATATTTTCACGATCGGAGGTCTCGGACAGCAGTTTGTAAAGGCAATCAGCAATCGCGATTACCCGTTGATCATGGCTACCACGATTTTCCTGGCGGTCGTTATGGTAATCTGCAACCTGCTCAGCGATATTGCTTATAAGATCGTTGATCCGCGCATCACGCTTGATTAATGAATCGGAAAGGAAGACATATGGAAGCAGTTAAGAAAAATCCGTTAAGCATGCAGATAGATCCGGCGCTCTTTGAGCCGGCTACAGAAGACGAGAAACAGCAGCAGGAGGTCATGAGCGAATCTGTCACATTTTTCCGTGACGGTATGAGAAAGCTCATGAAGAACCCTCTCGCGGTAGGCTCTATCATCGTATTGATCCTCATCATCATAACGATTATTTTTGCGCCGTTGGTCGTCCCGTACAGCTACTCGGGCATCGCCAAGGTAAACGGCAGACGTGACCGTACGAACAAGAACCTCTCGGCATTCCAGTACTCACAGGTGGAGCAGGAGTATATCGATCAGGGCGGTAAGGTATTCCCGCACATTATGGGTACCGACTCTCTGGGACGTGACTATTTTATCCGTGTCGTCTACGGTGCGCGCGTCTCCCTGACCGTAGGTCTTTTTGCCAGCATCCTGGTCCTCATCATCGGCGTTATCTATGGCAGTATCGCAGGATATGCGGGAGGGCGAACGGATCTGATCATGATGCGTATCGTCGATATCATATATTCGCTGCCGGACATGCTGATCATTATCCTTCTGTCCGTTGTTATTAAGTCGAGCCTCGGCGAAGACGCCAGCCAGAACTTCGTTCTGAAGACATTCGGTGCAAATATGGTCTCCATCTTCATCGTATTCGGTCTTCTGTACTGGGTAGGTATGGCGCGTCTGGTCCGCGGACAGATTCTTACAATCAAAAATAATGAGTATATTCTTGCGGCACGCGCAATCGGTGCAAAGCCGGCACATATCATCCGCAAGCATATAATCCCGAACTGCATCAGTGTTATCATCATTACGACTGCTCTGCAGATTCCGTCAGCGATATTTACAGAGAGCTTCCTTTCATTCGTCGGTATGGGTGTTGAGGCGCCGATGCCGTCGCTGGGTTCTCTTGCCAATACTGCCCGTCAGGGTCTTCAGAGTTATCCGGACAAATTGATATATCCGGCGGTCCTCATCGTCCTCATCGTACTTGCGTTCAACCTGCTGGGCGATGGTCTGCGTGATGCATTTGATCCGAAACTGAGACGGTAAGGGGGATAGACATATGGAAAATACAAATGGAAAGAAGCCTCCGCTTCTTGAAGTCAGAAATCTTCATACAGCTTTTAAAACAGATAAAGGCGAGGTCCGCGCTGTCAACGGTGTCTCCTACGTACTGGAGGAAGGACACAGCCTCGGAATCGTCGGCGAATCAGGTTCCGGTAAATCCGTTTCCGCATACTCCATTATGCAGATTTTGGATTCCAACGGTCATATCACAGAAGGCCAGATCCTGTTCAAAGGTGAGGACATTACGCACTATAGCCAGAAGCAGATGCAGGAATTCCGCGGAAAGCACTGTGCGATGATTTTCCAGGATCCGATGACATCTCTGAATCCTGTCTATACGGTAGGAAATCAGATTACAGAAGCAATTCGCATCCATTCGGATAAGTCCAAGGAAGAGGCAAAGGCCAACGCCATCAAGATGCTCGAGATGGTCGGTATCAATGATGCGGAACGCCGTATGAAACAGTATCCGCATGAGCTCTCCGGCGGTATGCGCCAGCGTGTTATGATCGCTATGGCTCTCGTTATGGAGCCTTCGATCCTGATTGCAGATGAGCCGACGACCGCTCTGGACGTTACGATTCAGGCACAGATCCTTGAACTTATGCTTGACCTTCAGAAAAAACTGAACATGGCCATCATTATCGTTACGCATGACCTGGGCGTTATCGCGCAGATGTCCGATGAGATCGTAGTTATGTACGGCGGACGTATTTGCGAGAGAGGCACGGCTGAAGACATTTTCTATAATCCGTGCCACGAGTACACCAAGGGTCTGCTCCGTTCGATTCCGAGCACGAGCAATATGAAGAAGAAACTTGTTCCGATCGCGGGTACACCGATCAACCTTCTCAACATGCCGAAGGGATGCGCGTTCTGTTCGCGATGCGATTCAGCCATGAAGATCTGCCTGACACAGGTCCCGGACGAGCTGAGAATCGATAAGACGCATCTTGCTTCCTGTTGGATGAATGTCAAAAACGGTACATATATGAAGGAGGAAGCGTAAGTGAGCAGCGAAAATCTTATAGAAGTAAAAGATCTGCAAATGTATTTCCCGATCCGTACCGGGTTCATGAAGACGACAATGCTGAAGGCTGTTGATGGCGTTAATTTCTCCATCAAGCCGGGCGAGACACTCGGTCTGGTTGGCGAGTCGGGTTGTGGTAAGACCACAGTCGGCCGTACACTTCTTCGTCTGTACAAGCCGACCGGCGGTGAGATTTATTATGACGGAAACCTGATCACAGACAAGAACATGCTGCAGTACAGACCGAAGATGCAGATGGTATTCCAGGATCCGTATTCATCTCTCGATCCGCGTATGACAGTTGAGGAGATCATCGGCGAGCCGCTCGATGTTCATCATCTCTATTCAAATAAGAAAGAGCGTCGTGAGAAGATTCTCGACCTTATGGAACTGGTAGGTCTGAACGCAGAGCACGCAACACGTTATGTGCATGAGTTCTCCGGCGGTCAGAGACAGCGTATCGGTATCGCCCGTGCGCTGGCAGTAGAACCGAAGTTCATCGTCTGCGACGAGG
Organism: uncultured Lachnospiraceae bacterium; assembly: GCA_902776305.1. Lineage (GTDB taxonomy): Bacteria > Bacillota > Clostridia > Lachnospirales > Lachnospiraceae > Chordicoccus. Next base: position 34,015 of record CACYPS010000008.1, on the reverse strand, counting down.
CTGTCTCGGCTCTGGACGTTTCCATCCAGGCTCAGGTCATCAACATGTTCGAAGAGCTGCAGGAAAAACTCGGTGTAGCTTATCTGTTCATCGCCCACGACCTTCTGGTCGTACGCCATATCTCAAATCGTATCGCGGTCATGTATCTCGGCCGAGTCGTTGAGACGGCGGATGCCGATGAGCTTTCGGACAGCCCGATTCATCCGTATACACAGTCGCTGCTTTCAGCGGTTCCGATTCCGGATCCGAAGATCGCAAAGAGCTCCAAGAGAATTATACTTGAGGGCGATGTACCGAGCCCGCTGAAGATGCCTTCGGGATGCGCGTTCAGAACGAGATGCAGGTATGCGACGGAGAAGTGTGCGCAGGAGTGCCCGAAGCTGACGGATAGAGGCGGGGGGCATATGGTGGCGTGTTGGAACAAATAAGATGATGCATTCCGTGAGGGGATGCTTTACACTCGCCATGTAGGTATTTATATGAGGTGATGCTTTTTACTCGCCATGTATGTATATATCTACGCGATGCTATTACGCATCGCTTAAGATATATACATACATGGCTCGGAGAAAAATGCTGATTACATGATGGACATATAAATACCACATGGCTCGGATATAGAGGCTGCTCACAGAATGCATGTGGGAAGTGGCGAAATGCACAAAGTGTAGTTTTGGTGGCATCGCTAAAGAAGCGGCTTACAGAATGATGTATACCCCTATAAAGGGTTTACATATATTATGTTAAGAAAAACATAAGTATAAAGGAGGAAACAATGAAAAAGAAAGTTTTAGCAACATTACTTGTCGGCGCTATGGTCGCAGGCATGCTCGCAGGCTGCGGCGGCAATTCCGGCGGAACAACTGATGGTGGGGCTGCTACGGAAGTTAAGTATGATGACCTGTATCCGCACATCGAAGGCGTTGAGCTGAAAGCCAAGGATGGCACTGCTGCTCCGGATTGGACAGAGTATGACGCCCTCATCGAGGACATCCGCATGGAGACAGACACAGCGAAGCGTGAAGAGTTAATGCATAAGGCAGAAGATATCCTCATGGAGACTTCCGCAGTTATTCCGCTTTACTATTACAACGATCTCTATATGCAGGTAAAGGATGTTGACGGCATTTACTCCAATCTCTTCGGTTTCAAGTACTTCCAGTTTGCGGAATCTCCGAGAGACGTTCTGAAGATCAACCTTTCTTCCGAACCGGCTAAGCTCGATCCGGCTCTGAACTCTTCTGTAGACGGTGCGTGCATGTGCGTCAACCTGTTCGCAGGTCTGTACACATACAACAAAGACGGCCAATTGGAGCCGGACCTTGCGGCAACAACAGAGGTGTCTGAGGATGGCATGACCTATACATTCACTCTGATCGATGGCGCAAAGTGGTCTGACGGCACTGACGTCACAATGAAAGACTTTGTTTATTCCTGGAACCGCGTTGCAGATCCGAACACAGGCGCTGACTATGGTTACATGTTCGATGCAATCGCAAGAAAAGATGACGGCACTCTAGATATCGAAGCAAGCGAAGACGGCAAGACTCTGACAGTTCACCTTGTAGCTCCGTGTGCATACTTCCTTGACCTTGCTGCATTCCCGGCATACCTTCCGGTACCGCAGGCTCAGGTAGAAGCAGCTTCCGGTTGGGAGACAAACCCGGGCGCATGGTGCGCAGAAGCAGGATTCGTTACAAACGGCGCTTACACAGTAACTGACTGGAAGCATGAAGAGTCCATGGTCTTCAAGAAGAACGACAACTATCACAAGGCAGACCAGGTCAAGGTTTCAGAGCTTGATTTCATGCTCAGTGCTGATGACACAGCTATCTTTGCCGCTTACAACGCAGGCGACCTTGATTTCGCTGACACAGTTCCGACAAATGAAATCGCTTCCCTTAAGGACAACCCGGAATTCCATGTTATTGACAACCTCGGAACATATTATGTAGCATTTAACGTAAACAGCCCGATCTTCAAGGATAAGACTATGGAGCAGGCTATTGCCATGAGAAAGGCATTTGCTATTCTGATCGACCGTGACTACATTGTTGAGAATGTAGGTCAGACAGACCAGAAGGTCGCTACTTCCTTCATTCCGGAAGGTATGGCAGACGGTAACGGCGGCGTATTCAAGGCTAACGATGACGCTTACACATTCCCGCTCAAGGATGAAGTTGGTTACTATCCGGAATCTTATCAGCCGAACGCTGTTGACTACGCTATCTCCCTTCTCGAGGAGGCAGGCTACAAGTTCACAGATGACGGTATGCTTTCCGATGAGACACCGATCTCTCTTACATATCTGACAAATGATGGCTCAGGTCACATCGCTGTCGCAGAAGTTATGCAGCAGGATCTCGCTGAGATCGGTATCGATCTCAAGATCGACACACGTGAGTGGAACGTCTTCCTTGATGAGAGAAAGGCAGGCAACTTCGACTTCGCACGTGAAGGCTGGCTCGCAGACTTCAACGATCCGATCAACATGCTTGAGATGTGGACAACAGACTCCGGCAACAACGATTGCCAGTTTGGCCGCTGATCGAAAATCAGTCATATAAAGATTGAATAACTGTACCGGGGTACAGGCCTATATGGTCCTGTACCCCGGATTTTTTGTGGGGCTGTCGCACTAAGGCGCGCCATCACTATATATGGCAGACGTTATTTGCAAATGTCTGCCATATATAGTGGTGACACCGTCTAATGCGACAGCCCCACAAAAGCGAGTTCGATGCAATCCATCTGAGCCGTGACGTGCCGTAAGCAAGCTTGAAAAGCTCGGCGGATATGAGAACGAGAATGATCTGAGCCGTGACGTGCCATAAGCAAGCTTGAAAAGCTCGGCGGATATGAGAACGAGAATGATCTGAGCCGTGACGTGTCGTAAGCAAGCACGATGGTGCGCTGCGAGGATAAACTTGGCGTTCTTGCACCGTATGCCGCTAAAAGAGCAGGCAAGATCGCAATTTCAAGAATAAAAAGAAAATGACAGCAGGGAGAGAAATCTGCAATCTATGATGGAAAAATCTTTCGGAAAAGTGTATAGTATCTCTTAAACTGAGTGCATCATAAAATATATGAAAGAAAATTGTCTGATTGGAGATAGAATATGAGACTTCACAAACTGTTCGCTGCCGCAATGATGACCCTGGGTCTGATCACCGCAGGAAATACCTGCATAAAGGAAGTCTGTGCGGCAGCGGAGCAGACCGCCGAGCCTGCCGCAACAGAAGCGGAGACTCCCGCCGACGAGTCTGCCGCATCAGAAGCAGCGGAGGAGGAGACGGTCGAAAAGACACATGTCAAGTTTACTACATACCGTGGAAAGGATACGCAGGACGCTTATCATTCTTTTGCCGGTGCAGACGGCACAGTCTACATGTTTCTGCCGTCGGATGCAAATCTTGCCAAAGTGACTCTGAAATCCTCCGAGACTATGGTTTCCACCACACTCGGCGAGATCGGAAGCGACGGCAAGACACTTTCCGGCGATTTCACATCGCAGCCCGCATCGATCGTCATGAAGGACGGTACTAAGGTTACCCTTGCCTGTACACAGTCAACGCTGCCTTCTCTGTCTCTCAGACTGAAGGGAGGAGATCTCTCCGATATTCATGAGGATGAAAATGCCGCGACAACTCTCACCGTTGAAAGTACAATACTCACGGATCCCCTTAACCCCGTCAACAGTTTCACGCTGAATGGTCATGCGGAAATTCGGGGACGCGGTAATTCCTCATGGGCATTTTACGATAAAAAGGGATATCAGCTGAAACTTGAAAATTCGCGGTCTGTTCTCGGAATGGGAAAAGCCAAAAAATGGGTCCTGCTTGCCAATTCCAGCGATGCAACGCTTATGCGAAACAAGCTTGTGTTCGACACTGCGAGGGCTGTAGGAGTGGGGTATGCTCCCGAGACCCGTTATGCGGATCTATGGATCGACGGTGAATACCGCGGATTATATATGATCGCAGAGAAGGCGGAAATCGGCAAGCAGCGTCTGAATCTCACGAGCGGACACGGTATCGTGGCGGAATTTGACAACGCCTTCTTTTATCAGGAAGATAATTTTAAGGATGTTCTCGGGAATTTCTGGGCACTTAAGGATTACCAGACCGAAGATGCATCGGAAGATTTTGCTGAATTCCAGAGGAGGGTGGATGCATTTGCCGAGGCCCTCGAAGAGAAGAAACCCTGGGATGAACTGATAACGATGTTCGACGAGGATCAGTTTGCACGATTCTATCTGGTCGCCGAATATTTCCTGAATGAGGAACTGCCGACTACCAGCTTCTACTGGTACTGGGACGGTCCGAACGATGAACTTCATCTCGGTCCGATCTGGGATTTTGACACGTGTATGGCAGACGGAGATGTCCCCGAAAAGTATTATGTCTGGCACAACGGCTACTTAAAGCGTCTCGTCGAATACAGCGAATTTGGGGCTATGCTCGAAGAGTATTATGACAAATACTGCGCGGATATTTTCGAACTTGCACCGACGACCATGGATATACTGAATACAAAGATCGGGGCATCCGCTGAGATGAATTATCTTCGTTTCGACGTACTCGGTCAGCCTGATGTCAAGAAGCATATGTTCTATGCGACCTACAAGGAAAATCTGGAGAACCAGAAGAACTGGCTGAGAGATCGCTTCAACCTTTTCAATGTAGCGGATGTATGCGGCGAAGTTATGGAGTATTATCTGAAGAATCAAGTGTCTGATGACGGATCAAAGCTGACAGCGACATTCCGCACTAAGAAGGATCTGAAGAGCCTGCAGATCTATGTTCAGACAGAGGCGACAGGAGGTGCGGACAGGACGCGGTATGAGGCTGTAAAGGATGAAAACGGCAATTGGGTATGCGAGATCGACCTCATTGATTTCGGCCAGACGGGAAAATATATCGTCGAAGCCTTTGTGAACGGAACTACTAAGGTACCCGATGCCAGCGGCGAGTTCACACTGGATGAGGTGCCGACCGTCTCGTATGTTGTTAACGGCGTCGATTACAGTGCGGTATTTGACCCGGTGTATTACGCAGAAAAATATCCTGATGTAAAGGCCGCGAGCGGAGATAATCCTGCGAAGCTGTTCAATCATTTTGTTGAGACCGGTATGAAAAACCGTCAGCAGGGAAGCAAGGAATTCGACGTTGACTTCTACATGAAAGACAACCCGGATCTTGTGGAGAAGTACGGTACGGATTATGCGGCTTTCTATGAGCATTACTGTGCATTCGGCAAGGCCGAGGGACGCAAAGGTTCGGAGAGCTCTGAGTCGTAAATCGGCAACGAGCAGGGATGAAGAAAGGGGGAGGCAATGACAGCAATAGAGAGCATGGAGAACGGAGTTCTGATACTGGATGTGAGCGGGCAGCTGAATGCTGTCACTTCACTGGAGCTTCACAGTATCCTGGAGGAACGGATGCCGGAGGCAGAGAAGCTTATATTTGAGTTTAAGGATCTGAGTTATATCTCTTCGGGTGGACTGAGAGAGTTGCTGTTTGCCTATGAGGCGATGAACCCCAAAGGCGGAATGCTGATCCTGCACGCAAACCCGGAAGTCAGGGAAGTACTCGACGTCACAGGGTTCAGCACGATATTTGAGATAGAAGAGGAATAAGTGGACATTTTAAAGTGAAATGTCCATTAAAAGGCCTGCCGTATTGATGCGGCGGGCTTTTTTTGTTATACCATAGAATAGTCAGGTCTCGCTTGCGAAACCTTGCGCCGGATTTATGATCAGTGTCTCGGACATGATTCGGAAACGAATCCCTACGCATATATCCGGCGGCTAACAGATTTGAGAAAGAGATTATAATCATGAAAACAACAGTTACTGAAATCATAGAAAAAAGTATCGCAAAATTTGCAAACTACGACGCGGTCATCTGGCCGGAGAAGGATGAAATCATCCGCCGGACCTACCGCGAAATGGGCGAAGATATCGCGCGCATCAGAAGCGGGCTGCATGAAGCAGGGTTTACAGAGGACGCGCACATCGCAACTGTCGGCCGCAGCTCCTATCTGTGGGTCACGACCTTTTACGGTGCATTGACCGGGAACAGCGTTATTGTCCCGATCGATATGAATCTGTCGGACGATGACATCATCGATGAGCTGAACAGAGGAGATGTGGTCTGTGCATTTGTGGATCCCATCAAGAAAACGCTGCTTGAACGGATTGAGGCGGAGTGCCCGAAGCTCATGAAGATCGTGCTCCTGACGGACAAGGACGGGGAGTATAGCTATGAGACCTGGAAAGCGTTCGGTGTCGGAGCACCGCTGTTCGAGATTCAGCCGGCTGATCCGGATGAAGTGGCCGCCATCATGTTCACGTCCGGTACAACGGGGGTGAGTAAAGGAGTCATGATGACGCAGGGAAGCCTCGGTGCAGATGCGGTCAACATGTATTATCACCTGGCCCCGGGCAGTGTAGATCTTTCGGTCCTGCCGATCCATCACGCTTTCTGCCTGACAGTGGACTGGATCAAGGCTTTTGAGCAGGGCGTCACGGTGGCAATCAACGACAGCATCGGGCACCTTGTCAAGAACATCAAGAAATTTGAGCCCCATGTCATTCTCATGGTTCCGCTCATGATCGAGACGATTTATAAGAAGATGAAATCCGTAAATCCGCTGATTCCGAAGAAGCTGGTGGGATCTCAGGTCTTCGGTAAGAACCTGAAGCATATCATATGCGGCGGCGCGCGCCTCGACCCGAAATTCATCGATGAGTTCAAAAAATACGGAGTCGATATATGGATGGGTTATGGCAGCACGGAGACTTCTCCGGTCGTATCTTTTAACGGGGAGCGTGGCATAAAATGGGATTCGCTCGGCAGACCGATCGACAATACCGAGGTCAAAATCATTGACGGAGAGATCTGTGTCCGCGGAGATATCGTCATGAAGGGATATTACAATATGCCTGAGGAGACGAATAAGGTCCTGAAGGACGGTTGGTTCTACACCGGTGACCTCGGATATCTGGATGAGGATGGGTATCTGTATATGAGCGGTAGAAAGAAGAACCTGATTATTCTCGCAAATGGCGAGAACATCTCACCGGAGGAAATCGAAGGTGCTTTCAGCACGGTTCCCATTATCGGAGAAATTGTTGTTGTGGGGCAGGGAACGAACCTTCGCGCACTGATATATCCGGATCCTGAAAAGGCCGGAAAGATGAAAGCGGAGCAGATCCAAAAGGAAATCGACAAGGTCATCAGGGATTACAATAAAAAGCAGCCGTCCTACAGAAGGCTTGCCGGTTATGAGCTGAGAGATGAGCCGTTCCCGAAGACATCGACAAGGAAAATAAAGAGAGATCTGATCACAATGTTCTGAGAATCAAAAAACAATAAAAGAAGAAACACCGTTCAGATAAAAGCGTGTGAGAAGCGAAGCTACGGCCTCCGGGGAGTCATTGCATTCTTCGGAGGCCCATTTGTGTAATATACCGAAAAGACCGCCGATCGTGTACGAGAGAAGGTAAGACTGGAACTGGACACGGGCGGGCGTTTCGGTGATCTCGGAATCGGCGAACTCCCGCACATACTCGTGCAGCAGGCTCATAGCGCGTCCGACGAATTCTGCCCCTTCCAGAGTCTTCAGCTGGCGAATCAAAAAACCGCTCTTCTTGACATAGCGGCAGAGGGCTGAAAAATATGTTCGTGTGAGTTTCTCGGGTTGTTCGGAGCCGGGCTGCAGCATGACAAGAACGCCTCGGAGATCGTTCAAAATCCGATTTTCCAACGTCTCAATGAGCTGCAGCATGTCCTGATAATGGTTGTAGAAGGTGCTGCGTGTCACGCCGGTCTTTTTGGATATCTCGGCAACCGTAATTTTAGCCGGATCCTTTTCGCGGCAGAGAAGATCGAAAGCCGTCAGGAGATCTTCCTCGGTCTGGGCATATCGGATATCTTTGCTCGGGTTGTTCATGGCGATTATTCCTTTTCCTTATTATATGTCAACCGTACAGGTAGAAATATTTTACAACACCGGGATATCGTAGTAAACGAATTTGACAAAACGCGCCGGATTTTCTAATATCTTTTATAGACCGTATCTTCCCGAAAACAGTTCTCCGTCTGTCAGATCAAGAATGCCTTGACGTTCTTCGTTGACAGCGGAAGTGTGTGAAGTGTGCAAAGAAAAGCAAAAAAGAGATTTTCCGGAGGTATCGACAGACAGATGAAACAGAAGATTTTTAACAGAACAGGAAGAGCGACCGCTCTGCTCATGGCGGCAATCATTGCGATGACCGGCTGTGATTACTCTCTGAGCGGAAATGAGAGTTCCGGAACCGTGCAGATAGATGAGAGTACAGCCGAGAGTGCAAAAGAGCAGGATAGTGCCGGGAAGCAGGCTGCCGGAGAACCGGTCGTACGTGAATTGTATGACGTCATGACTGTGCCGTACATGAGACTTCAGGCCTATGGAGATACCGCTGATGCTGCACTTGCACTCGGTGTAGAGAAGATCGAATCGCTGGATGCCCTGCTCTCAACGGGCAATCCGGAGAGTGAAATCGGCAAGCTGAATGCGTCCGGCTCCGCAAAGCTCGGCGGAGACGCCTCATACCTTTTGAAGACCAGCCTCGATTTATATCAGCAGACGGACGGGGCGTTCGATGTGTCGGTCTATCCGCTCATGGAACTTTGGGGATTCACGAACCTTTTTGACACCGGCCTTGAGGAGGCGATCGAAGAAGCGGAGAAGAAAGTGAAGGAGAAAGCGGAGAAAGGAGGAACCGGGAGCGGTAAAGAGAGCGAGCCGGCTTCTGAGGAGACCCGTGAAGCTCCTTTGGATGCGGATATTCAGGAAGTGCTTAAGAAGGTCGATTGCTCTAAGATTGAGTTTAATGAGGAGACCGGGGAGGTTACGCTGCCGGAAGGCATGAAGATAGATTTCGGCGGTATCGCAAAGGGATATGCTTCCCAATCGGTTGCTGAGATCCTTCGGGAGAACGGCATCACAAGCGCGATTATGGATCTGGGCGGGAATATACAGGCGGTCGGAAGAAAACCGAACGGGAGCAAATGGCGCATAGCTCTCAATGACCGCAACAAAGGAGGCTTTCTCGGAATTTTGACCGTGGAGGACTGCGCGGTCATCACTTCCGGCGGTTATGAGAGAAATTTCAGGGATGCCGAAGGAAACGTTTACCATCACATCATTGATCCGAAGACCGGTCATCCGGCTGACAACGGATTTTCAGTGGATGCTTCCGTCACGATCGTGTGTGGGAACGGTACTATGGCGGATGCGCTTTCAACGGCCATGTATGTGTGCGGTCCCGAAAAGGCGATGGAATATTGGAGGGCTCACCGCGATGAATTCCAGATGATTATGATGACGGATGGGAATAAGATGTATGTCACGGAAGGAATCGCCGATGATTATCAGTCGGATTATAAATTTGAAGTGATTCACTGAATTTTTGTCGGGGAAGGTGCTTCGTACCGTGCGCGGCGCGGCAGGAACGCCGAGGCGTTCTTGATGATACGTGCAGTACTTCCCGCATTATCGTAATGAGTAAAAAAGAGTGGCTGCCCGGGCAGCCACATTTATTATGTAAGAGTTCACGAATGTATATATCTCAGTGGCGGGTGTCAATCCCCGACTGAGATATACGCTCAGCTACACAATGCTCCACCGGAGCATTGCTTCGCATGCTTAGGCACGCGAGGATGCGCAGGGATTCGGTTTGGAAGATGTCAGCTATCGCTGACTCGAATCCCGCGCCAAGTCTCGCGAGCGAGACTTAAATCAGACAGAGCATCCTCCGCAAGACGCAGTCTCCTGTCGAACTGTACGTAAAAATCTCCGTCTGTATTGTAAGGCCGCTCGTAGAACATCTCGAGGATGAACAGGGCGATCCGCTGGTTGAGCTCCGCATCCTGTTTATCATACAGGAACTCCTCAAGCGACTTTTTGAAGTAGTGCCAGGTCGTGACAAATGCCTCATATCTCTTCAGATCCGGAATCTCCAGATATCGGTCAATGCGGACCTTCGTCTTTCCGGGAATATTGCAGCCGCCGTCTGTTACAAAATAGCGGAAGGTCTTGCCGTCGTATTCACGGCCGAGCGGGAAGAGCCGGCAGAATCCGGGACGAAACGCATGAATCCCGCAGCGGCCGTCATCCCTGAGGAATGTGCAGCATACGTTTTCCCCGCGCATGAGCAGATGGGGGAGAACAAGACCGGTTTCCACATGTAGACCTACCCGCACATTGATGAGGTCGGAAAAGCTTTTTTTCAGATTGCCGGTGAGCATAAATATGTCATAAGGGTCTAGATGAATCGTGTCATCCATGCCGTGACAGCATTCGCCGCATCCGTTGCAGGCCTTGCAGAATATTTTCGCGAGATCGCGGGAGGTCATGAGTTTGTGCATGTGATTTTCTTCTTTCGATAGGGATTGTCTCCGATTGCGCCGCGCAAAGTGTCGCAAGGCACCTGTTTGTTCGCTGTGCGGCTGTGATCTTTCGGAGGATTATAATCTCTGATGCGGGTTTACCCCACATCAGAGACAGGCTTCATTTTGGGTATTCGTCATAGACTTGTGTCACATGAATTTTGCGTCAGCAATTAAAGCAGATGAGCTCTCAGCTCCTCGCCGCTGAGCGGGCTGAGGTAAGCCGGTGCGATGTCGAAGATCGTCTTGCAGCCGGTCTGACCTTCAGCAGCCAGTCTGTAAGCCGCACGAGCATATGCGACAAGGATGCTGCCGGTAAATTCCGGGTTGGAATCAAGCTTTAAGTTATACTCGATGATCTGCTTGTGCTCTTTGTCAAATCCGCTCACGCCGCTGCGAATGACGAATCCGCCGTGCGGGAGTTCGCTGTGGTTGGCCTTCATTTCCTCAGCGGAGATGAATGTGACGGTCGTGTTGTAATCCGCGAAGTAGTTGGGCATCTCGACGATTTCCTTTTCGATGCGGGCTTTGTCAGCGCCCTCTTCCGCTACGACGAAGACTTCTCTTGTGTGCATGTCGCGTGTCACGAAGGTCGGGTTCTCACCGTTTCTGACTTTGTCGACCGCTTCCGGTACCGGTACTGTATACTGTCTTGCATCGATGACGCCTTCAATGCGGCGCACTGCATCTGAATGTCCCTGGCTTACGCCGCGGCCCCAGAACGTGTAGTTGTTGCCTTCCGGAAGGATCATGGTGGAGATCATCCTGTTCAGGGAGAACATGCCCGGATCCCAGCCGAGAGAAATGATACCTACTTTGCCGCCTTCTTTTGCGGCTTTGTCCACATCGGCGAAATGCTCCGGGATTCTTGCGTGCGTGTCAAAGCTGTTGATGACATTGAAGAGCTTTGCGTATTCCGGCGTCTGGGTCGGCAGATCGGTAGCGCTGCCTCCGCAGAGGATCATAACGTCAATTTTGTCCGTGTAGTCCGGTGCGTCTGCCACGTTCAGAACAGCAACGCCTTCTGTGCGGATCTTGAGATTTTCGGGATTCCTTCTTGTGAAGACTGCCACGAGTTCCATGTCGGGATTCTGACGAATGGCGCTCTCAACGCCTCGTCCGAGATTGCCGTATCCTAAGATACCGATTCGAATGCTCATAATAATTGTTTTCCTCCTTTTCAGACGGAAAGCCCCGCTTACCGGCACATAAGATGAAAATCCGGCCTGCAGAGGCGTGCTTCCGCAAACATATAGACATGATAGCACAGCGGTTGAAAAAAGTGAAAAAATTTCTGGAAAATATGAGACGCTACCCATCTGTCCATCGTATAAATGAGTAGAGAACCTCTATCAGTCAGCTTTAGATGTGTGAGACGGAAAGAGGTAAGAAGCGTATCAAATTTAATATCGTCTGTTTTCATACGCAAAAAATAGTGTATAATATATCTCATATCTCATATGATTATCGGGTTCGTGAAGCGGTTCCGATAATATTGATATTATTGTAAACAGCAGCGTGTATGAATTTCTAACAGGACGGGAAGGGAGAGAATCATGCCACTTTATTCAAAGAACAGAGAGATTTCGGACAAAGAGCTTGATCAGGTCCTCGGCGGCACCAGCGCGTTTGGCGGTTCCATGCTGAAGTATCAGATCGAAACGGATCTTGACATCCTTAGCAGAAAAGATCCGGAAGCCTATAAGGTGCTCAGCGCTGAGAGAGACCAGCTCCTTAAGGAAGGCGGCCGGCGCGTGTTCAGTAATGCAAATGACGTTCGGGTTCAGAATCTTGTGCTGAAGCTGAGAAAGGCTACGAGATAAGAATCGATATTGAAAATTGATAAGCAGGGGCTGTCGCAAAAGGCAATGTCACCACTATATAGCAGACAAATTCTGCTATATAGTGGTTTTGTGCCTTAATGCGACAGCCCCCTCTCTTACAGTGGGGATAATATGGAATTTACATACATCTGCAGGGATGACGATGGCCAACAATATATCGAAATAACAGGCGTGACGGATGCTTCCCGCATTCTCCGTATTCCGCCGGCCATAGGCGGGAAGCCTGTGCGGATCATCGGGGCACATGCATTTGAAAAAAATGAGGTAATCGAGCAAATCTTTTTACCGGAGAGCGTGAGAGCGGTCGGTATATTTGCCTTTTACGGCTGTCCGAATCTGCAGATGCTCTCGCTCACCGACATGGCTGAGAGCTGGGGCACCGGAGCGATCTACTTCTGCGGAAAACTGTCGGAGATCCGATTGACGGTCATGCGCAGGCGATACTCTATTCTCAGGGACATGCTGAATGATACGGATAAGGGGCTTTATGTGAGGATCACGGAACCGGAATACGAGGCTGAGCTGTACTTTCCCGCATTCACCAACGGTTTCGATGAGGATACCTATGCGCGTCAATTTCACACATGGATCGAAGGCTGTGGATTTGCATACCGCGAAACGGTCATGCGGAACGGTGTAGATTTCCGGGGATATGACCAGCTTTTTGCACGGGCTATGGCGGACGGCGTCGGAGGAGTTCAGAATGCTGCAAATATCGCGCTCGCGCGGCTCATGTCTCCGTGCAGCATGAAGGACACGGCCGGAGACAAATATGAGAAATACCTGAGAGACCATGGTCAGGAGATCCTTCTCAGACTTGTGCGAGAGCATGACAGGGAGCGGGCTATGTTCCTGCTTGATCAGGGTTACGCGTCTGCTGAGGCAGCCGGAAATGCGGTGCTTCTGGCCAGCGGGCAGGGCGACGCCGAGCTTGTCGGGATGCTTATGAGAAAGAGGGGCGAAGCCCTGACGGATATGGGGAATGAGGATTCGTTTGATCTGGGTGACTTGTGACGGGACGAGAATCCCTGCAAAAACATGAAAAAAGGCATACTTCCCGCAATACTGTAGAAAACAGGAAGTATGCATAAGTAACAGTTTTCCGGCAGGCCTTGTGTAACTGAGATGAAACTCAGTGGAAGATGCCTTCCCACTCGAGCAAGCTCGGTGTCAGAATGATACTTTTGACATTGTAATCATAACATATTAAGGAGCTTAGATGCACGCTACAGAACGATTGAGAGAGATCAGTGAGAAAATTCTTGAACAGACCCGCACGGATCTGTATCTTTCGCTGCATTTTCTCGGTGAATCGCTGGACTCGCTGCCCTGGCAGATGGACCTGTCGACCACAAGCATCGGAACCGACGCAGAGTTCATGCGCTACAACCCGAGATTCCTGATGCAGACTTTTCTGCAGGAACCGAAGTGGATGGCCAGGACCTATCTGCATATCATTCTGCACTGCCTGCTTCTGCACCCGATGTCAGATATTCCGCGGGTGGCAGCTCCTGCGGCGGGTGCCTCCGAAGAAGGCACTGTATCTGCATTTTCCATTCTGAAGGAATTTACAGATGCCGCCCGCAACGAGAATTCCTTCAGAGAACCGGACCGTCTTCTGTGGAACCTCGCCTGCGACATCGCCGTGGAGTCCATCATTGATTCACTGGAAGACTGCCCGGCTGTAAGCCGTGTTCTGCCGGACTTCCGCGCAGAATGGTATGAGAGGCTCGGAGCGGAGATGAAAGTCCTGACTGCGGAGAAGATATATCGTTACTTCATGGAGAACCCGCCTGATCCCGTTTCAGAGGAGAAGCTGGTCATAGAATTTACTCTGTGTGACCACGGATTCTGGGAAGAGTTGACAGAGAAAGAAAAGAAGAATCCCGGTGAGGATAAAGAGACTCCCTCGCAGGATCCGGAAGGGAAGCAGAGGGAGGACCTCGAAAAGTCCTGGCAAAACCGGTCAGAGCGGATGATGGCGGAACTTGAGAACTCCGGTACCCATTTGGGTCAGATGACCGGGACGCTCACCCGGATCCTTGCGGTGCAGAATCGAAAGAGGATGAGTTACCGCGACTTCCTTAAGCGCTATGCCTACGTGAGGGAGGAGGCACGGGTGGATCCGGATTCATTTGACTACGGATTCTACAATTACGGGATGGAACTGTACGGGAATATGCCGCTCATGGAGGAGAACGAGTACCGCGAGTCCAAAAAAGTCGAGGAACTGGTTATTGTCATCGATACTTCCGCGTCGACGCAGGCTAATCTGGTGCAGCATTTTCTGAATGAGACTGCATCTATTCTGCGCAGCAGGGAAACATTTTTCCATCGTATTGAACTCAGAATTCTTGAGTGCGATAATCAGGTGCAGAAAGATATTCTGATCAGATCCCCGGAGGAGATGCAAAAGTATCTCGAGACATTTGAGGTCAGCGGGGGATTCGGGACAGATTTCCGACCGGCATTTGAATATGTAGAGAAACTCAGGGCGGAGGGACACCTGAAGAATCTGCGGGGACTCCTGTACTTTACCGACGGGGCCGGAATCTATCCGTCGAGACCGACAAAGTATGAGACTGTTTTTGTGTTCAGGTCGGATGAGAACTTCTTCGAGAAGCATGTGCCGGACTGGTGCGTGAAGGTGTATCTCGGGGAGGGCGACAGGATCGAATATCAAGGTAAAAGATGATTTCGATACAGGCCGCTGGGCGTGGCCGGTTGACTGCATTTTGATATTATGAGCGTTGGCTCATATTTAGTGGAGGATGACTGTGAACATAAAGGAAGCAAAACAGGAAATTATATACACGATCAAAGCCTATCTCGCCAAGGACGAGACCGGCGCGTCCCTGATACCCGCCGAGCGTCAGCGCCCTGTCCTCATGATAGGAGCTCCCGGCATCGGGAAGACCGCAATCATGAGACAGATCGCAGAAGAACTCGGTATCGGTCTCGTTTCGTACACCATTACGCATCACACACGCCAGAGCGCGATCGGCCTTCCGTTCATCGCAAAAAGGGATTACGGCGGGGAAGAATACTCCGTCACGGAGTACACGATGAGTGAGATTGTCGCGTCGGTCTATGATCAGATTGAGCGCAGCGGCGTGTCCGAGGGAATTCTTTTTCTCGATGAGATCAACTGCGTTTCCGAAACGCTCGCACCGACGATGCTGCAGTTCCTGCAGTATAAGACATTCGGGACCCATCGGGTGCCTGAAGGATTCGTCATCGTTACCGCGGGCAATCCGCCTGAGTACAACCGCTCTGTCCGTGACTTCGATATCGTGACCCTTGACCGTGTGAAGCGGCTCGACGTGGAGTCCGATTTCGGCGTCTGGAAAGAATACGCGAGGATGAACGGCGTTCACGGAGCCGTGATATCTTATCTGGAGATCCGCGGCGAGCATTTTTATTCTGTGACAAATGACGCCGACGGCCGGCACTTCGTCACCGCCCGCGCCTGGGAGGATCTCTCCGATTCCATCAAAGTCTATGAATCCCTGCGGCAGCCTGTAGGCAGGTCGATGGTCAGTGCTTTTCTGCAGGATCCGGAAATAGCGGGAAGTTTCACCGTATACTATGAACTCTGGAACAAATACAGGAACCTGTATAAGATACCGGATATTCTGAACGGAAATTTCCCGGCGGAGACGGAGACGTTCAGGAAAGCGGCATTTGATGAGAAAATCACACTGATCGGGCTTCTCGCATCCGGCCTGACGCAGGATGCGGCGGCAGTGGACGAGGGGAAGAGTGTACAGAAGGAGATTTTTGCGGTCCTTAAGAAACTTCAGGGGAAACTGAGGAGCGTGAAGGAAATGGGCCGGGTCACAGGTTCGGATACGGCACAGAATACTGAAGGAGGCGAGTCACGGCTGCCGGCAGGATCTTCAGAGCAGCTTTTGACCGGGCAGGTGTCCGTCACCGGTGTTCTCAGAGAGCTCACAGAGGAGCTTGCAGATGCACGTGAAGCCAGAAAGAAGGCCCGCATGCTGTCCGTCAAAGAGGAACGCGTGGGACGGGCTGCAGAAAATGCCCTTCAGGAACTTCTTCACCATCTTGCCAAGACCGCGACCGGGGATGTGGACTCGGACTACGGAATCGTAAAAGCTTGGTTTGCCGAGCGCGAGACGGCACGCAAGGAGATGGTCAGAATGACAGACGCTCATATCTCGAATGCGTTCCGCTTCGTGAAGCTGGTGCACGGGGAAGGGCAGGAGATGGTCATATTCCTGTCGGAAATCGCGTCCGGCTATTACACGATGAAATTCATAAACGAGCACGGAAATGAGGAGTATTTCCGCTACAACGAGCTGCTTCTGCTCAAGGACAGGAGAAGAAAGCTGCAGGAGGAGATATTCGAGCTCGGGGAGACGTGATTCGTTTTTCTGCGTGACAACGGTCAGGTCTGATGCTATCATGGTGACATAACATGGTGATGAGCATCGGTACCCTGACCGGGAAAAAGGAGTATAGATGATTCAGGACATAGCACCGCACAGGCTGCGGAACGAGTATATACCGGAAAAGTCCGCTGCAGCGGACAGCCGGTGTTTTTTATTCAGAGGGAGAGAAATGCTGTTCAGGATCCGCGATGACAAGGTGGAGCTGCCTCTGAGGGCCGAATTTCCGGCAGAAGCAGAGTGCACATACCTTTTTGCCATCGATGATACGGAATACTATATGATTACTGCTCCCGAAGGCAGTACGACGGACGGAGAAATCGAATCTCCCGAAGGCTTTAAGCTGCCCGACGACTGCAAGTTCAAAACTGTCCATGAACTTCGAAACGAAGGAAAGATGGACCGCCTTCTGACGTATGCCGCTTTCACGGCTCAACAGCTTGCGGGCTGGTATCGTGACAACGTGTTCTGCGGCACCTGCGGAAGCAGAACGGTACACGGCGATGTTGAGAGATCGATCATTTGCCCGAAGTGCGGCAGGATAATTTATCCGCGCATTGCTCCGGCGGTCATCGTCGGAGTGACGAACGGGGACCGCATTCTCCTGACGAAATACAGAGGCCGTCTATATGCCTACTATGCACTTATTGCAGGTTTTACCGAAATCGGGGAGACATTTGAGGGAACTGTTGAGCGCGAGGTCATGGAGGAGGCCGGCATCAGGGTGAAAAACATCCGTTATTACAAGTCCCAGCCCTGGGGCGTAGCCGACAACATTCTGGCAGGATATTTCTGCGATCTGGATGGGGATCCTACCATACATCTGGATACCAATGAACTCAGGATCGGCGAATGGACAGCAAGGGAAGACATTATTCTGCAACCCGACGACTTATCACTGACGAACGAGATGATGAAGATATTTAAGGAAGGGCGCGAACCCAGGTGAAAAAGACGGAGAACAGGATTAAAAAGAGAATGAAGAGAAAAAATAAATGCAAAGTTTTTATATCGCTGCTGATTATCTGTTCCATGTTTCTGGGAACAGTGACTGTCTATGCAACAGAACACGGAACGGAAAATGCAGGTCTGTTCTCATCCGAAACAGGTATCGTGCCGGATGAGAGCATTTCCGTGACTCCGACCGTACCGGCAGAGGCTGTCGCAACAGACGAGGGAAACGGAGATGAAAGCCTTGCGCCCGGTACGACGGATGTGCCTGCTGTAGAGGGGGATGACCTCAGTCAGGCGGACAGTTCCGCTGTAACGGATGAATCGGATATTGATGACCTGGGGCCCGATGAGAATGCACCTGAATTGCCGGATGAGTCCGTCATCGTTCCGCCGGATATGTCGGAAGCGGATGCTGCTCTGAGCCTCACGCCGACGCCGTCACTCACTCCTTCGCCGTCTCCGACGCCGACCGAGGAACTCCTCGGAGCCGCGCAGGCAATCGAGGAAGGCTATTATATATTCAGAGTCTTTCCGGACGGAGCGACGCTGAGGACCATGGCAGTGAAAGGCAACGTCGCTGACAATAATGTGAATCTGGTCAGCGGCACATACTCGCAGTCCAATGTCAGACTGTTCTATGTTCAGAAATCAACAGGCAATTACTATAAGATCAGGAATCTCCATACCGGAAAGTATCTTCAGGTACAGTCCAACAAGAAAGATGACGGTACTTCGGTAGTACAGAGCTCTTTGAATACCTCGACCGCTCAGCAGTGGCAGTTCGTGCCCGCCGGTAACGGATACAGGATCGTCGGCCGCACTTCCGGCAAGGCGCTCAATGTGACCGGGGCATCGACGAAATTGAACACAACTCTTGAAATCAGAAAGATTGCCAACAAGAGATCTCAGGTCTGGTATCCGATGAAGAGCTTCGTCAAGATTTCCGGAGCCGGAACGGAGATCAAACTGCCGGGCACGCAGCGCTATACCGGAAAAGCCGTCACGCCGGACGTAACTCTGAAAGTATATGGGAAGAAACTGGTTCAGGGCACCGACTACACACTGGCGTATACCAATAATGTAAAGACCGGGACTGCCGAGATCGTGATCAGCGGAGCAGGTGAATATCAGGGCAGCAGGACCGGAACCTTCAGGATTTTTAATTATGTCACAAGTATTCAGTCCGGAGGGGTCTATTATATTATTCCCAAGGTCAACCTGTCGCAGACTATGACGGTTACCGAAAACAGGGGCGGAAATAATACGCACCTGTCGATCACAAAGCGAGCCAATGCCAGGTTCAATAAGTTTACGATCCTTAAGACGACGGACGGATCCTACAAAATTCTTTCCGGAAACCCGCTTTATACACTGATGAGTGCAGGCAGCGGAAATCTTAAGCTTTATTCGCAGCAAAATACATCTCAGCAGAGATGGACATTCACCAAAGATTCTCAGGGAACATTCACCATCATCAATAAAGCAACCGGGCAGGCTGCGGCGGTCAGCGGTTCCTCAATAGGCAGTGCGCTTATCACGGAGCCGAAAAACGGGAAGGATGCCGAAAAGTTCTACCTGACGAAGACCACGACAGAGTTTCCGGCCGATCCGGTCTACGTACCGCTCTACAATAACAATTATATCGAGCAGTTCGAACTTCAGGCCACTGTGACGCCGGTGTCGCTTAACTCGAAGGTCAGCGTTTACAAGCAGGAGAGTGCTGCCAATACGCCGAGGAACAGCAGCGGCGGATATATCGACTTTAAGAACAAAAAGATCGGTCTGTACAGGGGATTTGCGTTCGGAGAACAAAAGAGCACGTTGGCAAGCGCGTCCATACCATTTAAGCTGCAGGCCAATCAGTCATATACGGTTCAGCTGATCAGGGCTTCGGACAATACGGTGCATTTCGTATTCTCAGATCCGGCGAGCGGAAATACAGTATCCGTAAAGGGAACGTCTTTCGAAGCGGGACGTGCCTGGGGCACGCTGAAATGCGTAGTCGATTCGGGAAATGTCAAAACGAGCGGCCTGAGAATAAGGAACCTCGGGAGCACAAGACCTACGCTTGCTATGGTCGGAGACAGTTACCTTGAGGGTACATACCTCCATGAGGATATAAACAGCAGATATGCGTCGTTCGTGACAGATCATCTTAACGGGGATGTATTTATGTGCTGCAGAGGAGGAGCTACCAGTACGCTGGGCGTACAATGGTTCAACCGCTTCTTATTCGATACAGTGAAGCCGAGGTACATTCTGATCGCATTCGGTATGAATGACAGGGATTACACCAGATGGGTCGATAATATGCAGAAGATGATCTCGCTTGCCGAGGCAAATAACGTGATACCTATCCTTGCGACGATCCCGCCGCGCGTCGGAGATGACGTCGCGGAAGGCAATGCCGTACATGAACAAATGTCAGCATGGGTACGCCAGAGCGGTTACCGCTATATCGATGTTGCCAAGGCACTCACATTGAACCATGACGGCGTCACGCCGAATGAGAGTCTGATGCTTTCCGACAGGACACATCCGAACATAGAAGGACATCTGAGAATTTTTGAGGAATTCCGGTCAAAACTGGGGGATATCTATTAATTGAAATTTGCAGAATGACACAAAAGGGGCTGTCGCATTAAGGCGCGGCACCACTACATATGGCAGACGTTATTTGCAAATGTCTGCCATATGTAGTGGTGGCACCGCCTAATGCGACAGCCCTTTTTCGTTATAGTAGTGCGCCCGGTAGTGGGAAGGATACAGCCGAAGGCAAGGGTGTTCACCGTGAGGAGGAATCTGAGCAGTTCCCCTCAACTGATGAGCGGTATCTCTACGACGCGCGCCATCTTCGTCAGGCACTCCTCGATCTGTTCGGATATCTCTCTGACCAGACGCTCGGATATCTCTTCATTCTTATCCTTCTCGAGAGATTCGTAGAAGTTTGCCCGAACCTCGTCCGTGATGCTCTCCAGATGGTTCTCCAGATATTTCTTCGGCAGGAGCCTGCGCATGGGGAGAGGAATATTCATATTCAGGAGCGCCGACTGCATCCGGTTCTTTCCGAGAAAGAGCACGACGAGCGAAAGGACCGCGCCGGCGAATATGCCGGGCAGACCGTTTGCAATCAGTGCGACACCGCTTCCTCCGCACAGGAGTCCCACGAGAATCGAGATGATCGTATCAATCAGCCAGGTGAACTGTTCGACGCCGAACACCGTCTTGGCGTTCAGACGTATATCGATTTCCGACAGTGACAGATACGAATTCAGGCTCAGCGCCCTGTACGGGATCTTATGCTTCAGGCAGATCGGCATCGTATACTGCTCGAGCTCCGGCGCGATGTACTTGCGAAGCCACTGGGCGACCGGATCCACCAGAAGATTTTTGGCACTCTCCGTGTGCAGGTAGGCGTCGATTTCCTTCTTCAGCTCTCCGTCGATCTCGGAGAGCTTTTCAATCCGGCTGCTGCGCCAGCGGTCCATGATCGGAACAACACAGTTTTCAAGGATAGGACCTGTCAGCGCGTCGACTGCGGCCATGTACAGACCGTCGATCTGCTCGGTCACGATACGCTCGATGGTCGTGGAGTCGATCAGGTTCTGAAGTTCTGCATCGAACTCCCGCATCTCCTCGTCGATGCTTCCGCACCAGGAAAGGCCCTTCGAAACGGAGAATTCGGGATTGAGTTCCGTGATGATAACAGCTTCCGGATAGACGTCCCTGCACCAGTCTGTGATGGCCGGCAGTCTGGAGACGCCTCCTGTCAGGAAAATGAGATCCGGCATATCTCCCGTGATGCTCGTCCGCGTGTCGCGCAGGCTTTCAATGAAGACGTCGCGGAAGGACCTGCCTTCAAGACCTTTTGTTTTTTTATTAAGCAGCTTATCCGCGATCTGAGCATTCATGCGCAGCGTAAGACGGACCGGCTGATCGTATACGATCTGCACAGTCTGCGTGCACTCGTGCGTCTGCCAGTAGTCTTCATCCGCAAAGTATTTTTCCTTGAGGCGGCGAGCGGCAAATTCGCAGTAACTTCTCCATGCTTCGCTTTTGGAAAATGCGTCGCGGATCCTGCGCTCGTCTCTCGATGCGGCCACGGACTCCTCGAGGAGAATCTCATCCATAATACCGCCGCCGAGGAACACTTCACCGCCTGTGCGGAGTTCCACCTCACGTCCGCCGGAGATGTAGGCGAAGTCGGTCGTGGAAGAGCCTATATCCACAACAAGGACCGGGTGGGAGAGAATATCATAGCCGACCTGAAGATGTTTTGAGCGGCATGCGCTGACGAGAGCGGCGCGGGACTCGGAGATGATTTTCGTCGGCGGATATCCGGTCTTTTCAAATATCCTTCTGTACCGCTCCCTGTCATTCTTGTTCCATCCTGCGGGACAGCCTACATAAAAGCAGCAGTCTTCGCCCTGGACAAGATTGCCGGTCGTGTAAAGTTCGCCGAGAACGCCGGCCGCAAAACTCTTTATATCACGGTCGATCGCCTGATCCTTAAGGAATCGGCTCTTAAAGCGGATCTTGCGCTCCGATGCGTCAGGTGCATAGCATGCTTCCTCGCCGATGAGGAGTGTCTGGTCATTCAGTCGGGCGTAAGCCGTGATAAAGCTCTTCGCATCCCGTACGGGAATGACTTCGGGAGTCTTCATGCCTTCTTTCTTCAGATAGGAGACGGCGCTTTCAGCGTCGCCCAGATCAAAGCCTATAAAACGTTCCATAGGATTTCTCCTTCGTTCAATAAGTTAATTCGATTTAACGGCTGCCATACCCCGAATGAGCACGACGTTATCCTTTACCAGAGCCGGTTTCAGCGTGCCTGTCCGGGCAGCGGGCATACGGTTGAAGTACTTAGCGGTGTCCGCGCTGTATTCCATTACGGAGATACCGCGCCTGTACAGATAAAATGTGATGTCGGAAATAGTCTGCCGGTTCTCATCAGTGTCTCCCGATGAATATGCTGTCTCAAGAACAGAGGACAGCAGACGCAGCTCATCATCCGTCACGTCATCCGGAGACGGAGCAGGATTGGCCGCAGCCTCCATCTCTGTCAGCCGCGCGTCTTCCAGATTGTGGTCAACGACAGTCAGCATCGCGTTGAGATTGCGGTAGATTTTGTCGCTGTCCATGCTCACCTCAACGATCTGCTCTGCTTCTTCGGGAAGAAGTTTCCTTCGTCCGAAGTTGTAGCCCGATACAAATGCCAGGCAGATACCCGCTATGACCATAATTATGCTGAGCGGCAGGAATCCGGCCGGGGCCATCGTCAGCGCTGTTGCTCCGACTGTCGTTGCTCCGAGGCAGGCGATGAGAGGTATCAGGTATTTGCTCTGAGCGCCCTTTTTGGGTTTGCCCGTGCGCTCGTAAGTCCGCACTTCTCCGGCGCTGTCCACAAGAGACAGCGCCGCTTTTGCTGTCTGGAGTGCGTAGGAGGCTTCGCGTGACAGGGTCTCGTCGGTCACGTGTTCTCCGTACTGGATCTGAATGCGGCTAAGCTCATCCTCCAGAGCGGTCACGGTCTGCTCCGGGGTGTCCGCCTTACTGAGGCGTGCGAGCAGGCGTTCTTTGTCTTGTTCCAGCAATTCTCTGGTCTTCATGAGGGCCTCCGTTTTCATTCTGTGATTCGCATGTTCGCGTGTCTTTTATTATACCAGTAAAATCGGGCAGAGTGATAGAAAAACAGGATTTGAGCCGAAACTGTTTACAAAAATCCCCGTAAAAGGCGGGAATAGAACAGTACGACGAAATTAATTCGGTTGAACGAAAATAGAAAGGGGTGTATAATGGCTCTGTGTTAATGCGTATAAAATTCGTGATATGAAACTTACAATAACGATAGGATATTCCGGAGGTATGACATGCAATATCTGGTGATGTTTCTGATTGCGCTGCTGATCACGTCGATCGGTTTTCGAAAGTACATATGGTTCATCAGCATAGGATACGGCTTTTCCGTTGCCGCAATCGGTCTTGCGATGATCGTCTTCTTCAGACGCTATATGAGTAACCTGATGCTGTGTATCTGTCTGCTGTTTTTTGTTTACGGGGTGAGACTCGGCGGCTACCTGCTCATCCGGGAACTTAAGCTTACGACTTACAATGCGGCGATGAAGAATGAAGTCAAGTCAGATATCAGTCTTCCGGCCAAATTCGCGACATGGATATTCAGCGCTTTGCTTTACACGCTTCAGGTCTCACCGGTGCTCTTCAGGCTCAGCAACGGGGGCACGACGGATATCGTTACGCTGGTCGGTGCGGTGATTATGGCCTGCGGAATCATCCTGGAGAGTGCTGCCGACGTCCAGAAGAGTATGGCGAAGAAAAAGAATCCGAAGCGTTTCGTCGATACGGGGCTTTTCCGCATCGTACGCTGTCCGAATTATCTCGGGGAGATTCTGTTCTGGACGGGTGTCTTTGTGTCGGGCGTGACCGCACTTCGCGGCCCGGTGCAATGGATCTGTGCAATTATCGGATATGTGTGCATCGTGTACATCATGTTCGGCGGAGCCAGAAGGCTGGAGTTGAGACAGAACCGCAACTATGGCGATGATCCTGAGTATCAGAAGTATGTCAAGACGGTGCCGATCATTCTGCCGTTCATTCCGCTCTACAGTGTAGCTGATTATACTTTCCTGGTTGGGTGATCGGATTATTATCCTTCATCCTTCATCGCGCAATACTGGTGACGAGAGCCTGTGATGAGCGCGATCCTGCGTGGGTTGCGGTCAGCGTTATATGAGATATGAGATATTTGTACCGGAGTACGAGGAATACCTCTGCTCCGGTTCTTCTGTTCTTATACAGTACTCATAACTCCGGTCGCGAGTATTGTGCAATCCGCCGGAGGAATTTTTACCAATGCTATACTATTGTTCTTGATTTCGGCATACAGGTTGCGCTATTATACCGTAGGACTGTCATTTTCCGGCAAGTCCGCAACAATGAGATGCAGCCTGAATAAGGAGTAGTCGCAAATGAGTGAACTCAGGCATGAGTGGAAACACGAAATCAACTATATGGATATGCTCATCATACGGTCGAGAATGCGTGCAATCACCACTCCGGACGCTCACGCTGTCGACGGTAAGTATTTTATCCGAAGCCTTTATTTTGATACACTGTCGGATAAAGCGCTCAGGGAGAAAATAGACGGCGTGGATAACAGGAAGAAGTTCAGGATACGCTATTATAATAATGACCTGTCTTTCATCCGTCTTGAAAAGAAGAGCAAATGGAACAATCTCGGCACCAAGGAGATGGTCAGGCTTTCAACGATGCAGGCCCAGGCCATTGCTGACGGAAACATCGACTGGATGGTGAATCATCCGGACCCTCTCATTCACGAGCTTTACGTGGAAATGAAGGAAACGGGGCTTCGGGCAAAGACGATCGTCGACTACACGCGGGAGCCGTTCGTATTTCCCGCCGGCAATGTTCGGGTTACGCTGGACTATGATATCCGGACCGGACTTTGCAGCACGGACTTTTTGAACCCGGATACGCCGACCGTTCCGATCGTAGACAACCCTATTATCCTTGAAGTAAAGTGGGATCATTTCCTTCCGGATATCATTCGCGATGCGGTACATCTGGAAAATCGAAGGGCAGCGGCGTTTTCGAAATACGCGGCCTGTCGAGCCTACGATTAGTCAGGACCCCGCGTTAACGAAACATCATTGTGTAACCCCGCATAAGCGGTATGAAAATATGAACTACAAGGAGAGTTACTATGAGTTTTAATGACATATTCAAATCAAGTTATCTCGAGAATGTCAGCGCGATCGATATTCCCGATATGATCATTGCCCTTGTCCTTGCGTTTCTGGTAGGTCTGTTCATATATGTAGTCTATCAGAAGACTTACAGGGGTGTTATGTATTCCGCAAGTTTCGGAGTTACGCTTGTAGCTCTGACAATGATCACGACAGTCGTCATTCTGGCAGTCACCAGCAACGCGGTCCTGTCGCTCGGTATGGTCGGTGCTCTTTCCATCGTGCGTTTCCGTACAGCAATCAAAGAGCCGCTGGATATAGCATTTTTGTTCTGGGCGATCGCTGCGGGTATCGTACTTGCAGCGGGTATGATTCCGCTGGCGGTGATCGGAAGTATCGTAATAGGTGCTGTTCTCATTCTGTTCGTGAACCACAAGACTTATACGAGACCGTATATCGTTGTGCTTCGCTGTGAGAATGACGCGTCGGAAGCGGCTGCGACCGAGTATCTGAAAGAAAATGTTGAAAAGTATTCCGTTAAGAGCAAAACGGTCCAGAAAGGGCTTATTGAGCTCAATATCGAGGTGAGACTGAAGGACGAGGAGACAGGCTTTGTCAATAGTATGGCTTCGATGAAGGGCGTGCTGAGCGCGGTTCTTGTGAGCTACAACGGAGATTATATGAGCTGATAAAGATTTGAAAGGGGCTGCCGTGAGGCAGCCCCTTTCAGGTTTTACTTCTTGGAATTCTTCGCGATATTGAGAATCATACCGGGCGTCAGTTTCGTTGAACCCTTCAGCACCCTGGCGTTGTCCTTCTTGATCTGTGCTATGGTCGTATTGAACTTCTTTGCGAGAGAAGCGAGCGTATCGCCCTTCTGCACAACATACGGAATGACCATGATTCCGTTTACGCCGCCGTTTACTTCCTCAAGCTCGTTTTCCTGAATAGCTGCATTGATCTGTTCGCTCATGATAACCTCCTGTGTGAACATATGATGTAAGTGTATTTTTATTCTTCATCGCGTAATATTCGTGACTTCAGTCGTGAGATACGCGCGCAAAGAGATACTCGTCTTCATCGTGAAATATTCGTGACTTCAGTCGTGAGATGAATGCGATAAATGAAATTCTGATAATTTATACGATGGTCCCTCCGGTGATGGATAAAGCTATTTCATTTATCCGTCGACTCTGTCTCGGGCGGACCCTGCTGCTTGGCCTCGTAGTACATATCGAGCTTGACCTTTATGATATCACGCTCCGTCTCGGTAAGCGAGCGGATTTCCCCTCCGCGCGTCGAAGCGTAGTTCGAGGAATCCGTGAATATCGTATCGTAGTTATTATTATTGTCGAGTCCGGAAAACAGCGTTGTTCCGAGAAAATAGTTGTTGGTCGAGATATCCAGATAGTCCAGCACAGTGGGCGCAAAGTCCAGCGTATTTCGGCCTTCCACGTCAAGCGTCTGAGGCGTTATGCCCTTGTAGTAGATAAAGAACGGCATCTCATCGAGCTCTGTGTGCTTCCGCTCGTAGTCCGGGAAAGACGTCTTGAACAGGCGATCCTGATATGCCGCGTGATCAGCCGTGAAGAAGATAATCGTATTTTCCGCGAGATCGCTTTCTTCATATTTCTCCATGAATGCGCCGAACTGATAATCGAGGTTGTAGAACTTATTCAGGAGGCTGTCGGATTCGTCGCCGAACTTCTCATCCGGGGAGTCGAGCGAGGTGTGCGTGCCGAAGGTGTAGATCGCCGTGAAGAAGGGTTTCCCATCCTTCGCCAGTTTTTCTGCCGTGTCAAAGAGCAGTTCATAGGCATCCTTATCTGAAATCGAGTCGGCTATTCCGTTGCTGATGAACGCCGGATCGGAGATGACCTCATCGAATCCCATGTCCTGCAGATAGTTGGTGAAATTTATGTTGCGGGTCTCGGTGTTGATGAATGTTGTCGTGTAGCCCCTGTCAGAGAGGATGTCCTGCAGGGAAATCAGCGCATTCGAGTCATAGTTATCCTTCTGATAACCGGAGTAGAGCTGGCCGCTCAGCGCACGGTACGTTGCAAATGTATGGTTGAAGTAATTGGTGAAGTTGATGGACTTCTTCTCGTAAGCGGCAACATTCGGCATGATGTTCCTGCTGTCGGTCACTATATTCTGCGAGAGCCCCTCCGTGAAAATGGCGATAACGTTGGGCTGCTCGGGGAGCGCTTCAGGCTTTTTGATGCGTCCTGTTATCGTTGTGCCGTGGAACGGTTCCGTGTAGTCTTTGCCCTTTACGATATTTTTGGACGGAGTCTGCGCATCAATTTGCTGTTTTATCAGCGTATAATATGAAAAGAGCGGCGAGGCGGCACTGCCGATACACATCGTGAAGATGAGTTCAACTGCCAGGACCAGTGAGAGGAGCCGTGCTTCCGCTATTTTCCATGTGCCCACATGCCTTGCCGGAATAAAGGAGAGGACCAGAGCGGCTGCGATGGCCGAAATGTAGACCACTGCCTGGCCTGACAGATCTTTCACCGAATCAAGGTTGGTCATCATGACAAGGGAGATATAGGTGTTTCCGAATGTCAGGACGGCCATCTGGATATTGAGGAGCAGGAGCAGAAACCCGTTCACGATCCATCCAAGGATATGATTGGCGCGGATCAGAGAATTGGAGAAGAGAAAGATGATCGCCAGCTCCATAAGTCCTGCGATGAGGCACAACAGTTGTCCGGTCTGTGAGTATGCAAAGATGATGAGACCGATTGCAAAGAGATATTTCAGTGCAGTCGATATTGTTAATAGTATCGGGTGTTTATAGTTCATCGGTCAAACTCCTAAGTACGAGTATTTATGGTTTCAGGGTCAAACTCCTTTTTGAGAGAAAGGCAGGTAATATCGGCCTAATCGGACTCCGTCCCGCTCCACGCAACTTTTATAATTTTCGATTGCGTTTATTCGGTCGACGCCCTCAGGAAGAGGGTTCCCGGCGAGATAGAGACATGCACACATGCCGGCCCGTATCGGCCCGAAGTAATCCATCTTCGGAGTGTCTCCGATAAAGAGGCAGCTGCTCATGAATTCGGAAATATCTTCAATCGCGGAAGCGCCTTTCTCGTACATACCGGACGCATCGAAGCGCAGGTATGACTTGCGCGCGCACATCTCGTAAAATTCCTTCTCCGGCTTTTCTATACCTGTCTCCTCGCTGAGCGTTATGTGGTCGAAGCAGTCCTCAAGACCGATCTGCATCAGCTTGAGATATTGAATATAGGATGTCATGTTAGAGCCGAGCGCGATATCGACATCGGTTTTTCTGAGAGCCGTAAGAAGCTCCCGAATTCCGTCTTCGAGGACCATCCCTTCAAGGAAGGCACCCCAGTATGTCTTTGCCATATTCAGAGCATGCGGAAAGACAGGCCAGCCGTTCCGTTCGCAGATCACCTGGCTGCGGATGAGTCTGTTGTGCGTTGCTCCGCAGATGAATCCGATTCGATCGTTCTGAATGTCCCAGCATTCCCGGATTTCCTGTTTTATGGTTCCGGGATCCATTCCGAAATGCTGCGAGACATATCTGCCGAGAGCTTCGCAGGCCGCATCGTCGGCTTTATTATAATTGTATAATGTTCCGTCCAGATCAAAAATGACGGCTTTGATTTCGGACATAAAGAAACCTTTCTTATTTTTGTATAATTTTCTACTGCGGTCTGCTTCGCTTACCGCAGAAACAGACATAAGACAGTGGGGGCGGATAGCAATAGTGTTATTATAGCTCACCCTACCTGTGATACACAATTGAAAAAAAGATTCTGTTGTGGTACTTTATTGACATAAAGAAATCGATTTAAATCTATAGAGCAGCAGTTCGTATTTGTCTTATGACAGAATGAACCAGGTCCTCGAGTCGGGAAGCTCCGAAACGATGCACACACTCTCACAGCTTGCGATCAACGAACTGCTGGCGAGATACGGATATCCGTTTACAAGCTCGTCGTCTACTGCGCAGGATGCGAGGAATAAGTTCGGCGGAACGGGATGGTATCAGAGTGTTCAAAGCATATGTCCTGTCGGAGCCGGCGAATGGGACGTACTGCGCGATAATTATTTCAATAGTTATGAAAGAGCCAATTTCAAGGCTCTGAACGAATGGCAGAAAGACCATGGGGTATATTATTGAGAAAATCTATTGCAGACATAATTAAAGAACATAAAAGGGCATTTATAGCGGGAACGGCTGTCTGTGCAGCCGCTCTTGGCGTGGGTTTTTTTGTACCCGTTCGCATTGAAGTGAAGCAGACGGGTACTCTGCATCAGCACACGGCGCTGACGGAGAGCGATTTTACAGTTCAGACCAGTACACTTTTCGGCATCAAACATGATGCAAATGACTATAAGGTAATCTGGGACGGCTGGACAGAGGAGCAGCAGGAAGCTGTTATTGAGCAGGTTTCCCGGGCTTCGCTCAGTGACATAGATGAGGAAGTGTCAGAATCCGACACGGGCCTTGAGAAATATGCGCGGAAAAAGAACAAGAATATAATCACGGCTGATGAAATCCGGGCGTCTTCCGCAGCGGATGACAAGAGCAGTGATGCTGACGTGGATAAAAAAGTGAAGGATGACAAACCGGCAGATCCTACAGATTCAGCCAATGCGGAAAACCCGGAAGCAGAGTCGTCTTCCGCAGAAAGCGGCAGCGATGCAGCGTCAACCGGAAAATCCGACAGTTCTGTACAGAGTCAGGATGAAAGCAGAGAAGATCAGCTTGTTGTGACCGGTGATACCGTCACGGAGTACACGATAAGCAAAGGAAAGCTCACGGACACCGTGACAGTGGACGCAGTGCCCGTCAGTGAAATCAGGGCTTTTTATGACGGCGTAGTATATTACATGGGCGTTCCGGATACGGAAAATATTCGTGTCGAGCTGGTTTATGAGGATGGCGCAAAGGTTGCTATTTCCTGTACGGCAGACGAGCCGGGAGCGATAGAGGCAAAGACCGATATTCCGGTACATACTGAGTACGGAGACACAGTGTGCAGCATTGTCCCTGTCGAGCTTACCGAAACGACCGCAAAGTATCAGGGAAAGGTCTACTCCGGGGATACAGCGGAGGCTGCAGATGTTGCGGTGACCGCAAGATTTGCTGACGGACATACCGAGGAAGTCACAGCTTCTGAATTCGTCGGGGATGCGGTTGTCAATGATACGGGCGACTTTGTCGTAAAAAGCATTTACGGGGAGACCAATGTACACATTGCACCGATACAGATTACCGGCGCGAGCATTGAAGTACCGAATCTTCTCTATGAGGAGGATATGTTGGACGTCGATATTATCACGCTGACATATGCGGACGGGAAGACCAAAGACATCGGGAAAGGCGAGTATGAACTCGGCGCTGAGGCAAGCCTTCCTCTCACAGCGGGCAAGAATGATATTCCTTTCCTCTACAACGGAAAGATGTATACTTTCACGGTCGATGTTCTCCACGATACGGAAATACGCCGCGCCAGAATGCGCTACGCGGATGAGATTGCGACAGCGGAATACAGTCACCTGTCAGACACGATCATGGTCACGGTGAACCGATATACAAAGCCGGAGTATTCTTACCTGTTAACACACATCATTATTGACGATCCGTCCCAGATTCATGCGGGACTCTCAAATGACAATTACGGCGGTGAGCGGGAGACGCCGAGCAGTGCGGCTCAGCGCCTCGGCTGGGTCGTGGGCATCAACGGAAGTAACTTTGATTATTCGACCAATACGCCGACGATGGCGGATGCAAAGATTAAGAACGGGCAGATGATGCCGGACAGCAAGGCGGTCGCGAACGGTATGGAGATATGTCTGACGAACAGCGGCAATCTCTTCTCGCCAAAGCAGGGCATGTCGATTAACGATCTGCTCAGGATGGGTGTTACAGATACCTGGTGCTGCGGTGATACACTTCTCATTTCAAACGGTGAGGCCGTGAATGTTGGTATACAGAGTCTCGACTACCGCTATCCGAGAACTGCAATCGGAATGGTGCGTCCGTGCGAATATTATCTTATCACGGCGGGAACATCCGGTTACTCCGGCGGAATGACATACGACGAGGTAAGAGACACTTTGACGGCTCTCAACTGCGGATTCGGCAAGTGCCTTGATGGCGGAGGAAGTTCCACGCTTATATTTGAGAATCAGATGCTGAATACCCCGGCAACGGGAAGTGAGAGACCGGTAACGGACTTCCTGTATTTTACGGAGTGAAGCTGTCAAAACTTGAGCAAGGCTTGAAATATAGCGGTCTGCCGGGATGTGATCTGGCATGCGGATTTTGTCCGGCACATGATCGGACCTGTAAAAGCAAGCGGAGGACAATATGTTAGGAGATAAGAAAAATGTGCTGCTCGTCGTAAGCGGCTCGATCGCGGCATACAAGGCGGCGGACATTGCGCGCAATCTGATAAAGGCCGGGCTTTCCGTCACGGTGTGTCTGACTGCAAACGGAGCGAAATTCATTACGCCAATCACATTTGAGACGCTGACTGCAAGCAAATGTCTCGTCGACACCTTCGACCGCAGCTTCAAGTTCGATGTGGAGCACATTTCCGCAGCGAAGGCTGCAGATCTGTGTGTCATCGCTCCTGCTTCTGCCAATATTATCGGCAAGATAGCCTCGGGAATCGCCGATGACATGGCGACAACGACTATTATGGCCTGTACCTGCCCGAAGATTATTGCTCCGGCGATGAATACGGCCATGTATGACAACCCGATCGTGCAGGATAATATAATCAAGCTGAGAAAGTACGGCTATCGATTCATTGCTCCGTCCGAGGGACTTCTCGCCTGCGGTGATGTAGGGCGCGGAAAACTTGCGCCGGTGGAGGCTATCTGCACATATATTCTGCAAATGCTGCGCGAAGAGGAACACTCCGGGTCGGATGCGGCTTCGACGGAAAATGCTGCGCCCGAACAAGTCGTCACCCCCGTCGGAGAAGAGGTCTCTGCATCGCAGAAAAAGCAGGATCTTGCGGGCCGCCACGTGCTTGTGACAGCAGGTCCTACGCAGGAAGCCATCGACCCTGTCCGCTATATAACAAATCACAGCAGCGGAAAAATGGGATATGCGATCGCCGAAGCTGCAAGGAATCGCGGAGCGGAGGTCGTCCTTGTTTCCGGACAGGTCGCTATATCTCCTCCCGAGGGAGTGAAGCTGGTCTCCGTGGTGTCCGCACAGGATATGGCCGAGGCGGTATTTGAACATTTCGATGCGACCGATATATTGATCATGGCAGCGGCCGTGGCGGACTACAGACCCGCAGAGGTCGCTGATCAGAAGATAAAGAAGAAAGATGGCGATATGGTCATCAGGCTTGCCCGAACGACGGACATTCTCGGAACGATAGCCGGGAAGAAGAAGGATGGGCAGTTCATATGCGGTTTCTCCATGGAGACGGAGAATCTTCTGGAGAACTCCAGAAAGAAACTGGAAAAGAAGAAGCTGGATATGATAGCGGCCAATAGTATTGCGGAACCGGGGGCGGGATTTGCCCACGATACGAACAAGATTACGATCATCACAAAGGATGCGGAGCTTTCGCTTCCGCTTATATCAAAGCTTGAGACGGCGGACCGGATATTGGATGCGATTGTGGCTGAGATCTCAGAATGAAACGAAAAGTCTGCAGATATATAGAGGAACAGGGTGGAAAGATGATATTAGCGATAGATATGGGCAACACGAACATAGAAATCGGCTGTCTCGATCATGAGATGATCCATTTTACCGAGCGTGTTCGTACAGACATTTATAAGACCGACCTTGAATATGCGGTGCTCATCAAGACGATTATGGAGCTCAACTTAATCACTCCGGAGCAGATCAGCGGAGCGATCATATCATCTGTCGTACCGCCGCTCACACAGGTCCTCTGCAATGCTATTTATAAAATAACCGGTGTGAAGGCCATGATAGTCGGAGCCGGTCTGAAGACAGGCATGAACATTAAAATGGATAACCCGGGAACAGTCGGCGCAGACCTGGTAGTTGACTCCGTTGCTGCTCTCCGGGAGTACGGCGCCCCATGTATTGTTATTGATATGGGAACCGCAACAACAGTTACAGTAGTCGATAAGAACAAGTGTTACATCGGCGGAGCGATCATTCCCGGTGTCATGGTTTCCCTTGAATCCCTTGTATCCGGAACTTCGCAGTTGCCGAGAATCTCGGTCGAGGCACCTAAAAAAGCGGTCGGCAGCAATACGATCGACTCTATGAAGAGCGGAATTGTCTTCGGTCAGGCGGCTCTGATTGACGGTATGATAGAAAGATTTGAGGACGAACTCGGCTATCCCTGCAAGGTGGTTGCGACCGGCGGGCTTTCCGGGGTAATCATACCGCACTGCAGGAAGGAGATTATCATTGATAAGATGCTGATGCTGAAAGGGCTGCGGGCGATTTACGAGAAGAACACGTGATGCGCGTCTTACTACTAAAGTTCACGAATATTGCGCGATGAAGAAAAAACGGGAACAGATCTGAGTGATGCTGGTCCCGGTTTTTTGGTACAGTGTAGATAATGGGTTTATTCACAGCCATGATACAATGAGAATAAAGACTCACGGAGGAAAATATCATGGCAAGAAAAAACAGACATGACTGG
>CACYPS010000007.1 GCA_902776305.1 uncultured Lachnospiraceae bacterium | reverse complement strand
TACATTACTGTTTTTTGGTTTGTTCCGTTTTACGAAACTGTAAAGAATTTTCGAGTCTTGATGTGTTACGCTGTTCAGTTATCAATGTTCTCTTCGGCGCTTTTTATTCTTGCGCCGCAACTTTTATAGGATATCAAATGTTCTTTATTCTGTCAAGAATTATTTTAACTTTTTGATTTCCTTTGAAGTTGTTTCGCCGTCCTCTTTTGAGGCGCGAAAAATATAATACCACCTCATCTTTCCTTTTGCAAGCATTATTTTATTTTTCTTTTATTTTTTTGCAAGAGACGCATTTTTGTACTCAGCGAGACCTGTCAGCTCCTGCTGAACTTTCACAAAGTCGGGGAACTGAATGCGTCCCGTTCCGTTATTTGTCTCCACTTCTACGATTGCCTGATGTCTCCACAGCGAATACAGATCCAGCTCAAAGTAAAGTTCATTATATGTGAAGCAATATCTTGTTTTGCGAATTTCACGCATATGCGGGTCTGCCTGTTTCAGAAGTACCTCGTATTCATCCTCGGTCAACTGGCTCTCCGTCTCGACGGGTTCGCCGTTTTGTGCCATCGTCTTTGCATGAAGGGAATATGTATAGTAATCTCCTATTCCCCTCTTGCGTATACGGATCTCCTCATTCTCTTCAGATTTCAAATAAGTACGAACGACATCCACCTTGTGGCAGTTCTCCATATTTTCCAAAATATGCACATCCGGGTACGCAATCAGGAACTTGCGCTTGGTCGCTCTCGGCTCCTTTTCCCCGAGAAAATTCGAAATCTCTGTTATGAGGGTTCTCATCTTTTCCTCAAATCCCATATTGTTGCCGATCACAGAAAAATGAGGATGCCCCGACCAGCATCGAATCAGAGTATCGTCCAGAGCGATGGCCTGCTCGACCGTCTCATATCTGGCGGCATTGTTCGCAAGCGAATAAAACTCTTCGGCGCCGTTAGCAGCTGTAACCAGATGAAACACAGCATCATACTCGGCATACATCTGTTCTTCTGTAAAACCCATCTTATCAAGGATTCTTACAAATTCCCCCTCTGTCATATAGGCTTTATTATCGAACTCGGCACGGTCGCAGACGATAAGGATCTTCTCCTGCGGCATGGTCCGCGCTGCCTTCTGAAACGTCTCCTCCTTGAACCGCTGAAGAGCCATCTGGCAGACCTGATATTCATAATTTGTCCCGCAAGTCCACGGCGCTACGCCGCCGCTGATCAATTCAGTCGCTGTTTCCGGCACAAAAAGGACAGTATATCCCTTTCTGGCGAAAGAATTCCGGATCCAATTCATAGCTGTTGTCTTTCCGGCACAGGGTCCTCCGGTAATAACTATCTTCGTAATCTCCTGCATATCTTCCTCCGTTATATTTTTCTTAACTATATCTCTTTATGCGTCATCTATCTTTTGCCGGTCGCTGCATGGATCGGCATGTGTCAACTCTTATCTTCTTTGGATGTAATCTTAAGCGGATCCGCCACAGCCGGCAGATACTTCCTGTTTTCTTCTTCTATATACTGTCTGATCCACTCTCTGTCAAAAAGCCCTTCCGTCGCATCCGCCATAGCAGACTCGTCTGCATAGATATCGAACTCCTTTTGTTTTTCTTCCAGCAGCCTGATCATAGCTTCGTCAACTGTATTTTCACACAGAAGATGGTAGACAAGAACATTTCTCACCTGTCCCATCCGGTACACCCGGGCTATAGCCTGATTGGTCAATGATGGTTTGATCTGAGGTTCACAGAATATAACAATACTTGCCGCCTGAATATTAAGTCCCGTTCCTCCGGCCTGTATCTGGCAAATGAGCACATTCCTCCCGTCTGTCCCATTCGCTCTTTCACTGCTGCCGGCTTCCATAGATACCGACTCTGCCTTGGTTTCCTGTCCGCTGAATCGGTCGATGATTTTCTGTCTTTCTATTGTATCGGTGCTCCCGGTTATGACTCCGGCACACTCTTCTTTCAGAAGGTCGGAAACCTTACTGATCGTTTCACGGAAAAACGAATAGACAATGACCTTTCTGCCTTCCGCCTTCGCTTCCTCACAGAGTTCCGCGAGTCTCTTTCCCTTGCAAGTAACGGACGCGTCATCAAGGTGAAAGCCCACTCGCCGCATAGCAGTAAAGTTCTTTTCCGCGACGCAGGCTGCATAGGCTGCAAGATCCGCCGGTTCAAGACTGCACCACTCCTGTATCTCCTCAATCGGTGGCAGTTCATCGAGGACCATATCCCTCTGACGGCGCAGATAAACAGGCGCCAGCATCTCCCGGAATTCCGGAGCCGCTGACATGTATGCTTTTTCCCTCACTTCTTTCGCCATATCCGGTCTGATAAAATCAATCAGAGCGCACATCTCACTGACCCGGTTCTCGACGGGTGTTCCGGTCATGAGCAGGATTCGGGTGCTTTCATTTTCAAGTCTTCGAATATACTCAGTCCTCTTGGCGTCAGGATTCTTAATATAGTGTGCCTCGTCAACAATCAACATATCAAGATGCATGAGCTCATCGATCCGGTCTATAATCTTGCCCATCGACTCATAATTGGTGACAGCACAGCCAGCCCCCTGCCTCCAGTTTTCGAATGAGTCCTCAAGAAAAGGTCCGTGCAACAGATGAACCGGAAGCGCACTGAACTTCTTTATTTCTCTGCACCAGTTCACCAGCACCCCCGCAGGACAAACGACGAGAAATCTCCCGTCGGGAGAACCTGCAGATATATGAACCATTGCCGCGATCGCCTGAATCGTCTTTCCGAGCCCCATTTCATCGCCCAGAAGAACACGTCCCTGATGCAGTATGTACTTTGTTCCGAATTCCTGATAAGCGCGAAGATTTCCCCGAAAAGATCCAAGTTCAAGTCTTACATCATCGATCTCCGCCGCCAGCTGCTCCGGAATACTGCTGTAAATCAAAGACTTCGAGATCTTTCTTCCGTTCAGTTTTTCAAGGATGGCATAGAACTCGGCTGCATTGTGGGAAAAATCCACCCTGGCATCGATAATTCCGATCTCGGAAGCCCGCCGGTACATCTGTGTAAGTTCTTTTATCTCCGCATACCGGTCGGAGAGAAAGAAACTTTTCAATTCATTATATGCCCATACGGTGCTCTCTTTGGCTTTTCTTCCGGAGAAGACCCAGTGAAAACCGTTCTTTATAACGAGCGCAGTCCCGATATCTGCCACAAAGGAATGCAGAACCTGACAAACAGGAGCTGCCGATGACCGGATCTTCTGTCCCATTCTGTACCGTGAGACAGCACATATAAGATTATTATTCTCCCCGGAATCGTCATCCGGATCGATTCTCACAGAAGTATAATCCAGAATATTATTCATGAACTCGGCAATAATATTCCGTATGGACGATACCTGTTTTTCGCCGACGCCGTCAACGATGCAGATTTGTGCGTCCGAGGCATTTGCCAAATCCGAAAGGGTCACGAACCCGGCATCTTTGAGTGCTGCCGTGCGAATACCGGCCCTCGATTTTCTCAGCTCATCGACAGGGATCTGCGCGAGGGAACGACCGGCATTTGCCCTTAAAGACATTTCAAATGCACTTCGCACCTCCTGTTCCTGTCGAGTCTCATCAGTCAGAACAGCTGAAAATACCCGTTCCAGTTCCAGGAGCAGTTCGTGAAATTTTTTCAATTCTTTCCAATTTGGTTTTTCCATATTTCGTCCCGGATTTCCCCACCAGAGATAAGTGTTTATTATATGAAGAATAAAATAATTGTACCACACGCCCGAAAGAATATAAATTACGAAAGACAGTAAGAACAAAAAGGAGTTATCCTCCTCATGTTATATTATGTGTTATACTATACTAAATACCACAGAAACACAGTACGAAACTATAAACACAGCGCAATGAAAGGAAACCTATACACCGTGGAGAATAAAGGAAGTAAACGAACAATGCATCGTTTTGTGACCGGTAAGCCTGTACTTGCATCTGTATTATTGTCACTGCTGGGCACTGCTTTGATCCCAATAGGGCCTTTCATATTTAAGGCACCTCTTGCTGCTGCGGGATCACTTGCAACACTCGACTGGATTTTCGGCCTGATCGGTTTGTTCGTCTTCACAGGTATATTTTTACTGCTCTATAAAAAATGGTTCAGTCCGGAATTCTCCGGAATGCTGAACGGCAATCTATCCGAAGGGTTTTTCCTGCTTCTTCCGTTTGTGGCATACTGGGCTATCAATTTAGCATATACTTTTATTTTCAAGAGAAACACTCTGGCATTTCATATGAGCGGCAGCATCATCGAAACATCTATCATCGCCGGAGTGATGGAAGAATTTTGTTTCCGAGGACTGATAATCGCCACTTTACTCAGACAGTGGAGAAAGAAAGATAAATTCCTGCAGGCAGCCATCATATCCGGCATCGCGTTCGGCTTGATCCATGCACTAAATGCAGCCGCAGGAGCTAATCCGCTCAGAACACTCTTCCAGGTATTTGATGCGGGATTCTTAGGCGTTTTCCTGGCAGCGAACTACATGCGCTGCGGATCCTTATTGCCTGTGATGATCGCACATGCTCTGCACGATATCATGGCGATCGGCATGGCTTCAGACGTTGCTGAAAACGGAATCATTACCGGCGGCATTAGTTTTGACAATATTGTGGATTTCATTCTGTCACTCGGGCTGTGTGTGGCCGGAATCTACATGCTTCGCAGCGACAAAATAAAAGAAATTCGTCAGGTCTGGGACAAAAAATGGACAAATGTTGAACATGAGGAACCGTCTCTGAGAGCCTGACAATGACGCTTTTTTCAGATGAACCCCTCATTGCATCAGGCTTGCGTAGAAAATAAGCGCGATGAAGACGAGTGTCACCTTGCGCGCATATCTCACGATTGAAATCACGAGTGTTGCGCGATGAAGAATGAGCGCCCTCCTGAGAAGGCAAATACATCGTAAAAAAACCGGAGGTATTTAAATGGCAGTTGTCACACATGATTTTCAAAAAGAAATTCTGGATGCAATGAAGGATTATTCAAGTCTGGCACGACCGGTAAAGGCATCCTTTCTGGAAAGAATGTTTATTGAGAAAGCCCCAGTTTTAAAACTGTACCCCAACCCCGATGACGAATTCACCAATCCGGAAATAGGCCCCAACTATGAGATTGTCGGCAATTACGTCGACAACATCGTGGCTTATGACAAATACAGCAGGGTACCAAAAATCGAGCCAATCATCGTGGAAAAGATATCCACCGGCGGATATATGATCCTGAACGGTCATCACCGCTGGCTCGCAGTCAAGAGACTGAACATGAAATACATTCCGATCCATATCGTAAATCCGACGCACGAGGCGGACATCTTAACCACGATGAAGAAACTGAACAGTACCAGATGTGTTTCCTTCGATCTCGATGAAGTTCTCGTCGGAAACGGTGACGCCTTCGAGGTCGAGAGACTCCATTTTCCGGCTAACAAGATTTTCACTATGCCGGTCCGCAAGAATGCAGCTCTTTTGATCTCAGCCCTGCAGGAAATGGGATTTGATATATGGGTCTACACAGGAAGTTATTACATGCCGCAATTTGTCAGAATGACGTTCAAAATGCACAAAGCTAAAATTGACGGCGTAATAACCGGTATGAACCGCACTCAGTTCACCCCGGCTATCAAGGATACCTTCCGCAAAAAGTATAACACCGTGGTTCATATCGATAACGAGAGACTGATGTGGGTCAACTCCAAAACAAAAGACTTTGACAGCTATGAACTGCCGCAGGATGAAAAGTGGGCCTCTGCTTCTGTAGACTATGTGAGAGAAATTATTAAATCCGGAAAAGCGACAAATGATTAACCGGGTTTTCGACTTATAACCGAGAAATCCGTTCATAGACAGCTTCTTAAGATTTTGAAACAAAGGAGATTTTATGGCCACCAAAAAAAAGCCGCCGGAATGGAAAATGCGTGTGTCCTTCGATTTGGATGAAGTACTTTTCGTGTCACCGGTCGATCACAAAACAGAGCCGCCGCTCAGGTTCCCTTTTAACCTGATTTTCAGGGAGCGTCTGCGTCTCGGCACTCCGTTATTGATTTCAGAGTTGCAGAAAAGAGGATACGAGGTATGGATCTACACATCCTCATATCGTTCCCAAGGATACATAAAAGGTCTTTTTAAACATTACGGCGTGAAGTTAGACGGGATCATCAATGCCCAGCGCCACCTCGCGGAGGTCCAGCGCGATAGAACAGAATCCCTGCCTCAGAAAATTCCGTCCCACTACGGTATTTCTCTGCATGTCGATGACGAAATTGTCGTAGTCAATTACGGGAAGGCTTACGGTTTCAATGTCTACCAGCTGGACGCACAGGATGATGACTGGGCTGAAAAGATACTCGCGCGTGCCGCGGAAATCAGCAGGAAAGAAAAAATCTTCGCCCACATGCAGGAGGTTCTCAATTCTGAGACGACAAGTCGACCTTCTGAGAGCTGAGTCATTTTCTTATTGGTCTTTCGCGTAATATTCAAGAACGCCTCGGCGTTCTTGCCAAGACAGGCGCGGCGCGTAAGTGCCTTCGACAGCGCACATCTGCATCAAAAAATCATAAAGCGAGGCTGTCGCATAGGCAGGAGCCGACCTTACAGTGTGCTATATGCCACTCCTATTTGGTCCGTGCTCCGACTTATGCGGCAGCCCCGCTAATCCAATTCTCACTGCTGATTATTCCAGCGCATCCTTGATCTGCTGTATCATCTCTTCGTATTCTGCATCTGTCAGATATACTTTATCCGGATTCATCTGGAAGACTCCTCCCCATTCATCCCCATCCTTATACTTGGGAACAAGATGCATATGAAGGTGGCAGCCGGTGTCGCCGTAAGCTCCGTAATTGAGCTTATCCGGATGGAATACCTTGTGGATTGCCTTTGCCGCTTTGTTCACATCGGCAAAGAACCTGTTTCTCTGCTCGTCACTGATATCGACGATCTCGCTCACATGATCCTGGTAAGCCACGATGCAGCGTCCGCGCTTGCTCTGCTCCTTAAAGAGGATCAGCTGGCTGACATCCAGTTCACAAATCTTGATGCCGAACTTTGCGAGCAGTTCCCCACCCTGGCAATAGCCACAATTTTCGCCTTTGATTGTTGTATTCATGTCATAATCTCCTTGTCATCTTATCACGTTGAATAGTTCCATACAGATATTTTATCACAGGAATACTGTCCCTGCCAGAACGGCTTCCATCGGAATAAGAAACACTTTTCTCTTTCCTGGAATACCTCCGGCGGATTACAGACGTGTGCACTGGAATGCTCTTGCACGTCACAGCAAGAACGCCGAGGCGTTCATGAATCATGTTCTCTCAAAAATCGGATCAGCATATTCCCCATGATTTCACTGCGGACAATATAACTGCCGTGATCCGCTCCCGGAACAACGATAAGCTCAGCATAGGGAAGGTTCGAGACAATGCAATCTGTCTCCTCTTTAAGAATAAGATCGTCTTCGCCCACCGTTACAAGCACCGGAATCCTGATGTTACGCAGGTCTTCCGGATTAATATGCGGTTCGGTCAACATCAGCTTGATGAGAGGATCCGGATTCTTCCGGTAAATCTCGGTATACTCCTCCAAAAAGGAAGGGACAATTCCTTCCGGAGTGAGATTAGTCCCGCTGATTGCCATAATTCCGAGCGTCCCGGGATGCATGATTTCCAACATAAGAGCGATAATACCGCCGTCGCTGTGTCCATAAAGAGCCGGCTTCTCCAGCCCCATCGCACGGATGAACCGGTACATGTCTTCTGCCATGTCATGAAAATGATACTCGCTGAGCGGCTCATTTGCGCCGTGTCCTCTGGAGTCCGGTGCATAGACCTGATATCCCGCTTCTGTGAGCTGCCCGATTTCCGTCTCAAAGAGATTATGATCTTCGGCATTTCCGTGAATCAGAACAATCGGACGTCCCTCCCCGACCTTAGCGTAATGGAGAGTAACGCCGTTCACATCTACCGTATGCTGTGCTTCGTATTTTGCCATATTCGCTGTCTCCTGCCTGTCTTTTCTATGCCGTCCAGACTGCAACGCCTTCCTGTCCCGGTCTCCTCAATAATTTTCCGCCACTATTCGGCGTAGGAGTACCAATGTGTTTCCCTCTCCTGCTATTCACAGACTCTACTCCGGAAGATTTCCCTTCTTTATATTATCCTGTATGATTTGGTCTGTGACCTCATAAAGCTTTTCCGAGCCAAGCCGGGTCTTTTCCTGCCGACCGTATACTGTGCGGGCCGTCACCCCGTGTTCCCTCCAATCGCCACCGCCATTGCTGTTATTCAATATCAGTGGCTGAAGGTTATCCATGGCATGCGCGTACTTTGATTCCGGAGACCGATTCTCCTCGAATTCATCAAAAAGGGAAATCAACTCTGCTTTCTGATCTTCGGGGAGCAGAGAGAAAATGCGCTCTTTAGCTGCGTCTTCTCTCGTCTTCTGCGTCTTCAGAGCCTCCGTATCATAAGCGTAAGTGTCGCCGGCATCAATTTCCACAATATCGTGGATCAGACACATAAGCATAACTTTGGCAATATCCACTTTTTCATTTGCATACTCCCGAAGCAGATACGCCATGATTGCCATGTGCCAGGCGTGTTCGGCATCATTTTCATTGCGACCATGCCCTGAAAGATGTGTCTGTCTGAAAATGTTCTTCTCTTTATCGATTTCCAGAGAAAATTCCAGTTGCTTTTTCAATCGTTCATCCATAATAAAACACCTGAGCCTTAATGATAGATTTCTACGGGATCCCATCCCTCATCCTGAAATTTAGTTACCGAAAGACCGTTCAGATTAACATAGTCTGTTACAGTGACCTTTCTCAGCTCATTGCGAAGGTCGCTGTCGCTGTATATCTTCATGAAGTCATCGTAATGGTCACCGAATATTTCCTTCGCACTTGAATCAAAGTCCTCACCGTCTGCGGCCTGTTTAAAATCGGTCACAACATAGTCTTTACTTACCTGCATCATTCCCGGATAGTGTCCGCCGGAGACGCACTTCAGCGTATCACCTTCAACATTATAGTTCTCGATCCAGAAATCTCCGTAAACCAGAATTTCATCCTTGGGAGTAAAGTCTATGTGAACAATATTCACCGTAGGGATGTGGACTTCCGCATCGTCATAGTCTTTGCTCACTTCTTCGGCCAAATATTTGTAAACCGCAGCCTCAACAGGATCAGATCCCGCATACCCATAAGCCCTTCCATCGACCTCCGGCTCGGATTCAGAATCCTCTATTGTTACATTCTCTTCCTCCACAGCCGCTTCTTCTGTCGTGCCGCATGCACTGATTCCGAACGCCATGACTAAAGCTGTCATTAAAATAAACACTCTCTTTCTCATAAGCATTGTCCTCCTTAAAGTCAAATGATCCTTTGAATTTCATTCCTTTTTCAGTTCTGCCGGTTCAGGTTGCAGACTTTAGCTATACATTATCATTGCGTTCCGACAAATACAAGTATTGCGGCTTCCTTTGCCTGAAACCCTTTATTCTTCATCGCGCAATGCTCGTGATGTGAGTCTATGATACGCCGCAAGGTTATACCTTGAACAAACCTTTCATCTTCTTTTATGAATAACCGTGTTTACCTTGCTCGGCTTAAATCCGGCACCGAGTGCCGTTTTCCGAGAGCCTTCATTTGTCTCTGCATGTGCCCACACCGGTTTCTTACCCTGCGCGATAATCTCTTCGCACATCCTGCCTGCAAGAAATGCTGCCAGTCCATTACGTCTGTATGCTTCAGCGGTCTCAACGCCGATATCCACTTCTTCAGGGCTGACCGCACTTGAAAATGCTACGGCTGAAAACTCACTGTCCTTCTTAACTAAAAAGCCGAACCCGCGCTTAAGAAATGCATCGGAGCTTTGCCAGGAAAATGACGGAACAATTCTTCCCTGTATACTCCCAATATTATCTATCGTTATTCGTTCTGTTATGAACCGATCATCGAGAACCGGCGGCTTCTCAGGTAACCGGATGTGATCATACTCAACCCTTCTATCCAGCTGTAATAGATCTCTATTCTTATAATAGTCGGTGATGAAAAGCGAGTCCGTAATCAGTAAAAATCTTCGATCCGTATCAGACA
Organism: uncultured Lachnospiraceae bacterium; assembly: GCA_902776305.1. Classification (GTDB taxonomy): domain Bacteria; phylum Bacillota; class Clostridia; order Lachnospirales; family Lachnospiraceae; genus Chordicoccus. The sequence goes on along the minus strand of CACYPS010000007.1, from coordinate 78,155 downwards.
CAAGAAACTCATGATAGATTTCTTCCAGAAATTCCGGATTCAAAGCCCCTGAAATGTACGCAAAGCCGCAATAGTGCCAGAAAAGCACACCCCCCATGCCATCCGTATATATATCTCCTGTCTGAATGCCGTTAGTGATCGACAGCGGATAAACACGGTTAGCTGTACATTCCTTCGCTGCATCTATATATTCTTTATAGACCGATTCATTTATCTTTTTCAAGCATCTGTACCTCATCTTCTGCGTTGTCTCAATCTTCGCGAGCTCACTTCCCATCAGCAGTATCTTTTTCGGAGCAAAAGATACACAGCATTACCTATAATAATATGGAAGAGAAGTAACGCGAATAAATATATCACGATGATCTTATGGTCTGTGATCACTCCAGCTTTTCCAATAACGGAAAATGCTATCAGTGAAACACAGAATATCCACTGTTCGATAATATATACTATTCTTCCGGATCGGTCGCGCAGCTTTTCATTCAGTTCGTCGTGAGTGTTGATATCCTCCTGCTCCTGTATTTCACGATAACGATCTGCATGCTCCGGCAATGACCAGTAAAAGTACATAATAAGCATTCCGATTCCGGGTGCTATAGTCGCTCCGGCAAAGCCCCACAGGAACCCGTCAAATACACTTTCTGTGAAATAAGCAGCTAATATGAAAGCAATACCCGCGAGCACAGATACGATACCCTTAGCCAGATAACTCTTTTTCATCTCCGGCACCTCCTTTATAAATAAAAATCTCTTCGATCGCTTTACCGAAGAAATCGGCTATCGTGAATGCCAGTTCAAGCGATGGGTTATACTTGCCGTTTTCAATAGAGCTGACCGTCTGTCTGGAAACACGAATTGCCTTGGCAAATTCCTCCTGATTCAAGCCGCGCTCTTTGCGCAGCTTTTCTACACGGTTTTCCAAATCATCACCCCCGGCCCATTTATGACAAGTTTCCTTTACATTTTTAAAATATCACATGCTCTCACCTATGTCAAGGTTCCTTTACATCTTGCTATCCGGAAACATTAAATGTTTAAAACTCCAAAAGTCGATTATGTATTGTTCTGTGCTTACGCAATCTTACAATCCTGTACTCATCGAATCATTCTTTAATACGGTATTGGTAGTCAGGTATATGCATAATTCCGTCGTTTAATATTTCATTCCCTAAATACTTGAAACTGCCATCTTCTGCAAACCGCACCGTAAGTTCATGGGTTATGACCGCATCATCACAGACGACCATGTCACAGACCGCCTCAACTGTTAATGTGATTGTCCCGTCTTCATTTTCTTTGATGTTGACAACCTCCGGCAGAGAAGTTCCAAAGTAAGTAGGTGCATAATTAAAACATCCGAGAGGTGCCCAACGATATGTCTGGTTTTCTTCATCATATGCTGCATACTCTCGTATCTGCTCTTTTGTTACAGGAAGATACTCCATGATAAGGCTTTCGAACTCTACTTGCGGAATGCCATTCGGATAATCTTCAGAATGGAACTTTTCTCCGTATTTCATCTCATACAGATATTCAAACATTCCGTTGTAATCCAACTCACTCATATTTTCCGCATTCCAGTTGGAACACAAAAGATTCTGCCCCTGATATCCAAGACCCTGAACACATCTTTCAGACATTTCTCGTTGTTCTTCTGTCATTGGTTTCACTCTGATCAGACAGCTTCCATCCATAATCTCAGTGACCTCCGGTGGTTCCGGCACGCATAACTCATAGCAGAACCACCCTTTATCCGTGTATTTCCATGTCTTTATTCTTGTGTGCGATGTATAGGTAATATTCGGTTTACCATTCTTATTCCATACACATCTTGAACTTATGACATACATATCTGTGCCATCAAAATAAAACTTCTCTCTGCCTATACCGCCATCAGCATGGATAACGTACATCACCACAGAACCGCTTTTCCCGGCTGAGCAATTTTCAAGGAAAGAATCCACGCTTTCATAATTCCCCATATTTGAGTATGTCACCAATGTAGCAACCGGATATCCTGTCTCTATCAACTTTTTTTGTAATTTAAAAATCACCTCATCACTTAAAACTACATTGGATGAAGTTCCTTTATCTGCTTCGTTGTAGATTTCATAAATATAATCCATCATCGCGTTGCAGTCATCCTCAGCTTCGTCCATTTCCAGTTCATCTACAGGAAGGTCATAGCCCTTTTCCCACTGCTTGGCAGCCTCTTTCTCACCGGTTTTTGCTTTCTCTATGACAGATACTTCTTCCGTACTTTCCGAAAGGGATTCGCCCGTAACACTATCCTTATTCCCGCAAGCACACAAAAAACAACCAATTAAAAATACCATAGTCAACACAAGGCTGTTTTTCTTAAATACCATAAAATCATCCTTTCGTTTTCGCTACTGGCGGCAGTTCCAATTCAATTTTCTTTTTCATCGTTGATCCCCTTAGCGTCCTACCGATCGTAAGTCTTATGTCGTAAAGAAAACCGGTCAGCCGTCTCCGATCTGACCGGTAGTCTAAATCTTCATTAATAGCAGTAATGATGATTTACACAGTCTATTTTACCTAACGTTCGTTCGTTAATCAATAGCCGTTTTTCTTTTCCGTCTTGCGGCTTGCCTTAACTTCATTCTTAACGATTTTTTCACTGCTCATTGCCTCTTCCGGACACTCACAGGTTCACTTACCAATCATAAATGTAGCAGTCACATCACCTTTTCCGAGAAGCTCTGTCATTTCACTCTTCGATTTATCCGTCACCTTTCCAAGCCTTGTATATGCCCAGGAATTAGAACCGTAAAAGACAACGATCTGATTGCCGGAATAGAGAACTATGTCTCCGGCTTCTGTCGTAGTCTGTACATCGTTCCTTGGAAGGCTCGTTCCTATGGAGCCGACCTGTTCAAAGCCTCCGTACATGGACATCCGGATAGATAGCGGCTCTGTCATAACCAGATTCTTAAGTGCTTCCACCGATTCATTATCTTCCCATTCGACGGATACCTGTTCTCCATTGATTGTTAAAACCATCGTCTCGGCCTCCTGATTTGATTGTGTGTCCTGAACGCTCTCCATTTCATCGTTCTCATTTTCTGTAGGTTCTGCACTTCCTTTATCTACAGCTTCCGCATTCTCTGAGGCAGTTATTGCAACAGATTCTGTTTCCTGCGATTCAGTCGTTGATTCCTTTGCTGTCTCAGTCTGTCCGCACGAAGTTACAGACATCAGCATCACAAATGCAACTAAGATAACACCTATTTTTCTTACTTTATTCCATGGCTCTTCCAAACTGATATGCTTCATTCTTCTCTGTATCCTTTCCATCTGCCTCTCCAGGATCTGAGATTCCTCCACAGAACAGAGAACCGGCAAATTCCGCTTTTTCAAAGCAATCCACCCAGCCTTGAAGTCCGCGTACTGCTCTCTCCGGTACAAACTCCTCGTCCTCAGCCGCTGTGGAAAGCATATAGACCTTACGGAACTTATAATCTGATGGATAAAGCGGATTCAGCCTGTCAAGAAGCGTCTTCATCTGTCCGCTCATCTCGTAATAATATATTGGCGTAACAAATACAAGGGTATCAGCATTCTTTACCTTCTCTGCTATCTCTATGGAATCGTCCCTTAGAATGCACTGCTGCGAACTCTGGCAGGCAAGACAGCCGACACAAAAACCGATCTTCTTTCCCTTAAGGCTGATATGCTCAACCTCGCGCCCGGCATCCTCAGCACCTGCAATCAGCTGATCCGCCAGGATATCAGAATTGCTCTTTGTCCGAAGACTGGTCGAAATAACGAGCACCTTACTCATAACATCCTCCCTTACTGCAGATACTGCTCATAAAAACTCTGAAGCTTGTCAAACGGAATGTAATCCTTGTCTCCGCCATCATAAAGATCCGTATGGACAGCATCCGGGATGATCATGAGTTCCTTATTATCTGCATATTTGCTGTCCTTGACCATATCTGCATATGCATCCTTTGAAAAATAGCATGAATGAGCCTTCTCACCATGTACTAAAAGAACCGCACTTCTGATCTCGTTACTGTATTTAAGGATCGGTTGGTTTACGAATGACTCGCATCCGATCACATTCCAGCCTTCATTGGAATTGAGGCTTCTTGCATGATATCCGCGGTCTGTCTTGTAATAGTCGTGGTAGTCCTTTACAAAGAAAGGCGCCTCTTCAGGAAGAGGATCCACAACACCGCCTGCACGTTTGTATTCACCGGCTTTTAAGTCTTCAAGTCTCTGCGCACACATAGCTGCTCTCTGTTTGTAACGAGCTTCCTCGCTGTCTTCTGAATCAAAGTAACCCTTAGCTCCTACTCTTGTCATGTCATACATGGTCATTGCTGCTGTAGCCTTGATTCTGGTATCAAGTGCAGCCGTATTGATTGCCATTCCGCCCCATCCGCAGATTCCGATAATACCTATTTTATCAGGATCCACTTTCTCATTCAGGGAAAGAAAGTCAACAGCCGCCATGAAATCCTCAGTATTGATATCAGGCGAAGCCATGAATCTCACATTTCCGCCACTCTCACCTGTAAAGGAAGGATCGAACGCTATGGTAAGAAATCCTCTTTCAGCCATTGTCTGAGCGTATAGTCCTGAGCACTGCTCTTTCACTGCTCCGAAAGGCCCGGATACTGCAATAGCAGGTAGCTTTCCTTCGGCATTTTTAGGCACGTACATATCGGCTGCAAGTGTGATTCCATAGCGGTTTACAAATGTCACTTTGCTGTGCTCTACCTTCTCGCTCTTAGGAAATGTCTTATCCCACTCAGTTACAAGGTTCAATTCTTCTTTTCTGATCATCATTAAATCCCTCCGTTATTTTTGTTTATTTCATTGTTAATGTTTCTAAGGACGAAGTCCATGCAGTCTACTTTTCTTCCGCTTTCATGATATTCATCCATCGCCCGGCATCTTTCTTTTTTCATAAGTTTCAGCGTATCATTCAGATTTCCCGACTCAAACTCTCTTAAAATGCACTCTGCGATTTCATCCCGGCATCCTGCGTCGAAAAGGCATTGTCTCAAATGTTCCTTATCCATGGCCTATCCTCATGTTTAATGTGATTTATTGTCTTTACATTTTTTATTGTATAGTGTTGTGTAGATTCTCGCTAATGGTTATGACGAATATCATACTATTCCTTTTCGGCATATCATCTGATAAAGAAAAAAGCCATCCATCCGGATGACCTTAAAGACCTGCCACTATTTTGTTCTGATCAGGCGTGGAATGGGGATATAAAAAACCGGGCAGGAAACTCATTCCCTATTTCTGCCAGTTAGAAAAATCAAGAACGCCTCGGCGTTCTTGATTTCATGTTTTCCAGCCTCCCGTTATGTATTTCTTGTCAGCAAAACTACCGTCTCTATGTGGCTCGAGGAAATGAAACTACTAATTCATACCTGCGCCAGTAAGCGGAAACTTGTCCACCGACCGCTTCCTGTTCGCAAAATCGTGTCCAGGAACATATCAACGTTTTGCCAGTTCGTCAGGAACATATCAACCGGTTTTGGGCTCTTGTCCGTTATCGGGAACATGTCGACTAACTGGAAGTTATCTGTGAATATACATGCGTGTCATATCAGGCTCATCGTCGCCCTGAACCATGCACAGGAATTCCCAGCCGTAGCGCTCATAGAATCCCGTATGATCTGTAACGAGATACACCGGTGTAATTCCCTTTGATCGCAGATCGTCTACTGTCAGGTTCAGTAAGTTTCCGGCAATGCCTTTTTTTCGGTATGACTGCTCGGTGTATACTGCGCAGACATTTGGAAACAAGTCTTTCCTGTCGTGAAAATCGTTTTCGATCACACCTGTGCCACCAACGATCTGATCATCATCCAGGCAGAGATACCAACCGTATTCTGTCTTTTCATCCAGGTAGGCGTTCATACATTCAAGATAGGCTTCTTTGGGTACTCCCCACTTCTGGTGAAACCACTCTGCAGCGGGCTCTTTCAATTCCGGCACTTCCCGCAGTTTGACATATCTGAGCATGTGATTCTCCCTTCAAATTCCGATTTGCCGCAGCCTCATTCGGCTGCCTTCTTCTTATATGTCAGCTCCACATCGTAGCCGAGCTCTTCACATAGGCAAGGGATACTCCGACCTTCTCCGCGACCTCCGTCTGGGTTGTGCCGCTCTCGATCAGCTTTGTTTTCAGATCCAGTTCTATGTTATTTTGGAGCATCCGTTTACCTCTTTCAAATATCAACCTATGACTTTATAAGTATAGCACGCCCCTGTGAACTTTTCTACCTCGCAGACAAAAAAAGACGCCCCCGAAGGAGCGCCTGCGTGATGGCTACGTTTACATCTGTACTTCTGTCTCAAGGCCGGATTTGAACTCAAAGGCAAGGTGGTCATCATAGACTGTGATTTTCTCGATCAGCTGCCGGACCAGCCCTTCGTCGTACTCCGTCACCTCGGTGGTCTTCTCGGCCAGTAAGGCTTCGAGCTCATCCATCCGCTGCTTCATGCCTGCGCGGTTGGCTTCTTCGACCAGTAGATCCTGCTTCTCTTCCCGGAGCGAGTCGATCTCGTCGGCCAGTTCCTCGAAGCCCTGCTTGGCGTTGGCCTTCTTCAGGAGCTCTTTCTGCAGGGCCTCCAGCCGCTCATCGATCTCCGTCACCCTCGGGCTGTTGCTGGTCTGCATTGCCCGTTCCATTGCCAGCTTCATCCCCGGCAGAAACTCATCCTTCTGAGCGATCAGCTGGTTGAAGGTAGTCACAACAGCCGCGTGCATATCCTTCTCGTAAATGGTCCGTGATGGGCAGTCCACATTCGCTTTTCTTTTCTCGATCCGACTGATGCAACGCCAGACCGGGATCTTCTCGCCGCGAATCCACCACTGAGTCCTGCGGTAAATGTCTCCGCAGTGAGCGCAATAAACAAGGTGGGAAAGAGCGTACTTTCCACTATAGACCCGCCGCTTTCCGGTGCCGGTCTCCAACCGGGCCCTGCGCACCATCTCCTCCTGCACCTGCAGGAAAAGGTCACGCGGGATGCCTGCTTCCGTCAGTAAAATCATTTCCTCGACCTACCCAAAATAGTAAAATCGTTTTCTCGTTTTGCCTAAAATGGTAAAATCATTGACTCGTTCTCAAAAATAGTAAAATCGTAGCCACGACCCTGCTTTTTGACAAGTTCCCGCAGAGGATTAACGAGGGTTTCCAATCACGCCGGGCACGATCTGCCCCCGGTGACGGAAACCCCAGTATTTCAGGCTTTTTCAGGCCCCTAAGTTCAAGAATGTGTTAGTAGACAGACGGTCTCTATGTGTGTCGCATGCGGAAACATGTCGCACGCCCTCACCCTCTCCATACTATAGCCGCTCTCAATCTCCGATCCCGGCTCACATAGAATCTTCAGGTCTCTGGCAAGCGTCGCACTGTCGCAACTCACATACACGACTCTGTCGGGTCCCAGCTTCCTTATCGTTCGGAGCAGACTCTCCTCACACCCCTTGCGCGGAGGGTCGACCACGACCACATCCGGCCTGACAAGCGGATTTTCCTCATCAAAATAGCCCCGCTCCGCCACATCTTCTGCAGCCGCCGCGAAAAACTTTGCATTTGTAACGCCGTTTCGCACTGCATTTGCCTTCGCATCCTCAATTGCCTGGGGCACGATCTCAACGCCATAAACCTCTTTTGCCGAGCGCGCAAGGAAATGCGAAATTGTCCCGATTCCGCAGAATAAATCAAAGGCTGTCTCCCGACCTGTCAGCTGGGCAAATTCGATCGCTGTATTATAAAGCTTCACAGTCTGAACCGGATTGACCTGGTAAAACGAGAGCGGTGAAATACGGAAAGAGAATTCGCCAAGGTAATCCGTGATCCAGGGATCACCATAAAGAGGAACGACCTTGTCCCCGAGAATGACATTCGTCCTCTGCCTGTTCACATTCAGACATATACTCTTTATATCTGCCTGCATCATTTCCGATACTTCGAGCAGCCTTTCAACGAGCTCTGCGGCATGCGGCAGCTTCTTCCCGTTGATCACAAGACAGACCAACACCTGGCCGGAAGCAAAGCCCTCCCGTACCAGCAGATGCCGAAGCAGCCCCTGCCCTGTCGTCTCATCATACGGCTCGATATGGTATGTTTCTGCAAATGCAACAACCGCTCTCAATATGTCCGCATTATGCTCCGGGGACAGCAGGCAGTCCCGCACATCGATAATCGAATGTGTCCTGCCCGCATAGTAGCCGGCTACGATCTTTCCGTCCTTCTTTGAGAACCCGATCGGATACTGTGCCTTGTTGCGGTATCTCCATGGATCCTCCATCCCCATGATGGGCTCCATGGGAATATCACGAAAGCCGCCGATCCGCTCAAGATTCTTCCTGACAATTTCTTCCTTAAAAGCAAGCTGCTTTTCGTAGGACAGCTCCTGCAGTCTGCAGCCGCCGCATCTCCTTGCTTCCGGACACTTTGCCGTGACCCGGTCACTCGAGGCTTCCAGAATCTTCTCAACCCGTGCGTAGCCGTAACTTTTCTTCGTTTTTGTTATACGCGCAAGGATGCGGTCACCAATGACCGCATCCTTAACAAAGAGGGTATAGCCATCTGCATGGCCGATACCCTCACCTTCGTTTGTCATATCCTCTATGGTGATTTCCACCATATCGTTCTTTTTAAACATATCTGTTGTCATTTTTTCGGATTTTCTATATGAGTAAAAACTATATTCTTAACCCCATCATATTGAGTCAATCGTAATAAACCCGTCAAATCAGCCATCATATTGAATACATTGCATTGAACCTGCTATGCTGAAACCGTCATGCCGAGCCACATATTAAATGCAGAGAACATATTCTGTAAACAAAGTATCACTGACTCGTTCTTCTCAGATTTGAATCAAAGAAGCGGTTGAACCCGAGCCATTCATCATTTACCGGACCGGATTCGAGGACCTCCGTCATCGTTTCAAGCTTTGCATCCATATTATCAGCAAGATTGAGTGCCATGGCTTCAATAATAGCCGGTTTTTTCGGAGAACCGTACTCATACTCTCCGTGATGGGCAAGAATACAGTGCTTGATTTCTGTCTCCAGTTTCTCGGGGAAGCCGGCGATGTCCTTAATATGATCGTGAACCATCTCGGCACCGATCAGGATGTGCCCCAGAAGCTGACCGTCATCCGTGTACTCATTCACCGGAAAGTCGGAGAGCTCCTTCGTCTTCCCGATATCGTGGAGCATAGCGACCGTGATCAAAAGGTCACGATTGACCGCCGGATAATTACGTGCGATGTAATCACAGATCTTTGTGACGGAAAGCGTGTGCTCCAGAAGACCGCCCACAAAACTGTGGTGGACTGTCTTAGCTGCCGAATGCCCGGCAAAAACCTTCAGGAACTCCTTGTCCTCAACAAAAAAGCTCTTCAGCAGGGCGCTCAGATACGGCTGCTTTACAGAGCCTGCATAGGAAAGCAGTTCATTGTACATGACCTTCCGGTTCTTCTTGGTGACAGGCAGATAATCTGCAGGAATGTACTCGCTCGGATCCGCCTTGCGGACCTGCTTCAGGGATGCCTGAAGTGATCCGTTAAAATTGCTCACGCTGCCCGCAACATAAATATAGTCGAGCGCATCAAACTCATGAATCGCATCCGAATTCGGATCCCAAATCTTTGCATCCAGGACACCTGTCCGATCCTGCAGGACAACATTTTCATAATTCTTGCCGTTCTTTGTGACAGCTGACTGCTTATGTTTGCACAGGTAAACATCCTGAATGCGGCTGCCTTCTCTAAGTTCGCTGATATAGCGCATAATTCTCCATTTCTAAGTGCATATTTTGCACAGTGAATAATATCATTCAAGTACCGCTTGCGCGGCCCGGCACGGAATCCAAGTCAGCGTAAGCCGACGTCTCCCTATCCGCCTCCGGCGTTCTTGCCTTGCCGCGCAGAGTGCAAGGAATCTTCCGCTCTGCTCACTTGTATCTGATTTATAAGATAAACTGAATATTTCCTAACACAGTATCTACATCAATCCCAATTCTGTCAAGAGCCATTCTTAGCATTCGGTGTTCTTCTCTCGCTTCATCCTACTATTCGGCGTTCTTCTTTCACCCCCTGTTGCTATTCGACTGCTCTCTCGCCTCATCCTACCATTCGGCTGCTCTCTCTTCACCTCATGTTACTATCCAGCTGCTTCATTTAATAGCCAGAACTAAGGCAAGCGGTATACTATTCAAGCGGTAAACATTCGCAGTCCTGCCGAGAAACAAAAACTATTGCACTCTGTGTGACCAAGTGTATGCTGTAAGCGACACGCGGGAACACAGAGTGCAGTTATAGTTTTTCGTTTCGCATGGCAGGACAAGAGTTTACCGATGAATATGTATACCGCTGCCGTAGGTCATGCATATCATAAAAGCCGGCTGAATAGTAACATCTTTTCTCATTGCGCTCTGTCCGACCAATTGTATGCATCAGCGACACGCGGGAACACAGAGTGCAGATATGATTTTTGATTTCGCAAGGCAGGACAAGAGTTTACCGATGAATATGTATACCGCTGCCGTAGGTCATGTATTTTCTGAAACTCAGCTGAATAGTAACATCACGCCGCACTACTCTCCGTCTCCCCACTCTCATCCGACTTTGAAGCATCCTCTGCCTCCCTCTCCTCCGAAGCAGCGCTCTCACTCTCCGTCACCTCAGGCAGCTCCCCAATCGTGATCACAAAATCGAACTCGGCATACTTCGACGATCCCTGCCGCATCACTGTCACCTCAACATTGTCGCCCGGCGAGCGGTTCATGATATTCTCATGAAGCGACCGGAGCGTGACAGAAGATCCGAGCCCCACCGATGTGATGATATCCCCCGGCTGTAAGCCTGCCTGCAGAGCCGGCGAATCCTCCTCCACAGAACTCACGTAAACACCTGACGGAATATCCTGCGCCTCCGCTGCCTTCTCGGAAATATCAAGACCGTGGATCCCGATATAGGAAAGTGCGGAATTGTTGGAAAGTTTCTCAATCAGACTCTTAAGCGGAGAAATCGGGATAGCAGTGATCGAGTGATGATCGTCACTCGCATACTCCTGCTCAATAATCCCGACTACCTCACCGTCCATGTTAATGAGGATGCCGCTGCCGGACTTTCCGCCGTACATATCTGTCGTAATAAGTCTGTATTCACCGTCTACGATTTCAACGGAACCCGTGAGGGAGACAACTCCTCCGCATGCAAATGTCCCTGCCGCTCCCATCGGTGCTCCCACCGCCAAGACGGTATCGCCGGTATTCACATTATAAGAATTCCCAAGTGTTGCCACGCTGAGGCTGTTCCTTGCCTGTCTCGCAATCTTGTCTCTGGGAATGCTTATCACGCAGAGACCTGTGACAGGATCCTTTTTCTGGAAAGAAGCCTCTACGACCGATCCGTCCGGCAAAGTTACGGCAATCTTCTCGGCAGACTCGATGACATCTATATCAGTCAGTACAAGATAACTCACACTGTTATCCGCCACTATGAGACCGCTGGCAGCATTGCTGCCCACATTGGTAATATCGAACCACTCGTCATCGGCAGTAACGCCGGTGACTGTCACGACAGATTTCATTGCCTCATCCGCTATTCCGCGAAGTTTCGACTGTACCCGCGCGTATGCAGCGAGCGCTTCCCGGTCAAGCTCTTCTTCTGTCGGCGTGGGGGTCGGAGTGGCGGGAGCGGCACCTGCCGCATTGTTGCCTTCCGTTCCTGCTTCCTGACTGTCCGGTATATTTGCTTCCGGATCCGCGCCGTTACCTGTCAACTGACCGTTTCCGGCGTCATTTCCGTTTGCACTGTTTCCCCCGGGCACCGTACCCCCGGCATTCTTCTTATCTCCTTTTGTGTCGGACGCACCGACTGCATTTTCACCGGATCCGCCTATCTCCCCGTTCTGTGCGCCATTGCCGGTAATACTGCCGACGACGGTCTGAACAGGATGCTCATCTGAGGGTATAGTGACAGGGTTCGGACTTGTGCTGTTTCTCCAGCTCAGAACGACATAAAAAGCAAGCGCCGCGATAACTCCGAAGAGAATTGCTGCGCCTGCTATGGCGATTATCTTCATAAATATTTTCTGAAAATCGATTGGGGGATTTTTCACTGTCTCATTCAGAAAAGAGTACTCTTCATTTTCCTGAGCACTTTGTTCATCCCGCATGCCTTTCATTTCATCTGGATTCATAGCGTCACACTTGTCAAAATCAAATTTCAGTTGATTAATACGGACAAAACTACTTATGCATTCCTGCTCATTTTATCAACTACATATGAACATTTTATGAATCATTTTTGAATCTGTTATCTTTCCACCGCACAAACTTTAAGGTAGAATAGATATATGAATGAAAAAGCATTACATACATTGGAATACGATAAAATTGTGAGTCTTCTCGAGGATCGCGCGACATCCGCTCCCGGGAAGGCCTTATGTCATGCCCTCACGCCACTCATGGATATATCCGAAATCAACACGCTGCAGGAGGAGACAGCGGCGGCGGTCGGGCGTGTATTTGCCAAAGGCAGCATCTCTTTCGGGAACACATACGACGTTCGTCCGTCTCTCCTGAGACTCGAACTCGGTTCCGCTCTTGGTATACGTGAGATTCTGGAAATCGCCAAGCTTCTTGAAAATGCAGGGCTCGTCCGCGCATACGGCAGAAAAGAAAGAGAGGATACGCCCGATGACATTCTGACGCCTCTCTTTAACGGGCTGGAGCCGCTCACGCAGGCCACATCCGAAATCCGCAGATGCATCCTCTCCGAAGAGGAAATCAGTGATAACGCTTCACCGAAGCTGCGTCAGATCAGAAGAAATATCAAAGCAGCGGGCGAAAGGATCCATTCGGAGCTGAACCGCATCATCGCAGCCCACGCGAAGGACTATCTCCAGGATGCCCTGGTCACAACAAGAGACGGAAGATACTGTATCCCGGTCAAGTCAGAGCACCGCGCAAATGTCGCCGGCATCGTTCATGACATGAGCTCTTCCGGTAACACGGTATTTGTAGAACCTGCCTCCGTCGTGAAACTGAACAATGACATCCGCGAGCTGGAGATCGAGGAAGAGAAGGAAATCGAAGTCATACTCGCAAAGCTATCCGAAATGCTCGCCGAATACGGCGGGCAGATCCGATACGACTATGAGATCATGACGCAGCTCGACTTTATATTTGCCCGCGCCTCTCTCGCACTCTCGATGAACGCCACAAAGCCGATCATTAACACGGAAGGAATAATCGATCTTAGAAAGGCAAGGCACCCGCTGATCGACAAGAAAAAAGTCGTCCCGATCGATATACGCCTGGGAGAAGACTTTGACCTTCTCGTCATCACAGGTCCGAACACCGGAGGAAAGACAGTCACCCTGAAGACAACAGGACTTCTGGAGCTTATGGCGCTCTCCGGTCTGCATATACCGACTGCGGACCGCAGCCGTGTTGCCCTGTTCGAGGAAGTCTATGCAGACATCGGTGACGAGCAGAGTATCGAACAAAGCCTTTCGACCTTCTCGTCACACATGACCAATATCGTCAATTTCCTTGATAAGGCTGACGAGAACTGCCTGTGTCTCTTCGACGAGCTCGGAGCAGGCACCGATCCCACGGAAGGCGCTGCGCTCGCTGTCGCTATTCTGGACAGTCTGCACCAAAGAGGAGTGCGAACCGTCGCCACAACGCACTACAGTGAAATCAAAGTATATGCGCTGAAAACGCCGGGCGTCGAAAACGCCTCCTGCGAATTTGACGTCGCAACGCTTTCCCCGACCTATCGTCTGCTGATCGGCGTACCGGGAAAGAGTAATGCATTTGCAATATCACGCAAAATAGGATTGTCCGAATATATTATCGAGGACGCCAAAAATCTGCTTACAGACCAACAGGAATCATTTGAAGATGTCATCTCCGATCTCGAAGCCAAGCGCATGAGTCTGGAGCGCGAGAAGGAAGAGGCCGAACGCACGAGCCGCGAAATCGAAAAGCTCAAAAAAGATCTCGAGTATCAGAAAACTCATCTCGAAGAGCAGAAGAAAAAGCTCATAGCCGAGTCATCCATGGAAGCCCGCAAAATCCTTCAGGATGCCAAGGACTATGCAGACAAAACGATCTCCTATTTCGCAAAGCACGGCGGCATAGCCTCCGGCAAGGAGATGGAGAAAGAGCGCCAGAACCTCAGGAACCGCATCGGTGATATGAACAAGAACATCGGCGATCTGGGAAATGCCGAGACAAAATCCGGAACACTGAGCGCAAAAGACATCAAGATCGGAGATGCGGTCAAAGTCATCAGTCTGAATCTGAAAGGCACTGTCAGTTCACTCCCGGATTCAAAGGGCTATCTGTTCGTCACCCTCGGAATCATGAGGACGAAAGTAAAACTGTCGGATCTGGAGAAAATCGACGAGACCGACATTAAAGCTCCGGGTGTTAAAAAGTCTTCCACCGGAAAACTGCGCATGGAAAAATCTTCCACGGCGACCACGGAAATCAATCTCCTCGGTATGACGGTCGACGAGGCGTGCATGGAACTCGACAAGTTCATCGACAACGCTGCCCTCGCACATCTTCCGAGTGTACGGATCGTGCACGGCAAGGGTACCGGAAAACTGAGACAGGGCGTTCAGAAATATCTCAAGAAAAACAAACATGTTAAGTCATTCCGCCTTGGTGAATACGGCGAAGGTGACGCAGGCGTGACCATAGCAGAACTGAAATAATGCTTTCGTCATGTACCACTACGCTTAGAAAGAAGGGATAACAATGGCTGCAAAACAAAAAATTCTTATCGTTGACGACGATAATTATATTGCAGAACTTATATCGCTGTATCTTGAAAAGGAAATGTTTGAGACGAAAATTGCCGAGGACGGCGAGGAAGCGCTGGAACTCTTTGAATCCTTCCAACCCAATCTGATCCTGCTCGACCTCATGCTGCCCGGCAAGGATGGCTATCAGGTATGCCGCGAAGTGAGAGCCAAAAAAGACACCCCTATCATCATGCTGTCTGCGAAGGGCGAGACATTTGACAAAGTCCTGGGGCTCGAACTGGGTGCGGATGATTACATTATCAAGCCTTTTGACTCCAAGGAAATGGTAGCAAGGGTAAAAGCGGTGCTGCGCCGTTACCGCGCGACACCGGAAGTTCAGACTCCGGTCGCAGTCGGAGCCAAAGTCGCCGAATATCCGAATCTCATTGTGAACAGGACAAACTATTCCGTCATCTACAACGGAAAGGAACTGGTAATGCCTCCGAAGGAGCTGGAGCTGCTGTATTTTCTGGCTTCCCAGCCGAATCAGGTATTTACAAGAGAGCAGCTTCTGGACCACATATGGGGCTATGAATATGTGGGCGATACCAGGACCGTCGACGTACACATCAAGCGTCTCAGGGAAAAGATAAAAGATCAGGATAACTGGGCGATCCGTACCGTCTGGGGAATAGGTTATAAATTCGAAGTGAGACAGGGATGATGACTGCATATGAAAGTTTCCCTTTTAACTAAGTACTTAATCACATATGCAATCCTCGCTGTGCTGTCGCTCCTCGTCGTCTCAACGTTAGGCCGGCAGCTCGTGCTCAACGAGCTCATTTTGCACAAGGCCAGAGAACTGTACTCGGAGGCTACGAACATTGCGGAGAGTCAGAGCGGCAGATATTTTGAAAGCGACGCCGTTCTGAACGACCTATACGACACGCTGACCCTGGTTGCATACGCCAACGAGGCCTCCATCCGCGTGATCGATCCGGAAGGGCGGGAGCTCATAAACACAGAGACAAAGCTCAATACGGAAAACCCCCATGTGATCCGAAATTTCGACTATCTTCGCTTCGGACCCAAGTTCTACGAGGTAAGTACTTTCTACAATCAGTATAACAAAGACATGCTGAGCGTTATCTACCCGATGACGCGCGGAGTGAAAATCAGAGGTTACATCTCCCTCTCGCTTCCCATGGACAATCTGAACAGACTTACCTCCATACTTGTCCACAGAATGGAAATTATCGCTTTTGTCAACTTCATTCTCTCGCTGCTTCTGCTTTTTGCCTTCTGGTACTACGTTTACAGACCTCTTGGCAGGATCAATTACGGTGCCGGGGAATTCGCACGCGGCAACCTGAACCACAAGATCGACGTCCATAGTCACGATGAGATGGGCTATCTGGCCGACACCCTCAACCTGATGGCAGGCGAGCTCCGCAAAAACAACGACTATCAGAAAAACTTCATATCAAATGTCAGTCATGACTTCCGCTCTCCTCTGACTTCCATCAAGGGATTCACCGAAGCCATGATGGACGGGACAATTCCGCCGGAGCTTCACGGCAAATATCTGGGCATCATCTCTCAGGAAACGGATCGTCTTGACAAACTGACCAAGTCCATTCTGGAGTTGAATACACTCAGCGCAGGCAAGGTCTCCCTGAATTACTCGGATTTCGATATCAACGAGATGCTGAAAAGGATCATTTCCGTGTTCGAGGGCAGCTGCAGGAAGAAGAAGATCACCATCAATCTCATTCTTACCGGCACCTCCCTCCAGGTGCATGCCGACAAAGAAAAAATCGAGCAGGTCATCTATAACCTGCTCGACAACGCGGTAAAATTCAGTGAGAGAAACACGCAGATCAAAGTCGAAACGACGATCCGCCACAACAAATGTCACATTTCTGTCAAGGATGAGGGCTGCGGAATCCCCAAGGATTCTCTCCCGAAGATCTGGGACCGGTTTTTTAAAGACGATATCTCCCGCGGTCGTGACCGAAAGGGGACCGGCCTCGGACTGTCCATCGTAAAAGATATCATTACCGCTCACGACCAGACCATCACCGTGGTCAGTACCGAGAACGTGGGCACAGAATTCGCATTCACATTGGATCTGGCGTGACGCGGCTTCGACAAGACCTCTCGAAAGCGTCCGTACCGCATCAAGAACGCCTCGGCGTTCACGCCGGATCCGGTCTCTCGCCCCCACAATTCAGTTTTTCCAGCTCCTCTCTCTGAGGTCTGTCAAGATAGCGCACGCTCTCCCCGTTGAGGATCGTGCGCTTTTTTGTATCGTTGGCTGTTCCGATTCTCCCGTAAGGAATCTGCGCCCTGCGCAGCACACTCTCAAATCCCGCCGGATCATTCGTGAGCGCAAGCCACGTTCCGCGCGATTTCGCATAGTAAGGATTTATATCATACGTCTCAAGGACTTCCACAGTCTGCTGATCAATCGGTATCTTCTTAAGACCGATCTCGAATCCGGTCGCACACGCTTCCGCCATATACCAGAGTGCATTCAGGATTCCGCCCTCTCCCATCTCCTTGCAATAGACGGAAGATCTTTTCAGTTCCGAGAGAATTCCTTCTATCTTCTTTGCAGTCTCCTCTCCCTCTTTCACGGAGACTTCCGTCAGATGCATGAAAAAAGGAGGGAACTTCTCTTCAAGTTCCCCCTTCTTCAGATCCAGCAGATATTTTGTCGCATCGCACGCGATGCTGTTCAACACATAAATCTCGCCTGTCATCTGTTCTTCCTTATAATTTATCCGACACTGAACCCGGATCCGATCAGAATACTGTTCACCTGATCCAGCTGCTCCGAAGCGATGGCTGCCATCAGATTAGCTTTCAGGCCTGCGTCATCCGTTTGCACTCCGATCGTATACGTAATGGGCGTCATCCGATAGCTGCTCTCATTGACCCATTCTCTTGTCGTCTCACCGTTCTCCGTGATCTCTTTCCAAAGCTCAGCTTCGTATCCGATATGCGGATCGCCGCTCTGGCTTACTGTACCGACCGGAAGATTCTCATCTGCAACAAATATGAACTGTACGTCGGTCTGTGACAGCACATTGCTGATATAGTTGACCGTCCTGCCTGCAGGACGTGTTTCCACGCCATAGATGGAAAAATGAAGTTTTCCGTCTGCCGCAGTTCCGTACAGATAAATCGGTGTGGCGGTGTTGTTCGTGAACTTAAGGTCCTTACCGCCTTCCTCGGAAATAGCCGCATCCTTGGACGGCTCAATATACTGAACCATCATGGAGTGGCACGATCTCTCGTCCACCTGAAGCTCCGCCTGAAGGACTGCCAGATAAATAGTCGTCGATACCTGACAGATTCCGCCGCCGTACGTGTCTACAATCGACCCCTCGGCGTAGGAAGGTGCGGGCGCATAGCCGTTCTCCGCTGTGAAAGGTACGACATGCTCGAGCAATGAGAACTGCTCGCCGGGCATAAGTACGATTCCGGAAACAAGGCTCGTCCCGTTCAGGATGTTCTGGATTCGCGAATCGGAGCTCCCGTTATAGTCCGTGTCACCGGTTCCGATTATATCCTTCACCAGTGCAAGCTGTTCCTTATCTCTCTGGGGCGGAAGTGTCGTCGTTGTGAGGGAAAATTCCGGTTCTCCCCCTCTCCAACCCGTATTCATATAAAGGACCATGGCGCTGTAGGAAGACGCTTCATCAACCTGAACTCCGTTCACACCGTCGATGACGGAAAGAGTCCCGTCGGCGTTCAGCTGCAGGTCGTTTTCCACAGGCAGCCGGTTAGCGGTAGCCGCGCACTGCGAGATGAACGAATGCATTGCCTCCGAGCTGAATTCTCTTTCAATCGGAAGTTCGATTCCATTGGCTTCCAGATCCTTCTTTACCTTGTATCTCTCAAGAATATTTCCTCTGCACCCGAGTCCGAGTGCTTTGGAGACCACATTCTGGTTCGTCCACGTAAAGCCGAGATCTTTAACTGCAATATACATCTCCTGCCCGTCTGCCCTGGCAGTCAGCACAGAATTCTGCATTTCCTCGACATGGGCATTCACAGCGGCCTCTGCCTGCTCCCTGTTCATGCCGGATACATTTACAGCACCGATTTTTACACCTTCCGGTATGACCTGGCTCTGAGAGGCCATAAGCGAAATTTCGGAAGCTGTGCCAGCTGCCGAAACATTTGCATTCTGATCCGAGGCACTGTCAGATGCGGCGGATTCCGCAGTATCAGTGCCTTCTGTCTGTTCTGTGACCGCGGCTTCCTGTGCGGGCACAGCTTCGCCCGCCACATCGCCGTCCGCAGCGTCTTCTGTCATAACAGGTTCGATTTCAGGCTCTGTTTCTTCCGCCTGAACAATCTCATCTTCCTGAACGACCTCTTCAGCCTGAATGACATCCTCTGCCACTTCTCCTTCAGCAGCCATTGCAGGCGCTACAAGGCTCAGGATCATAATAACTGCCAGAATGACCGCGATGATCCCGACTACGATTCGCTGCGTATTTTTATTCATCATATACCATCACTTCCTTTCAGAAAGAGATGTTCATGTAAGGCATCCTGACTACCCGGCAATCCGCGCAGGACATATCCGTTACCGGTTACTCCAGCGGATACTTGTCAGTAAGCTCTCTGACGATCTCTCTTGCCTTATCTATGTTGTTCTCGCTCTCGATGACCAGTGCGATCGCTTCGGCAATGCGATCCATATCCTCTGTGTTCATTCCGCGGGTCGTGACAGCCGGCGTTCCGAGACGGATACCGCTCGTGACGAACGGGCTGCGCGGGTCGCGCGGAACCGTATTCTTGTTGGCTGTGATATTTGCACTGTCGAGACGAGCCTCGATTTCCTTACCTGTCAGCTCTGAATCTTTCAGATCAACTAACATCAGATGGTTATCTGTCCCGCCGCTCACGATCTTTACGCCGCGGCTGATAAGACCGCTGCACAGAGCCTGTGCATTCTCGACGACACGTCTTGCATACTCCTTGTACTCAGGAGAAAGGTCTTCTTTGAGCATAACTGCCTTGCCGGCGATGGAATGCATCTGCGGACCGCCCTGTGTTCCCGGGAAAACGGCCTTGTTGAGTTTATGCTCTTTGGCAAATTCCGCACTGGACAGAATCATACCGCCGCGCGGGCCGCGAAGTGTCTTGTGTGTTGTCGTCGTAACAACATGCGCATACGGGATCGGGCTCGGATGATATCCTGTTGCTACAAGACCTGCAATGTGAGCCATATCTACCATAAGGTAAGCTCCTACCGAATCGGCGATTTCCCGCATTCTCTTGAAATCAATTGTGCGGCAGTATGCAGATGCGCCTGCTACGATCAGCTTCGGCTTGCACTCCTTAGCGATTCTCTCGCATGCATCATAATCGAGAAAACCGTTCTCATCTACGCCGTACGGTACAGACTTGAAATAATTTCCGGATACATTGGCAGGTGAACCGTGTGTCAGATGTCCGCCTTCGTCGAGGCTCATTCCCATGACGGTGTCGCCCGGCTGAAGAAGGGCATAGAAAACAGCGAAATTGGCCTGTGCGCCCGAGTGCGGCTGAACGTTGGCGTATGTGCAGCCGAAAAGCTCCATTGCACGATTCCTTGCAAGATCTTCTATTCCATCCACAAACTCGCAGCCGCCGTAATAGCGGTGTCCCGGATATCCTTCCGCATATTTGTTCGTGAGAACAGATCCCATAGCAGACATAACAGCCTTGCTTGCCCAGTTCTCCGAAGCAATCAGTTCAATATGTGAATTCTGACGATTAAATTCCTTCTGAATCAAGTCCGCTACTTCCGGATCCACGTTGTGAATATCTTCCCAAGTATACATTTTCTTCTCCTTTACACAGGTTAGGGGGATTTTGATTCCATGCTTTATCGCACGTGGACAATATTACCATAGAATTTCGTCAGTTTCCATAGCAGTTTTTGTTTCTTTTCAGACACCTGCGCTTTCCGCACCTGTTTCAACGAGAATAGTCAGCATCAGTCGTCCTTCGGATTCCCCTGTCCCCGTCCCCGGGTCATGTTGGCGAACATCGTATAATCCGGCAGCCAGACCAGTCTGACGGTACCGATCGGACCGTTCCTCTGTTTTGCGATAATAATCTCCGCAATACCCTTCTCGTCAGTATCCTTATTGTAGTAGTCGTCACGATAGATGAACATGACAACGTCCGCATCCTGCTCGATTGCCCCCGACTCACGGAGGTCTGACAGCATCGGTCTGTGATCCTCGCGCTGTTCGACGCCGCGGTTCAGCTGTGACAGGGCAACGATCGGTATATTCAGCTCTCTTGCGAGCGATTTCATCGCGCGGGAAATGTCGGAAATCTCCTGCTGGCGATTATCCGTCCTGCCCCCGTTTCCTGCCATGAGCTGCAGGTAGTCGATGAATATTATTTTTATGTCATGATCCAGCTTGTACTTTCTGGCTTTTGAGCGAAACTGCTGCAGGTTGATACCCGGCGTATCGTCAATGATCAGCCCTGAATTGCTGATGACGCCTGCACTCTCTACCAGCTTGGCCCACTCGTCGTCCTTCAGCTTACCGGTTCTCAAAGCCTGCGAGTCGACCCTCGATTCCAGAGAAAACAGACGGTTCATCAGCTGGTCTCTTGACATCTCCAGCGAAAAGACCGCACACGGCAGATTCTGCCGAAACGCCATGTACTGCGCGATATTGAGGACAAATGCCGTCTTGCCCATTGAAGGTCTCGCCGCAATCAGAATAAAATCCGAATTCTGGAAACCGGACGTCTTGTAATCCAGATCCAAAAATCCGGTCGGCAATCCCGTTACCTGGCTCTTCATTCTGGATGCTTTTTCGATTCTCTCCAGGGTGTCCATAACGACGTCCTTTATCGGCACTTCCTGATCCGTCGTTCTCTGCTGCAGAACCTCAAATATGTCTTTCTCGGTCTTTTCGAGAATCGTCTGCATGTCCGTCTTGCCCAGATAGCATTCGTTCTCGATATTGCCGGTCACCTTGATCAGCCTTCGGAGAGTCGCTTTCTGACTGACGATTTCCGCATAAGACCTGACATTGGCCGACGTCGGAACGGACGAAAGAATATCGGCGACGAAAGCCATGTCCGCGACCTCCGGCGGCACATCCTTCTCACGAAGTCTGTCCTGAAGCGTCACGACATCGACAGGCTTCCCCGCTTCATTCAGCTCCCTCATAGCTTCGAAGAGAACTCCATACTGCTGCTCATAAAAATCATCCTTGTTCAGGATCTCGCAGGCAGTGATCACCGCATCGCGACTCATCAGCATGGAACCGATGACCGATTTTTCCGCCTCGAGTGAATGGGGCGGTATGCGTTTAATAAGAGCTTCTTCCATATTTTATCAGATTTCCTTTACAATGACCTTCAGATTGGCTGTCACCTTCGGATGTACACGCACCTGCACCGTAGATTCTCCGAGCTCACGCAGCGGAGCTTCCAGATTCATTTTCTTTCTGTCAAGTTCGACGCCGAGCTGCTCCTTGGCTGCCTCGGCAATTTCCTTGGTGGAAACAGAGCCGAACGCCCTGCCGCCGGTTCCGATCTTGATACCGACTGTGACAGACTTTTTGGAGAGGTCATCCGCAAACGCCTGCGCTTCCTTCAGCTTCTCCGCCTCGATCCGGGCCTCGTTCTTCTTCTTCAGCTCTACATCCTTCATATTCTTCGGAGTAGCTGCCACAGCGAGCTTCTTCGGGAAAAGCATATTGCGTGCATATCCGTCAGAAACATTTACAATATCATCCTTTTTTCCGAGGCTCTTAACATCGGCAAGTAATAAAACTTTCATCAAATATCTCCTTCTTCCTGCATCTGTAAAATTGTTTTCTTAAGAAGCGCCATTGCTTCCGCCATCGTGGTATCCGGAAGCTGCGCCCCTGCGATATTCAGATGTCCGCCGCCGCCCAGTCTTTCCATAATAAGCTGGACATTGATCTCGTCAATGGCGCGGGCACTGATATAAATCATCTGGTTATACTCTGTCAATACAAATGAAGCTTTGACGCCGACCACAGAGAGCAGCTCATTGGCCGTCTGTGCGGCAACAACAGTCGGACTTTTCAGCCCGTCACTCTTACACTCCGAGATTGCGAAGCAGTCTGCAAATATTTCCGCCTCGGCGATCGCTCTCGACTTGGCCTGAATGTCCTCCATATTATCGCGGAACATCTTGCGAATGCGGGTGACGTCTGCACCGTTTCTCCTCAGATAAGCTGCCGCTTCAAATGTGCGGACGCCCGTCCTTGTGAGGAAATTGCTCGTATCGACCATGATTCCCGCGTACATTGCGTCCGCTTCGAGCGGGCGAATCTTAAGTGACTCGTCAAAATACTGAACAACCTCAGCGACCATCTCACACGCGCTCGACGCGTACGGTTCAATATATGAGAGGACCGCATTCTGAATGACTTCTCTTCCCTGGCGATGGTGATCAAGTACAACGATCGCGTTGGTCCTTCTCAGAAGGTCTTCGCATTCTGTGTAGTTAGGCTTGTTCGTATCAACTACTACAACTACAGTGCCGCTGTTGATTCGTTCCTTAGCCTCCCGCGTAGAGATGAACATATGCTCACCGTAATCCGGATTGCTCTTAAATCCCTCGACCATCGGTCTGATGGAGTCAGGCGGATTGTCCATGACGATAGCAGCCGGCTTATCGATGGTTCGCGAGCAGCGATAAATACCGACAGCCGCACCGAGCGCATCGACATCGGGTATCTTGTGACCCATTATGAAAACTTCGTTTTTGCTCGAGATGATTTCTTTTAACGCATGGGCTTTGACGCGGGCCTTAACACGGGTGTACTTCTCAACGGACTCTGTCTTGCCTCCGAAGTAGCGGGTATTGTAGCCTTCCTTTACGACGACCTGATCACCGCCGCGGCCGAGAGCCAGTTCGATTGCTCCTCTTGCCGCTTCCGCATTCTGAATGAAATAGTGGGAACCGAAAGCAATACCGATGGAAATCGTCATGGAAATTTCGTTACCGACGTTTACGGTCTTCACGTCCTCCAGAATGGAGAACTTTTTGGCTTCCAAATCATCGAGAGCTTTCTTTCTTATTATAAAGAAGTATTTATCCTTCTCTGTCTTACGGCAGATTCCGTCCACATCGGTAAAATATTTGTTTATTTTTCTCTCAATCAGGGCGAGGAGCAGAGACTTTCTCAGCTCGTCGACGCTCTCAAGAGCCTCCTCGTAATTGTCCAGGCAGAGCATACCGCAGACAATACGGTTATTGTCACGGTCTTCAATAAGTTCTGACAGCTCCGTCTCGTCGAACAGATAGATTGCAATGACCGAGTTCTTTTCGGGATCCTGATCACCGTTCTCCATATCAATCAGCTCTTTCATGACGAGTTTCTGCATAGCCGCCCGGTAGGTATTCTCACCTTTTACGACCGTCACTTCCGTGCGCGGGTCCCTTCCGGGGAGTTTCGCGTTCGTGATCTCGGGAAAGATTGCCGCGATGTTCTTGTGAAAATTCAGATCCTTACCGGCGATACCGGCAAATTCATCGTTCATCCAGAGCACGCCGCCCCTGAGATCCAGAAGTGCGTACGGGAGGACCAGCTCCTGAATCAGGCGATGCTGCACCTGGCCATACTGAGCGGCAAATGATACAAGCTCATTGGCAAGTCGCACTCTCTGGAAGCGATACAGAACGGCTGTAATCACAAGATATACCGCAAGCAGTACGATACCGACATAGGCAGCCTTCTTGCCTGCTATAACATAGAGCAACGGAATGGCGCCTACCAGGCAAAGACTTAGCCATATGGGCGTCTGTATGTACTTGCGGACCTGGTTAGTGATTTCAAATTGTTCCATTAGTGTCTCCTGTAGAAAAAATGAAGCCGCCACTATCCCAAGGTATAGTGACGGCTTTATTATAGCCTATAGAAGCCGGGTTTGCAACTTCCGACACAGGATCAATCCTGAACGTACGGAAGAATAGCAAGATGGCGTGCACGCTTTACAGCCAGTGTAAGAGCACGCTGATGCTTTGAGCAATTGCCGGTAATTCTTCTCGGAAGGATCTTGCCACGCTCAGAGATATATCTCTTCAGCTTGTTTACATCCTTGTAGCTGATCTCGCCTTCCTTGCCACAGAATACGCAAACTTTCTTTCTTCTGCGGAATCCACTCGGTTTTCTTCTGTATCCACCTTCACGGCCTTCGCCATTTCTCTGATAAGCCATTGTCAGCTCTCCTCTCTATCTTCGTGCCTCCCTGCGGGAGGGTTCTCATCCATTGTACCGGTCCGTTCGACCTGTCCTTAAACATTTCCTCCGCCTCGGAGGATTCTCTGCTTCGTATCAGAAGTCATTGCCTTAGCTGAACGGAAGCTCCTCATCAATCCCGTCCGGGATATTCATGAATCCGTCACCCGAGAAATCTGCTGCCGGCGTCTCACGGCGCTGTGCCGGAGCCGGTGCAGGCTGTGAAGCCGGAGCGGAATACGACTGTCTCGCATTGTAAGCGGCCGCATTCTGCTGACTTGCTGCCTTGCTCTCGGCAAATTCGATATTATCGATGACGATCTGGTCACGGTAAACCGTCTGACCTTCACGATTCTGATAATTGTCGTTCTGCAGACTACCCTGAATAACTACTTTTACGCCCTTGTGGAGATATTTCTCCACGAACTCCGCCTGACGGCCGAATGAAACACAGTTGAAGAAGTCGGCATCAGCCTGTCCCTCTCTCTTAAATCTGCGATCAACTGCAAGTGAGAATCTCGCTACTGCGTTTCCGCTTGCTCCGTAACGGACTTCCGGGTCACGCGTAAGGCGCCCCATCATTACTAAAACGTTCATATAATGTACCTCATTTTTCTGACTGAATTGTTATCATCAAATGAGCTTTATTCCTCTGCCGGTGCCTCATCAGCCGGAGCTTCCGGGGCTTCCGGAATCTCTTCAACTGCTTCTTCAGCTTCAGCTTCTTCTGTCTCCG
Source organism: uncultured Lachnospiraceae bacterium (assembly GCA_902776305.1). GTDB lineage: Bacteria > Bacillota > Clostridia > Lachnospirales > Lachnospiraceae > Chordicoccus. Next base: position 52,384 of record CACYPS010000007.1, on the reverse strand, counting down.
CGGCCGGAGCCTTCTCCGGTGTTACCTTGAAGGTATCGTTCTCATCCTTGCGGATTACGAGATAACGAAGTACATTCTCCATAATTCTCATACGGGACTCGATCTCAGCCGGTGCTGTTGTGTCAGCTTCGAACTGAACGAAGAAATAGAAAGCTTCTGTCTGCTTCTGGATTTCGTAAGCCAGCTTGCGCTTTCCCCACTCTTCAACTTCGCTTACCTGACCGCCGAAACGCTCGATCAGCTGCTTTGCGTTGTCAACAACAGCTGCGACGCCTTCGTTGTCAAGCTTAGCGCTAACAACTAATGCCAATTCATACTTATTCATGTTACTTTTCCTCCTTTTGGTCTCCGGCCTCCCGTCTCATGCGGGAGACAAGGAACATGATTTAAACTCTCACGAATCCATACTATATCATACGAGTTTTTAAATTACAAGTTCTTTTGAGAAAATCATTTTGCGTATTCGCTTTCTATTGTTACTATTCAAGCTGCCTTCAGTTGTATGCATATCCTGCGTTACTATTCAGCTGCCTTCTATGGAATGCATATCCTGCGGCATCGGTATACGTATTCATCGGTAAACTCTTGTCCTGACTTGCGAAACAAAAAACCATATCTGCACTCTGTGTTCCCGCGTGTCGCTTACAGCATACATTTGGTCACACAGAGTGCAATGGTTTTTGTTTCTCGTCAGGACTGCGAATGTTTACCGCTTGAATAGTATACCGCTTGCCTTAAGACTGCTTGTACGGAAAGGCAGCTGAATGGTAACTCGATGTTCCCGAAAGATGTCTGCTTTTTAGGTTTTTGCCTCCCGTCAAAACTGAGAGTCTTTTCCGCTTGAATAGTATACCGCTTGCCTTTGGACTGCTTGAATGGAAAGGCAACTGAATGGTGACTTTTTGTCTCCCGTCAAGACTGCGAGAGTTTTCCGCTTGAATAGTATACCGCTTGCCTTTGGACTGCTTGGATGGAAAGGCAGCTGAATGGTAACTTTTTGTCTCCCGTCAGGACTGCGAATGTTTGCTTCTATTATAATAGTAGACTCCGCCGAGAGCCGCTGCCAGAATAAGCACGATGATCACCGCAGCTCCGTTTGTGGAAGCCGGTTTACCGTCTGCTTTCTGCTCAACCGCATCTTCAGCGAGTGCTTCGGGAGTTGCATCAGGCGCGCTGTTTTCTGATCCATAAGAGTCCTCCGCTTGAGAATCCGTTCGGTCTGTACTGCCTGCATCCTTATCATCCGCAGAGGAATCTTCACTGCTTGCGTCGCCTGCGCCGTCCTTCTTCTGTCCGCTGCTCTCATCCGTCCCCATCCGGCTATTGTCCGGGTCCTCTGCAGAATTCTGATGTGCACGGTCTTTCCTGTTCTGCCCGGCCGCATTGCCATCCGCGGCTACGGCGTTCGTATTAGTGGTATCGTTCGAAGCAGGAGTCTCCGCCACATCGCCGTTCACTTGTGCTCCCGATCCGTTTCCGTCATCCGCATCGCCCGCCGGCGCTGCCTCATCTGTACGGTCGGTTTCCTGAGGGCTGCCGCCATTTGTTGAATCACTCTCTGTCCTCTTCGCGGGACTCGGCGCGACGGCACCGCCGTCGACTCCCGTGTAGGAAATCCCGTAAGAGAGATCTTCCCCCTCGCTGTCCGCGAGGTCACGCACGGTCAGCTCAGGAACATATTGTATGTCATCCTTCGATAGCGGTTCCCACTTTATGTACAGAAATGTTCCCGCTTCCGTCAGAGGTTCCCGCATAAGACCCACGATGCGGAATACGCCTGTGTCGTTTATATCTTGATATGCAAATGCCGTCGGCTCTCCGCCCCTCGCCTCCGCCTCGACCGGCCGGACAGACTGCGGATCATAGACAACATCGAGGTCGTACGCATCAATACCGGAATTTTTACCGCCGTCAATGCGCATACCGAGCTTCCCGTCGCCGGTCCTCTCCATCACACACACAATCTCTGCTTCTCCGGCATGTACGAAAGCGGCATTGCCCGCAAGGAGCAATGCCGTTAAGACCATACAAAGCATGATATGTGCTGCACAGTTGATATTTCGAAATACATTTTCTCTTATTCTGTCACGCATAGTATGTCCTCATAGTTCACAGATATACCTGTATGTTTCAGGAAACCTTCACAAGCTTCCACTTCTGCGCAGTCGTCTTATTGACAGCCCAGGAATCAACGTTTGCATTTGGAGTCATCGACCCCGCATAGACATCAAGGGCAGTTCCGAGCGCACTCTGCAGAGTCACCGAGCCATCCGAGTTCTTAACCACTTTCCAACGCTGGCCCGCAGTGGCCATCCAGGTAGCCTGGCGGACATTTGCCCCGTTGGTCTTTGTATCCCCCTTTATTCCGAGCACTTTTCCCGAATTCACATTCATAATGCGGTAGTAGCCGTTCCCGCTGTACATCAGACGGAATTTCTGGGCAGCACCTCCGCTGTAAGTGTAAATGCGGGCGTTGGCTCCGCCGTCTTTCGAGGCATTCACAATGTCGAGCGCGAGGGATGTCTTGCCGGCCGCACGAATTGTATATGTATTGCTGTACGTATGAGCGGTCGCCGATGACTGTACCAGATAGAACCTCTGATTGAGGGTACCGGAATAGCCATACTGACCGACGTTTGTTCCGTTGGCGGTTTTCCCGCCGATCAGATAAAGCGCCTTACCCGTCTGCGAGTTCAGGATGCAATAACTTCCGTCGCTCTGTTTTTTGAGCGTCCATCTCTGATACTTGCTTCCTTTGTCCAGCTGCGTTTCAATCACGGCCGCGTTGGCGGTTGAATTGTTTCGTATGCCTGCCACAAAATCGGATTTCTGGTCCGTGATGGTATACGTGCCGTTCGAGTTCTTTGTGAAAATGAATCTCTGTGCCTCCGAAGTACCGGGAGTACTGAGATAAATATTCGTATTCGGGAGCATACTTCCCTTCTGCACTGTGAGCGTCGTCTTCGGCGCCCTCACCGGAACGATCATGTATACCTTACCGGAAGTGATTGAGGCTGCGGAATTGACTACCGTAAAAGTCCCCTTCTGTGATCCGGTCATATACCCTATGCCTTTCGCAGTCACGGTAGCATCCCCGGCTTTCGTGTTGTTACTGAAGCTGACGGAATACTCTTTTCCCTTTACGAGAGTCCTGTATCCGTAATTCAGCGTCGGTTCCACCGTAGCTTTCCCGTTTATCAGCGCGGCGGAGACAGGAACGGACATCTTTGCTTTGGTAAGGTCGGCCGTTTTCTCAGTAATTGTCCAGACGGCTGCCGTTCCGTTCGCCACAATAAATTCATACTCTTCACCTTCCGAGTCGAAGATCGCAAGGCAGGCTCCGTTTTTCTTGTTCTTTATGATATAACCGCCTTCGGCTTTCAAAATCCTCCAGAGCTGTTCGTCCCTGCCGTTCCAGGCATCCTGGATCACGTAGTAATTTCCCATGCCGTCGTCCTCGTCCAGCGTCATGACAAGTCCGGTGTAGAAATTCTCGATTTTGTAATAAGCCGTCTCTGTTTCTTCTATTAAATAGTCCAGCACCGGAGCTCCGTCCGAATTTCTGGTAACGTCGCCACAACCTCCTATGTTCGTGTCATCCTCCGGTCCAATGACGAAAGATGTGTCCGGAACGCCGATGAGGCGCAGGCCGGAGACCTCACTTGCGGAAGCGTCCACTTCCGCATCAAATCGATATTTCCCAATCTGATCCGCATATTCGGCCTTTATCGTAACGGTTCCGGTCACAGCACTGTCAGTCACGGTTACAAGACCCTCATTAGAGACCGTGACGCCTTCCGTATCGCTGCTCCATGTCGGAGCTACTTCGATTTCTGTTCCCTGTTCGTCCTCCATGTAAGCTTCCAGCGCAAAAGTATCTCCCACTGTCGCAGTTGATACATCTCCGGAAATCCGGAGCTCTTTAACTTTGTTTCCGTATGCATAAGCGCAGATGTTGCGGTAGTCGGTTGAAATCAGCTGGTTTGACAATTTCTCCGTCGTCGCACAATCGTAATGATTTCCTTTGTAATAGAAGTAGGATGTACCCGGGTCACAGACTGTTTTTCTCAGGTTAGAAACAGGTCCTTCAAATGTGACCGAGTATCTTCCCGCGTCGTTCTTGCATTGTACCTTGACAGCAAATGTATCTCCTTTCTCGATCGTCACGCTCCGATCAAGGTTCACTCTATGAAATCCGCTGTCCGAAACTGTACCCTGTGCACTTGCCGCAACTGTTCCGCTCATCGGATCGGTCGGATCGGGAATATCGGTAATGAGCGCTACCTCATATTGATTGGCATTCTTGGTGTAGAAGCCGATGGAGTCGATGGCGACATAATGATCGGTCTCAAAAACATTTACGCCGTAAGTCAGGTTTGTGGAACCAAGAACCTTGCCGCAGAATCCTGTACCGGTATGAGAGAACACCTCGGTATCACGCGTCTTTCCGAGCTCAGACTGCTCCATACGGTATGCGACCGGGTTATTCATGGACGCGTCTTCGTATGAAAGCCAGCAATATCCGCCTTCTCCCCAGTTTGCTCCCCAGGAATTCTGCACGTAAAAGGCACCCGGATTTTCCGCACCGGGAATAACTTTCTCGTCATTCCATCCCACGACCGTCACTGCATGATCAGCCGCGGGCTTATCCTCGTAAGTTACCGTAGTGTTGCCGTTATCGTCTGTCGTAGTTTTAGTCGGCCATGCCGTATACCATTCCGTCGTAGAATGCTTATCTACTGAATATATGGAAAGCCAGACAGCTCCGTTTTCCATGACGTTTCCCTTGATTTGTTCTATCACGGCGTTCCACAGATCAGACTTCCAGGAAGCGGAGGCCGTCGGAAAGTTTGCAAGGAAGGTCGCATCCTCAAGATGAGCAATATCATCCGTGTACTCTTCCGGAGACAGAGGATCCGTCGTATAAGGATACTTATTTTCATCCGCAGCTCCGAGCAGATCCGCCATCGCTGCAACCGCCATATAAAAAGATCCTTTCGTATTGTACCATTTGTAGTTAGTGGCCGGTATTCCGACATCCCCGCTGCGGTTGTAATATCCGTAGAGAAGATGTTTTTCCGACAGATTGACGCTGTCCGCAAGGCCTTTCGTCAGAAGAGAACGCTCCCCGCTCGTCATAGCGGAAAAAGCCCAGCATGTATCGTTTCCGCCCTGTGAAGAAATGCCTGTGCTGACTGTCGGATAAAACTCCGCCGGATAAGACCCTGCCCCCAACAGTTCCTCACCCTTCGCTGTATCCTCAGTGATTTCGTATCCGACGACCGGTATGATTTCACCGCTTGCATTTTCCACATCCTCATACGCGTCTATCGCGTAAAGACCGTCGTCATTCATTTCCGGTTCCGGAACATAATATCCTTCATTATGAATAATCGTTACCGTACCGTCGGAAGGCGCGGAATAATCTGACGATCCGTACGGCTGCGATTCTTCCGCTTTCAGATCGAAATCTTCCTCTGACACGTCTTCCGCAATTTCCAGGTTTTCAGCACCGGGTATTACCTGTACTTCCGTTTCACCGGAACCTGTCGGATCCTCAGACGGTTCATTGTCCTCATTCCATAAAGTCCCATCTTCCAGGTTCGTTTGCATTTCCGGAGATATGTCGACCGCCTCATATTCCTCGGCATGGGCAATCATCTGTGTCGGCATAATCAGAATGGCTGCCAGTAAGACAGCCGTCAGCTTCGTGCAAACATTTCTCTTCATTAACGCACCTCTATCTGTGAAAATACCTGTCCGATCGGTTCTCTGATCACCAGATCAGCCATCGAATCTCTCGTAGTTGCCGACTTATTGATCAGGACAAGCTTATCCCCATTGAAATAGTCAATAAGTCCCGCTGCCGGATATACGACCAGAGAAGTTCCTCCGATAATCAGGCAGTCTGCCTTAGAAATCGCACGGACAGCCCCGTTTATGACATCGCTGTCCAGTCCCTCTTCATAGAGGACAACATCAGGCTTTATAACTCCGCCACAGGCGTCGCACTTCGGGATACCGTCACTTTCCTTGAGATAGTCCGGTCCGAAGAACTTGCGGCACCGTGTGCAATAGTTCCTGTGAATCGAGCCATGGAGTTCGTAAATTGTTTTGCTTCCGGCAAGCTGGTGAAGTCCGTCAATATTCTGGGTAACGACTGCCAGAAGTTTTCCCGCTTTTTCGAGTTCGGCAAGCTTTTTGTGCGCCGGATTCGGTTCGACGTTCGTAATCAGCATCTTATCCTTGTAGAACCGATAGAATTCCTTCGTGTCATGCACAAAGAACGTATGGCTGATGATCTGTTCCGGCGGATACTTATACTGCATGTTGTAAAGACCGTCCTGTGAACGGAAATCCGGGATTCCGCTCTCCGTTGAAACGCCTGCTCCGCCGAAGAAAACAATTCTGTTATGTGAATCAATTATTTTCTGCAGTTCCTCTACTTCTCTACTCATTTCCGTACCTCCTTATATTGATGTTACCGTTTTCCATAGTTTACTTATCACTGCATGCTGATACAAAAGAAACCCTCAAAGTTTCATTACTTTGAGGGTCTTGCAGTAGAAACCAGCTTTCCGAGAACCACGCACCGGACAGATTCGTCGCTTGTGCAGGTGGAAAGCGTCACTGTGAAATCGTCTTCGGCAAGCGGCACGGAATTGGAGACTTCCGATGCGTTCTGCATCTTTTGCTCCCACTCCATGAATTCCTTACCCTGCTTTGAGAAGAGCATGTAGACATCTGAGTTGACCGGTGTATCAAACGCCGCGTAAATATGATATCTGTAGTTGCCCTTAGGGGTCAGGATCCAGAAATAAGGCGCTTCATCATATCTCGACTGCTCCTTAAGTCTCTTGAGCATAGCGAACATGCTGCCGCTCTTCATGTTGTGTCCGTAGACGATCGTATTTGGGTCAGAAAACTCCGGAGAGTTGCAGAAGTCTTCAAAAATCGCTCCTGCAAATATCGGCTCCTTGCGAAAAGTCCTGTGCAGATAATACTCGTTGTCGGTCGTCTGGCAGATCGGGTAGCTGATTCCGCTCTGCGCTTCCACATAAATCCATCCGACAATATCCGAATTTACACTTTTGAGTTCATCCCAGTCAACTTCAAGCGGAGGCTCGGCGTCCTCGATCAAGCGCGTAGAACCTTCTTCCGGACTCTCGACTGCTTCGGGTTCCGGAGTCGGACCCTCCGGTTTTACAACCGGTCTGGTGAATTCCTTCTGAATATCCTCATATTCATTATCGGCGGCGGCGTAGCCATGAAATATTGTAAAAAGCTGATACCCCGAGTAAATCAGGACTGCAAATGCAGCTATCAGGATAATTGTTCTTACTACGTCCAAACCGCCTCTTTTGGTGTTATTTTCTGTTTCCCTCATAGTAGTGTCAGCAAATATCAGTAGATAACAACCGCTGTTCCTATATCTATTGCATTGTAAATAGGTTCCATGTTCTCCGGCGGAATATTCACGCAGCCGTGAGATCCGTTGCTCAGATAGATATCACCGCCAAAATCACCTCTCCACGGTGCATCGTGCAATCCCTGGCCTCCGTTGAATGGAGCCCAGAAACTTACCGGCGATTCATATCCCTGTACATCGAGTGAACCGAGTACAGCATCTTCCTTCTTTGCGTCAACCGCAAATGTCCCGGGCGTCGTTTCTCTCTCTGTTGTCGGAAGACCGGTGACAACATCTGTATCCATAACAAGTTCATAGTCCTTATAACACCAGAGGTGCTGTTTGGCTATACTGACTTCGACATAAGTACCTGTCAGGTCCCCGTTGTCCCAGCCCATCGCGCTGTAAAGGAATGTCACCGGGCGTTCGCCCTGTGCACCCGTCAGAACCGCATCAGTAACATCCGCAATCGTGACGTCCTTATCGATGCACCATCCGTAGTCACCGCCTTCTTCGACCATGATCGTTTCGCCCGAATGTGTCGTAAACTCCCGGGCAAGACCGAATGTATCATATTTCTGCCCCCATCCATAGACCAGCGTACGGATCCAGTCTGTCGGCAGATCGACAGTAGACCCGTCATCCACGACATTGGGTTTCACGGTGTCCGCGTTCACGACCTCGATATTATCGCCGAAAGCGTACGTGACGTTGACTCTCATGTACTCGTTCCACTTGTCCATGCGGGCCTTCAGAGTTTCATTATCCCTGTAAATGGTCGGATGATTGTAGCAGTCATTCTTTACGATGTCGATAGACGTTCCGCCCTTGTCAAGTGCCTCCTTGACGGCTGCCGTGAATTTTTCGAGATTGACCTCGTTGCCTTCCACTTCGTCCTGGATAGAGAAGACATTGTTCTCGTCTTTGAGAGTCGCATTCTGAGGCTTCGTGACATTTTCTTCCTTAAAGCACTCGAGCCCCGCAATGGTCTCTGTCAATTTTCCCTCATCATATTTGGTACCCGCATTTACATCAAATTCGGTGGTGCCTGCGAGGTGGAGGAACCATTTTCCTTCCTCCTGCTCCTCCATGAGTTCATCGACCTTACCGTCATCCACGTATTCAAGTCCCACATCCTGAGCCGTGATCTTTTCATCCCGGTTCAACTCTTTGATTTTCAAATTGTAGTGGGAGACATTCTTCTTGATGTCGTCCTTGACTTCCTCGACTGTCTTCTTGGAGGCGTCTTCGCCGTTTATAACGGTTCCGTTGAAGAAATGCGTTGTATAGAATTCCTTGTAATGCTTATGGATCTGGGAACCGGCTATCAGCGCAACGACACAGAGACCGGCGATACCTCCGATCAGCATGCGGCGCTTTTTCTGCTTTTCCGGATCGATCGGAACGGGCTCGTCCCCTCCCGGCGTCGACTCATCGGTTCGTGTCGGCTCATCGGTGCTTCCCGAATCTTCGGCAGGCTCCGACTCCCCGGCATTTTCCGATTCTTCGGCAGACTCCGGCTCATCGCCGCTTCCCGAATCTTCGGCAGATTCCGGCTCATCGGTGCTTCCCGATTCTTCGGCAGACTCCGGCTCATCGCCGCTTCCCGATTCTTCGGCAGGTTCCGGCTCATCGCCGCTTCCCGAATCTTCGGCAGACTCCGGCTCATCGCCGCTTCCCGAATCTTCGGCAGGCTCCGGCTCATCGCTGCTTCCCGGTTTTTCGGTGAATTCCGACTCCCCGGCGTTTACTTCCTCAGAAAAGTCCTCGACCCAGTCGTTGAAAATATCATCGTCATCAGCTTCGCCTGAGGCTTCGGAAGCATCCGCCTCATCTGCATCAGCCTCGTTCAACTCGTTTTCGGGAGCATCGTCAGCGTCCGCCTTACCCTGATCCGACACATCGGCATAGACGGCCTTATATGCCTCATCCTTGCTCATGATATCCTCATAAGAGTAGTCTTTCCCCCACTTGCTACCATCGGATATCGAACCCCTTCTTTCGTTATCCATATAATTACCCCTTAATACAAGCAGTTTTTCTTCTCGGTATGAAAGTGCTGTCGAAATCATTAATAATGCAATCGGAGCGGCGTCGTCGAGCGGCCGGTACTTTAAATTTTCAAGCGTAAGCGCTGATAATTTATTAGTACCGCTGCCAGCGAGACCGAGCGAGAGCGTCCCGACGATGCATTATTTAATGATAAGACAGCCCAGTTGTTTCATACAGAAAGTATAAGTTCGTCACCAAGGTTTTCTTCTCGGTACAAAAATCACTGTCGAAATCGTTACTGTTCTTTCTCTTTCTCCCAGAGATACTTCTGCACACTCACAAGCTTGACCGCAAGAACAAAGACCTCCGTCGCCTTTCTGAGTTCTTTCTCAGTCGGATAAGAAGGTGCGATACGGATATTTCTGTCCCTCGGATCCACCCCATACGGGAATGTAGCGCCCGCCTCGGTCAGACGTACTCCGGCTTCTGCAGCCTTCGCCACGATTCTCTTTGCACATCCGTCGAGGGAATCGAAGGAGATGAAATAACCTCCCTTAGGACACGTCCACGTTCCGATTTCCAGACCGCCGATCTCTCTCTGCAGCGTTGACTCAACGAGCTCGAATTTCGGACGGAGAATGGCTGCGTGGCGCATCATATGCTCTTCCATATTTGCAAAGTTTCCGAAGAAACGGACGTGACGCAGCTGATTCAGCTTGTCATGACCGATCGTCTGGACTGACATATACTTCTTGATGTCTTCGAGATTGGCTTTTGATGTAGCAATCGAAGCAATACCGGATCCGGGGAATGTTACCTTGGATGTAGAGATGAACTTGTAAACAATATCCGGATTTCCGGCCTTGCGGCATTCTTCCAAAATCTCAAGAATCTGTACCTGATCTTCTTCCTCCTCGTACAGATGATGAATGGAATAAGCGTTGTCCCAGTAGATACGGAAGCCCCTGGCGGCAGGTTTCAGATTGGCAAATCTGCGGACTGTCTCGTCAGAGTAGCAGTAGCCCTGCGGATTGGAATACTTCGGTACGCACCAGATACCCTTTACAGAGGAATCATTGTTGACATACTCTTCTACCATATCCATATCCGGGCCGTCCGGCGTCATCGGAATGTTGATCATATCGAATCCGAATGCTTCCGTGATTCTAAAATGTCTGTCATAACCCGGAACCGGGCACAGCCACTTCGGATGATCGACCTTTCCCCACGGCTTGCTCCCGCATACGCCGTGTGAAAATGAGTGGGCAATCGTATCGAACATAACGTTGAGTGATGAGTTTCCGCAGATAATGATAGAATCGGGGTCGACTTCCGACATTTGTCCCATGAGGCGCTTGGCTTCCGGAATACCGGTGAGGATTCCGTAGTTTCGGCAGTCCGTTCCGGTCTCGTCGTTAAAATATGCATCGGAATTCAGAACATTCATCATGCCGTTGGAGAGTTCAAGCTGCGCTCTGGACGGCTTGCCTCTTGACATATCAAGTTTCAGTCTTCTGGCCTTGACGGCCTCGAATTGCTTCTCCAGTGAGGCTTTCTCAATAAGAAGTTCCTCACGGCTCATGTCTCTGTATTTTCTCATAATATCCTCCTCACCATGGACATGCGGTTTGTACTTTCTGTGCACTAATACGAGTTCAAATACTTCTCACTCCATACCTGATGCAGTTTTTTATGATAAGACTGCTCATATATTTCAAGTGGGAAATATAAATACGAGTTCCCAATAATCCTCTACTGCTTTCTCCTGTGGAGACATGCTGTTATGCGGCTTGTGCCGCGGAAGCAGTATGTGGTCCGCCGGGGCGAAAGTGCGAAGAATATGCCATGGTAGCTTTATTTTACGTCAACAGGCATGTCGTGTCAATCTCTCTGAAAACCGCTGCATGGCAGCTTTAACTTGTTATACTATGAAACTCCGATTATAATAATTCTATAGTTGCTTACTTTTATTCTTACACATCTCTCCCGCTTCAGAACGCACCTCTGTCGAAATCGTCAGCACTATGCGGGGAGTATATGTCCTTCATTGATCATATCGGAGCCATATTCATGCCAAAGAAATCATTTTTCGACAAAGAAGCGTCTCTCGCCCTGAAGGGAATCGCGATCATGATGATGATGCTTCATCATAACTTCAGAGCTCATTCACTTTTTGACAAATACACTATATCCTTCTACCCTTTTAACGAGCAGCAGGTCGTGAATCTGGCGACTTCCTGTAAAATATGCGTATCGCTCTTTGCATTCATATCCGGATACGGTCTGTTCCTCAGCTGCCGGAGGTCAAATACGAATCCATCGAAGTGGTTCGCAAAGAGATATATCCTCACATTTTCAGGCTTCTGGTTCGTCTGGGTTGCAAGCGCAATTATAACGCAGCTTGTTGACGGAAGGCTGATCAAGATATTGTGCAAAGAAGATATCTATAAAAGTATCATGTACATCATTACAGATTTTCTGGGTCTGGCCAAATTATTCCACACGCCGACTCTCAACGGAACATGGTGGTATATGAGCGCCGCTGCGGTCTTCATACTGATGATTCCTGTTCTGTATAAGTTCAAAGATTATCTGTGGCCGTTCTTATTTCTGGAAATCGCATTCATTCGTATCATTCACACAGACTTCAGTGCGATCATCATCGATAGCCAATCGACCTATGCTTTCCTGATACCGCTTACACTCGGCGCTATTTTTGCCAATTACGGATATCTCGAAAAATGGTGTGCTTTCGGAAGCGGAAAAATTTGGATCAAGATAATAAAGTTCGCCGTTGAACTGCCTATCCTGTTCATGCTGTACAAGATGTATCGGTTCATTCCGCTGTCAGTATTCCGCGAATACCACACAGGACTGTATCCGATCGCCTTCATACTCTTCGTAGTAGAATTCGTTCTGCCGCTGACTCCCATCAGGAAAGTGCTCGGATTTTTCGGGAAGCACTCCATGAATGTGTTCCTTACTCATACTTTCATCCGGGCATACTATCTTCCTGATTTCACGTATTCGTGGAAACATTTTGCACTCATATGTCTGGTGCTGCTGATTGCCTGCACCGCTATTTCCATAGTCATCGAGGCTGTAAAATCTCTGCTCCGCTATAACAAGCTGATCGGAAAGCTTACGAGCCTGTGCGACTGAGCCATCAATGTAAAACGGGGCTTCGCCTTAACGCGACAGCCCCGTTGCTTTCTTTTTATTCTGTTTTTTCTTCTTCTGCTGCTTCTTCTTCTACTTCCTTCAGATACGCCTCGATTGCCGCCTTCGCAACATTCGTATCGGTCTTTCTGAGCTTTTCTACCAGCTTCTGCTGCTCCGTTTTCGCTTTCTCCGCCCTCTTCTTTTCCTGACGTACCGTGAAGTCTTCCGCAAGACTCTCTATGTCCTCCCAGGAATGCGGGACCTTTTTCGTTGCAAGGAATTCCTCGTAAGCATCACAGACCAGCTCCACCTCATCGGAGAAGCAGATCTGTTTTCCTTTGTCGAGCCAGAGAACTTTATTGCTCATATCCCTGACCTGTCCGATAGTATGTGACACCAGAATCGCAGTGACACCGCTTTCGAGGATACTGCGCATCTTATCCTCGCTCTTCTTGCGAAATGCACCGTCTCCGACGCTGAGTACCTCGTCCAGAATCAGTATATCCGGCTCAACAAGGCAGGCTATGGAAAATGCCAGACGACTCTTCATACCGCTGGACAGCTGCTTGAACCTTCGTTCCTGGAAATCCTGAAGCTCCGCGAACTCTATGATATCATCATATTTCTCGTTCATGAACTCGCGGGTGTACCCGAGGAGCGCTCCGCGCAGATACGCATTTTCCCGGACCGTAAGATCATTGTCAAAACCTGATGCAAGTTCGAGCAGGGCTGCTATTCTGCCCTTGACATCGACCCACCCCTCAGTAGGGATCATAATGCCGGACACAGCCTTCAGCAATGTCGACTTACCTGCCCCGTTCGCGCCGATGATGCCGAGCATATCACCCGGTTTCAGCTCGAACGACACGCCCTTGTCTGCCCAGAATTCGTGGACATTATAATTGTGCGTGAGGCGGCGCAAAACATATTCCTTTAAACCGATATCCTTAAAGTCTCCAGTCATGTAGCGGATGGATACATTCTCCGCCTTGATTGCATATGTCATTATGAACTATACCCTCGTTTCATCTTCTGATTAAGACGCAAAAGTTAATTCGGATTGTCACGTGCTTGCGCACTCCCACAACCCTGTTCTATATTTCTGTTCAACCGCACTTCCGGACCAAAAGCCGTTTACGCAGACATTCCTTACACATAGTACAGAAACTGCGTATTAAACTTCTTATAAATAAGTCCACCTATGGTAAGAGCTGTCAGTGCATAAGCCAGCAGCAGTAAGTGGAACATAGGCGAAGGAAGATTCCCGTCGATAACAATGACTCTTATATACTTTATGTTGCAGAATACGGGGTTCAGAAGGAACACCCTCTGTATCTTTGCCGGGAATCTGTCTATCGTATAGAAGATTGCGGACAGATACGTCAGCAGAGTTAAAAAGACATCATAAAGATACTGCGTATCACGGAAGAATACGAACAGCGCCGACAATATCATTCCCACCCCGATATTGAAGATACTCATTGTTATGATCGGGAAAATAATAGCAAACATAGTAGGTTTGAACGAAACTCTGTCTATGGCTACAAATACAAAGAACACGATTAACGTGAGACCGAAGTTTATGACAGCCGAGACATTTTTACTCAGCAAGAACATATATTTCGGCACATTAATTTTCGTAAATATACTCGCGTTGGACATCAGAGACTGCATGCCGCCGTTCGTCGACTCACGGAAATACGAGAACATCAGGTTCCCGGCGAACAGGTACGTGGTGTAGTGCGGTGTATCGCGTCCGAAGAACCGTGTAAATACAACGCGCATGACAAGCAAGGTAAGAAGCGGGCTGAGTACGCTCCACGCCATTCCGAGAACGGTCCGCTTATACTTCTGCTTAAAATCACGCTTTACCAGTTCCTCGAACATGAACTGATGCTCTCTCAAAGTTCGTATTACTCTTGTTACATAAGATTCCTTAATGTTCATTTTTTCGAGTCCTCATAATCTCACTTATGTACTCTTTTTTCCCACGGAGCAAGCAAAAGCACCGTCGGAATTATCACCTTTGAAAAGGTAGAGTTTACATTATCCGATTTTCACACTGCGGGCACTTTCGATTGACATTCATGACTCGCCACATGCCTCGAGAATTTTCTCCACCACTCTCTGACAATTATTACTGTCATGATACGCGTAGAACTTCTCTATCCTCTCCCGATACTTGTCCTTCAGTGTACATCCGTTCTTCACATAGTCAATGATCGTATCGACCGCGTCCTCCACCTCGAAAACGACCTCACCGAATCCGTCATCCTCATAGTCAAAATATCCTTTTGTCATCGTATGACCGCCGGTAAAGAAATCTTCCCTGTCAAACTGGCAGTAGATGATGGGTTTCCGCAGATAAGAGAAATCAAATACAGCGGATGAGTAGTCTGTTGCGAGCAACTCGCTTGTAGCATATACCTCCCTGTACAGTGTCTCCGTCGGAAGGAAATGAACCCTCTTATCATGGTGGAATTTATCAAGGTATACCCGGATGATCGGGTGCGGGAAGAACTGCAAAGTATAGCCGTATTCATCCAAAGCCTCGAGCAGTCTCGGTGAATTCAGCAGGCCGTCATAAAACTTGAAGTATGCAGATTCCTCAAACCCTTCCTTTGGCTGCCAACCGCCCGCTTTCGCGTCATAGTTCCCGACAAGATGCCTGCGCCACGTAGGCATGATCGTGATCTTTTTGCTCTCCGCATGGTAGAGACGGTCATAGCGCGGCAGGCCTGTCAGCCAGATGGTCGACGGATCATAGTAATACTTTCCGTAAACGATCGCGTCCCTCTCCCTTCCGGCAGTCGTGACGAAACCGGTGACATCCTTTTTATAGCGGCTCAGCCAGCTCGATCCGTCCTTCTCCAGAAGTCCGTGCTGCAGGAAGATGAACTTCTTCTCCAGAAGAATATCACGGAGTGCATCGGAATAGCCGTCGAACGGATTCATCGTTACCGGATTGGCGCCGGACGATATATTGACATCGCAGAGCAAATGCAGCATCTTGTGCTTGAACGACATAGCATCCACGCATTTTCCGATCTTGCTGATACGCTCGAAGTCGGCGGTATTCTTGCTGACGGCAAAATACGTCTCTACTCCCTCGGGAGTATGTTCCTGGAGATAGCAGAACAGCGCTTCGCCGTTATCATCGGCCTTCTCGATCCTGTCCGACACGATCCATATCTTTTTCTTAAGATGCGGCCGGATGATGTGATAGAGAATTCTTCCTCCGACAGCTTTTCTTCCGCCCAGCAGGTTTCTCTGCCATACTTCCATCATGAACAGTAGCTCGCGGAAGAAATTGATGATCGGGGCCGGCTTCGTTACGATCCTCAGATTCTCCTGTTCCGCAGTAATCCGGTAACCTTTCCGGAACGCAAACGCCTTCTTGTATACGCGCGTAACAGGGAAGAAACGTCCGTTTGTTACGGAGGTACGTACGATCACAAGATCTTTCACCATGATTGCGGCGTAAATCCTGTCGGATCCCGTCAGCGGGATCGTCCCCTTAAATCCTATACAATAGGTAGTATCTTCACCCATGCAGTGTGAGACCCACTCGTCTCTCACATATGTATCGCAGTCGTAAATTTCTCCGTTAACGATCAGAACAGCTTTCGCATCATGTTCACCCAGGTCGCACAGGGAATGATATCCTTCCAGTGTGCATTCTCTCTTTTTTTCATCGATATCGAGGAAAAGCCACACGGTCCGCATAGCCGACATCGCAAGGACATTGATGCCGCTGTACGACATCATAATATCGCCTTTTTCATATTTCCGGCCGCTGCCATCTCCGGCTTTTCGGAACTTTTCCTTCCTGCTCCTCAAAGCAGTGAGCTTGGGTAGCCGGTCATACTTCCTGCCGAGCAGAAATACCTTCGTTTCATCCGGAATATTCGTCTGCTCAATTATGACCTCATCATCGAGCATGAAGACCGTCCGGAACAATTCATTTTTATATTCGGCAAATTGCTCTTCCGGCAGAATCTCCGACCGGATCGAGCCCTTTCTCAGTTTTGGCTGCAGATCGTACATAACTGCGTACTGAACAAATGCCGGGACATATCCATACCTGTCCTCTGCATATTTCAGGATCCACCGGGAAAAATTCCTGATATGGGCAAGATACGAATCTCCGTTCTGACCGACCGTGGCAAGGATCGATCTCTCGTGCCGCCTGTAATGGTACTTCGGTCCGGCGACAAGTCCGAGATTCGGATTGTTGATCAGGACCTTCATGGTCTCTTTGGCATCTTCCGCATCGTACAGCCCGGTATCGAACTCCATCTTTTTTGCGGCTTCCAGCCTGAAGAATGACGACGGAGCGCTGAGCACCACCATATTCACATTTGCTTCATCCAGCAGATTGACGACCCTCGTTCCACCCTCAAATTTTACATTCAGCGGATGATCCATCTCTCTGAGCCCGAATAAAAACATGGGGATACAGCACATGTCAGCCGACTGTCCTTCTCCGTCCATAAAGGCCTTCACATGTTTCATCGTGTCATGACTCAGCATATCGTCGGGATCCAGGAAACTGACATACTTTCCCTCTGCCATTTCAAGTCCGGCATTGCGGGCTGATGCCGGTCCTCCGTTCTCCTTGTGGATCACGAAGACCTGATCGGGATATTTCTTTTGATACCTGTCGCAGATATCCCCGCTGCCGTCTGTAGAGCCGTCATCTACCATAATGACCTGTATATTCCGAAAGCCTATTGTCTGCTTCAGCAGACTCTGCATCGCTTCTTCCAGAAACTCTTCCACGTCATATATTGCCATGACGACAGAAAAATCATATTTATACGAATTCATACTCAATATCTGCCTTTCGATTTTATCTTCCTGTATATCTGCTCACAATGATTTGCCGACCGATCCGGGAACGTCTCCTCTATCCTTGTTCTATACGGCTCCCGCAAAGCGCAATCCGTTTCCATGTAACGAACGATCGCCTCCACCGTATCTTCGAGAGTGTACGCCACCTCACCGAATCCGTCCTTTTCGTAATCAAAATATCCCTTGTCATACATATGCGCACCGGAAAAGAATTCATCTTCATCGAAGTGCGTATAGACGACCGGCTTGCGCAGATACACGAAATCATAAATAGATGACGAATAGTCTGTCACAAGCAGGGCCGATTTGCTGAAAATATCCGCATAAGTCGTTCCTTCCGGCACCAGAGCGACATTTTCATCAAATCCGAATTTATCCACGTGTCCGACACATGTCGGATGGCACTTGAACTGTACACGATAGCCAAGCCGTGAGGCCGCTTCCCTGAGTCTCGGGTGATGCATCAGATCGTGATAAAATCTCGCGTATCTGGAGTTCTCGAACCCGCCTTTTACATCCCATTCTCCCGTAGCGGAGTTCTGACCGATGAACAGGTAAGATCTCCATGTCGGCATAACGGTGACGACCTTCTCCCTGTGGTCTTCTATCCTGTCGAAGCGCGGAAGACCGGTCAGCCAGACCTGCTCATCCGTGTAGTGATAGTCTCCGTTCACAATGGAAGCGTACTCCTTCGGGGTCGATGTGATGAACCCGTCCAGTTCCTGCCGATCCTTATCCAGAAGTCTGCTCATGTCGGCAGATATCACGCCGTGCTGAAGAAATACGAACCGCGTTTTCCGCAGGATATCCCTGTACGGATGTCCGTAATCGCGGAACGGATCGCGATAAACAGTATCAATCTGAGAGGATACGCTCCATTCCGCCAGAAGGGAAAGCACCTTGTGCCTCCATCCGAACGGTGCTATGACATCTCCCAGTTCCTTCATACGCTCATAATCCGGCGAATCCGGAAGCAGCAGGAAGAATGCGCGGACATCCTTCTTGTGGTATTTCTTAAGATATCTGTAGAATACCTCTCCGTTATCATCCGCGTGATTCAAGCGGTCAGAAATAAGCCAGATCGGCTTCCGGACGAACGGCCTTACTACATCGGATGCAAGCCGTAAGACAAATGCCTTCTGCGCTCCCAATACCTTCTTCGACTTCCGGACCTCCGAGAGCAGGCAGATCTCCTTGCCGAGGATAACCCCCGGCAATATTTTCCGGACGATGATGCTCTGACCTCCCTTTTCGCGCTGAACGATCCACCCGTTATGGGCATAGTAGTCATTTTTGAACCGGCCGGACAGTTCCGCAAACCGCTGGTACTTAATGCGGGAAAGCGGCGTCTCCTCGCCGTCTACTTTCGCAGCGATCCTTATACTTCGCATCTTTCCGCTATCTGTCAGAGGCAGTTCAAAAACGGCGACGATTCCGGTATATACGCTTCGCACAGTTCTGTTCCATACCGTTTCCGGATGTGTTTTGACCGGTGCGCATCGCGTACAGTCCACGATCATCTCCAACGATAGCGCGTTCCTGTCGCTGAGGCCGTAATACCCGACAGAGCATTCGAGATGCAGAACATTGTCACGGATCTGTATCACCTTATATTTCTGGAACCCGTACTTCTCTTTTCCGAGGAGAACGCCCTTATAGTAAAGGTCTGTTCCGTCCTCAGACGGAACATGTTCTATTCCCTCCCTGTCAAGGACATGTGCAAGATAATACCTGTGTTCCGTGGATTTTATTCGTCCGAAGAGACTTCCCATATAAGGGGTATCCATGGCACATTTCCAGAACTCCATATCGTATCGCACGTGTTTCTTGCGGTATGGCTTTCTTTCACCGCCAAAATGAGCGATAGCGGGATCGTTACCGTTCTCCTGCACTTCTTTATACATATATTCCGGCAGAAAACGATTGTTGCCGTAATCTTCTATCATCCCCCACGTAGCAGACAAAAACACTGTACTGCCATGACAGAGAATATTTACGACATCCTGATCATGCTGCTGCCATTTTTTTGACGCGCATACGCGAATGACCTCTTCAAGAGAAAACTGCTTGCGCCATTTCGAGAGGTTGAAAAGAAGTGTGGCACTGATTACATAAGTGTCAATGTCATCAAGACCTATGCTGATTCGGTAAGCCCTGCGTGGATCGTGCGGCATATAGCAGTTGCAGATACCCCAGTAATCCTTTACAGCGCCCAGAAGATTATCGCCGAGCTCTGTTTCGAACAGCGGGGTGATATCTTTTCTGATCAACATGTCGCCATCCAGATACAGGGCTGTCTTATAATCCTCTGTGAGGATCCAGGGCGTGACCAGACGAAAATAGGCTTCCCTTCTGAAGCTTTCACGGTTCTCCGTATATAGGTCCTGACCGTCAAAGATATGGGAGACATCCGCAAGACGCACCCGGATATTATCATAATGTCCGAAATCATCCCTGTAAATGTCCTCATGAGCAGAATCTATTCCGCCGTGAAAGACGAGAATATCATAATACTCCGAGGCATCTGCGTGATTTATGATAGACTTGATGGCCACATAAGTCAGATCCATGTACCCGTCGTCCGCACAGAAGACGATGCAATGATCGCATCCCGGAAAAGCAGGGCTGATCTTCTCGAACTCCGTCTGCTTTTTTGTTTCGCTAATTTGTTTTTCCAATTATTTCTCCCCGACCAGCTGTCTTTAGCATTCCTGCTGTGACGTTCTTGAATCCTAATCGCACAATACTTGTGATGTAAGTCACACATACGCGCACGGCAATGCTTGTGATGTAAGTCACACATACGCGCGCATGGCAATGCTTGTCTTCATCTTAAGTATGGTCTCTGTCACCCTTTTTCAAACTTTGAAGGCTGCGGCAAAAGAGCATCAAAAGCAGCCTGTATCTCCCGTTTGGAATCGGTATAAGTCTGCGTATCCATCGACGCGTCATTGATGCAGATCATGGGTATCTTCTGTTCTCTCACAGTGCGCGCAAGCTCTTCGTTATTTCTGCCAAGCGTAAAGACCGCATTGCGGATGGGCTTTCTTACCGAAAACTCGCCCTTCATAATATGGTGCAGTCTGACGAGCCACTGGTTGACATCCAGATCATTCCGGAAATGGTGCCGTGAGGTCATATCCAGAATGTCGAAATCCTTCTCCCATGCCTCCCTGAATGTCCTTTTCAGGAACGCCTGGGGGAGGTGAAGTTCCACCGTGCCCACAAGACGCGGCCAGATGCAGAGCATAGCGTTGCGGACAAGATCCTTGCCGTAAACCGGATGAAGCCATTTCAGCGGATTGCGCTTTAAGCAGCTGCGAAAATCGTAATCCCGATTGATATAGGATGCATTATTCAGGAACATATAAAAGATTCTTCCGTCCGGAATGCCTGCGAGGTCATCCGTCGGAATCGTATTGAGCAGGGCGCTGTCACACGGAAGCCCCCTGCGAAAGAACATGCTCTCCTTAACAGGTCTCAGAAGATACATGTCATCATTAAAATAGACAAATCTCTCGCTCAACCCTTTTATTCTGTGAAGATTGAGCTCGATCGGATGACTGCTGAACGCAGGACGATATTCGTCCGGCAGATAGTCTTCGTGGCGCACTATGTTCAGTTTCGGATGATCCAGGTTCAGCCATTCCGGCGGATTTTGATCACATATGAACCAGATTTTCCTCACCCATGGTGCATATTTCTCCACTCCCCGGAACCAGTAGGGAAGCAGCCCCCAGTCCCGGTAGCGTTCTTCACGCTCATCTTCAAAACTGTTTTCGCTCAGGGCTTCTTTTCTTTTGCGCCATTCCGGGTCGCGGCCGTCCACCCATGTAATCACAAAATCTATGTTGCTCATGCATACCTCATGTTTGTCTATCCGAAATCACTCTATTTTCTTTCCGGTGAAACGTATTCCGAAGTAATAAACTTTTTCATACAACCACGGGTTTATCCCGCAAAGTAATGATCTCAGCCTCACATTCATAGGAGCTTTCCGATTGGTGAATGTGCGCCACCAGTTCCTTCTTATCCAACGGACAATCTTTTTCTCCATTTTCTTCAGAGACGCGTCTTTCTCCTCACATCTCCTGATATGCAGAAGAAGCGACATGAAATCCCTTGAAATCATGACGCAGATATCATTCCTGAGATCCGGGAAAACGTCCGCGCATCCCTTTGCGCATAATTTGATTGCCTCGTAATAATCGTCACACTGCCTTGCGGAAGGTTTTCTCCTTGCCGTGATCGATCCGCCGTGCATGACATAATAATAAAGATCTTCATCAATGAACGCAGTTTTTTCCGCCTTGAGATTGACCCGGTATGTATTGCTCAGATCCTCATAATATGTTCCTTCCAGAAATGGTTCCTCAATCATCCACTTTCTCGGAATAAGTCTGCAGCAGGCTCCGACCCAGATCTTCTTTCCTGTCAGCATCTCGCTGATCGTCTGCTTTTTATCAAATATTTCCATCAGGAAGTACTGCTCTTCGTCCTGATTCGACGGTTCAAAGTCTTCCTTGACCTTGATGATTCTTCCTGAGACGATATCGGCTCCGGTCTCATCCATGGCATATACCAGACGCTCAAGGAAGGATTGCCCTACCCGGTCATCGCTGTCGACATACGTAACATAGTCACCCGCAGCTACTTTTGTGCCGTTATTGCGCGCATTTGACAAGCCGCCGTTCTCCTGATGAAGAACCCGCACATTGTCATACTTTTCCCTGTAACTGTCACAAATCTCGGGTGTCGTGTCTGTCGACCCGTCATCCACAAGTACAATTTCATAGTCCCGGAATGTCTGCGCAAGAAGATCTGACATAGTACCTTTTATAGTCTTCTCTGCATTGTAAGCGGGAACCACAATACTGATCTTCGGCATGATATTTTCTCCATCTGTTTTAGTTGCTACGTAAAGACCTGTTCAGGATCCTTTATTAGTTCCTCCCAGCTTCCTTTTCAGGAAATTCGCTATCTTCACGACCCAGTTCTGTTTCTCAAGGAAAATATAAGGAATATCCTTATACGAAATCTCGTTCCTCATGAGCCATACATCCAGGAGCCGTTCCGAAACATATCCGAAGACTCGTCTGTCCACATCATTGTATTCACTGATATCGAGTCTTCGCTCCAGCTCAAACAGGATATCGAACAGCCACGTGCAGTAAGCGTCCGCAAGGTCCCATTTCATGATGAACATATTGAACCGGTGTCCGGTCGTCATATTCATCACCTTATCATAACACGGAAGATAGTCCGGATATCTCTCACTGAGTATCTGCCTCGTAGTATCCAGATCTTCCCGATGGTGCGCGTGAACATACTGCTGATAATTCGTTTCGATCCAATAGTTCCTCTTTACCGGTAAGACAACATCCGTCTCGGCAAAGAGTGCTCTTGCCTGGTCAAGGGTCAGCGCGTCACGACGGTCACCCGTACCTTTCAGGATTGTAAAGTGCCTTCTGTAATGAGCAAGTCCCAGATACTCGCAGGAAAGATTCTTCCATGCCCAGTAAAGTCCGGTCAGCTCACAGTAATTGGCATTTCTGGAACTGATATTATCCCCGGTATTATCCGGCGTGAAGCCGAGGTCCTCTTTTCCTTCCGCACCCACCTGGACCGGAACGTAGACCGGGTCATCCGGCATCCAGTACGGCTTGTGGGTGGCCACGACGATCTTCACGTCCGCTTCGGATTCCATCTCCTCCTTGTCGCCGCTGAGCATGGCGAACGGCACCGTCTGGAAGATGATCTTCATATCGAGCCAGAGCGACCAGTTGTCTATGTACCAGAGATCCAATTCTATACGCTTTCGTATGCTGGTATCGCCCCTGTACCCATGTACCTGAGCCCAGCCGGTCATGCCGGGCTTCACCTGATGCTTGACCATGTAGAGCGGAATCGTCTCGCGGAACTGATTGACAAAATGCGGAAGCTCAGGTCTCGGTCCCACGATACTCATCTCGCCTTTCAGAACATTGAAAAGCTGCGGAAGTTCATCGAGGGATGTACGCCTCATGAAGACGCCCAATTTCGTTCTCCGGTTGTCCCCCGCTTTAGTCCAGGTCGTATCAGCCCGGTCATTTACCACCATAGACCTGAATTTCAGCATCTCAAACTCCCGCTGCTGGTATCCGACGCGCACCTGCTTAAACAGAATCGGTCCCGGGGAAGAGATTTTGATTGCGATCGCCAGAATCAGCATGATCGGGCTGGTTATAATTATACCGAGAAGGCTTATGATAATGTCTGCAGCCCGCTTGACGGTAGCCCATCCGAGCTGTTCCAGGCGGTTCGCCCGCATATTGATCAATTTGCTGCGGCCGATATTTTCAAATTCAGGGTGGGCGGGAATCATGTCATTGTAAAAAGGAATGACAAAAAACTTCACGCCGTATTTCTCACATGCCCTGATGTGGTCGGCAATAAGCTTGTACTCATCCGCCTCGAGAGCAATGACCACTTCGGTCACATCGTGATCCTTGAGATATGCTCCCAGATCATCGGCAGGGTCCAGGATCTCATCGATCTGAATTCCCAGTTCCGGTTCATCCGCCACATCTTTTCGATACTGAGCCGCCAGCCCGCCGGATCCCACCAGTACCTCATGCTTAATATTATATCCGCTGCTCCGCAGATGATTCAGAATCATGCGGGTGAATATCTGCTTAAAGCCAAGCAGGAACAGTGTCAGCATATAGAATATCAAAATGATACCGCGGGACACATCTTCGATCTGGAAAATGAAAATCAGAGCCGTCACAATAAATATTGAGACGGTGGTTCCGACAAACAGAACTTCCAGCTTCCATGTCAGTCTTCTGACCCTCGTCGTATTATAAAATCCGAGACAGGCGAGCATCAGGCACAGACCTGCAGCGTAAAAAGCCGATGCGATGATCATCGGTCGGCTCAGACCTTTGTTATGCCACCATCCGTTCAGTACCCTTAACCGGAACCACGCCGAAAAAAGGTACGAAAAAAAGACCAGCAGAAAATCCACTGCGGCATTCACTCTATTCAGATAATCCTGATTTTGTTTAATCATAGCTACATCCTCATCACTGCCGTGAATAGTGCTGTTCTTTTGGCGACACTAATCCATTCTTTATATAATATACAACAAAATTGCTCCTCCCAAAAGACCTAAGTCTGTTTGGAAGGAGTTAATCATATTATTCTTCTGTAAAACTTATTATGAACCTGAGCTCATAGTCTTCCTTCGCGGAGTACTGATACTCCGGCATGACGCCCGGACCGCAGGCTCCCGTGCCGATTCCCTGCTGGAAAGCCTGAATCGTCACATACGTTCCGGTACGGATCTCATCGCTGCGATGCCGCATCGTAAAGAGCGCCTTATCCGTATATGGCTTGATTGCAAGTTCAAAAGGCTTATCGACAGCTTTGAAGGTCACTGTTGTCCGTCCGTCTGAAACGGAGGCCAGTGTGCAGTCGCATCTGTTGCCGCTCTCCTGCGGCCGGATATTCGGCTCAGTCATATCTGCCACAGTACAGGAGACCTCCCGGATCGGGAACTGTTCTTTCATATCACAATAGCTCTCACCCGTTCTGCCGATATATTTCACCTGATCAAAGATATCGTCGAGGCGGAAGCACTTGCCGAAACGAGGCACAATTCCACCGCCCTTTGTGCAGTGGAGGGTGCTGGTCACAAGGATTCCCTCTGATGTTCCCTCATACGTGTCGGTCACCAGGAACGAGGCTTTCTCATTGGTGACCTCCGTTACCACCTTGTAACCGTTCGGAGTGCGCTCGCTGGATTTTACCGTCTCGGTCTGCGCGAAATACGGCAACATCGAGTTTCTGAACTTCAGATCCGTATCATTGTCTGTCGCAGCGCGATACAGCAGCGTAGACTGTTCAGCTGAAATCAAAGTCCGGCCTCCGGGCAGTGATAAGGCAAATGTTCCGTTTGCCACCACGCAGTCCTCCGTGATATGCTTCGTGACCGGAGCCTCCGGAACCTTCTCAGAGATCACGATCTGCTCTTCCGAGACGGTCTCCCCGGTCTTCGTATCCACGACCGTAACGATTGCGGAAAGGTTTCCGTCCACCGTGCTGCCGAGCGGTACACGGCTCTTTATTCTCGTAAGAGGCGCGACCTTCACCCGCATATTGGTCTCCGTCCCGTCGTTCCACAGGAAATTCAGATGATATCTCCTGCCCTCGGAGAACGCGGTGGTATTAAAGAATTCAAAGATATCCCCTTCCACATAAGTCACGCGAATCGGTCTGTAGATGAAGCGGATGATTTTTGCTCCGACCGAAGGCGTACGGTCCGGATAGAACATACCGTCCACACAGAAGTTTCCGTCATGCTCCCACTCGCCGTGGTCGCCTCCGTAGGTATAGCTTCCGTCCTCATGGAGTATGGCGTGATCCACCATCTCCCAGACACATCCGCCCATCAGATTGTCATAGTTATAGATTTCCTTCCAGTACGCTTCCGTATTGCCGGGACCGACTCCCATCGCGTGGGCATACTCACACATAAAGTACGGCCGGTCATTCAGGCGCTTCATCTTTCTTCTGTGCTCACCGGTCCTGTGCACCATATCCACGCTCGGATACATCTCGCTTCCCACATCGTACGCCTGCCGCTTACAGTGGACCGCGCTCTCGTAGTGGACCGGAATATCCGACTGCGCTCTCAGGTAGTCGTACATTGCATCCGTATTGTGATAACCGCCCGCCTCGTTGCCAAGGGACCACATAATTATGGAAGTATTGGCGTGGAGCTTATCGCGCTGATACAGACGCTGAATGCGGTCCACGTAACGGGGCTCCCACTTCGGATCGTCGCTTATGGAATTGTAGGTGGAAGGAAGCTGCATGACGACCGTTCCATGGGTCTCCAGATCATTTTCATCCACAATATATACACCCATCTCGTCAGCCATCTCCAGAAGGAGCGGGTCCGGCGGATAGTGCGATGTCCGGATCGTATCAATATTGAATTCCCTGCACAATCTCACATCGCGCTCAATCTCATCCGGCGTCAGGGTGTATCCGTCGGTCGGACTCGTGTCATGGTGATTTACGCCCTTGAACTTGATCTTATGACCGTTCAGATAGAATACATCCTTATGGATCTTCACCGACTTAAAGCCGATTCTCTCCTTAACGCAGGATGTCGATGTCTCAAAATATACATTGTAGAGGACCGGATCTTCGGCGCTCCATTCAGTCACATCGAGGTCTTCAAATGTGACCGCAGCGCTCTTCTCATTTGTCCGGACAGTCTCTCTTCTGGTTATCCCATTGCCCTCGAGGATAAATGTCACGTCCGTATCGGACAGAGTCTTGGCGGAGAGCTTCAGGCTGTATTTGCCCGCATTTTTCTTCGTCACCGCATCAAGATCCCAGAAATCGGACGGCTCGGAGATTCTGAGCAGAACATCTCTGAAAATTCCGTTATTGCGGAACATATCCTGACACTCCAGATAGGTGCCTGTGCACCAGCGGTGTACCACTGCCACGAGCTCATTCTCACCCTTTTCGAGATACCCTGTCAGATCGAATTCCGCAGTGTTGTGAGCGCCCTCGGAGTAGCCGACAAAGGATCCGTTCACATAGAGATCCAGGCAGCTCGCTACGCCCAGGAAGGAGATGACATAGTTCTTATCATCGTCCTCAATCTCGATCTTTTTGCGGTATACGCCGACAAAATTGTATTCTTCGCCCGGGTCTTTATATCGAAGGGACAGCTTCTGGTCCACGCCCATGATAGAGAATACCTTTCCTACCTTTTCCTCCCTGGGTATGACCGGCGGATGATAGGGGAACTGGTAGCGGATATTCACGTAGAAGGGATGATAGTAGCCACGGAACTGCCAGCAGGACGGAACATCGATCGTGTCAAATTTCACGTTATCCGTGTCCAGGACATCGGGCAGTTCTGCCGGTCTCGGATAGAACCTGAAATCCCAGTCACCGTTCAGACACTTTACTTTTTCCGATTGATAGCGCTTCTCCTTGAGCGAGACCCGATCCGCTCCTTCCCGGGACGGATACGGAATAAAGTAGCTCCTGCCGGGAAGCTTATTTTTCTCGATTGTATCAAAATCGCTGTAATTGCTCTTATCCAGATAATATTTCATGACGATCTCCTCTGGTGTCACACTGTGCCTTTAACAGATGCGTTTTGTGATTACCGATATCCCGAACATACCGACTACGCTCTCATTGCCGGCTGCATCGAAACTATGAAACTATTATACACAAAAACAGGCAGAGTTGACACTTCCATTTTTCTTTCCTATACTAAGGATACTGTTTTCAAGTGCACAGCACCGCAGGGAGTATAGTATCCGATGAAAACAGGTTTTACATTATCATCTGAAACAAAACATCCGATGAAAACGGGATTTCCCATTATCACCGGAAACAGAGTTTCTGCGAAAGCAGAAACACTTTATCGAGACATAGACATACATGAACACGGGGGCACATATATGTGGATAGCCGACGGCTGGAAAGATTATAAAGTACTGGATACCGCGAACGGAGAAAAGCTTGAGAGATGGGGCGACTATATCCTGATTCGTCCGGACCCGCAGGTCATCTGGCAGACAGAAAAGCTGCATAAAGGCTGGAAGAACCCTAACGGCCACTATCACCGCAGCACGAAAGGCGGCGGAAGCTGGGAATTCTTCGACCTGCCCAAGACCTGGCAGATCACATACGGCGATCTCGTCTTTAACCTGAAGCCGTTCAGCTTCAAGCATACCGGCCTCTTCCCGGAGCAGGCAGCGAACTGGGACTGGTTCGGAAAACTCATCCGGGAAGCGGGAAGACCCATAAGGGTCCTGAATCTTTTCGCCTACACGGGCGGCGCTACCTGCGCTGCTCTGTCTGCCGGCGCATCGGTCGCACATGTCGATGCATCGAAGGGCATGGTGACCTGGGCGAAGGAAAATGCCGAGAGCTCCGGTCTCGCCGATCGTCCTGTGAGATGGCTGGTGGATGACTGTACAAAATTTGTACAGCGCGAGATCCGCCGCGGGAACAAATATGACGCCATCATCATGGACCCGCCGTCCTACGGCCGCGGTCCCAAGGGAGAGGTATGGAAAATAGAAGAAACCATATATCCGCTCCTTCAGCTCTGCAGACAGCTTCTATCCGATGACCCCCTGTTTTTCCTGCTCAACTCTTACACTACAGGACTTCAGCCGGGCGTTCTGACCCACATGCTGAAGACCGCCATAGCATCTGATTTTGATGCCGTCGTTGAATCCGACGAAGTAGGACTGCCGATCGAGGGCACTGATCTTGTGCTGCCGTGCGGGTGTGCGGGCAGGGTGACATTTGCAGAAAGGAACATACCATGATTGAAGATTATAAAGCAGCGAAACAGCAGGGTGAACGAGCTCGGAGGAATGCTCTTCTTAAAGGACGCAATCCCTATCTTCCGGCACTGGAAGACATCATTTCCAGACAGGAAATCGCAGGTGAAGTCGAACTGGGGGTGCATGAGATTCCGCTGTCGATATTTGCCGGAACAAGAATGAAAGGCAGACAGAACTCCTTCGCGGATAATTTCATGCCTCTGCTGGGTGAATCCACAGAGTTCGCCATCAAATGGTCAAATCTGTACGACTACCAGATAAGCGAGGGCATCTCCGATGCAGTCGTTGCCTACGAATACATGCACAATTTTTATGTAGAGGAAGGCAATAAGCGCGTCTCCGTCATGAAGTATCTGAAATCTTATTCGATTCCGACAGTCGTAACGCGCATCCTTCCGAAAAAGACCGATGACAAGCAGGTAAAAATATATTATGAGTACCTGCCTTTTTATGAAGTAACGGGTATCTTCGGTTTCGTCTTCTCAGAACCCGGATGTTACACAAGATTGGCCTCTCAGCTCGGGCAGGATCTTGAAACACCCTGGCCTGATGAGCTGGTCAGCAATTTCAAGGATGCATATGACAAATTTGCCCGCATCTTTCAATCCCGAGGAGAGCGCAGCGGGCTGCGCGCGGAAGACGCTTTCCTGATATATCTGACCATGTTCCCGCTCGAGAGACTGCTGTCCATCGAAGATGACCGTCTCAAAAAGCATATAGACAGATTGTGGGATGAATTCCTGACAGAGACGGGCGAATCGAAGATCACACTCGTTGAGGATCCGAAGGTCATCGACCCGAAGGCAGGCACTCTGAGCGAGGACCGCGTCGCTAAGTTCCTGATGACGCGCCCGATCTACTCCAGTGCAAAACCGTTAAAACTTGCCTTCATTCACGAAAAAAATGAGAACAATTCCAGCTGGGTCTACGGTCATGAACTCGGCCGCAACTCCCTGCCGGAGTATTTCGGAGATTTGGTGGACAGTATAACGCTTGACAACTGCGAGACAGAGGAAGCCTTTGATGCCGCAATTGCAACTGCTATCGCTGACGAAGATGATGTCATCTTCACGACCTCCGTCTCTCTCATGAACTATACGCTGCGGGCAGCCGTCGAACATCCTAAGATCAAGTTCCTCAACTGCTCGGCGAACCTGCAGATCAAATCCGTCCGGAGCTATGCGGTCCGCATGTATGAAGCCAAGTTCCTGATGGGCGCTATGGCCGCAAGTCTCTCGGAAAATCATATGATCGGCTACTATGCCGGTTATCCGATTTACGGAACGGTGGCGGAGATCAATGCATTTGCCATCGGTGCGGGTATGGTCGATCCGAGAAGCTCAGTCCATGTCAAATGGAGCTCGAAGAATAAGGAAACATGGGAGCAGGAATTTGCCCGCGAAGGAATCTCCATCATTTCCGCGAGCGATTTCATTCGTCCGGATGATCCCGAGCATCTCCACGGAGTATACCGCCTGGAAGCAGACGGAAGCCGCACGCAGCTGGCGGCTGTCATGCCGGACTGGGGACGTTACTATGCTCTGATCGTCGAGAGCATTCTGAGCGGAAGCTATGACGCGCGTGCGATCGCACGAAAAGACAGAGCCCTCAATTATTGGTACGGCATGTCACAGGAAGTAATTGACGTCATCTATGCAAAGACGCTCCCGTACAACACTGTTAAAATGCTGGATACTCTCAAGAGAGGTATTGTCAACGGACATCTGCATCCGTTCGACGGAGAGATCCACAGCCAGGACGGAATCATCCGCAAGGCGGGAGACCCGCGTCTCACAAATGAAGAAATCCTGCAGATGGACTGGCTGGCTGATAATGTTGTCGGCAACATACCGAAGATAACCGAAATTCGCGAGGATGCGAGAAAGACCGTTTCGGTGGCCGGCGTGAAAGGTGCGACGGAAAAATGATGCTGCATACGCAGCAGGAAACACGTTCAGGAACGCCTCGGCGTTCTTGACGCGACATGAGTATTGCGCGATGAAGCTATATTTCACTTTGCGCGCGTATCATAGACTCACGTCGCGAGTATTGCGCGATGAAGAATAAACATGCTATGAGGAAATATTATGAAGATACTGGCTGTTGCCGATGAGGAAAGTGCAGCTCTCTGGGATTATTATGAACCCGAAAAAGTCCGGGGAGTGGACCTTATCCTCTCCGCAGGAGATGTCAAGGCGGAATACCTCGAATTTCTTGTGACCATGACCAATCTCCCGCTGCTTTACATCAGGGGCAATCACGATGATTGCTATAAGCATAGAGCTCCGGCAGGCTGTATATGTATTGAGGACAAATTGTACAATTATAAAGGTCTCCGCATCATGGGGCTCGGCGGCTCCATGTATTACCATCCCGGCGAAAATATGTACACGGAACAGGAAATGAAGCGGCGTATCCTGCGCGCCGACATGCATTCTCTCTTCAAGGGCGGATGTGACATTCTGCTGACACACTCGCCGGCAAGGGGATACGGAGATATGGATGACCTTCCGCACAGGGGATTCGAGTGTTTCAATAATTATCTCGAAAAATGGCATCCGAAATACATGATTCACGGACACGTACACAAAGCTTACGGTCATTTCCAGCAGGAGCGGGAACACACCTGCGGCACAAAAATCGTGAACGCGTGCGGTTACACAATTCTGGATATACCCGAATCTGATTATCCGCAGTATGGACAGACGGGGTCCCCGCTTTATGACCTGTATATAACGCTGCAGGGGATGCGGTGAGAGTTGAACTTAAACTTCATAGCATTTTTAATCACTGAAACCGTGTTCTCATGACGCAAGTCTATGATGAATTCGCAAACTACAACATGTCTCCGGCATGGGCTATAGACCCGTGATGAATCTGATTTGTTACCCACCGCCTATTGAGGTGGAGGACATCTCACGCAAAGATACAGGAAAACAGTATGAACGTAGTATGCAAAACCGGAAAATTTATCATTTCAGGCTTAGGGACAGCACTCCTGCTGTCCCTCGTCTTTATGAATTTTGTGAACCGCGCATACATGCCCCTGAACAGTAAAGAGCACATGGAATACAACCATGTCAGCATTCCGTTCATACTCTTCTTCCTGGTACTTCTGATCCTCTTCATCGTAAGTCTCAGAAAAAAATTCCTTCAATATATTTCACCGCAGGTCGTAGCATCGATCTCTGCGCTCTTCTATCTGTGGACGGGACTTGTACTGATTTACCGTGTGGACCCGGCTATCCGGGCGGACGCCAAGTTCTGTTTTGAGGCGGCAGTCGGCTTCCTGAACAATGATTATTCTTCCCTCGAAAGGGGAGGGTATCTCTTTGAAAATGCCCACCAGATCGGCTTCGTCCTCTACGAAATGCTGCTTGCGCACATTTCGCAGGACATCAGGTTCGTCTACTTTATCAATCTGGTCCTGACATTGGTCAATAATCTCCTTATCATCCGCCTCACGTCGATCATGACCGGAGAAAATGAGGAAGCCATCAAGCTCGCGTCGCTTCTGTCCCTTTTGTTTCTGCCACAGCTGTACTTTATCCTGTTCGGGTACAATCAGACGATATCGATCACACTGATGCTCCTGTCGTCCGTAATGTTGGGCCGATTCCTCAGGCAGCACGGCATCCCGTCGATGCTTTTCATGATCATTACCGCCTATCTGGCAGCCTGCGTGAGAGGAAACGCCTCAATCTTTATCATTGCCGAATGTATAATCATTCTGCTGCATTATCTGCGCAGAAAGGCAGCCGCAGAGAGGGAGCTCCAGAAAAGATATGAAGATCCGGATCACCGGTATTCGGACGAACCCGTGCCGGCCCCCAGACGGAATCGACTCTGCCTTATGGCAGTGATTCTGCTCCTTACAGCCATGGTATTATCAGGACCCACCATGAGACTTGCAGGCGAACGTGTCACAGGGCAGGAGATGCCGCAGCAGCTGCCGAAACATATGTGGATCGCGATGGGAATGCAGGGCGGCGATCTCGCCCCGGGATGGTATAACGGATATATCTACCGGACATATCGCAACAATGATTATAATATGGCACTGACAAGCGAGATGGCAAAGCAGGAAATCTCCGACAGAATTCAGGTCTTTGCCGGAAATCCCGGACTGATGCTGTTTTTCTATTCGCAGAAAATCATATCTACATGGTGTGAACCGACATTTGAATCGGTCTGGTCCGGCCCGCTGGAGGACATGAATCAGCACATAGACGGGAAGCTGCTGCATGCGCTATATACGGGCGACAAGCCCTACTCTGTTTATTGCAACTACTGCGCTCTCATCGATCTTCCGCTCTACATCGGTGCGGCGATCGGTGCTTTTGCACTGCTGACCGGTTTGATTCGGCCGAGGACAAAAAACCGGAATAAAAAAGACCGGAGAAGCAAAGTGCTCTCTCCGGCATGTCTTGATATGCTGCTCTTCCCTGCCCTGTTCCTGATCGGCGGCTTCCTCTTCCACATCCTGTGGGAGACGAAGAGTCAGTA
The DNA here is from genome assembly GCA_902776305.1 of uncultured Lachnospiraceae bacterium. GTDB lineage: Bacteria > Bacillota > Clostridia > Lachnospirales > Lachnospiraceae > Chordicoccus. Next base: position 19,084 of record CACYPS010000007.1, on the reverse strand, counting down.
TGCTATGGTATATATCTATATGTTGATTCCGCTCACATCATTCGGCTATGCGATGATATGTCCGGATTCTTTCAGTCTCTGATGCCGGTCTTATCCCGCGTCAGAGACTTTTTCATTTCCCAGTGCTCAGGCCCAAACTGCAAAACCGGCTGCTTCCAGTCTTTAATGCAGGTCTGTATCCCGTGTCAGGGATTTTCAACGGTCAGACCGGACTGCAAATCCGGCTGCATCAGTTTCTGATACAAATCTATATCCCACGTCAGAGACTTTTTCATTTCCCAGTGCTCAGGCCCAAACTGCAAAACCGGCTGCCCCGAGTCTGTGCCTGATCTGCGTTCCGAGTGCCATCGAGAGCACCAGCTTCAGGACATCCAGCAGGATGAACGGTGCAACGCCTGCAGCAAACGCCGCCTGAAGTGTCATTCCCGCAGAATATGCAAGCCAGAAGGTTCCAAGTGCATATAATGCGAAGAGTCCGAGAAGCATACCGGTGAACTGAACCGCATATTTTCCCGGGAACTTATCTATAAAGTAACCTGAAATGAGCGCCATAAGGATAAAACCTATGAGATAGCCGCCCGTAGGGCCGAAAAGCTTTGCGGGACCGGCTGTGAATCCTGAAAATACCGGAACGCCCGCGAGCCCGATAAGCAGGTACAGAAGAACGGCAATTGTGCCTTTCTTCATTCCCAGCACATACACTGAAAAGAAAACACAGAACGGTGTTAATGATATCGGAATCGGTCCGATCGGAATCGAGAGCGGTCCGAAAATGCATGTTAACGCCGTCATTACTGCAATTGTCGCCATGACTTTTGTGCTGCCGATGCTGCTACTACTTTGCTTGTCCATAAAAAACTCCTCACAACTTTAGTCTGACATTTACACGGGTAATAATATAACCCGCGTTTTTAATTGTCAACCTAAAGTTGCGAGGAGGTTTACATTTGTATGAAGTTGTGATATTTAGAGCCTTAAGAACTTGTCAGACCAGATATCCTGTTCTGATCGCATTTCGTAATAAATGGTCATTCCACCGGCTTTATGAACTTGTCAGGCTGGACATCCTGTTCAGATAACGATCCGGAATAGATTCATTCAGCAATCCGTAAATATAGTCCAGGGAGAAATCTCCATCCGAACCGTTTACATAGTGCGCTTCTGCAAGTTCCTCGGAGTAAGTTGCCAGAGGATATAGCACGATGTCCATTCTGTCATCCTGCGTGAAGTGTGTGATGACCGGCATGACGCCCATGGCCGAGGGGCGTGCGATGCCATTTGCATCCCTCGTGATCTTTACCGCCAGCATGGCACTGACGATCTGGTTCCGATGTGTCTGCGCGCTGACAAAATTGCCCATCGAGTAAATGACCGGGCAAAGCTGAGAGTCTTCCTCGCGGGTGATTGTTACCAGGCTCTGGATAACATGCGGGTGATTGCCAAAGATGATGTCCACACCCCAGTCAACCATAAGATGCGCCATTTCGACCTGTCCGTCAGTCAGCTCGGTCGTTCCCTCTTCACCCCAGTGTGCGTGCGCGACAACAACATCTGCCTGTTCTCTGGCTTCCTCGATCTGTTCTTTGACGAGTGAACGATCTTCCATGCTGACACAGTATCCAAGGTCCGGGTCATCCGGATCGAGGTTCGTCATCTCCACAAAGCTCAGGAAAGCAATCTTAATTCCGTTCTTCTCAATGATGCGAATATTGTGGAAATCCTCATCGCTGCGATAAAAACCGACAACAGGAATACCTCTGTTCTGGAAGAACTGTTCCGTGACGAGAGCACCCTGACTGCCTATGTCGTACATGTGATTATTACCGATGTTGATCACGTCAAATCCGGCGTCGAACAGGTCCTGTCCTACTTCCTTCGGTGTGTTAAAATGCGGATAGCCGGAGGGATCCTCAAGATCCGTCGCCAGCGGTGCTTCCTGATTGATCGTCGCGATATCCGCGGACTCGATGAAACTCTTCACGTTCTGATACAGATAATCAAAATCATATCCGTTGTCTGTCTGCGCTCTCTGATAAATCGGCTTATGAATCAGGTTGTCGCCGCCGCACAGTACCGTAACGCTCTGTCCGTCGACTGAGGCAAGGCCGTTGGTGAAAAATCCGACGACATCCTGCTCCGGGACATTTTCCGGAATCGGGAGGGCTCTCGGCCGCATCGTCGGAGCCGGTGTCGGAGTCGGCGTTCCTGATGTTTCAGCTGTCTCCAAAGCTAAAGCAGCTGCTTCCTGCATCTGTTGTGCGGCAGTCGCCTCGTCGGCTGCTTTCCGGAAAGCCGAGAAGGTCCTGCCGGTCAGGACGGTCGAAACAATGAGGAGCAGGAAGGCGATCGGTCCGCTGATCTTCATGAAATACTTCTCGAAGGGAGTCTGTTTGCGGCGGACGGCGCGGCGGCGCTTTTTCCTTCTTCCGGAAGAAAAGCTTTTCTTTCCGGTAGACGCGCTCTCCTTCCCGGCAGAGGCATCCTTCTTTCCGGGGGATGTACTTCCCTTGCCGGCAGAGGCATCCTTCTTTCCGGAGGACGTACTTTCCTTGCCGGCAGAGGCATCCTTCTTTCCGGAGGATGTACTTCCCTTACCGGCAGAGGCTTTTCTCTTTCCGGCCTGCGATGTACTGTTTCTGCGGTTTCTCTCTGTTTCTGCAGTTTTTCTGCGGGACTTGGAGGCTTTCTCATTATCTTTAGCGGTTTTCGCTTCTTTCTCCTCATCCTTAGCGGCTTCTGCTTCGTCCTCTGTGGATTCCGTCTCTTTCGCTTTATCCTTAATGGTTTCCGATTCTTTGGCTTTATCCTTAGCGGCTTCCGCTTCTTTGACTTTGTCCTTGGAGGCTTTTGCCTCTTTGGCTTTATCCTTAGCGGTTTCCGACTCTTTGGTTTTATCCTTAGCGACTTCCGCTTCTTTGACTTTGTCCTTGGTATCTTCCGCTTCTTTGGTTTTGTCCTTAGCGGCTTTCGCTTCTTTGACTTTATCCTTAGCGGTTTCCGACTCTTTGGCTTTATCCTTAGCGGTTTCCGTCTCTTTATCCTTATCTAAATCGAGTCTCTCTTCTCGCTTTTTTGTGTCTGGCATGTAGGCATCCTTCCTTGGCACGTTACTTTGAACCATGTACCATTAATTATAAAGCATTAAAGACGGAACTTAAATGCAAAGTAATATTTTTTTACTTAAAACTATTAACGTAAAATAGAAGGAGCTTACGCGGCACTCACATCGCAGCGAGAACGCCAAGGCGCTCTTGAAATTCATGGCTGAACTGCAACTATCTACCGCTTGAACAGTATGCCGCTCACCTTAAGGCTAATATCAAAAAAGCGGCAAAGCAGTATTAAGCGAGTGAAGTAATCCCGTCGATGCTGAGCGAGAAGTACGGAGCGCTGCGAAGCTCGGATTCAACAAATGCCCCGTCAATCACAGCCTCCCCATAATCATTTATGAGGTCGCCGTCCGCATCAAGGCCGTATGCCGACAGGAGTGTCCCGTTGTCATCCACCACGTAAGAATCGTCATCTGATGCCTGGCATGTAAATGTGGTAGTGTCAAAAACCTGAAGTGTGCCATCCTTGATGCCTGCCCACGCCGCATCGACTGCCTCCTGTGTACCCTCCGCACACGCAGCACCGAGTTCGGAAATCATAACTGCATTCTGATCAACGCCCACAGAGTAATCAACAGGGATCACCTCTCCTTCGATCATGCAGGAAAGCATGTTCTCATACAGAACAGACCAATTATTCATTGAGGATGTGAGCGCTGCATTCGGAGCCACATCCCTCAAATCTTTATCATAGCCCACGCAGTAGACCTTCTGACCACTCTGATTGGCCGCCTCAACAGCGGAAGCCACTTCCGTGGAATCATCGTACTGGCCGATGATAACACATCCGTTGGAGATGAGAGAATTTGCGGCATTTGCATCTGCAGTCTTATCCGCCAAGTCATGCTCATATCCGATGTACTCGACATCCATATGCGCTTCCGGAACGACGGAGCGTATGCCCAGGAAAAATGCGGTCATGCCTGATACGACCTCCGCATACGGGAAGGATCCCACATAGCCTACATACGGGTCAAGAGATGGATCCTCTTCCATCAGCGCCGCAAGTTTCATGCCGGCTGCCACACCGGATACATAGCGGGCTTCAAATTCATGCGGGAAAATATTCTTGAAATTTGTCAGTCCTGATGCCGCAGCTGTGTCGCCTGTACATGCAACGAAGACCACATCGGGGGATTCGACGGCGGCAGTCTGCATATAGTTCTGGTGACCATATGAATCTGAGAAAATGATCCCGCACCCCTCCTTCACAAGCTCCTGTACCGCGTTATAGCAGCTCTCGTCTTCCGGGATATCCTTCTTTATAATGAGCTGTGCTCCCGTATCCAGGCTGAGATCTTCGCACGCTTTCGTGAGGCCTTCGATGTGAGAGGCGTCGTAGCCATTTTCCTCATTTCCGGCACAGATGAGACCGATCTTCATGTCCGTTTTTGCGACAGGAGCTCCGGGTTCAAGCGGAACATATTCTACTGCGGCGGATGAGTCTGTTGTGTCGGAGCCATTTGAAGCGTCCGTTCCCGTACCTGCGGAATTGCCGCCGCAGGCTGCAAGGCTGACGGCCATGACTGCGGTCATGATGACAGCTAAAAGTTTCTTTCTCATTTCATACCTCCTATGATAGGCCCGGACCCTGAGTGTCACAGGGCAGGGCTGACGGTGATTGATGTCATTTAATTGAGATAGTATTCATTCTATAGAAGCGGTATGGTGAAAGTCAATGAACTGAGTATTAAATCCTTATGTTGATTCGCTCTTGATGTTACTATTCAGCTACCTTTCATAGTATGCATCTCCTACGGCACCGGTATACATATTCATCGGTAAACTCTCGTCCTGTCTTGCGAAACGAAAAACCATATCTGCACTCTGTGTTCCCGCGTGTCGCTTACAGCATACACTTGGTCACACAGAGTGCAATGGTTTTTGTTTCTCGTCAGGACTGCGAATGTTTACCGATCGAATAGTATACCGTTTGCCTCATAAGTGCTTGTATTGGAAAGAAGCTGAATAATAATCTCTTGCTTACTCGGGCTTGGGGCTGACGGTTACCGAAGTATTCGAGCTTTTTGCTCCCACTTCGGTATTGCTTTCTTGCTTTCTTGAGCTTGAAGGCGCCGGTTACCGAAGTAATCAAGTTTTTTGCTCTCACTTCGGTATTGCTTTCTTGCTTTCTTGAGCTTGAAGGCGCTGGTTTACCGAAGTAATCAAGTTTTTTGCTCTCACTTCGGTATTGCTTTCTTGCTTTCTTGAGCTTGAAGGCGCCGGTTTACCGAAGTAATCAAGTTTTTTGCTCTCACTTCGGTATTGCATTCTTGCTTTCTTGAGTTTGAAGACGCCGGTTACCGAAGTATTCAAGCTTTTTGCTCTCACTTCGGTATTGCATTCTTGCTTTTTGAGCCTGAAGCCGGAGGTTTACCGAAGTATTCGAGCTTTTTGCTCTCGCTTCGGTATTGCATTCTTGCTTTTTGAGCCTGAAGCCGGAGGTTTACCGAAGTATTCAAGCTTTTTGCCCTCACTTCGGTATTTGATTTGTTTTAGATTCAACATTTTGCAGGATTGTAATATAATGATGTGAGAAACATCTCTTGCTTTACAGAAAGGAGTCCCCCTTGAGAATCATCATCATACGACACGGCGACCCTGATTACGAACATGACTCGCTTACCCCACGCGGCGACACGGAAGCGAAGCTGCTCGCGGACATCATCGACCGCTACAACATCGACCACTTCTACGTCTCCCCGCTCGGTCGCGCCCAGCGAACCGCCTCCTTCTCGCTCGAAAAGCTCGGCAAGACCGCGACCACTCTCGACTGGCTCAAGGAGTTTCCACCACGTATCCTTCGCCCGGACGGAAACGGCAGAAGAATGATCGCCTGGGACTGGCGTCCCGCCGACTGGACCAAAATCCCGGAAATGTATGATAAAGACAAATGGTGCACCCACCCCATCATGCACGAAGGCGGCGTTGACGCAGAGGCCTCGTACGTATATGACGGTCTGGATACTCTGCTTGCAAAGCACGGATACGAGCGCGACGGCAACATATACAGAGCAGTCCGTTCCAATCACGATACCATCGCTCTCGTCTGCCATTTCGGAATCGAGTGCGTTCTCATAGGTCACCTCATCGGTGTCTCCCCGATGCCTCTCTGGCATGGATTTGTCTCGGCACCTACCGGCATCACCAGCATCTACACGGAAGAGCGCCGTCAGGGAATCGCTTCCTTCCGCGTCAACGAGTTCGGCGCGACGCCGCACCTCATGCTCGGCGGGGTCGAGCCTTCGAAGAGGGCACGGTATGTCGAGTGTTTTGACGATAATGTAGAGGGGCTTGAGAGAGATGACAAATAAGGCTTGACCGCTCCCTGCCCTGTGCAAACTTTCTTTTTGCGGTCTATTCTCATATCAAGAACGCTTTGGCGTCTTTGTTGAAAAACGATACTATCAGACATAACTGATTTTCTAATTCACAAAACGGCTAAACAAATCATTTCACTACTCTTGAAAGGACTATCACCATGTATGAAAAAGGCTACAGAACCGTAACTTACTCCCGCACCGAAGCCACCCACCTCCTGCGCTATGTGGACATCAACGGCCAAAATCGCCTCTTCGGTGGCAAACTGCTCGAGTGGATCGATGAGATCGCCGGCATCGCCGCCATGCGGCACGCAAGCATGAATGTAGCGACTGTCTCGATTGAACACCTTGAATTCAAAAAGGGCGCTTTCCTGAATGACACGATCGTCATGATTGCCTATGTCACGCATGTCGGCAGAACATCCATCGAAGTTCGCGTAGACACCTGGATTGAGGATCCCAAGACGGGCATGCGCACGCCGATTAATCGCGCGTTCCTGACTGAAGTATGCATCGACGAGAACGGCAAACCGGCTCCGGTTCCGTATGGCCTGAAAATCGAGACATTTGAGGAACAGGCCAAGTGGGAGGGCGCGGAAGAGCGTATCGAAGCCAGAAGGAAGAGGCAGAGAGAGGGGTTCTAAACTATCTCAGTTATACACTGCTCGTTGGTATATTGTTATGCATTCAAAGACACGCGAGCGAAATCTGTAAACTATCACTGATCCGATCTCGTGTTAACCTCTGAGCAAAGTTTGAACTAATCTATGACGCAGATATTTCGTATCTTCAGTTTTAATGAATATCAAAACTGAAGATAGCCAAAGCCCGGTAACTGTTAATTTGTCTTTAATCTCTGACGCAGAGTTCTCGTGACGTAAGTCTATGATGAATGCGCAAAATAAAACCTGTCTCTGACATGGGATACAGACCCGCATTGGAGATAAAAGCCTCCGCTACACAATACTCCACTGGATCACTGTTGCGCATTCTTAGGCACGGCGGATTGCAGCCGCGCATTAAGAAAGGTGCTTCGCACCATAAGATGCGCGGCAAGAACGCCGAGGCGTTCTATATTTTATTGAAACCCCAAATCCCATTACATAAAGGAGGAGCTCATGGAAAAACCCATCATCCGAAAAGAAAACATTGAGACTCTCATGGAGAGCCGCTTCATCAAGGTCTTCGACCTGCAGTATGCTCCCGGCAAGCACTACTACGACGCGAGCCGCCGTCCCCTTGACAACCTCGTCGCACATAAATCCGACGAAGAATTCAAATCCATGCTTCCGGATGCGGTCAGCTGCTTTGTCATCCTGAAGATTTCAAATGACGCTCCCAGACTCCTCACCTCCTATGAATACCGCTACCCGGCAGGTCAGTTCCTCCTGAGTCCGCCGGCAGGCCTTATCGATCCGGAGGATGCACAGCTTGTTACCGCGGCAGGCCAGTTCCTCCTGAGCCCGCCGGCAGGTCTCATCGATCCGGAGGATGCGCAGCTTGCTTCTGTACCGGCTCAGGAAACATCAGCCGGTTCCGATTCTGATAACGCTGATGCAGAATCCTCACAATCCGCTTCAGATGCAAACTGCACGAGCAAAAGCACTCAGCGCCCGCAAGACGCCGCCATCCTGTCAGCTGCTGCCAGGGAGATTCATGAGGAGACCGGCCTTGTAGTGAAAGAGACAGACCGCATCTTCGTCGTCAATCCTCTCCTCTTCTCCAGTCCCGGCATGACAGATGAGAGCAATGCGCTTGCCTGCGCAGTGATTTCCGTGGAAGATACCTCGGCTCTCAGCCAGACCGGAGCTGTGGGTTCCGAACTCTTTGCCGGCTTCAAGCTGCTTTCGAAGGAGGAGGCAAGCGAGATTTTGAAGCGGGGCTGCGATGAACACGGTAACTATTTCTCGGTGTATACGTGGTGCGCGCTTATGTATTTTGTGTCGGGGATGTGGGAATAACATATGATATTAGTGAAAAAAGCCCTCGGAGTGGATGCTCCGGGGGCTTTTTGTTGTAATCTGTAGTTTTTGCTGATTATGGCAGGACAGGACTTATAGAACAAAGCTTTAGAATTGTTCTTGCTCGTGCCCTGCATCGGGCGCACTCCATTTCTACAAGTACGGGAAGGATGTCTGGATTATCCCGTCTTCGTGTCAATGCCCTATCTCGGGCGCACTCCATTTCTACGGAAACAAGAATGGCGACGATGTGCGCGTTCCTGGTGTCAATGCCCTATCTCGGGCGCACTCCATTTCTACATCAAGAATGGTGGTCAGAGAGGTATGCAGCTACAGGTGTGTCAATGCCCTATCTCGGTCGCACTCCATTTCTACGAGGGATGGCAGCCTTCGGTCTTACCACTCTGGCGGTGTCAATGCCCTATCTCGGGCGCACTCCATTTCTACACAACAAAATCAGCAAAAGGACGCACAGTAACAGGTGTCAATGCCCTATCTCGGGCGCACTCCATTTCTACAAGCAGACGAAGAGCGAATCCGGGCCGCAGCTATTGTGTCAATGCCCTATCTCGGGCGCACTCCATTTCTACCGTAGAACACATGCCTCCGAATACAGGCAAGCGGTGTGTCAATGCCCTATCTCGGGCGCACTCCATTTCTACGAAGGTAAGAATTAACTTTTTAGTATTTTTTCAACGTGTCAATGCCCTATCTCGGGCGCACTCCATTTCTACCATTCTTGGGGAGATCGCTGCCCTTAGAAAAAAAATGTGTCAATGCCCTATCTCGGGCGCACTCCATTTCTACAGAACATGAAAGCTTTGCTCCCGTCAAGGTTTGGGTGTGTCAATGCCCTATCTCGGGCGCACTCCATTTCTACCCGGACGCTTAACAAGGAGCTAAACCTTAATAGGTGTCAATGCCCTATCTCGGGCGCACTCCATTTCTACCCGAGAATGCCGAACCCATGCCTTGCGCGGTAACCAGTGTCAATGCCCTATCTCGGGCGCACTCCATTTCTACATAAATAAAATTATAAATTATATAGTCGCAGAAATGTGTCAATGCCCTATCTCGGGCGCACTCCATTTCTACAAAGCAAAATGAAGCAATATGGACACAAAAATTGAATGTGTCAATGCCCTATCTCGGGCGCACTCCATTTCTACCACTCTGACAACAAAACTAAATTTCAAATAGAGAATGTGTCAATGCCCTATCTCGGGCGCACTCCATTTCTACATATGAATACAATGATTATCGATGTTCCCGCAAATGTGTGTCAATGCCCTATCTCGGGCGCACTCCATTTCTACTTCTTACAATTTTGGTGGCGGTAATTATTGTCTACATCTGTGTCAATGCCCTATCTCGGGCGCACTCCATTTCTACCCCACCCCTAAAATTGCTTGATTCTATGCGGGTTTCCAGCTCCATTTCTGCACATATTTGTCAGAATATTTTGAAATATTGCCATTTCACAGCCCTCTTTTGGTTTTTAACAGTTTGGCCATATTGTTCACAATTTAGACATATTTCAATTGATACTATCTTATTAGCACAAACACAGAAATGTCCCATCAAGCACAAACTAATTTTAACACACTCACCCCATATCTTCCATCCAATTCAACATATCCTGTCCCTAAAATTAAGTTTTATTTCCCCTTCGCTATTTATCAAGATATCCCACTGAACCGCTTCTAAACCATTAAGTACTGATGACTCACAGTTCAATTTTATTCTGCCGCTAATCCGCTAAAGAAAGTCTTGATGACCTCGCTTTAACTATAGGCAGGTGTTAATAATAATCCCAAGGATAGTATGGTGGCCGAAGTAAACAAACGAAAAACCACACCGTGAATACGAAGGCAATAATAGACACAACAGTCATTATTCCAAAATAAACTCCAATCAACATAGACAGAAAGCTGAAGAGAGAATGGGACCCTTTTATGAAGCGATAAATAGCAATAGCTCCTAACAAATAGTGCATAGCGATATCAAACTGACTGCTTATCTCTGCTAAATACAGGATTGGTTTGCAAGAACAGTGGTCAGTGACAACAAAGCACAGAAGTAAATCGATATACAATACAACCTGCAGAAGTAAAATCAACGTGTCAATTTTTATGCCAAACAAACGGGTCCCATTTGAGTTTGTCTTCACGCTCTCCTGTTCCTTTTCATTGTTAATTTCAATATGACTGTTCTTGTTGTTATAATTGTTCATTTTTCTCCTTTTCAAATAACCGAAACAGTTACAAGCTCTGAAACCTCTTCCTCAGATATACTTTTACTCTACGACCGTATCCTCATATTCATACTGATCAATCTTTCTCACCACGCACTTATTGAACATAGACTCCAGTTTTTCTGCGCCCTCAAAATAGTACCCGTCTTTTCGAAAACCCATTCCGTCTCTCCAACCGCCCGGAGTGCCATAGGAACTAAAATCCACTGTACAGGTCCCATCCGGGAGCAACAAGATGTCTGTGTAAGAAACAAAGTAATAGAAGTCAAATGCACTGTCTCCTGTCTCAGCACTTACTTTATACACATAATAAATATAATTGTTATAGTCAGCCCTCATCCCGTCTTTTCGGGTCAGAAAATAGTTTCCGACGCACGACACTCCCTTCATAAGGACTTTTTCGCTCCAGTCGCTTGCTACATAAGATCTGAAAATGTCCTCGCCCTGTTTGCGCATATTTTCATTTACATCCTGCGGAATATCCTTGACGGATGTCACATATGTCGCCAGCCCTTTTACGGTATACTCCTTTTCACTCACAGATGGAAAACATCCGAAACTTTCTACAAATTCAGTCTCCTCTCCCTGCAACGTTGCCTTCAGCGTTATAGTATCTCCTTCCCGAAGTCCACTATCTTTGTCTGTAGTAATCTTGATATACTGCATCTCTTTTACATCGTATTCAGGAGTGACTGTTACAGTACCATCCGGGGAAATGCCCTGAAAGCTCACCTCCACATGCTCAAAAGGATCAAACTTTTCGACATCCTTGAGATTCGAAACCGTGTATTCGATATCTTTATACTTTAATTGGCAATTGAAGGCGTCCTGCGCGAGCTCATCATTACAATTCCAGTGCAGTGTTAAAGTGTCCCCGTTGCTGATTCCCGACAGTTTATCCATCCGATAACCAACACACTTCCATCTCAGCAGGCTGTAAGGGTTCGTATTCTCACCTGCTCCGATATAGTCAAGAAGTTCTTTATCTTTTGTCGTTATTTTGATTTTGTCTCCGTAGTCTTTAATAAAGGCTTCATCATCAAATTCATATTTCACGGTCCTATATGAATCATAGCCGGCAGATTCAATTTCAATGTACTTATTCAGATCAATTGTTGTCGTACCACATGCGGTTAATGCATACATGACCGCTGCCATAAAGGCAATGACGACTACCTTCTTAATATTTCTAATGTTTTTCATATTATTCTTATCCTCTCAATACTTTCAGATCCCGTTATCAATACTTGGTGTATAATCTATATCAGCGCAAGCCGACATAATTCCAAATAAACCTCTGAGTAAAATAAAAACATTTTATACAAAACTCTATATACATTATTAGAACAAGTGCTTCTCATATATCTATTTTCGGGCCGCTCATGCAGCGGCCCCTTCTCCGGGCACTTCACCTCCCCTCTCCGTTTCTGACGGATTATCTATGTAAAGGTCTGCTATAAAATAGGGATCTCTGGAATACTTCGCCTTCACAACCAGCTTGTAGCCCCTGGTTTCAAAACAAACAGCCCGGCGGCCATTCTTATCAGGCTCCAAAAATCTGACATTTACGATTGTATCGATGAACTCAAGCGGCAATTTGGGCAGGAGCTGCTCTTCGACGAACGAAATGCACTTGTCCTCCATGAACATCTGGAGCTTCTCAGTGCCGCTGACGTAAACGCATTCCAGATTGTACTCAAGGTCCTGCATCAGGCATTTGGTGCCTTTGAAATAACTTCCGACGATCATGTAAATTACGTAAGCGATGAACTTAGCCTGTGCGTTGTTGTCAATAGATAACATGTTCTTTGTGTTCTTTTTCATAGATAGTTCTCCTCTTCTTTATGTGTGTAATTTCTTCATCTACTTAAATAATCGTGCGCGTTTTTCGTTTTTTCAGTGAATCGTTTAAAAAACGGGAAAAAATTAATTAGTAATACTGTGGTTTTGTATCCGGCTTTCTCCATCTACCTAAATAATCGTGCACGTTTTTCGTTTTTTCAGTGAATCGTATCAAAAAGTGGAAAAATCATTTATAGTGCTGACCTTTTGCGTCTTACTTTCTCCTTCTACCTATATAATCGAACACGTTTTACACTTTTTTATTGAATGGCATTAAAAAAACAGCGGAAAAACAAATTAATACTTTTCTGCTGTTTTGGTTTGTCCAACCTGTAACTACAATTTATTTCCTCCGCGAGGAGGCGCAGGGATTCGGATTAGAATTATGCCGGCTTACGCTGACCCGAATCCCGCGCTAAGTCTTTAACTCACACGGCCAAAGCACTGCACCCAGTATTTCACGCCATTCACCTGGTAGCAGGCAAGGCCTACCGCGTTATAGTTTTCAGACAACATATTTTTATTATGACCGGGAGAGTTCTTCCACGCGTCCATCGCCTCTTCTACAGAGTTCCTTTGGGATACAATGTTTTCTCCCCTCGCTGTGAGACCTGACGGGAAAGCTGTATAACAGCTCGTGTTATCAGGTCTTTGATGGGAATATAACGTTACGATCTCCTTCGCCCTTATTTTAGCTGTATTTTCCAGAGCCGCATTTCTCTTAAGCACATTTTTTCCCTTGCTCTTTCTATAATTATTAAGCTGCGTATACTCTGAACTGACATCGACATAACCGTCCGCATTTACAATCTTGAACTTTGCCGAAGCTGTGCCGGTATAGTTCCCTTTACCTGTTACGATAACGGTAGCAGTCCCGACTTTGATGTTATTTTTGTACGCAACTGTGTAATCCGTTCCCGAAACAAGTGTCTTATTTCCGATCTTCACAGTCGGCGTCGGGCACTTAGCCTTCCCGTTATATTTATAACTAGAGGACTTGGTATTTACCGTGGCGTTCGCTAAGCTGCATCTGGTAATCTTAAAGGTGCATTTTGCAGTTCCTGAATAAGAGCCGATGCCGGTAACGGTTACAGTAGCTGTTCCAACATTTTTATTATTTGTATAAGTCACTTTGTAGTCTCTGTCGAGCTTAAGCGTCGTATTGCCTGATATGACGATCGGCTTAGGACATTTGGCACTTCCTGAATATACATAACCGGTCGATACTGTCTTCACGATAGCTCCTGTGAGGGGTTTGCGGGTAATTTTAAATGTGGTTCTTGCAACGCCTCGATAGTTCCCGATGCCGGTAATATTCACAGTAGCCGTTCCGACATTCTTATTATTGAAGTAAGAAACTGTATAATCTCTGTTTTTCACAAGAGTCTTTCCGCCAAGTGTGACCACCGGTTCCGGTTTTTTCTCACACCCATTGTATACATATGATGCACTCTTAGTGCGAACAGAAGCTTTGTCGATAGATATACAGGCTTCCGGTGAATAATCATAGCTTGATGAGTACATAGGATACCTGCCGGTGAACTCTGCTGTCTTATACATATCGTTGAGTTTGTGATCATCGAGCTCGTCATCTGACACAAGGAAACACTTCTTGTTACCTTGCAGACCATCCAACGTAACATCTATGTTGTAATACATATCCCCAATACGCACGATGTTCCAATAACGGATTCCGTTAGGCCCACTCCCGCTGACGATACGGCAATCCACGCCGGATTCAAGCGTCATTCTATAAAAAAGCCCGGCATAGCCACTGCTGTCTGCTCTATTCCGGATCAATGCTGCATATGCCGTGTGCTGAAGCTCGTCAGAATAGTTTGTTGCCCGCTTCTCATCATAGTTCACTTTCCCACATATATAATCATGAATTCTTAGCACTTTCTGAAACTCAGTTCTACCGAAAAGTCCAAGACCCTCCACCGCATCATTCAACGTCTCTGTTGCATACCTCTCCTGTTCAGCAGTTGCGTTATAATACTGTGTTATCCGCATCACTCCCTTACCGGAAGTTCCGCAAATTATAGTACATCCGCTCAGACTGCATTTATCAAGGTAGTCCCCTTCTGCTGATTTGCCGGTGTGAGCAGAACGTGCCTCATTATAAATGTTACTAAAATAGCTACCGTTGTAATCTCCTGCAGGCAATTCATACGGAATTTCAAAGTTTTCTTTATGGGCAACTAAGTTCGCACGAATCGCCTTAACAAAAGCAGCTCTTGATGTCACCGTTGACTGAGAGCTTCCGACAAGTTCCTCTTCGACAGGCTTCCGGATAACATCCGTCTCCGTGGTCACATTTCCATACTCGTCAATGTTGATTATCTCGACTGTGACACTTTCCATAAGCTCATTCTGTGGCTCTTCCCCCTGAAGATCGTCTTCTGACTCTGCTTCAGATTCTTCGCTGTTGTCCTGCACAGATTCGCTATCTGACTTATTTTCTTCATCATCCGTGATAATACCATTTGCTGATTGACTTAATGATTCGCTTTGGATCAAATCAGTCTCCTCAACCACTACCTGCTGATTTTCAGCGACTATTTCATCGTCTGGATTAGTCGCAGAAGCTTCATTTTCATTATGCGCATCTGCATCTACACTATCGTTTTCGACAGAAATGCCATCGCTGCTTGAGCTCTCATTATTACGATCAATCGAACTTACATCAGCTGTGTATTCGGGATCATTCTCTGTACCGGATACACTTACCTGATCAATATCCGCCCCCAAGGTCAAAACCGGTGTTCCTGCACTTAATGATGCTGCAAGTAAAACTACAACTAATTTTTTTGCTCTTTCTAATGTTTTATTTCTCATTCAAATTTCTCCGTTTTTCTTAATCTTTATCTCGATACTACTGATATATAAATAATATGAACCTGATCCATATACGCTTTATAGCGATTAACAAGTTCCCAACACCGCTTAGCGGTTCAATAATCTCGCACTCCTGTACTGTTATCCTGCATATTGTGCTTGTATAATTCCATTAAGTGGCCTCCCCTCTTCCATAATCTGTGTAGTCATTCAAGTTAAGCCAGGGCTGCCACATCAACACGCGACAGCCCTGATCAACGAGGCCCGTTATCTATATGCTCTTCTTTACTTAGCAGTAAGCTTGAATGATCCTTTTGCGACTCCGGAATAATTACCGATTCCTGTAACGATGACAGTAGCTTTGCCAACCTTCACGTTATTCTTGTAGGAAAGAGTGTAATCCGTTCCGAGTGTGAGCGTTCTGTTTCCTACTTTGACAATCGGTTTCGGGCAGCGTGCCTTGCCGGTGACAGGATAGCTTGCTGACTTTGTGGTGACGCTTGCACCTGCAATTGAACTCTTTGTGAGTCGGAAAGTTCCTTTTGCTGTTCCGCGATAATTGCCTATGCCGGTGACTATTACTGTAGCTGTCCCGCAATTAACATTGTTCTTGTAGGAAAGCTTGTAATCCGTTCCCAGAGTGAGCGTTCTGTTTCCCACTTTGACAATCGGCTTCGGGCAGCGTTTCGAGCCGGTATAGACATAACTCGACGCCTTTGTTTTAACCGATGCATCAGTCAAAGGCCTTCTGACGATCTTGAAGGTAGTGCTTGCTGTACCGGTGTAAGATCCGATTCCGGTCACTATGATCTTTGCTGTACCCAAGTTCACATTGTTACGATACGACACTGTGTAGTCCCTGTTCAATACAAGGGTTTTTCCATCGACTTTAACTGTAGGACCAGGTTTTCTCGGGCTACCTGTGTACGCATAAGAGGCTGCGTTAGTACGGACAGATGCTGTCTCCAGAGATACCGGATCACTGTAAGAATACCTTGCTGTTGCCATGGGATGTTCCCTGACAAAGTCAGCCTTTCTGTATGCACTGTCACGTGTGTGATCAATAAATGCTTTGTCAGTATCAAGGAAGTACTCCTTGTTACCGAGCCAGTCATCCAGAGCCACATCTATGTTATAATACTTGTTACCGAGCTTAACGATGTTCCAGTTGTGATGAACTCCGTTATAATCCCCTTCGACTACACGACAATCAAGTCCGGACTGGAGTGCCATTCTGTAAAACAGTACCGCATAGGCGTTATAGACAGGAGCTGATTCGTACAGACCCATATATACACTATCCCGGACATTATATTTTCCATCAGACACATATTTATCATCATAAGTGAGTTTCTCACATATGAAATCATGGATTGCTACAACTTTGTCTATATCGCTTTTCTCCATGAACTCAGGATCATACAGAAACAGGGGAAGCAACGCCGATACTGTAAGTTCATCTTTTTCACTTTGCTTATAGCTCTGATGAACCTCAATTCTTCCTTTATTCGTCATTAAACTTAGACAGCATCCTCCGGCGAGATTCTGGTTCAGATAATCCCCATCGAGAAAGAAACCGGTATGTGCAGTCTTAGCTTCTTTGTATGCTGCATTGTAATACGAAGGATTATAATCACCTTCAGGCAGATCGACGTAAACATAGAATACCTCTTCGCGGCACCGAAGGCATGTACGTATCGCATCGACCAGTTCCTCCCTTGTTTTCACAACATCGTATCTCAGTCCTACCAGTTCCTCATCCTCAGACTCTGCACTGATATCCTCTTCAGAGATTTCTGCATCGGCAGAAACGTTTTCCTCCGGCTCATTCACACTTTCGACAGTCTGATCGGTTCCATCAGCATCCTGCTCGGAAACTGATTCATCCTCAGTCTGAATTGCATCAGCAGCGCTCTCTTCATCCTGGTCAGGAACTTCTATATCATCAACAACAACGGCTCCTTCTTCCTCGGCTTCTTCCGGCCTCTCTGCAGCCTCGATATAATCCGCCGGCATTTCCTCATTAAGCGCCGTGCTATCCTCTGTAGGAGTAACATTGTTCTCGGTAATTTCAGGATACGCGTATGCTTCTGCTGCGTAGACCTTCTCGGCGCCCACAACAGGCATAGCTGATCCGACACCTAAAGATACTGTAAGTATTGCGGCAAATATTTTGGTCATCTGTTTTCTCATAGACATCCCCCCTTTATTAAACTGCTTGTGTGTGTATCCACCATGACTCTTAAGATTGAATTTCGTCATTATATCGCCCCCTTTCTGAGTGCAGCTGTTCACATGCTTGAGACCTGTTCTTGTCATAGCATCCCCTCCTTTCGTATTTTCATTAAATACATTGAACCTGCTTTTCTTCATTCAGCATCCCCCCTTTCTGCATTTATCTGCAAGAGTATTGAAAACAATATTCACCTGTCATTAAGGCTCATATTCATTAAAGCACATCTGCTTCTCCCTGACATTTGACCCGCAGTTCAATTCTATTCTGCCGCTATTTTCGGGCCGCTTATGCAGCGGCCCCTTCTCCGGGCGCTTCACCTCCCCTGTCCGTTTCTGACGGAATATCTATGTAAAGGTCTGCTATAAAATAGGGATCTCTGGAATACTTCGCCTTCACAACCAGCCTGTACCCCTCGGCTTCGAAACAAACCGCCCTGCGACCATTCTTGTCAGGTTCCAAAAATGTGACATTTACAATTTCATTGATGAACTCAAGAGGCAGCTTTGGCAGGAGCAGCTCTTCAACAAATGAAATGCACATGTCCTCCATGAACATCTGGAGCTTCTCAGTGCCGCTGACATAAACGCATTCCAGATTGTACTCGACGTCCTGCATCAGGCAGTTTGTGGCTTTGAAATAGCTTCCGACGATCATGTAAATGACGTAGGCCATAAACTTGGCCTGTGCGTTGTTGTCGATAGATAACATGTTCTTTGTGTTCTTTTTCATAGATTGTTCTCCTCTTCTTTATGGTGTAATTTCTTCATCTACTTATATAATCGTGTGCGTTTTCCTATTTTTCAGTGAATCGCTATTAAAATATGCTATAAAAAACAGCAATGACCGATATGATGTGTCGAAACCTGATTAAAATGTCCCTATGCTACTGCTTCTGTGTCAGCGCCCTATCTCAGCTTGCATAAGAAAAAGAATGACTACTCACTCTATAAAGGTTTATAATAAAACTATCAAAGCACTATATCCTTGATAGAGAGAAAGAGAAGACATGAAAGACGAACACGTTATATTAACGACTATGAGTACTATTCCCAGTGGGAACAGACTGACCACAAACTACTATTTCGATGGAGAAACCGGACTGACCGCCAATCGCCCTGCCTATACTGATGGAATCCTTCAGACTGAAGCCGGTTCCAAGTATTTCTTGTCACGATATCCCATTGACAGAATTGTAGTAATCGGATCGGATAAAACATATGACATTTCACCTGATTGCAAAGACATCTTAAACAAAAGCCACACTGACAATCTGGCGGAAGAATTAGACTCGTATAATCATCAGTCTGCTTCAAAATACTCGTATTGGTACTATAAGTATCGTATAGCTCAGTTCATTCGCGACAAGAATTATGAACTTGAGTATCCGTCTTCAACAATAGAAGACTCCAGAAAAAGAGAACTAAACCTGAATTATTCATGACGTATAGGGCATGCCCGTAAGACGTCGATATAGTTGCACAACAATACCAATATCCACATTCGTTAACATTAAAGGTGGA